>NZ_JARVRS010000001.1:2499555-3124444 GCF_030209575.1 Leifsonia sp. fls2-241-R2A-40a | reverse complement strand
ACCCGCGCCGCGACCTGCTCGGGCGAGTCCGCCTCGAAGAACAGCGCGGCCTCCCCGCCGATCTCGCGGAAGATCGGGATGTCGCTGACGACCACCGGCGTGCCGACCGTCATCGCCTCCACCAGCGGGATGCCGAACCCCTCGTCGTGCGAGGCGGACACCAGCGCCGTCGCGGCGGCCAGCGTCTCCGCGTACTCCTCGTCGCTGGCGCCGTTGTGGAAGACCAGCCGCGCGTCCGGCGTGAGCGCGCTCAGGCGCTCCCGTTCCGCATCGGGCACCCGGCTCATCAGATGGAGGGTGTACTCCGGCAGCAGCGCCACCGCCCGCACCAGCGTGTCCACGTTCTTGTACGGCATGAACGAGCCCATATAGACCAGGCTCTTGCTCTCGGGCGCCGTGCGCTCAGCGCGGCCGGGCGCCAGCTCGGGCATGTCGGCCGCGTTCGGGACGACGTGCACCGGCCGCTTCGTCAGGTGGTGCTCGGCGATGAGGTCCTTCGTCGTCCCCGAGACGGTGACGACGGCATCGGAGCGGTTCAGCAGCAGCCTCTGCGGCCACCACGCCAGGTGGTACAGCCGCCAGAGTCCGCGCACGAAGGCCGGCAGATCGCGCGGCGGCGTCGGGTGCCGGTAGTAGATGAGGTCGTGCACGGTGAGCACGAGGCGGTACTTCCGGCCGAAGGCGCCCATGGTCTGCATCGGCGTGAAGACGATGTCGGGCTTCAGCCGGTTGACGGTCCGCGCCACCCACGGCTCCCCCATCGACGTGGGCGACTGGATGAGCTCCCACGGCAGGTCCGGAAGCAACTCCAGCTGCCGGTGGTCGCTGATCAGCATGGTGACCGGATGCAGCTTCGAGAGCGCGGTGACGAGCCCGGCCGTGTAGCGGCTGATGCCGTCGTGCCGGCCGATGCGTGTGTAGCGGCAGTCGAACAGGATCCTCATGCGCGCGCCTTCAGGAAGTCCTGAATGGCGCGGGCCGCCGCCTCCGGGGTCTCGTAGTGGATGAGGTGGCCGACCTCCGGGATCGCCACCAGCTTCGCCTGCGGGAAGAGCTTCTGCAGCCGGTACTCGGCCGCGATCGGGGTGATGTCGTCTTTCTCCGCCGCGACGAGCAGGGTCGGCTCCGGGATGCGCGCCGCGTACTCGCTGACGTCGTGCGACACCGAGGCGCGGAACGCCTCCAGAACCACCCGGCGGTCGCTGAACGCCGAGAAGTAGCGGTCGTGCTGGTCGTGGATCCAGCGACGCAACGCCGGCTCCTTGGTCTTCGCCATCGCGACGCTCATCACACGGACGATCACGCGGTTGCGCAGCAGCGCGAACCCGAGCCTCTCGGGAAGCACGGCGGCGAGCCAGTAATAGAAGATCGCCAGGCGCGTGAGCACGCCGCGCGGCCCCTGCAGGGCCGGCTGGCCGATCGGGTTCACTAGCACCACCGCGTCCGGACGGGCGCTGTCGGATGCCGCGGCCAGCGACCCGGCGACGACGATCGACCCGAACGAGTGCCCGAGCAGCACCACCCGGCCGGTCAGTCCCAAGCCGGACACGAAGGCGCGGAGCCAGCTCCCGTATCCTTCGACGTCGTGCGCCGCTCCTGTCATCGGCGTCGAGTCGCCGAAACCGGGAAGGTCGGGCGAGACCATCCGTACGCCGTCCAGCTGAGCCACCACCGGCTCCAGTCCGTGGTGGTCTCCGCGGAAGCCGTGGACGAGCACCAGCGTGGTCGCTGCATCCGGGTCGCCGTAGTCCCAGAACCGGGTGGTCGAGCCGAGGACATCGGCCGTCCCCTCCCGCACGGGCACCCGCCCGAGGGCGGCGGCATAGGGCGAGCTGACAGTCATCGCTAACAGTCTAGGCAGGGACTGGACAGCGCACCGTCCGCAGGTCCTAGACTTCTACGGTTGCAATCGCTTGCAGCGTCACCGCTCTGAAGGAGAACCGTGAGCTTCACCGCGCCCATCACGCTGCCCGGACTCGCCCTGGACCCCCAGTGGTACCGCCGGTCGGTCTTCTACGAGGTCATGGTGCGGTCGTTCGTCGACAGCAACGGCGACGGCTCGGGAGACATCAGCGGGCTCACCTCGAAGCTCGACTACCTGCAGTGGCTCGGGATCGACGCGCTGTGGCTTCCCCCGTTCTTCCAGTCGCCCCTGCGCGACGGCGGGTACGACGTCGCCGACTTCAAGTCGATCCTCCCCGAGTTCGGGACGATCGACGAGTTCCGCGAGCTGGTCACCAAGGCGCACGAGCGCAACATGCGCATCATCATCGACCTGCCGATCAACCACACGTCCGACCAGCACGAGTGGTTCCAGCAGTCCCGCTCCGACCCGGAGGGGCCGTACGGCGACTTCTACGTCTGGAACGACACGGACGACAAGTGGCCGGACATCCGCATCATCTTCGTCGACACCGAGGACTCCAACTGGGCCTTCGACGAGGCGCGGCGCCAGTTCTACTTCCACCGCTTCTTCTCGCACCAGCCCGACCTCAACTTCGAGAACCCGGCGGTGCACGAGGCGATGTACGACATCGTCCGGTTCTGGCTCGACCTGGGCGTCGACGGCTTCCGGCTCGACGCCATCCCGTACCTCTACGAGTCCGACGAGGGCAACGGCGAGGGCGAGCCGAAGACGCACGAGTTCATCATCAAGCTGCGCGAGTGGGTCGACCGCGAGTACCCGGGCCGCATCATGATCGCCGAGGCCAACCAGTGGCCCCGCGAGGTCGCAGCGTTCTTCGGCAGCGAGGACGAGCCGGAGTGCCACATGGCCTTCGACTTCCCCGTCATGCCCCGCATCTTCTACGCGCTGCGGTCGCAGCAGGCCGGCGAACTCGTCCGGGTGCTGTCCGAGACCACGGACGTCCCCGACGGCGCGGCCTGGGGCGTCTTCCTCCGCAACCACGACGAGCTCACCCTCGAGATGGTGAGCGAGGAGTACCGCCAGGCGATGTACGGCTGGTACGCCTACGACCCGCGGATGCGCGCCAACATCGGTATCCGCCGACGGCTCGCGCCGCTGCTGGACAACTCCCGGGCCGAGCTGGAACTCGCCCATGCGCTGCTGTTCTCGCTGCCGGGAAGCCCGTTCCTCTACTACGGCGACGAGATCGGGATGGGCGACAACATCTGGCTGCCGGACCGCGACAGCTCCCGCACCCCGATGCAGTGGACGCCGGACCGGAACGCGGGCTTCTCCAGCGCGGACCCGGGCAAGCTATTCCTCCCGGTCGTCCAGTCGCTGGTCTTCCACTACAACCAGGTGAACGTTGAGGCGCAGCTCGCCCAGTCCCGCTCGCTGCTGCACTGGATCCGCAACGTCATCCACGTGCGCAAGGCGCATCCCGTCTTCGGGCTCGGCGACATCCGCGTGCTGCCGACCGATCACGAGTCCGTGCTGGCGTTCGTGCGGTCGTACGCCGGAAGCGGGTCGCACTTCGGCGACCAGCCGGAGGACGTGCTGTGCGTGTTCTCGTTCGCGCACAATCCCGTCTCCGTCACGCTGGAGGCGCCGGAGTTCGCCGGCAGCACGCTCTACGACCTGTTCGGCGGGGCCGAGTTCCCGACCGTCGCCGACGACGGCCGCTTCACGCTGACCCTCGGCACGCAGAACTTCTACTGGCTGCACATGGAGCCGCGCCGCGACTGAGCGCCGCCCCGTTCGCTGAGGTGCTCGAACCTGCGCCCGACACGCCGTCGGTACGTGCAACTACGAGCACCTCGGCGTGCCTGCCGACGGCATGACGGTGGTGGTGCTTAGCGTTGGGTCATGAGCACCTGGCACCAGCGACTCGGCGTCTTCGACCTCGAGACCACCGGCATCGACGTCGAATCGGCCAGGATCGTGACCGCGCACGTCGGCCTGCTCGACGAGACCGGTGAGGTGCTCCACCGGCGCGACTGGCTCGTCGACCCGGGCGTCGAGATCCCGTCCGAGGCCACGGCCATCCACGGCATCACGACCGAGCGTGCCCGCACCGACGGGATGGATGCGGCACGCGCCGTCGCCGCGATCGTCGCGCAGCTGCGCAGCCTGTTCGACCGCGGCATCCCCGTGGTCGCCTACAACGCGCCCTACGATTTCACGCTGCTGGACCGGGAGGCGCGCCGCTACGACGTCGCGCCGCTGGTCGCTCCCGGTCCGATCGTGGACCCGTTGGTGATCGACAAGGCGGTGGACAAGTTCCGCCGTGGCAAGCGCACCCTGACCGTCACGGCGACGCACTACGGCGTCGATCTTCTGGCCGCGCACGACGCGGGGGCGGACGCGATCGCAGCGGGCCGCGTGGCGCAGGCGCTGGCGCGCATCCACGCCGAAGCTCTCGCGTTGGAGGCCGCAGAGCTGCACCAGCGTCAGGTCGACTGGTGCCGCGAGCAGGCGGCCGACTTCCAGGAGTACATGCGTCGCGAGCGCGACCCGCAGTTCACGACGTCCGGAGCCTGGCCGCTGCGCTGATCCACTCTCCCCTCTAGCTGGGGGCTACTGGTGGATCCGCCGGTCCCGCTATTCTCGGCGGCATGAGCGACTCGAATCTCAACCCGCAGCCCCTCCCGCCCCAGCAGCAGCCGCAGTACTCGCAACCCTACGGCGGAGCACAGCCCGGCTGGAACACCATGGCCATCGTCGCGTTCGTCGCGACGTTCTTCATCAGCATCCTCGGCATCATCCTCGGCTTCATCGCCCTGTCGCAGATCAAGCGCACGGGCGAGCAGGGCCGCGGACTCGCCCTCGCCGCCATCATCATCGGCTTCATCGCGCTGGCCCTCGGCATCATCGTCACGATCATCGTCATCGTGGCCGCCGCCAACTCGGCCGTCTACTACCAGGGCAACTGACCCGCGCCCGCCGCATCCCGCCTTCCGCTATCGAAGGAGAATGGACTCCAAATCTCCGACGCCGTCCCCCGGAAACGACGAAGGCCCCCGTCCTGCTGGACGGGGGCCTTCGTACGTGCGGCTTACTTGCCGAAGCTCTTGTAGCGGGAGTTGAACTTCTCCACGCGGCCGGCGGAGTCCATGATGCGCTGCTTGCCGGTGTAGAACGGGTGCGACTCGGACGAGATCTCGACGTCGATCACCGGGTAGGTGTTGCCGTCCTCCCACTCGATCGTCTTGTCGCTCGAGACAGTGGAGCGGGTGAGGAACGTCGCACCCGAGGCCAGGTCGCGGAAAACCACCGGGGCGTAGTCGGGGTGGATGCCAGTCTTCATCAGGACTTCCTTGTTGCAGCTAGTTGTCGGTTCGGTCGTGTCCGCGCAGACCGCGTGGACGGGAAGCTTCAGACCCGTGAAGCGAACGGAGCCATGACAGCACGATCGGTTCGGGGACCAGCTATCGAGTCTAGCAGATCAGGGGCGCGTGCTCAGCCTTCGACGCCCTGGCGAGACCGCGCCGCGTAGCGGCCGTCGGACTCGCTGATCTCGATGTCGATGCCGAAGGTCGCGCTCAGATTCTCGCTGGTGAGCACCTCGTCGATCGGGCCCTGGGCCATGATCTCGCCGTCCTTCAGCAGCAGCGCGCGGTTGAACGCCTGCGGGATCTCCTCGACGTGGTGCGTGACCATCACGATCGCGGGCGACTTCGGGTCGCTGGCGTAACCGCCGAGCAGCTGCAAGAGCTCCTCGCGGCCGCCGAGGTCGAGGCTCGCGGCGGGCTCGTCGAGCAGCAGGATCTCCGGGTCGGTCATCACCGAACGGGCGATCTGCACACGCTTCTGCTCGCCGTCGGAGAGGCTGCCGAAGGTGCGCTCGGCCAGGTGGTCGAGGTGCCACTCCGAGAGGACGCGGTGCGCCCGGCGCTCGTCGATCTCCTCGTAGAGCTCGTTCCAGCGACCGGTGACGGCGTACGCGGCGGTCATCACGACATCCAGCACCCGTTCGTTGCGCGGGATGCGGCGGGCGAGAGCGCTGGAGGCGAAGCCGAGCAGCGGGCGCAGCTCCGCGAGATCCGTGTGGCCCACTGACTCCCCGAGCACCACGGCCTCGCCGGAGGTCGGGTAGAGGGCGGCGGCGGCGACCTGCAGCAGGGTCGTCTTGCCTGCGCCGTTGCGGCCCAGGATCACCCACCGCTCGTCCGGCGCGACCGCCCAGTCGATTCCCTGGAGGACGGGGTTGCCGTCCCGTACAACGGACACGTCGGAGAGCAGGAGAACGCTGTCGGCCATGCCCTCCAGCCTACCCGTCGCGCGACCCGCGTCCCGCCAGCGACCGGTACACGTCGCGGGTCTGCTCCGCGATCGCGGTCCAGCTGAACGACGTCTCCGCGCGCTCGCGCCCGGCGCGTCCCATCTCCGCCGCGCGGGCCGGGTCGCTGACGACCTCCGTGAGCGCGGCGGCGAGATCGGCGACGAACTTTTCGGGATGCGTCGGCGTCCCCGTTCCGTCCTGCGCCTGCTCGATCGGGACCAGCCGCCCCGTCACGCCGTCGACGATCACCTCGGGGATGCCGCCGGTCGCCGTGCCCACGACGGGCAGGCCGCAGGCCATCGCCTCGAGGTTGACGATCCCGAGCGGCTCGTAGATCGACGGGCAGACGAAGACGGTGGATGCAGTGAGCGCGATCCGCAGCTCGTCGTTCGGAAGCAGGCGGTCGATCCAGACGACGCCGTCCCGCTCGTGCTGCAGCTCTTCGACCAGTCCGCTCACCTCGGCCAGGATCTCCGGCGTGTCGGGCGCGCCGGCGCAGAGGATCACCTGCACCTCCGGGGGAAGCAGGCGCACGGCACGCAGCAGGTACGGCAGCCCCTTCTGGCGCGTGATGCGGCCGACGAAGATGACGGCGGGACGGTCGGGGTCGATCCCGAGGGCCCGCGCGCGGTCGTCGTCGCGCAGCGGCTGCCAGCGCTCCAGGTCGATGCCGTTGTAGATCGTGACGACCTTGGTCGGGTCGAGGGCGGGGTAGGCCGCGAGGATGTCGCGCCGCATACCGTCGCTCACCGCGATGACGGTGTCGGCGGCCTCGAAGGCCGTCTTCTCGATCCAGCTCGACACGCGGTAGCCGCCGCCGAGCTGCTCGGCCTTCCAGGGCCGCAGCGGCTCGAGACTGTGGGCGGTGACGACGTGCGGGACGCCGTGCAGCAGCTTGGCCAGGTGGCCCGCGCCATTCGCATACCAGGTGTGCGAATGGACGACGTCCGCTCCCCCGCAGTCCTGCGCCATCTGCAGGTCGACACCGAGAGTGGCGATGGCGCCATTGGCATCCGCGAGCTCTGCGGGCACGCGGTACGACGCGGTATCCGGCTCCTCCCGACGCTCTCCGAAGGCCCGCACGATCACCTCGGTGTCGACCCGCAGGGCCTTCACCAGCTCGGTGACGTGCACCCCGGCACCGCCGTAGATGTCCGGCGGGTACTCACGGGTGAGAAGATCGACGCGCATGACCAAAACGCTAGTACAGCGAACACTTCGCCTCTACTGTTAGGGGCATGGCACCAGGCAAGAAGATTTTCGGCATCGTCCTCGCGGGCGGAGAGGGAAAGCGGCTGATGCCGTTGACGGCGGACCGGGCGAAGCCCGCCGTGCCGTTCGGCGGGCAGTACCGTCTCATCGATTTCGCCCTGTCGAACCTGATCAACTCGCAACTGCGCCAGATCGTCGTGCTCACCCAGTACAAGTCGCACAGCCTCGACCGCCACGTGTCTCAGACCTGGCGGCTGGACGGCATCACCAGCTCCTACATCGCCTCGGTCCCGGCGCAGCAGCGTCTCGGGAAGCGCTGGTTCAGCGGATCGGCGGACGCCATCCTGCAGAGCCTCAACCTGCTGCGCGACGAGAAGCCGGACATCGTGGTCGTCGTCGGCGCGGACCACGTGTACCGGATGGACTTCGCCCAGATGATCGAGGCCCACATCGCGTCGGGTGCGCCCGCCAGCGTCGCCGCCATCCGTCAGCCCATCGGGCTGGCCGACCAGTTCGGCGTCATCGAGGTCGAGCCGGAGCGCCCCGACCGCATCGGCGCGTTCCGCGAGAAACCGCGCGACCCGATCGGCCTGCCGGACTCGCCGAACGAGGTGCTCGCGTCGATGGGCAACTACGTCTTCGACGCCGACGCGCTCATCGACGCGGTGGTCCGCGACGGCGACCGGCCCGACTCCAACCACGACATGGGTGGCGACATCATCCCCGACTTCGTGGCGCGCGGCGAGGCGGCCGTCTACGACTTCAACAACAACGACGTTCCGGGCTCGACCGACCGCGACCGCTACTACTGGCGGGATGTGGGAACCATCGACTCGTTCTTCGAGGCCCACCAGGACCTCATCTCGGCGCTGCCGATCTTCAACCTGTACAACAACAGCTGGCCGATCTTCAGCCAGGTGCTCAACTCCCCGCCGGCGAAGATCGTGCGCGACGGCCGCGGCGCGCTGGGCACGACCATCGACTCCATCGTGTCGCTCGGGTCCGTGATCTCCGGCGCCCACCTCGAGCGCAGCGTGCTGGGCCCGTGGGCGAAGGTCGACTCCGGCGCGAAGGTCATCGACTCGGTGGTCTTCGAGCGCGCGATCATCGAGCCGAACGCGTTCGTGGGCCGCGCCATCCTCGACAAGGATGTGGTGGTCGCCGAGGGCGCGCAGATCGGCGTGGACCCGGATCGCGACCGGGCACGCGGCTTCACTGTCACCGACTCCGGCATCACCGTGGTCGGCAAGGGCGTGCACGTCGTTCCATGACGAACGAAACGCACAGAATCGCGTCGGTCCTGGTCGTCCTCGATGCCGACTCCACCCTCCTTCAGGACGAGGTCATCGAACTGCTGGCGGAGGAGGCGGGCTCCCGCACAGAGGTCGCGGAGATCACCGAGCGCGCCATGCGCGGTGAGCTCGACTTCGAGGAGAGCCTGCGCGAGCGCGTCCGCACCCTCGCGGGCCTTCCGGCGGAGGTGTTCCAGCACGTCGGTGAGCGCATCCGCGTCACGGAGGGCGTCCCCGAGCTGATCGCCGGGGTGCACGCGGCCGGCGGAGTCGTCGGTGTGGTCTCCGGCGGCTTCCACGAGCTGCTCGACCCGATCGGCGAGCGTCTCGGTCTCGACCACTGGCGAGCGAACCGGCTGGTCGTCGCCGACGGCGTGCTGACCGGCGAGGTCGACGGACCCGTGGTGGATGCCGCCGCGAAAGCGCAGGCCCTGCTGTTCTGGGCTGCTGCGGCCGGCGTGCACCTCAGCCAGACCGTCGCGATCGGCGACGGCGCCAACGACCTCCGGATGATGGCCGAGGCCGGCCTCGCCGTCGCTTTCAACGCCAAGCCGAAGGTGCGCGCGGAGGCCGACGTCGTGGTCGACCGCGCCGACCTGTCGCAGGTGCTCCCGCTCCTGGGCCTGCGCGGCTGACCGCCGGCGGCGCCGCGCGCCTCAGTGCGTCAGTGACCCATCCCGAGTCCGCCGTCGACGGGGATGACCGCGCCGGAGATGTAACCGGCGTCGTCGCCCGCGATCCACGTGACGACCTTGGCGACCTCCGTCGGCGAGGCGAAGCGTCCGGCCGGGATGCTCTTCTTGTACTCGGCCTGCTGCGCCTCGGGGAGGGCTGCCGTCATGTCCGTCTCGATGAAGCCGGGGGCGACCACGTTCGCGGTGATGCCGCGCGCGCCGAGCTCGCGGGTGATCGAGCGCGCCATGCCGACGAGACCGGCCTTCGAGGAGGCGTAATTGACCTGACCGGCACCGCCGAACAGCCCCACAACGCTGGAGATCAGCACGATGCGGCCGAAGCGCGCCTTGAGCATCCCCTTGTTCGCACGCTTGACGACGCGGAACGCCCCGCCGAGGTTCGTCTCGATCACCGAGTCGAACTCCTCATCGGTCATCCGCATGAGCAGCGTGTCCTTGGTGATTCCCGCGTTGGCGACCACGACCTCCACCGGGCCGAGCTTCTCCTCCACCTCGGTGAAGGCGGCATCGACGGACGCGGCGTCGGTCACGTCGGCCCGCACGGTCAGCGCACCCTCCGGACCCTCGCCCGACCGCGCGGTGACCGCGACGCGGTGCCCCTGGGCGACGAACTCCTCGGCGATGGCGTAGCCGATCCCCCGGTTTCCTCCGGTGACGAGGACGGTGCGTGGCGTGGTCATGCGGTTCCTTTCTGCAAGATGTCCGTGAACGGACCGCCACCCAGTTTATGGACGTACTCTGGTGTCTACGCACATGAAGAAGCCCTCAGCTCCGTCGATCACGAGCCTGCCCCTCTCCCCCGACGAGGAACGTCGGCACCGGATGATCAAGTATTCGGTCGCCATGAGCATCCGCGTCGTGTGCCTGATCGTCGCCGTGATCGTTCCCGGGTGGTGGGCCGCCGTCCCGCTGATCGGCGCGATCTTCCTGCCGTACTTCGCCGTGGTCATCGCGAACGTCTCGGTCGACCCCCGTCGAGAAGAAGTCCAGCGTCCGGGCAATATCCTGCCAATGGCGCCCCCGCCACCGGGGCCGCGCTACGACCAGCAGGAGGACCAGTGATCGGGCTCGGATCGGATGAGCCGGAGCCGTTGACGTGCTCCCGCGCCGGCTGCCGCGCGACGGCGTCGTGGCGGATCGAGTGGCGCAACCCGCGAATCCACGCCGAAGACCGGGTGAAGGTCTGGCTGGCGTGCGATGAGCATGTGGAGTTCCTGCGCGATTTCCTCGCGGCGCGCGACTTCCCGCTGCGCGTCGTGTCCGTGGACGAGGCCGAAGTCGCCGGAGCCGAGGTCGAACCCGAACGGCCGAGGGCGTGAGCGGCCGCGCGCCCGAGGGCTGGCGCTTCGCCATCTCGCGCCGCTGGTTCGGGTACCTCGCGTTCGCGATCGTGTTCGCGATCGCGTGCGGATTCCTCTCCAACTGGCAGCTCGCCCGGAGCAAGGAGGCGGCGGCCGCGAACGCGCTGGTCACCGAGAACTACGACTCGAAGCCGGCTCCGCTCACCGACGAGCTGAGCAGCCTCACCGCCTACTCGCCCAAGCAGGAGTGGCGGCGGGTCACGGTCACCGGCACCTATGAGCGCGACAAGCAGCTGCTGGTCCGGAACCGCCCCTTCAACGGCAGCCCCGGTTTCGAAGTGCTCACCCCGCTGCGCACGGCGGACGGCTCGCTGTTCGTGGTGGACCGGGGATGGGTCCCCACCGGCAACACGACCGACTCCCCCGACCACGTGCCCGCGGCACCCGCCGGGACGGTCACGGTGGTCGCGCGGCTCAAGGCGAGCGAGCCGGCGATCTCGGGACGGACGGCGACCGGCGACCAGGTGGGCACCATCCAGCTGTCGGTCGTCAAGCAGAAGTTGGGCGACGCAGCGGTCTACACCGGGGCGTACGGCCTGCTCGACAGCGAGGATCCGGCCCCCGCGACGGCCCCGACACCGACCGTGACGTCTCCCCCGACCCAGGACGAGGGTCTCCACTGGTCGTACATGATCCAGTGGATCATCTTCGCGCTGATCGGGTTCTTCGGTCTCGGCTACGCGCTGGTGACCGAGTACCGCAAGCGCAACTCCGACGACCCGGCCGAGAAGGCGCGGGCGGCGGAGCGCGAGCGCCGGCGCCGGGCCCGGCGCACCGACGCGGACGTCGAGGACGAGCTTCTCGACGCCGCGCGCTGACCCCGGCCTCCTCGGCGCAAATCGTGCAGGGCTAGGCCAGCGAGATCAGGTCGAGGTAGTCGCGGTTCCAGTGGTCCTCGACGCCGTCGGGCAGGATGAGCACCCGCTCGGGATTCAGGGCCTCGACAGCACCCTCGTCGTGGCTGACCAGGACGACGGCGCCCTCGTAGTGCGCCAGCGCATCCAGGATCTCCTCGCGGCTCGCCGGGTCGAGGTTGTTCGTCGGCTCGTCGAGCAGCAGGACGTTCGCACCGGACACGACGATCATCGCGAGCGCGAGACGGGTCTTCTCGCCGCCCGAGAGCACGCCCGCGGGCTTGTGGGCGTCATCCCCGGTGAAGAGGAAGGAGCCGAGCACCTTGCGCGCCTCCGTCTCGGTGAGCGACGGCGACGACGACACCATGTTCTGCAGCACGCTGCGCTCGACGTCGATCGTCTCGTGCTCCTGCGCGTAGTAGCCGATGCGGAGTCCGTGACCGGGCTCCACCTGGCCGGTGTCCGGGCGATCCACGCCCGCGAGCATCCGGAGCAGCGTCGTCTTGCCCGCACCGTTGAGCCCCAGAACGACGACCTTCGAGCCGCGGTCGATCGCGAGGTCCACGGCCGTGAAGATCTCCAGCGAGCCGTAGCTCTTCGACAGGTCGCTGGCCTGCAGCGGGGTGCGGCCGCAGGGCGCCGGCGTCGGGAAGCGCAGCTTCGCCACGCGGTCGGCCTGACGCACGTCCTCGAGACCGGCCAGCAGCTTCTCGGCGCGGGCGACCATCTGGTGGGCGGCGGCGGCCTTCGTGGCCTTCGCGCCGAACCGAGCGGCTTGGAGCTGCAGCGCCCCCGCCTTCTTCTCGGCGTTGGCGCGCTCCTTCTTCCGGCGCTCCTCATCGGCGGCGCGCTGACGCTGGTAGTTCTTCCACCCCATGTTGTAGATGTCGATGACCTGGCGGTTCGCATCCAGATAGAAGACGCGGTTGACTGTCTCGCCGACGAGCTCGACGTCGTGCGAGATCACGATGAAGCCGCCGGTGTAGTTCTTCAGGAACTCGCGCAGCCAGATCACGGAGTCCGCATCCAGGTGGTTGGTCGGCTCGTCGAGGATCATCGTACGGGCGTCCGAGAACAGGATGCGCGCCAGCTCGATACGGCGGCGCTGGCCGCCGGACAGGGTCTTCAACGGCTGGTCCAGGATGCGGTCGGGCAGGTTCAGGTTCGACGCGATGGATGCGGCCTCGGCCTCGGCCGCGTACCCGCCGTGCAGGTGGAACTGCTCCTCCAGCCGGCCGTACTTCTTCATGGCGGCTTCGGAGACGGCCGAGTCGGTGCTCGCCATGTCGAGCGTCGCCTCCCGCATCCCCAGCACGATCGAACCGAGGCCGCGGGCGTCCAGGATGCGCGTGCGCGCGAGGTCGTCGAGGTTGCCGGAGCGCGGGTCCTGCGGCAGGTAGCCGAGGTCGCCCGAACGGTCGACCTTGCCCGCAGTCGGCAGCAGGTCGCCGGCGAGCACCTTCGTCAGCGTCGTCTTCCCGGCGCCGTTGCGCCCGACGAGCCCGATCTTGTCGCCATCGGCGACGCGGAAGCTCACGTCCTCCATGAGGAGGCGCGCGCCTACGCGCAGTTCAAGACCCTGCACGGCAAGCACGTGGTTTCTCTTTCTTCTCAGTTCTCAGCAAACAGTTCCGGACTCTTTCGAGGACGCGCGGCAGCGCGCTCGAAAAAGTCCGGAACTGTGGAAGAGGGGAATGCTAAATGGCGAAGCCGAGGGCGCGCATCATGTCGCGACCGTCATCGGTGATCCGCTCGGGACCCCACGGCGGCATCCACACCCAATTGATGCGGAAGGCCTCGACGATGCCGTCCAGGCTCTCGGCGGTCTGCTCCTCGAGCACGTCGGTGAGCGGGCAGCCGGCACTGGTGAGCGTCATCGAGATGATGAGCGCGTTGTTCTCCTCGTCGAAGGCGAGGTCGTAGATGAGACCGAGGTCGACGACGTTGATCCCGAGCTCGGGATCCATGACGTTCTTCAGCGCCTCCTCGACCTGGTCGAAGAGCGCCGGGCTCAGCGTGGCGGGCATGATCGGATTCTACCTCTCTGCGGTGTGGAGCGGCCGGGCTCAGGCCTCGGCGAGCTCGGCGGCGGAGGCGGATGCGGCCTCGGGGGCGTCGACGTAGCGGTCGTAGCCCTCCTCCTCGAGGCGGTCGGCGAGCTCGGGGCCGCCCTGCTCCGCGACCTTGCCGGCGACGAAGACGTGCACGAAGTCCGGCTTGATGTAGCGGAGGATGCGTGTGTAGTGCGTGATGAGCAGGATGCCGAGGCCGGTGTTGGCCTTGGCGCGGTTGACGCCCTCCGACACGATCTTCAGCGCGTCGACGTCGAGGCCGGAGTCGGTCTCGTCGAGCACGGCGAACTTCGGCTTGAGCAGCTCGAGCTGCAGGATCTCGTTGCGCTTCTTCTCGCCGCCCGAGAAGCCCTCGTTGACGTTGCGCTCGGCGAACGAGGAGTCCATGCGCAGCGCGTTCATCGACTCGCGGACATCCTTCACCCAGGTGCGGATGGACGGCGCCTGGCCCTCGATCGCGGTCTTGGCAGTGCGGAGGAAGTTGGTGTTGGTGACGCCGGGGATCTCGACCGGGTACTGCATGGCGAGGAACATCCCGGCGCGGGCGCGCTCGTCGACGGTCATCGCGAGGACGTCCTGGCCGTCGAGCGTGATCGTGCCCCGGGTGACCGTGTACTTGGGGTGACCGGCGATCGTGTACGCGAGGGTCGACTTGCCGGAGCCGTTCGGGCCCATGATCGCGTGGATCTCACCCTCGTTGATGGTGAGGTCGACGCCGTTCAGGATGGGCTTGGTGCCCTGGTCCGTCTCGACGGTGACGTGGAGGTCGCGGATCTCGAGGACTGACATGGTTACTTGGTCTCTTTCAGAACGCTGGGGTCGATGTAGACGTCTCCGTCGATGATCTCGACGCTGTAGACGGGGACCGGCTCGTAGGCCGGGAGGTTGAGGGGCTTGCCGGTGACGAGCGAGAACTGGGAGCCGTGCGCCCAGCACTCGAGCGTCTCGTCCTCGACGAAGCCTTCGGACAGCGAGATCTCGCCGTGCGTGCAGGTGTCGCCGATGGCGTGGATGCTGCCGGCGGAGTCTTTGACGACCGCGATCGGGACGCCCTCGACCACGACACGCGTGGCCTGGTTCTCCACCAGCTCCGCGACCCCTGCGACGCGCTGCGCCGCCATCAGTGCTCAGCCCCGGCGGCCGTGACCGTCGACGACTGGAGCTCGTCCTCGATCTTCGCCTGCAGGCGCTCCTGCAGCGCCGGCGAACCGATCTGCTGCACGATCTCGGCGAGGAATCCGCGCACGACCAGGCGGCGCGCCTCCTCCTCCGGGATGCCGCGCGACTGCAGGTAGAAGAGCTGCTCGTCGTCGAACCGGCCGGTCGCGCTGGCGTGGCCGGCGCCGACGATGTCGCCGGTCTCGATCTCGAGGTTCGGCACCGAGTCGGCGCGGGCGCCGTCGGTGAGCACGAGGTTGCGGTTCTGCTCGTAGGTGTCGGTTGCGACGGCCTTCGGGCCGATCAGCACGTCGCCGATCCAGACCGTCCGAGCGCCCTGCCCCTGCAACGCGCCCTTGTAGGTCACCCGGCTGCGGGTCTCCGGGCCGTCGTGGTGCACGTAGACCTGCTGCTCGAGGTGCTGCGACGCGTCGGCGAAGTAGGCTCCGAGCAGTTCGGCGTCCGAGCGCGCACCGGCGAGGTGGGCGGACGGGTTCAGCCGCACGACCCCGCCGCCGAGGGTGACGGCGACGTGCTTGATGCGCGCCCCGTCGCCGAGCTCGGCGAAGTGGGCGGCGACATGGAGGGCGTCGTCATCCCACTCCTGGAGCGAGACCACCGTGAGGTCGGAGTCGGCACCGAGGAGGAACTCGACGTTCTCGGCCAGGTGCGCCGAGCCGAGGTTCTGCAGGATGAGCGTCGCGGCGGCCCCCGGGGCCACCTCGACCACGGTGTGCGCCGCTCGCGCCGCGCCACCGAGGGCGGAGCGGGTGAGGGTCACCTCGCGGTGGTCCCCGCTCAGGTCGGCAGCGATGCTGACGACCAGCGCCTGCTCGAACGCGGTCCACGCGTTGGCGGAGGCGCGGTCCTCCGGCGTGCCGGCGACGCCGATGCGGGCGTCCTCGCGGCCGACCCACGCCGTGGTCACGCCGGGAGCCGTCGTCACGTCGTACACGTACGGCGCGCCGTCGAGCTCACCGCTGATGAGCTCCTCGATGCGTGCGACGGGGGTGTACTTCCACATCACCTCGCGGCCGGTCACCGCCGGGAAGTCGGAGACCTCCGTTGAGGTGAACCGCTCGGCACGGCTCTGGACGGGGACGGGCGCGCGGAGGTGCTTCGGGGCGGGGGCGGCCGGGTCGGTCGTCGTCGTCTCGATCTGCGTCATCCGACAGAGCCTTCCATGCCCATCTCGATGAGCTTGTTGAGTTCGAGTGCGTATTCCATGGGCAGCTCGCGGGCGATCGGCTCGATGAAGCCGCGGACGATCATAGCCATGGCCTCGTCCTCCGGGAGCCCACGGGACATCAGATAGAACAGCTGCTCCTCGCTCACCCGCGAGACGGTCGCCTCGTGGCCGAGCTGGACATCGTCGACGCGGATGTCGATGGCCGGATAGGTGTCCGACCGCGAGATCGTGTCGACCAGCAGCGCGTCGCACCGCACGGTGTTGGCGGAGTGGTGCGCAGCAGCATCCACGCGGACCTCGCCGCGGTAGCCGGCCCGGCCGCCGCCGCGGGCGATCGACTTGGAGACGATCGACGACTGCGTGTACGGAGCCATGTGGATCATCTTGGCGCCGGCGTCCTGGTGCTGACCGGGACCGGCGAAGGCGACGGACAGGGTCTCGCCCTTGGCGTGCTCCCCCATCAGGTAGATCGACGGGTACTTCATCGTCACCTTGGAGCCGATGTTGCCGTCGATCCACTCCATGGTCGCGCCCTCGGCCGCGGTCGCCCGCTTGGTGACCAGGTTGTAGACGTTGTTCGACCAGTTCTGGATGGTCGTGTAGCGAACGCGGGCGTTCTTCTTCACGATGATCTCGACGACCGCGGAGTGCAGCGAGTCGGACTTGTAGATCGGAGCCGTGCAGCCCTCGATGTAGTGGACGTAGCTGCCCTCGTCGGCGATGATCAGCGTCCGCTCGAACTGGCCCATGTTCTCGGTGTTGATCCGGAAGTAGGCCTGCAGCGGGATCTCGACGTGAACGCCCTTCGGCACGTAGACGAACGAGCCGCCGGACCACACCGCGGTGTTGAGCGCCGCGAACTTGTTGTCGCCGGAGGGGATGACGGTGCCGAAGTACTCTTCGAAGATCTCGGGGTGCTCGCGCAGCGCGGTGTCGGTGTCGAGGAAGATCACGCCCTGCTGCTCCAGGTCCTCGCGGATCTGGTGGTAGACGACCTCCGACTCGTACTGCGCGGCGACGCCGGCGACGAGACGCTGACGCTCCGCCTCCGGGATGCCCAGCTTCTCGTACGTGTTGCGGATGTCCTCGGGGAGGTCTTCCCAGCTCTGCGCCTGCTTCTCAGTGGAGCGGACGAAGTACTTGATGTTGTCGAAATCGATCTCCGACAGATCGGCGCCCCAGGTCGGCATCGGCTTGCGCTCGAACAACTGCAGGGCCTTGAGGCGGCGCTGCAGCATCCACTCGGGCTCGTTCTTCAGTGCGGAGATGTCTTTCACCACCTGGGGTGAGAGACCACGACGTGCGGAAGCGCCCGCAGCGTCGGAATCCGCCCAGCCGAACTCGTACTGCCCCAATGAGGCGAGCTCAGGCCGATCGATCAGGATGTCTGACATATCTACCTCGTTTCCTTCCACTCGTAACCGGATATCAGTCCGGCTCATTCCCCTCGGAACACACGGCACGAGGCCGGTGGCGTTCAGAGGGTCGTGATTGTGCGGGTGGCGGTGGCTGCGTACCAACACATGCGTACCTAAACTGTCCAGGGAGACGGGCCACGATGCCCCGGCCACGGACGGAGAATCCGACCGCGCGCACGCGCACCATGGGCGCGTTCCTCGAACCCACCAATTCTACAGGTGCGGCGCGGTATTAGTAGAGGCGCGCCTGCGCATTGCCCGAGTATCCGCATCCGACCAGGAGCAACACAGACCCATGAAGCGCTTTATCGACTGGCTCCCCGACCGTGTGGATGCGCGCACCCGGGTCGTCGCCTGGATCTACCTCGCAGCGCAGATCCTGCTCGTCGCGACCGGAGGCGCGGTGCGTCTCACCTCCAGCGGGCTCGGCTGCCCGACCTGGCCCAAGTGCACGGCCGACTCCCTCGTCAACACGCCCGAGATGGGCATCCACGGCGTCATCGAGTTCGGCAACCGGCTGCTGGGCGGCGTGCTCGCCGTCGTCGCGATCGTCGCCTTCCTCGCCGTGGTGAAGCTCTACCGCACGCGGCGCGACCTGTTCCTGCTCACCCTCATCGCCGGCCTCGGCGTCCCGTTCCAGGCGATCCTGGGCGGGATCACCGTGCTGACCGGCCTCACCTGGTGGGTCGTCGGGATGCACTTCGTCACCTCCATCGTGCTGGTGGTGCTCACCGCCGCCTTCCTCGTCCGCGTGTACGCCGTTCCCGGACCGCGCATGCGCGCCGTTCCGCGGTGGTACGCCGCAGCGGCATGGATCACGGCCGTCTTCGTCGCGGTCACGATCCTCGTCGGGATCGTCACGACCGGCTCCGGCCCGCACGCGGGCGACGCGAAGACGCCGCGAAGCGGGTTCGACCCGGGCATCCTGCAGCACGTCCACGCCATCCCGGCCTACGTCACGTTCGGGCTGACGCTCCTGCTCGTGATCGGCTCCTTCCGGTACGGCGGGCCGGCGGTCCGTCGGTTCACCCAGTACCTGCTCGCCGTCGAGGTGGCGCAGATCGCGGTGGGCCTCATCCAGGCGAACACGGGTCTCCCCGGCATCCTGGTCGGCATCCACATGACCCTGGCGGCGCTGCTCGCCGCGGCGATGACCGCGGTGATCCTGTCGCTGACGTCGCCCGTGTCGGCGATCGACGCCGACGCCGACTCAGCCGCGCACGTCGTCGCGGCGTAGCGTCCCGACCCGCGCCTCGCGGGTCTGACCGTGCAGGGTGACGGTGGTGCGCGCCCCAGCCGCGAAGTCGAACCCCACCGCCTCCGCCAGCCGCCTGCTGGCGTCGTTGCCCGGGACGTACTCCCAGTTGAGCTGCTCGAACCCGAGCCCATCGCTGTCCAGCGCGTGCTGCGTCACGGCGGCCAGCGCCTCGCGCATGTACCCGTGGCCGCGCGCCCAGGGCCCGGACCAGCAGCCGAGCGAGGCCGACCCGGCGCGCTCGTCGCGCCGCACCTCCAGTGCGCCGAGCATCCGCCCGCCCTCCACGCGATGGAGCGCCCACACCGTGTACCGCCGGCTGGCGATCCCGTGCGGGCAGTAGCTGCGCACGAAGAACTCCGCGCTCTCGCGGGTGTAGGGAGACGGGAGGGGCACCCAGCGCTGGGTCTCGGCGTCCTGGCACGCTTGCGCGACGTCGGGGATGTCCGCGTCCGTGGGAGCGTCGAGCACCAGGCGCTCCGTGGTGAGCCGGGCTGTCAGCAACTGCGCTGTCATGGCCACATCGTAGAGGTGCGCGGGGTTCCGCGGCACACGGATCGCTCTGGGATCAGAACGGGAGCAGCGGGTCGATCGCCACGGCGAGGAAGATCAGCGTCAGGTACGCGATCGAGCCGTGGAAGACGCGCATCGGGGACACCGACTCGTGACGGATCGCCAGGTTGTACAGACGGTGCGATTCGTAGATGAACCAACCGCCGGCGACGAGCGAGACCGCCGTGTAGAGCAGCCCCATGTGCCCGACCGGGATGAGCAGCAGCGAGCAGGCGACCATGGCCCACGCGTACAGGATCACCTGCAGGCCGACGACCGCGCGGCCGCGAACGACCGCCAGCATCGGGACACCCGCCTCCTGGTAGTCGGAGCGGTATTTCATCGACAGCGGCCAGTAGTGCGGCGGCGTCCAGAGGAAGATGATCCCGAACAGGATGAACGGCGCCCAGGCGAGCGACCCGGTGACCGCCGCCCAGCCGATGAGCACGGGCATGCAGCCGGCGACGCCGCCCCAGACGATGTTCTGCGGGGTCCGGCGCTTGAGGATCAGCGTGTAGAAGACGACGTAGAGCAGGATGGCCGCGACCGAGAGGGCCGCCGCGAGCCAGTTCGTGAAGAAGCCGAGCACCAGGACGGACGCGATCCCGAGCGCCCAGGCGAACACGAGCGCCTCGCGGTCGGAGAGCTCCCCGGTCACCAGGGGACGGTTCTTCGTCCGTCGCATGACCCGGTCGATGTCGCGGTCGATGTAGCAGTTGAACGCGCCGGCGGAACCCGCGCTCATGTAGCCGCCGATGACGGTGGCGAACACCAGCCAGAGGTTCGGGATGCCGTTCGCCGCGAGGATCATCGTCGGGACCGTGGTGACCAGCAGCAGCTCGACCACGCGCGGCTTGGTGAGTGCGAAATACGCCTTCACCTTGCGAGCGACGCCGATGCGGCCCGGTTCGACACGGCTCTCTACAGCGACGTCCATTGCTCCTCGTGTGATGTCGGCGGATGGGTTCGTGACCCCGGGCAAGTCTACGACACGTAGAGGCGCGGCCGGGCGGCTACCCGCTGTACGCCTCTGGCACAACCGTCTGGGGGAACACCCCACGTTTCGTGCGTGTTACCTATACTTGGGAGTGCTCGCCAGCCGAAGCCCTGTCGGGGCCCGGCGCCGATGACGTCCACGGCGCGCACTACCTCAACCGGTGCGGGTTCCACGACGACCCTCACCTATTTCTACGAAGGGTCAGTTTTCACGTGGCAGCACTGCAGTGGGATCCCATTGACAACAAGGCAGTAGACACGGCTCGCGTTCTCGCAGCCGATGCGGTGGAGAAGGTGGGCAACGGTCATCCCGGCACCGCCATGAGCCTCGCCCCTGCCGCTTACCTGCTCTTCCAGAAGGTGATGCGCCGCGATCCGCACGACCAGCACTGGCTCGGTCGCGACCGGTTCATCCTGTCGGCCGGCCACTCGTCGCTGACGCAGTACATCCAGCTGTATCTGGGCGGCTACGGTCTCGAGCTCGACGACCTCAAGGCGCTCCGCACCTGGGGCTCCCTCACCCCCGGCCACCCGGAGTACGGACACACCGACGGCGTGGAGATCACCACCGGACCTCTCGGTCAGGGCATCTCCTCCGCCGTCGGTTTCGCTTATGCCCAGCGTTTCGAGCGCGGCCTCTTCGACCCGGACGCTGCTCCCGGCCAGAGCCCGTTCGACCACCACGTCTACGTGATCGCCTCCGACGGCGACCTGGAGGAGGGCGTCAGCTCCGAGGCGTCGTCGCTCGCCGGCCACCAGGAGCTCGGCAACCTGATCGCGATCTACGACAGCAACCAGATCTCGATCGAGGACGACACCGACATCGCCTTCACCGAGGACGTCAAGGCGCGCTACGAGGCGTACCACTGGCACGTCCAGGTCGTCGACTGGAAGAAGACCGGCGTCTACGAAGAGGACGTGCAGGAGCTGCACCAGGCGATCGTCAACGCGCAGGAGGTGACCGACAAGCCGTCGCTCATCATCCTCAAGACGATCATCGGCTGGCCCGCGCCCAAGAAGCAGAACACCGGAAAGATCCACGGATCGGCGCTCGGCGCCGACGAGCTGCGTGCCGTCAAGCAGGTGCTCGGCTTCGACCCCGAGCAGACCTTCGAGGTCGCCGACGAGGTCATCGAGCACACGCGCAAGGCCGTCGAGCGCGGCGCCGAGGAGCGCGCCGAGTGGCAGAAGGGCTTCGACGCCTGGGCCGAGGCGAACCCCGAGCGCAAGCAGCTGCTCGACCGCCTGCTCAGCGGCGAGGCACCCGACCTCGAGAGCGCCCTGCCGGTCTTCGAGCCGGGCAAGGACGTCTCCACCCGCGCCGCGAGCGGCAAGGTGATCAACGCGATCGCCCAGGTCATGCCCGAGCTGTGGGGCGGCTCCGCCGACCTCGCCGAGTCCAACAACACCACCATCGAGGGCGCTCCGTCCTTCGTGCCGACCGAGCGGTCGACGCACGAGTGGACCGGTAACCCGTACGGCCGCGTGCTGCACTTCGGCATCCGCGAGCACGCGATGGCCGCGATCATCAACGGCATCGTGCTGCACGGCCCGACCCGCCCGTTCGGCGGCACGTTCCTGATCTTCAGCGACTACCAGCGGCCGTCCCTCCGCCTGTCGGCGCTGATGAACATCCCGTCGATCTTCGTCTGGACGCACGACTCCGTCGCCCTCGGCGAGGACGGCCCGACGCACCAGCCGATCGAGCAGCTCTCGACGCTCCGCGCCATCCCGAACTTCACCGTCGTCCGCCCGGGTGACGCCAATGAGGTCGCGTGGGCCTGGAAGACGATCCTCGAGCGTCGTAACGGCCCGGCCGGCATCGCGCTGACCCGTCAGAACATCCCGGTGTTCGAGCGCGGAGAGGGAGACGCCGAGGGCGACACCCTCGCGTCGGCCGAGAACGTCGCGAAGGGCGCGTACATCCTGGCCGAGGCGCCGGGCGGCACGCCGGACGTGATCTTCATCGCCACCGGCTCCGAGGTGCAGATCGCCCTCGAGGCCCGCGAGGAGCTGCGCGGCGAGGGCATCAACGCCCGCGTCGTCTCCGCTCCGAGCCTGGAGTGGTTCGCCGAGCAGCCCGCCGAGTACCGCGAGAATGTACTTCCCGCCGAGATCAAGGCCCGCGTCTCCATCGAGGCCGGCCTGGCGCTCGCCTGGGACAAGATCGTCGGCGACCACGGCCGCAGCGTGTCGATCGAGCACTTCGGTGCATCGGCCGACTACAAGACCCTGTTCCGCGAGTTCGGCATGACCACCGAGCACGCCGTGTCCGCCGCGAAGGAATCGCTCGCGTCGCTTTGAGCGCGGGCACAAGAGGAGATAAGAGAAAATGACCGACACCACCTCCACCACCGAGACCCCCACCGCCGCCCTGTCGGCTGCGGGCGTCAGCATCTGGCTGGACGACCTCTCGCGTGAGCGCATCAACTCCGGGAGCCTGCAGAAGCTCATCGCCGAGAAGAACGTCGTCGGCGTGACCACAAACCCGACGATCTTCGCCGCCGCGCTCTCCAAGGGCGAGGCGTATGACGAGCAGGTCCGCCAGCTCGCCGCCGCCGGCGTCTCCGTCGACGACGCGATCTTCGAGATCACCACCGACGACGTCGCCAACGCGAGCGACATCTTCCACGAGACCTTCGAGCGCACGAACGGCGTCGACGGCCGCGTCTCCATCGAGGTCGCCCCGGGCCTGGCCCGCGACACCCAGGCCACGATCGAGGCCGCCCAGAAGCTGTCGGCCAAGATCCAGAAGCCGAACGTGATGATCAAGATCCCCGCCACGGTCGAGGGCCTCGAGGCCATCACCGAGACGATCGGCGCCGGCATCAGCGTCAACGTGACCCTGATCTTCAGCCTGGAGCGCTACCGCCAGGTCATCGACGCCTACCTCAGCGGCCTCGAGAAGGCCAAGGCGGCGGGCATCGACCTCTCGGGCATCCACTCGGTCGCCTCGTTCTTCGTCTCCCGCGTCGACACCGAGGTGGACAAGCGCCTCAGCGCGATCGGCACCGACGAGGCCGAGTCGCTGAAGAGCAAGGCCGGCATCGCCAACGCCCGTCTCGCCTACGAGGTGTACGAGCAGCAGTTCGCCACCGAGCGCGCCAAGGCGCTCGTCGCGGCCGGTGCGAACGAGCAGCGTCCGCTGTGGGCCTCCACCGGCGTCAAGGACCCGAGCCTCCCCGACACCCTGTACGTCGAGCAGCTCGTCGCCCCGAACACCGTCAACACGATGCCGGAGAAGACGCTCGACGCGACCTTCGACCACGGCAACATCACGGGCGACACCGTCACCAAGACGTACGCCGAGTCGAACGACGTGCTGAACAAGCTTGCCGACCTCGGCATCTCCTTCGACGACGTCACCGAGACGCTCGAGCGCGAGGGCGTCGAGAAGTTCAACGTGTCTTGGGGCGAGCTCGTCGAGACCGTGAAGAACGCGCTCGAGGGAGCCGCCAAGTGACGTTCCGCATCCACGTCACGGGGCCGGCGGCCGAGGCCGTCCGCACCGTCGTCCCGCAGCTCGTCGCCGACAAGGTGGCGTCGGGCATCGCGGCGCAGGATCCCGCCCTCTGGGGCCCGGAAGCGGAGGCCGAGGCGAGCAAGCGCCTCGGCTGGACCGAGGCCGTCGCGATCTCGCGCCCCCTGGTTCCCGAGATCGTCGCCCTGCGCGAGGAGCTCCACGCCAAGGGCATCAACCACATCGTCCTGGGCGGCATGGGCGGCTCGTCGCTCGCGCCGGAGGTCATCACCCGCACGGCCGAGGCCGAGCTGACGGTGCTCGACTCGACCGACCCGGGCCAGGTGCTCGCGGCGCTGCGCGACCGGCTGGAGGCCACCGCGGTGGTCATCTCGTCGAAGTCGGGCTCGACGCTCGAGACCGACAGCCAGCGTCGCGTGTACGAGAAGTGGTTCCGGGATGCGGGCATCGACCCGCGCGAGCGGACCGTCGTCGTCACCGACCCCGGTTCGCCGCTCGACCAGTCGGCCCGCGAGGCCGGCTACCGCGTCTTCAACGCCGACCCCAACGTCGGCGGCCGCTACTCGGCGCTGACCGCGTTCGGCCTGGTCCCCTCGGGCCTCGCCGGCGTCGACATCTCCGAGCTGCTCGACGAGGCCGACGCCACGCAGATCGAGCTCGCGGTCGACAACGACACGAACCCGGGCCTGGTGCTCGGTGCGGCGATCGCCGGCACGAGCCCGCTGAAGGACAAGCTGGGCATCGTCGCCGACGGGACGCACATCGTCGGATTCGCCGACTGGGCCGAGCAGCTGATCGCCGAGTCCACCGGGAAGAACGGCACCGGCCTCCTCCCCGTCGTGCTCGACAAGCTGGCTCCCGAGCTCGAGTCGAAGCCGGCCGACCTGCAGGTCGTGCGACTCGTCGCCAACGCGGAGGCGCACCACCTGTTCCCCGCCGACCGCCACGAGGGCGAGATCCTCGTCTCCGGCAGCCTCGGCGCCCAGCTGATCGTCTGGGAGTACGCCGTCGCGGTCGCGGGACGCCTGCTCGGCATCAACCCGTTCGACCAGCCCGACGTGGAGGCCGCAAAGGTCGCCGCCCGCTCGCTGCTGGACAACCGGCCGGAGCCCGTCACCCCCGCGTTCACCGCGGGCGGCATCGAGGTCCGCACCACCGGTTCGTTCCTCGGCCAGGCGAACACGCTCGACGCCGCGGTGGACGCGCTGCTCGCGCAGCTCGGCCCGGACGGCTACGTGGCGGTCCAGGCCTACGTCAACCGGCTCGCCCTCCCGCAGCTCGCGGGGATCCGCGACCTGCTGGCGGCCAAGGCGAACCGTCCGGTCACCTTCGGCTGGGGACCGCGCTTCCTGCACTCCACGGGTCAGTTCCACAAGGGTGGCCCGGCGGTCGGCGTGTTCCTGCAGATCACGGCGACTCCCTCCGAGGACCTCGAGATCCCGGGCCGCCCCTTCACCTTCGGGCAGCTCATCCAGGCCCAGGCCGCCGGCGACGCCAGCGTCCTCGGCGAGCACGGCCGCCCGGTGCTGACGCTGACCCTCACGAACGCCGAGGCGGATGTCGTCTCGCTGTTCGAGGCCGTCAACTGAGGCCCCCGACAAAGGAGATCAGACACTTGTCACCGGTGGAAATCACGCCGGAGTTCAACCCTCTGCGGTTGCCCTCCGACCGCCGCCTCAATCGCATCGCGGGGCCCAGCAGCCTCATCATCTTCGGTGTGACGGGCGACCTGTCGCGCAAGAAGTTGATGCCGGCGGTGTACGACCTCGCGAACCGCGGCCTCCTGCCGCCCGGGTTCTCCCTCGTCGGGTTCGCCCGGCGGGACTGGGAGGACCAGGACTTCGAGAAGGTCGTGTACGACGCGGTCAAGCAGTACGCACGCACCCCGTTCGACGACGATGTGTGGCAGCAGCTGGCACAGGGCATCCGCTTCGTGCCGGGCGAGTTCGATGACGACGACGCCTTCCGGCGTCTGAAGCAGACGGTCGAAGAGCTGGATGTCGAGCGCGGGACCATGGGGAACCACGCGTTCTACCTGTCCATCCCGCCGAAGGCGTTCCCGATCGTCACCGAGCAGCTCAAGCGGTCCGGTCTCGCCGACCAGTCCGGCGAGGGCTGGCGGCGTGTCGTCATCGAGAAGCCGTTCGGTCACGACCTGCAGTCCGCGCGGGAGCTCAACGCCGTCGTCGAGACGGTGTTCCCGCCGGACTCGGTGTTCCGCATCGACCACTACCTCGGCAAGGAGACGGTCCAGAACATCCTGGCGCTGCGCTTCGCCAACGAGCTGTACGAGCCGATCTGGAACGCCAACTACGTCGACCACGTGCAGATCACCATGGCGGAGGACATCGGAGTGGGCGGCCGTGCCGGCTATTACGACGGCATCGGCGCTGCGCGCGACGTCATCCAGAACCACCTGCTCCAGCTGCTCGCGCTCACCGCGATGGAGGAGCCCATCTCGTTCAACGCCGCAGACCTGCGCGCCGAGAAGGAGAAGGTGCTCGCCGCCGTGCGGCTGCCGAAGGACCTCGCGACGTCCACCGCCCGCGGCCAGTACGGCAGCGGCTGGCAGGGCGGCGAGAAGGTCGTCGGATTCCTGGAGGAGGACGGGATGAATCCCCACTCCACCACGGAGACCTACGCGGCCATCAAGCTGGAGATCGGCACCCGCCGCTGGGCGGGCGTCCCGTTCTACCTGCGCGCGGGCAAGCGCCTCGGTCGTCGCGTCACCGAGATCGCCGTCGTGTTCAAGCGCGCGCCGCAGCAGCTCTTCGCGGAGTCGCAGACCAGCGCGCTCGGGCAGAACGCGCTCGTCATCCGCGTGCAGCCCGACGAGGGCGTGACCATCCGCTTCGGCTCGAAGGTCCCCGGCGCCGGCATGCAGGTGCGCGACGTGAGCATGGACTTCGGCTACGGCCACGCCTTCACCGAGGCGAGCCCGGAGGCGTACGAGCGACTCATCCTGGATGTGCTCCTCGGCGACCCGCCGCTGTTCCCCCGCCACGAGGAGGTCGAGCTCTCCTGGAAGATCCTCGACCCGATCGAGGACTTCTGGGCCACGCAGGGCCAGCCCGAGCAGTACCGCCCCGGAACCTGGGGCCCGAAGTCGGCCGACGAGCTCCTGCAGCGCGACGGCCGCGTTTGGAGGCGTCCATGATCGTCGATCTTCCCGCGACCACCGTCAGCAACATCTCGAAGGCGCTGGTCAAGATCCGCGAGGAGGGCGGCGCCGTCGCCCTCGGCCGCGTGCTGACCCTCATCATCGCCACCCATCTCGGGCAGGAGGAGGAGGCCATCGAGGCCGCCAACGACGCCTCCCGCGAGCACCCGATGCGCGTCATCGTGGTCTCGACCGAGGAGGAGCGCGACCACTCGAGCGGCGACGCCCGCCTGGATGCGCAGATCCGTGTCGGCGGCGACGCCGGCGCGAGCGAGGTCATCGTCCTCCGCGCCTACGGCGAGACGGCGAGCGACGAGGAAGGGCTGGTCACCGGCCTGCTGCTCCCCGACGCCCCCGTGGTGGTCTGGTGGCCGGGAATCGCCCCGGAGAAGGCGTCCGCGTCTCCCCTGGGCCGCATCGCCACCCGGCGGATCACTGACGCCTCGGCTCAGCCCAACCCGCAGGAGTTCCTGTTCCACCTGGGCAAGACGTACGCCCCGGGCGACACGGACTTCGCATGGACGCGCCTCACCCTGTGGCGCGCGCAGCTCGCTGCGGTGCTCGACCAGCCGCCGTACGAACCGATCACGTCCGTCGACGTGGCCGGCGCGGCCGACTCCCCCTCCACCCTCCTCCTCGCCGCGTGGCTGCGCCTGCAGCTGCAGGTGCCGGTGCAGTACGACCTCGCCTCGCGCGCGATCGGCTCCGGCGGCATCCACGGCGTGAAGATGGAGCGTGCTTCGGGCGTCATCGAGCTGGAGCGCGAGATCCCGAACGTCGCCCGGCTGTCGCAGCCGGGTCAGCCGTCGCACGACCTCTCCCTGCCACGCCGCAGCCTCCGAGACTGCCTGGCGGAGGAACTGCGTAGGCTGGACCCGGACGACCTCTACGGAGAGGTGATCACGAAGGGTCTCGCACTGCTGGAGACCACTGACGAAGGAGCAGGCGCCAGGGCATGACGAACGAACGGCGGGTGCTCGTCCACCCGGACAAGGAAGCGCTGGCGGCATCGGTCGCCGCGCGTTTCCTCACCAAGACGATCGACATCCTCGACGACCTCGGCCACGCGAACATCGCGCTGACCGGCGGCACGATGGGCATCGCGGTCCTGGAGGCGGTCAACTCCTCCCCCGCCCGCGACACCATCGACTGGTCGAAGGTGCACTTCTGGTGGGGCGACGAGCGCTTCGTGCCGCGGGACAGCCCCGACCGCAATGAGCGTCAGGCCCGTGAGGCCCTGCTCGACCACATCGCGGTCCCCCCGGAGAACGTGCACCCGTTCCCGTCCTCGGACGACTTCTCGGACATCGACGAGGCGGCCAGCGTGTACGCGGCCGAACTCGAGGCGTTCGGGACGAACGGCTGGCCGTGCCCGAAGTTCGACATCACGTTCCTCGGCGTCGGGCCGGACGGGCACATCGCCTCGCTGTTCCCCGACCGTCCGGGCATCCGTGAGACGGAGAAGACGGTGATCGCCGAGCGCGAGTCGCCCAAGCCGCCGCCGGAGCGTCTGAGCCTCACCCGGCCGGTGATCAACTCGTCCGACCGGATCTGGCTGGTGCTGTCCGGCAGCGACAAGGCGAGCGCCCTGGGCCTCGCCCTGGCGGGCGCGAGCTACACCGAGGTGCCGGTCGCCGGTGCCAAGGGTCGCAAGCGGACCGTGTTCTTCGTGGACAAGGAAGCCGCAGTGGACGTGCCCGAGAACCTCATCGCGCCGAGTTACTGAGCAACGCGTGCGAAGGCCCCGCCGACTTCGGTCGGCGGGGCCTTCGTCATCTCCACTGGCGGGGTCAGGCGGCGGCGCGGATGCGCTCGCGCAACGTGGCGAGACGGGTGGCCGGAGCGCCGGTCATGGGCCCGCGGCTGCGGATGGCGAGCCGGTCGCGTCCGGCAGGGCCGATGTCGCGCTCGAAGGCGTGCGTCAGCAGGTGCAGGTAGAAGGCGAGAAGCCGCGACGTCTCATCCCGGATGTCCGCCTCGGCGCCTCCGAGGTCGAGCTCGTCGACCCAGCGCTGCAGCTCCGCGAACGCCACCCGGAGCCGCAGACACCGCCTTGCCTCGCCGCTCCCCAACGGTTCGCCGTCCTCATGACAGGTGAGCAGGGCCTCGGCCTGCTCGGCACGATCGACGGCCTCGTCCAGGAGGGCCGCGAGGCTGAGCCGTCCGACCACGTCCCCGAGGGCACGAGGGGCGGGAACCCGACCGTCCGCGGATCCGCGCATGCGCCACCTCCTGCTGTGACACGCAGTCTAGCCCCAGACGATTCGTGACGAATCCCGCCGATTCGTCACGAATGGCACGGATTCGTCACGAATGCCCGCGCCCGGGCGTGCGTTGCAGGCGGCCAGATACGACGAAGGCCGCCCACCGGACGGTGGACGGCCTTCGCAGGAAAGCTAGTTGCTGGTCGGGCGACCCCGGCGGGCGCGCAGCTGGTTGAGGGCGTCTTCGAGCAGCTGCTCCGCCTCCTCCTCGCTGCGGCGCTCCTTCACGTAGGCGAGGTGCGTCTTGTACGGCTCGGTCTTCGCCACCGACGGCGGGTTCTCCTTGTCGCGGCCGGCCGGGAGACCGGACGACGGCGAGTCGATGACGTCGGGGATCTCCTCCTCCGGGAGGTTCGCCGCGAAGTACCGGACGGTCTCGTTGCCGAGCGCGTCCCAGTACGAGACCGCGACACGATCCGCGTGGAAGCCGCGGTCCTGCTCACCCATGGGACCCGCGCCGACGCGCGAGCCACGAATTGCACTGCCTCCGGAAGCCACGGAGTCTCTCCTTCTTCAGTGAGCGCTTACGCGCTGAATTTGGTGATCAGGCCGAGGACCACGATGCAGGTGATCCAGATCAGGCCGAGGATCACCGTGATGCGGTTGAGGTTGCGCTCGGCCACACCGGACGCACCGAGGTTCGAGGTCACGCCGCCGCCGAACATGTCGGACAGACCGCCACCGCGACCCTTGTGCAGCAGGATGAGCAGCGTCAGCAGCAGGCTGGTGATGCCCAGCAGCACCTGCAGGACGACCTGGAGAATCAGCACGGGGAACCTTTCGGGAAGCATCCGGGTAGAAATACCCGGGTAAGACCAACGACCAGTATAACTTGCGGCGACGGTCAGAGACCGACGTGCTTCTGATACCGGACGATGGCGGCGAACTCGTTCACGTCGAGGCTCGCCCCTCCGACCAGGGCGCCATCCACATTGGGCTCGCGCATGAAGCCGGCGATGTTGCCCGACTTCACCGATCCGCCGTACAGGATGCGCGTCTTGGCGGCCACGTCGTCTCCGAGCGCCTCGGCGATCACCGCACGCAGCGCCGCCGCGACCTGCTCCGCCTGCTCCGGCGTCGCCGCCTGGCCGGAGCCGATCGCCCAGACCGGCTCGTAGGCCACGACGAAGTCGGCAGCCGAGTCGACCCGGGACAGCGCCGCACGCAGCTGCGCGACCGGGACGGCGCTCGCACCGTGCGTCTCGAGGTCTTCCGCCGTCTCGCCGACGCAGATGATCGGCGCGATGTTGTGCGTGAGCGAAGCGGCCACCTTGCCGGCCACCTGCTCGTCGGTCTCGTTGTGGAGCGTGCGCCGCTCCGAGTGCCCGATGATCACGTAGCGCGACTCGAGCGCCGCGAGGAACGCTGCCGAGATCTCACCGGTGTAGGCGCCGGACTCGTGCTCGGAGACGTCCTGGCCGCCGAAGGCGAGCGGGAGCTTGTCGGCCGAGATCAGCGTCTGCACGCTCCGCAGGTCGGTGAACGGCGGGAAGACCGCCACCTCGACCGCGGAGTAGTCGTGACCCGCATCCTTCAGCGTCCACGCCAGCTTCTGCACGAAGGCGATCGCCTGGAGGTGGTCCAGGTTCATCTTCCAGTTGCCGGCGATGAGCGGCACGCGCCGCACCGAGGGGTTCACTGCTGCCATCCGAGGACCTCCAGACCGGGAAGACGCTTGCCTTCGAGGAACTCGAGGCTTGCGCCTCCGCCCGTCGAGATGTGACCGAACTGATCGTCGGTGAAGCCGAGGGCACGCACGGCCGCTGCGGAGTCGCCGCCGCCGACGACGCTCAGGCCGTCGACCTCGGTCAGCGCCTGCGCGACGGCCTTCGTGCCGGCCGCGAACGGCGCCAGCTCGAAGACGCCCATCGGACCGTTCCAGAAGACCGTGTGCCCGCCGCGGACGTACTCGGAGAACAGCTCGGCCGTCTCCGGTCCGATGTCGAGCCCGAGGCCCTTGTCGGCCCAGTCGGTGTTCTCGATGCCGTCGATCGGACGCACCACGTGCTCCGCGTCGGCACCGAACTTCGAGGCCACCACGACGTCACGCGGGAGCACCAGCTCGACCCCGAGCTCCTCGGCCTTCGCCAGGTAGCCCTTCACGGTGTCGATCTGGTCGGCCTCGAGCAGGCTGGAGCCGACCTTCAGGCCCTTGGCGGCCAGGAAGGTGAACAGCATCCCGCCGCCGATGAGCAGCGCGTTCACCTTGGGCAGCAGATGCCCGATGACGCCCAGCTTGTCGGAGACCTTCGAACCGCCGAGCACGACCACGTAGGGGCGCTCCGGGTTCTCGGTCAGCCGGTCGAGCACCTCGAGCTCCGCCTGGATCAGCGTGCCCGCGGCGCTCGGGAGCAGCTGGGCGAGCTCGTACACGCTCGCCTGCTTGCGGTGCACGACGCCGAAGCCGTCGGAGACGAACGCGTCGCCGAAGGCCGCCAGCTTCTCGGCGAACGCCTTCCGCTCCGCTTCGTCCTTGGAGGTCTCCCCCGCGTTGAACCGGAGGTTCTCCAGCAGGGCGACGTCGCCGTCGTCCAGACCGTCGACCGCCTCCTTCGCGGCGCCGCCGACGGTGTCGCTTGCGAACGTGACGGGCTTGGCGAGGAGCTGCGACAGCCGCTGGGCGACCGGCGCCAGGCTGTACTTGGCATCCGGTGCGCCGTCGGGGCGACCGAGGTGGGAGATGACGACCACCTTGGCGCCCTGCTGGATGAGGGCGTTCAGGGTGGGGATCGACGCCCGCACGCGGCCGTCGTCCGTGATCGTCGAGCCCTCGAGGGGCACGTTCAGATCACAGCGGACGACGACGCGCTTGCCGGCGAGCGAACCGAGTGAGTCGAGAGTGCGGAGCGTCACGTCGGTTCCGGGGCTTAGAGGCGCTCGGCGACGTACTCGGTCAGGTCGACGAGACGGTTGGAGTAACCCCACTCGTTGTCGTACCAGCTCGAGAGCTTCACCTGGTCGCCGAGGACGCGCAGCAGGCCGGAGTCGAAGATCGACGAGTGCGGGTCGGAGACGATGTCGCTGGAGACGATCTCGTCCTCGGTGTACTTGAGGATGCCCTTGAGGGGACCCTCCGCCGCCTTCTTGTAGGCCGCCTTCACCTCGTCGATCGTGACCGGGCGCGAAGCGGTGACCGTGAGGTCGGTGATCGAGCCGGTGGGAACCGGCACGCGGAGCGCGAAGCCGTCGAGCTTGCCCTTCAGCTCCGGGAGCACCAGGCCGATGGCCTTCGCAGCACCGGTCGAGGTCGGCACGATGTTGATCGCGGCGGCGCGGGCACGGCGGAGGTCGGAGTGCGGGCCGTCCTGCAGGTTCTGGTCGGCGGTGTAGGCGTGGACCGTGGTCATGAGGCCACGCTCGATGCCGAACTCGTCGTTGAACACCTTGGCCAGCGGCGCGAGGCAGTTGGTGGTGCACGAGGCGTTCGAGATGATGTTGTGCGTCGCCGGGTCGTACAGGTGCTCGTTCACGCCCATGACGAACGTGGCGTCCTCGCCGGTGGCGGGAGCGGAGATGATGACCTTCTTGGCGCCGGCCTCGATGTGCTTGCGCGCGTCGTCGGCCTTGGTGAAGCGGCCGGTCGACTCGATGACGATGTCGACGCCGAGGTCGCCCCAGCCGAGGTTGGCGGGGTCGCGCTCCGCGAGCACCTTGATCGGCTTGCCGTTGACGACGATGTTGTCGCCGTCCAGCTCGACGGTGGCGTCCAGGCGGCCCGTGATCGAGTCGTACTTGAGCAGGTGTGCGAGCGTCTTGTTGTCGGTGAGGTCGTTGACTGCGACGACCTCGAGGTCGCTGCCCTTCGCCAGGGCGGCGCGCAGGTAGTTACGACCAATGCGACCGAACCCGTTGATTCCGATCTTTACGGACACAGATGTCTCCAGTTACTCGATGGGCGCCGGACGGCGCGCTTTGTACAGGTGTTGTGTGCGGACGGCGGCGTCCCGGGAGGCTCCCTCCCGGGACGCCCACCCGCCTACGACAGTAGCAGCAGACCAGCGGTCTTCTCGCGCGCCCGGAGGAAGCGGTCGTTGACGTCGGACCAGTTCGTGATGTTCCAGAACGCCTTGACGTAGTCGGCCTTCACGTTGACGTAGTCGAGGTAGAAGGCGTGCTCCCACATGTCGAGCATGAGCAGCGGGACGGTCGCCGCGGCGAGGTTGCCCTGGTGGTCGTAGAGCTGCTCGATGATGAGCTTCTGGCCGAGCGAGTCCCACGCGAGGATCGACCAGCCGGAGCCCTGGATGCCGAGCGCCGACGCCGTGAAGTGGGCGCGGAACTTGTCGTACGAGCCGAAGAACTCGTCGATGGCCGCGGCCAGCTCGCCGACCGGCTTGTCGCCGCCGTCCGGGGAGAGGTTGTTCCAGAACACCGTGTGGTTCACGTGACCGGCGAGGTTGAACGCCAGGTCCTTCTGGAGCTTGTTGACGTTCGCGAGGTCGTCCGCGTCGCGGGCCTCGGCCAGCTTCGCGAGAGCGGTGTTGGCACCGTCCACGTAGGTCTTGTGGTGCTTGTCGTGGTGCAGTTCCATGATCCGGCCGCTGATGTTCGGCTCCAGGGCCGAGTAGTCGTACGGAAGGTCCGGCAGCGTGTAGTCAGCCATTACTCATCTCCACTGTTTGTTGTGATTCGAGCGACTTCTCGAGTCACTGAGAGCAACCCGAGCGGCCGCCGGATGCTTCCTGGCGGCCACAAGTCCCCAACGAAACGTACACCGCGAAAGCTACACCTCGTCGAGATCGGCGGGGAGGCTCGCCTCGGTGCCGGGGATGCCCAGATCGCTCGCCCGCTTGTCGGCCATCGCGAGCAGGCGGCGGATGCGCCCGGCCACGGCATCCTTGGTCATCGGCGGGTCGGCGTGGTGGCCGAGCTCGTCGAGACTGGAGTCGCGGTGCGCGAGCCGCAGCTCGCCCGCGTAGCGCAGGTGCTTCGGGACGTCGGGGCCGAGGATCTCGAGGGCCCGCTCGACGCGGGCGCACGCGGCGACGGCGGCCTGCGCGGACCGGCGCAGGTTCGCGTCGTCGAAGTTGACCAGGCGGTTGGCGTTGGCGCGCACCTCGCGGCGCTGGCGGAGCTCCTCCCAGTTCGCGACGGTCTGCGCGGCGCCCATGGCGACGAGCATGGCGCTGATCGCATCCCCGTCGCGGATGACGACGCGGTGCACGCCGCGGACCTCGCGCGCCTTGGCGGAGATGCCGATGCGACCTGCTGCGCCGACCAGCGCCATCGCGGCCTCGTTGCCGGGGCAGGTGACTTCGAGGGCGGCCGAGCGGCCGGGGTCGGTGAGCGAGCCCTGCGCCAGGAAGGCTCCCCGCCAGACGGCGGCGAGCTCGTCGCGGGAGCCCGTGGTCAGGCGGTTCGGGAGGCCGCGGATCGGCCGGCGGCGCGCATCCAACAGGCCGGTCTGCCGCGCGAGGGTCTCGCCGCCGTCGAGCACGCGCACGAGGTACTGGCTGCTGCGCCGGACGCCCGACGCTGAGATGACGGAGACCTCGCTGCGGACGCCGTACAGCTCCGCGAGGTCTTTGCGGACGCGCCGCGCGAGCTCCGGGGTGTCGAGCTCGCTCTCCACCGCGATCCGGCCGCCGATGAGGTGCAGACCGCCGGAGAACCGGAGGATCGTGGCCAGTTCAGCCGCCCGAACCGTGGTCTTGCTGACCTCGACCTTCGTGAGCTCGTCCTTGACGTCGGAGGTGAGAGCCAATCGGATTCCTTACTGTCTCAAGGCGGGGGTGGTGCCGTGGATGTGACGGCCGGAATCATTCATTCTCGGCCGAGGTCTCGGTGCTTGGTGTTGACCGACAGACCGGGGAAACTGCGCAACCGCGCCGCGAGCTCTTCCGCAATCGCGACGGACCGGTGCTTTCCGCCAGTGCAGCCTATCGCGATCAGCGCGTGACGTTTGTTCTCGCGCCCGTAGCCCGCCATGATCGGGCGGAGCGCAGCGACGTAAGCCTGGATGAACTCGGTGGCGCCGTCCTGCTCCAGAACGAAGTCGCGCACGACCTCCTCGAGGCCGGTGTGCGGCCGAAGTTCCGGGTTCCAGAACGGGTTCGGCAGGAACCGTGCGTCGGCGACCAGGTCGGCGTCGGCGGGCAGGCCGTACTTGAAGCCGAAGCTCATCACGGTGACCTGCACGTCCGCCGCGTCCTCGGCGGCGAAGGTGTCGGTGATGTTCGTCGCCAGCTGGTGGATGTTGAGGTCGGTGGTGTCGACGATGATGTCGCTCGCCTCGCGGATCTCGCGCAGTCGCGCCCGCTCGGCGGAGATGCCGTCGAGGATCGTCCCGTCCCCCTGCAGCGGGTGCGGCCGGCGCACCTGCTCGAATCGGCGCACGAGCACCGCATCCGACGCCTCCAGGAAGAGCACGCGGACCTTGGTGCCCTCGCGCAGGCTCTGGATCATCTCGCGCAGATCGACGAAGAAGTTCCGCCCGCGGACGTCGACGACCGCAGCGATGCGCGGGAGCCCCGACTCCGCCCGGTTGGCGAGCTCGATCAGCGGGCGCAGCATCTGCGGCGGGAGGTTGTCGACGACGTACCAGTCGAGATCCTCCAGCGCGTTGGCGACCGTGGAACGGCCTGCGCCCGACATCCCGGTGACGATGAGGACTTCCTGTTGCTGCCCGCTTGCGACAGTGTCGTCGTCGGTGGCCATCGTCCGGTCTCCTCCGTGTCGGTGTCCCTCCAGCCTAGCGACTGACCCCGGACGCCCGCCCGCTCTCCTCGGCCGCACTGTCGCTCCTGCCGCTGTCGGCGAGCCGCTCGAAGATCGCGGTCGCGAGCGTCGGTCCGACACCCCGCACCTCCGCGATCTGCTCGGGCGTGGCCTTGCGCAGCTGGGTGACCGAGCCGAAGTGCTTCAGCAGCTCTTTGACGCGCGATGGGCCGAGGCCGGGGATCTCCCCCAGCACCGTGCCGATGTCGCGCTTGCGGCGTGCGCGCTGGTAGGTGATCGCGAACCGGTGCGCCTCGTCGCGGAGGCGCTGGATCAGGAACAGTGCGTCGCTGTTGCGCGGCAGGATGACGGGGAAGTCGGAGTCCGGCAGCCAGATCTCCTCCAGGCGCTTCGCGATGCCGGCGAGCTGGATGCCCGTGACGCCCGACTCGTCCAGCGCACGCTTGGCCGCGGCCACCTGGGGCTGACCGCCGTCGACGAGCAGCAGGTTCGGCGGGTACGAGAACTTGCGACGGCGGCGCTCGGCGGCCTCCTCGACCACCTCGTCGGCCCCCTCGGCGCCCTCCGCGTCGAGCGCGGTCTCCTCGGCGGCCCGGTCGTCGTCGGAGAGGTCTGCGGTGGCGGCCGGCGCATCCTTCAGGTAGGCCAGCCGACGCGAGATCACTTGGTAGATCGACTCGGTGTCGTCGGTGGACTCCGGGATGCTGAACCGGCGGTACTGGTCCTTGCGGGGCAGGCCGTCCTCGAACACCACCATCGAGGCGACGATGTTCGTGCCGCTCAGGTGCGACACGTCGTAGCACTCCATCCGCAGCGGGGCGTCGTTCATCCCCAGGGCGTCCTGGATGTCGTTGAGCGCCTGGGAGCGCGCCACGAAGTCGGAGCTGCGCCGGGTCTTGTAGAGAATGAGCGCGTTCTTGGCGTTCATCGAGACCGTCTGCGCGAGGGCCGCCTTCTCGCCGCGCTGAGCGGTCCGCAGCTCGACCCGGCCGGTGTGCCGCCCGCGCGGGGCGGACGGGTCCGGGGTCTCCCGGCGGCGTTGCGTGAGCCACTGCTCCAGCTCGGCGGTGTCCTCCGGCAGCTCGGGGACGAGGATCTCGCGCGGCGGCGCGTCGGGGCCGTCATAGGCGTTCTGGACGACGGTCTCGACCAGCTCGCCGAGCTCCATGTCGAGCTCCTTGTCGACCACCCAACTGCGCACACCGCGCACCCGGCCGCCGCGGACGATGAACTGCTGCACGGCCGCGGCGAGCTCGTCGTGGGCGATGCCGAAGACGTCGGCGTCGATGTTCTCGGTCAGCACGACCGCGCTCTTGCCGAGCGCGCCCTCCAGCGCCTGGATGGCATCGCGGTGGCGAGCGGCCGCTTCGTAGTCCATCGTGCTCGCGGCCTGACGCATCTTCTCGTTCAGGTCGCGCAGGTAGCCGGTGTCGTTGCCGGCCATGAACGACGCGAAGTCGATCGCGAGCGACTTGTGGTCCTCGGGAGTGATCCGGCCGACGCAGGGGGCGGCGCACTTGCCGATGTCGCCGAGCAGGCACGGGCGGCCGGTGAGCTCCGCGCGGCGGTAGACGCCGTCGGAGCAGCTCCGCATCGGGAACGCCTTCAGCATGAGGTCGACCGTCTCGCGGATGGCCCAGACCTTCGTGTACGGCCCGAAGTACCGCGCGTCCTTCATGTTGCGGTTGCGCGTGATCATGACCCGCGGGATGCGGTCGCCGAGTGTCACCGCCAGGTACGGGTAGGTCTTGTCGTCGCGGAACTTGACGTTGAACGGCGGGTTGAACTCCTTGATCCACGTGTACTCGAGCTGAAGCGCCTCGTACTCGGTGCCCACGACCGTCCACTCCACGCTGGAGGCGGTGGTGACCATCCGGCGGGTGCGCTCGTGCAGACTCCGCAGCGGCTGGAAGTAGTTGCTCAGCCGGGCGCGCAGGTTCTTCGCCTTGCCCACGTAGAGCACGCGCCGGTTCTTGTCGCGGAACCGGTACACGCCCGGCTGCGTCGGGATCTCGCCGGCCTTGGGCCGGTAGCTGACGGTGTCGGCCACGGCGCGCCTTACGCGGCGCCCCGGGCCGACTCGCCCTGCAGGATCTCCTTGAGGAAGAAGCCGGTGTGGCTGCCGGGTGCCTCGGCGACCTGCTCCGGGGTTCCCGTCGCGATGACCTCGCCGCCGCCGGCGCCGCCCTCCGGACCCATGTCGACGATCCAGTCGGCCGACTTGATGACGTCGAGGTTGTGCTCGATGACGATCACGGTGTTGCCCTTCTCGAGCAGACCGTTCAGCACCAGCAGGAGCTTGCGAACGTCCTCGAAGTGCAGACCGGTGGTCGGCTCGTCGAGCACGTAGACGCTGCGCCCGTTGGAGCGGCGCTGCAGCTCGGTGGCCAGCTTGACGCGCTGCGCCTCGCCGCCGGAGAGCGTGGTCGCGCTCTGTCCGAGCCGCACGTAGCCGAGACCCACGTCGACCAGCGTCTGCAGGAACCGGTGGATGGCCGAGATCGGACGGAAGAACTCCGCCGCCTCGCTGATCGGCATGTCGAGCACCTCGGCGATGTTCTTGCCCTTGTAGTGCACGGACAGCGTGTCGCGGTTGTACCGGGCTCCCCCGCACACCTCGCACGCGACGTACACGTCGGGCAGGAAGTTCATCTCGATCTTGATCGTGCCGTCACCCGAGCACGCCTCGCAGCGGCCGCCCTTGACGTTGAAGCTGAACCGGCCGGGCAGGTAGCCGCGGGCCTTCGCCTCCGGCGTCTCGGCGAACAGGTTGCGGATGCGGTCGAACACGCCGGTGTAGGTGGCCGGGTTCGAGCGCGGCGTGCGTCCGATCGGCGCCTGGTCGACGTGCACGACCTTGTCGAGGTTCTCGAGACCGGTGACGGTGCGGTGCTTGCCCGGGACCTTGCGGGCGCCGTTGAGCTTGTTCGCCATCACCCGGTACAGGATGTCGTTGACCAGCGACGACTTGCCGGAACCGGACACGCCGGTGACCGCCACGAACGTCCCGAGCGGGAAGTCGACCGTCACCTTCTTCAGGTTGTTGGCTTCCGCATCCACGACTCGGATCATCCGCTTCTTGTCGATCTTGCGGCGCTTCGAGGGGATGACGATCTCGCGACGGCCGGCCAGGTAGTCGCCGGTGAGCGATTCGGTGTTCTTCAGCAGCTCGTCGTACGAGCCGGAGTGCACGACGTGACCGCCGTTGACTCCCGCCCCCGGACCGATGTCCACGATCCAGTCGGCGGTGCGGATGGTGTCCTCGTCGTGCTCGACCACGATGAGCGTGTTGCCGAGGTCGCGCAGCGCGACGAGGGTGTCGATGAGGCGCCGGTTGTCGCGCTGGTGCAGACCGATGCTGGGCTCGTCGAGCACGTAGAGCACGCCGGTGAGCCCGGAGCCGATCTGGGTCGCCAGGCGGATGCGCTGCGCCTCGCCGCCGGACAGCGTGCCCGCCGCCCGCGCCAGGTCGAGGTAGCTCAGCCCGACCTGGATGAGGAAGTCGAGGCGGATCTTGATCTCGCGCAGCACCTGCGCGCCGATCTTCTGCTCGCGCTCGGTCAGGTGCAGCTTCTCCATGAAGCTGCGGGCGTCGCTCAGGCTCAGCAGGGAGGCATCCGCGATGCTCTTGCCGTGCACGAGCACCGCGAGGACCTCGGGCTTCAGACGCTTGCCGCCGCAGACCGGGCACGGCACTTCGCGCAGGTACTCGGCCCAGCGGGCCCGCTGCGTGTCGGTCTCGGCCTGGAGGTACTGGCGCTCGATGTAGGGCACCACGCCCTCGAAGCCGGAGGTGTAGGACATCTCGCGGCCGTAGCGGTTCTTCCACCGCACCTTGACCTCGAAGTTGTCGCCGTGGAGGACCGCGTCCTTGACGTTGTCGGGGAGCTTCTTCCACGGGGTCTTCAGCGAGAACTTCAGGTCGCGTGCGAGGCCGTCGAGCAGCTTCTCGTAGTAGTTGAAGAGTCCCTTGCCCTGGGTGGTCCAGGGCACGATCACGCCTTCGGCGATGCTCAGCTCGTCGTCGCCGAGCAGCAGCTCGTCGTCCACCGACATGCGTGTGCCGAGGCCGGAGCACTCGGGGCAGGCGCCGAAAGGCGCGTTGAACGAGAACGTCCGCGGCTCGATCTCGGTCAGCTGGATCGGGTGGCCCTTCGGGCACGACAGCTTCTCGCTGAAGTTCTGCCACGCGGCCGCGCCCTCGCGGTCGACGTAGTTGATCTGAACGAGTCCGTCGGTCAGCCGCAGCGCCGTCTCGAGGGAGTCGGTGAGGCGGCCCAGGATGTCCGGACCCGCGACCAGGCGGTCGACGACGACGGAGATGTCGTGCTTGACCTGCTTCTTCAGCGTCGGCGGGTCGGCCAGCTGGATCTGCTCGCCATCGACCAGTGCACGCGAGTAGCCGCTCGCCGCCAGCTCTTTGAAGAGGTCGACGAACTCACCCTTCTTCTGCGAGACCACCGGGCTGACGACCATGTACCGGGTGCCGGTCTCCAGCTCCATCAGCTGGTCGGCGATCTGCTGGACCGTCTGGCGCTGGATGCGCTCACCGCAGATCGGGCAGTGCGGCACGCCGATGCGGGCCCACAGCAGTCGCATGTAGTCGTAGATCTCGGTGATCGTGCCCACGGTCGACCGCGGGTTGCGGTTGGTCGACTTCTGGTCGATCGAAACGGCCGGGCTCAGACCTTCGATGAAGTCGACGTCCGGACGGTCGACCTGACCGAGGAACTGGCGCGCGTAGGCGGACAGCGACTCGACGTAGCGGCGCTGCCCCTCGGCGAAGATCGTGTCGAACGCCAGAGACGACTTGCCCGAGCCGGAGAGACCCGTGAAGACGACCATCGAGTCACGCGGGATCTCGAGGTCGACGTTGTGGAGGTTGTGCACGCGTGCTCCGCGCACGCTGAGGTGCGACCCCGTCACTCTGCTGATGTTTCCCGTCTCGCTATTCACTCGCCCGCTGCTCACTCGCTCTATTCTCCGCCATCCGTGCTGTGAAATCGGGGCTGTTCGCCCACCGCGCATCCCGCCCGAGGGATCGAACGTGTGTTCGATTCTACCGGATGCGGCACGGCTCACCCATGCAGGCGCGAGTCTAAGCGCGACCACCGACATTGCTACCCGTCGAGTGGACGGAGTCAGCGCGGCGGGCGACGCAGGAGCGCGGGGAAGAGCATCCCGACGACCGCCGCGAGGGCCAGCCCGGCGGGGATCGCCAGCACGGGAGCGCCTGCTCCGGCACGGACCAGGAGGAGCACGGCAGCGGCGGCCTGCACGGGGAGCTGGATCAGGACGAAGCGGCGCAAGGACGACAGCAGCACAGCGGGCTGCACCCGCGCGGTCACGGGCACGACCAGCATCCAGGCGGCGACGACGTGGAGGGCGTGCACTCCGGCGATCAGCGCGATCAGCCGCACCGTCAGGACGCCCGGCTCGATCAGCGACGAGAGCACGAGCACGCCCAGGAGCACCCACGCGGTGAGCCAGCGGGGACGCCAGAGGGCGACGCCGACGAGGATGGCCGCGATCCCGGTCCATGCGCCGGTCGGGACGCCGACCAGGACGAGCGGGAGGGCGATCGCCGCGAACAGCGCGCGCAGCGACCATCCAGGGACCGTGACCACGGCGAGGGCCGGCGGGCCTCCGAGCTCCGGACGGGCGCTCATCGCCGGGCCGCCCTGGTCGTCAGTGCGAGGAACGCCGCCTCGCGGACCGCCGGATCCTCCCAGGTCAGCAGCTCGACTCCCCCGGCCTGCAACTGCTGCAGCCGGACACGACGCTCCAGCTCGATGGTCCGCAACGCCAGGCGATCGCGCACGGGAAGGTCGCGCCCCTCGCGGGCCGGCAGCACGTCGACGGCGATCACCCGGTGACCCGCCGCGCGCCACGTCAGCGCGAGGGTGAGCGGCTGATCGTCGAGGAAGACCGAGAGGACGAACGCCAGAGACCCGGGCGACAGCCGCGGGGCGCGGACGCGCTGATAGGGCACGCCGTTGGGCACGGTCAGCTCGATGGCCCGCAGCACCCGCTCACGGTGCCGCGCCCCGGCGCGCGGCGGGAGGACGCGCCGCGACTCCCCGAGATCATCGAAGCCGACGCGGTCGCCCACCGCGGAATAGGCGGCGGCGAGGGAGGACGCCGCCTCGCGCGCCACATCCAGCGAGGAGACGGCCGGGCGGGGGTAGGGGCGCGGCCAGTCGGCGACCGCAGCGCCGAGCTCGTCCCGTGCGTCGAGGACGAGGTGGACCGCAGCGTCGGAGGTCGCGGTGGTGCGGCGGACATACAGCTCCCCCGCACGTCCCGCACGCGCGGTGGCGCGCCAGTCGATGCGGCGCAGCCGGTCGCCGGGATGGAACAGGTCGATGTCCCGGAACTCGCCGCCGTCACCCGGGCGCGAGGAGGTGTGCTGGCCGGTCAGTCCGAGCAGCCGAGCCGGAAGCGGGAGGCTGCGGACGGGCAGCTGGCGCGGGCGCACCACGCGGTCCACGGCGGCCTCCTCCCCCGGTTCGCCGACCCACGCGGCGTCGGCCCCGACCGCGCGTGCCTGCACCCCGGCAACCTGCTGGCGACCCGAGTGGACCACCGGCACCTCGCCGCGGAGCGCGACCGCGGCACGCGGCGTGACGACCGCGTCGACGGGCGCGGCACCGCCCAGCGCGAGGCGCAGCTGCAGGGCGTCCGGCCGTTGCGTGGCCGAAGCGCCCAGTTCGACGGAGAGGACCGGGACTCCCCCGTCGTCGTGGACGCCGGCGGCGGATGCGACCGAGGCGGTGACGGTGACCAGGTCGGAGGGCGCGTCGGCGGACGCCGTCGACGAGGGGCGCCGGTCCCATCCCATCGCCGCGGCGAGCAGAAGCGGCGCGCCGACGAGGGCGGGTTCCGGCCGCGACATCACGAAGGCGACGACGACGCCGATCACGCCCAGGATGACGGCCGCGGCGAGGGAGGGGCTCAGCATCCACCGCGTCCGTGTCGACGTGCTCGTGCGATCCGTCATCGGCGGACCCGCGGGCGCATCCCGCTCGGCCGTGACCGTGACGTGGTCACAGCGCCGGCGCCTCGTCGCCCGCGCGTCGGGCCGCCCCGACTGCGGGCGGTCCGGCGACGGTGTTGACGACCTCGGTGACCACCTGTTCCGCGGTCACTCCGCTGGTCCAGCCCTGCACGGTGAGGGTGAGACGGTGCGCCAGTACCGGGACGGCCACCGCTTTCACATCATCGGGGATGACGAAATCGCGGCCGGCGAGGACGGCGAGGGCGCGGGCGACCAGCAGGAGTCCCTGCGACCCGCGTGGGGAGGCGCCGACCTCCACCGAGCGATGCCTCCGCGTCGCCGCCGCGAGGCGCACGCAGTACTCCGCGATGTCGGGGTCGACGTCGACCGCCTCGACCCCCGCCTGCATGGCCGCCAGGGTGTCGGCGTCGATCACCGGGTCGACCGTCGCCACCTCGTGCCGCCGGGCGACGCGCGCCAGCAGCACCCGCGCCTCGCCCGCCTCATCCGGATAGCCGACGCTGAGTCGGACCATGAAGCGGTCGAGCTGCGCTTCGGGCAGCGCGTACGTGCCCTCCGACTCGATCGGGTTCGCCGTCGCCACGACGTGGAACGGCGACGGCAGCGGGAAGCTGCGTCCCTCCACCGATACCTGCCCCTCCGCCATCGCCTCCAGCAGCGCCGACTGCGTCTTCGGCGACGTGCGGTTGATCTCGTCCGCCAGGAAGAGCCCCGTGAAGACGGGGCCGGGGCGGAACTCGAAGTCGGACGTGCTCGGCACGTACACGAACGAGCCCGTGATGTCCGACGGCAGGAGGTCGGGCGTGCATTGCAGCCGGCGGAAATCGAGGCCGACGGCTGCGGCGATGCTGCGTGCGGCGAGGGTCTTGCCGAGTCCCGGGACGTCCTCGAACAGCACGTGACCGCCGGCCAGGATGGTCGCGAACGCGACGCGGAGCGGCTCGCGCATCCCGACGACGACGCTCCCGACCCGGTCGAGGACGTCGGCGCCCAGGCGCGCGACCTCCGCGATCGGGAGGGCGACGGGCGGCGCAGCGGATGCGGTGCGGGGGTCAGCGGGCACGGGGCGTCTCCTCAGAGGTCGGGGCGGACGTGCGGGCCCGCGGCCCGCCGTTCGGTTGGGACGGCGCGGCGTCGTCGTGACGGGCGATCGCCTCCAGGCGGTCGAGCATGGCGCCGAGTTGGGCGGTGCGCGGGGGCGCGACGGCGGAACCGCGTCGCAGGAGCGCAAGCAGCTCGGGACCGAGAAGCAGGTCGAGCTGCGGATCGGCGGCACGGTCCTCGAGGTCGAGACCGCGCAGCCGCAGCGTGCGCTCGGCGACCGAGCGGAGCGCGCGCAGGCCCTCCGGCGAGACGCGGCCGCCGCGAGAACTGTACGACCATCCCAGCTGCACGACATCCCTCCGGGACCCCGGTCGCGGCGGCGCGGCGGGAACGGCCCAGATGACGTCGGGCGCCTCCCCCAGCGCCGAGAGACAGGCGGTCAGTGCGAGGACCGCGGCCCCGAGACCGATCGCGTGGGGCGCATCCATCCCGAGGTACCAGGCGGCGACAGCGAGGGCGATGCCGAGGAGGGCGGACAAGATGAGTCGCCGCAGCATGCGCGGTGGGAGGCGACGGCGCTGGGTCGTCGTCATCGGCGTCCCTGGCCGGAGTCGGCGGGATGGGCGCGGCCCGCGGCTCGTCCGCTGTTCCAGGAGGAGCGGAGCGCGTCCACCGCCTCGCGAGCAGCTGCGACGTCGCCCGGAGTGACGGGGGCGCTGCTGAAGCGGGCCCGCAGGTAGAGCGAGAGGAGGCGACCCGCAGCATCCCGATCGGCGGCGACCCGCGCGACGACCCGCGCCGCGAATTCGGCCGGGGTCTCGGCGGGGAGGCGTCGGACGCCGGAGTCGGCCGCGCCTTCTTCGAGACCCAGCCACGCGCGTTCGACCGCATCACGCGGCTCGCGCTCTTTGGCGAGCACCTCGGCGGCTCGGTCCAGCCCTCTCCTGACGTGCTCGGGCTCGGGCTCGGGTTCCGGCGACGCCTGCGGGCTGGACGTGTCAGCGCCGCTCACGTCGCCCAGCGACGGGAGTTCCGGTGGGGCGCCGCGACGTCGGCGGAGCCGCCAGATGAGGGCGAGCGCGATGATGACCGCGAGGATGATCAGGCCGATCAGCACCCAGGAGAGGTCGAGCCGGGTCTCGTGGTACGCCTGACCGGGCTCTGGCGTTCCGGTGGCGCGCTGCTCGACCGGGTCGGTGCGGATGGGCGCCGGCGGCAGGAACATCCGCGGCCCGGTGAACTGCGGTGCACCCTGGAACGCGACGGCAGCCAGCGCGACGGCCACGAGCGCGACGCAGGCCGCGAGTGTCCACCGCCGCCGCCCCGCCGCCTTCGTCGCCACCCTGCCACCGTAGCCCGACATCCGTCGCTGCGGTGCTCGAGTGACTGCGAAGCCCTTGCTGCTGCGGAGGCCGCGCGGCTCAGCCCAGGTGGCCGGCCTTCTCCATCTGCCGGAGGTCGCGCTTGAGGTCGGACAGTTCGTCACGCAACCGCGCGGCCAACTCGAACTTCAGCTCACCTGCCGCCGCCAGCATCTGCTGGTTGAGGTCGGAGATGATGCTCTCGAGCTCAGCCGCCCCCTGCGCAGCGATGCCGCCGTTGCGGAGGTTGGGCGTGGGGCTCTTGCGCTTCTGCTCCCGCCCGGCGAGCATCCGAGCCGTGTCGGCCTCTTCGCGCGCCAGGATGTCGGTGATGTCGGCGATGCGCTTGCGAAGCGGCTGCGGGTCGATGCCGTTGACGCGGTTGTACTCGATCTGCTTCTCGCGCCGCCGGTCGGTCTCCTCGATCGCGCTCTTCATCGAATCGGTCAGGACGTCGGCGTACATGTGTACCGCCCCGGACACGTTTCGCGCCGCACGCCCGATGGTCTGGATGAGCGACGTCGACGAGCGCAGGAAGCCTTCCTTGTCGGCATCGAGGATCGCGACCAGCGACACCTCCGGGAGGTCGAGTCCTTCTCGCAGCAGGTTGATGCCGACGAGCACGTCGTAGACGCCGGCACGCAGCTCGGTGAGGAGCTCGACGCGGCGGAGGGTGTCGACATCCGAGTGCAGGTAGCGGACCTTCACCCCGGCCTCCGCCAGGAAGTCGGTGAGCTCCTCCGCCATCTTCTTGGTGAGCGTCGTGACCAGGATGCGCTCGTCGCGCTCGACCCGCACGCGGATCTCCTCGAGCAGGTCGTCGATCTGCCCCTTCGTCGGCTTGACGACGATCTCCGGGTCGATCAGGCCGGTCGGGCGGATGATCTGCTCGACCACGCCGTCGGCGATGCCCATCTCGTACTTGCCCGGCGTCGCGGACAGGTAGACGGTCTGGCCGACGCGGTCTTTGAATTCGTTCCATTTGAGCGGCCGGTTATCGAGCGCGCTCGGCAAGCGGAAGCCGTGCTCCACCAGGGTGCGCTTGCGCGACGCGTCGCCCTCGTACATCGCGCCGATCTGCGGCACGGTCACGTGGGACTCGTCGATGACCACCAGGAAGTCGTCCGGGAAGTAGTCGAGCAGGCAGTGCGGCGCCTCGCCCGGCAGCCGGCCGTCGATGTGCCGCGAGTAGTTCTCGATGCCAGAGCAGAAGCCGATCTGCTCCATCATCTCGAGGTCGAATTGGGTGCGCATGCGCAGACGCTGGGCCTCGAGCAGCTTGCCCTCGCGCTCCAGCTCCTGCAGCCGCTCGCGCAGCTCGTCTTGGATCGTGACGATGGCGCGCTGCATCGTGGCGGGGCTCGCGGCGTAGTGCGTCGCCGGGAACACCGACACCGCATCCATCTTCTGCAGCACCTCGCCGGTCAGCGGGTGCAGCGAGTACAGCGCCTCGATCTCGTCACCGAACAGCTCGATGCGGACGGCGTGCTCCTCGTACATCGGGATGATCTCGATCGTGTCGCCGCGCACCCGGAACTTGCCGCGCGAGAAGTCGACGTCGTTGCGCTCGTACTGCATCCCGACGAAGCGGCGGATGAGCGCGTCGCGACCGACGTTCTGGCCGACCTGCAGGGCGACCATCGCCTCCAGGTACTCCTCGGCCGCACCGAGGCCGTAGATGCACGACACCGTGGAGACCACGACGACGTCGCGGCGGCTCAGCAGGGAGTTCGTGGTCGAGTGCCGCAGTCGCTCGACCTCGGAGTTAATCGACGAGTCCTTCTCGATGAAGGTGTCGGTCTGCGGGACGTACGCCTCGGGCTGGTAGTAGTCGTAGTAGGACACGAAGTACTCGACGGCGTTGTTCGGCAGCAGCTCGCGGAACTCGTTCGCCAGCTGAGCGGCCAGGGTCTTGTTGTGGGCCAGCACCAGGGTGGGACGCTGCACCTGCTCGATCAGCCAGGCCGTGGTCGCCGACTTACCGGTACCGGTCGCGCCCAGCAGGACCACGTCGGTCTCGCCGGCGTTGATGCGGCCGGCGAGCTCGGCGATCGCCTGAGGCTGGTCACCGCTCGGGCTGTACTCGCTGACGACCTCGAAGGGACGGACGGAGCGCGTGGGAAGCATGCCTCCAGTCTAGGAAGGACCACCGACACTCGGTCCGGCTCTCGCTCACAGCGGAACGGCCTGCACTCCGAGTCGTCGCGCGCACAAGGGAGGCGTGGCTCAGGATGCGGCGCGCAGTCGCTCCCACAGAGAGTCGACCTGGTCCAGCGTCTGCTGAAGCGTGCCGCCGGTGTCGATGACGTCGTCGGCGACGGCGAGCCGCTGCTCGTCGGTGGCCTGCGAGCGGATGCGGCGCTCGGCCTCGGCCGCGTCCATCCCGCGCAGGGTCACCAGGCGATGGATGCGCGTCTCGGCGGGCGCGTGCGCGACGACGACGCGATCGAAGGGGTACTCGTTGGCCGACTCCACGAGCAGCGGGACGTCGTAGACGACGATCGCCTCGGGGTCGGCCTCTGCGGCGGCGCGGAAGCGCTCGGTCGACGCGGCGAGCACGGCAGGATGCGTGATGCCGTTCAGCGCCTGCAGCGCCTCCGGGTCGCCGAAGACGATCGCGCCGAGGGCCGGACGGTCGAGGCTGCCGTCGGCGGCGATCACCCCATCGCCGAAGCGTTCGGCGATCTGCGCGAGGGCCGGGGTGCCCGGCTCGACGACCTCGCGCGCGATGCGGTCGGCGTCGACGACGACGGCGCCGTGGGAGGCGAGTCGGGAGGCGATGGTCGATTTGCCGGAGGCGATCCCGCCGGTGAGTCCGATCAGCTGCACTCGCTCAGCCTAGCCTCGCCTCCGCTCTGGCCGTCGAGTGGCCCGGAACGCCGAAACGGCCGGTCCCGAAGGACCGGCCGTCTCTAGGAGCGGGTGCTCAGTTGTTGGAGCTGAGCTTCTCGCGCAGAGCCGCGAGCGACTCGTCGTCGGCGAGGGTGCCGCTGTTGCCCGACTCGGACGTGTAGGAGGACGTACCGCTGTCGGCGGCAGCCTCTTCGAGGCCCTTCGCGACCTGGCGCTTGTGCGCCTCCCAGCGCGCCTGGGCGGCAGCGTACTGCTGCTCCCACTCGTCGCGCTGCGTCTCGAAGCCTTCCTTCCACTCGTTGGTCTCCGGGTCGAAGCCCTCGGGGTACTTGTAGTTCCCCTGGTCGTCGTACTCGGTGACCATGCCGTAGAGGGCCGGGTCGAACTCGGTGCCCTCGGGGTCGACGCCCTCGTTGGCCTGCTTGAGGCTCAGCGAGATGCGGCGGCGCTCCAGGTCGATGTCGATGACCTTGACGAACACCTCGTCGCCCACCGAGACGACCTGCTCGGCCAGCTCGACGTGCTTGCCCGACAGCTCGGAGATGTGGACGAGGCCCTCGATGCCGTCTGCGACGCGGACGAACGCACCGAACGGGACGAGCTTCGTGACCTTGCCCGGTGCGACCTGACCGATCGCGTGGGTGCGGGCGAAGACCTGCCACGGGTCCTCCTGCGTCGCCTTGAGCGACAGCGAGACGCGCTCGCGGTCGAGGTCGACCTCGAGGATCTCGACGGTGACCTCCTGGCCCACCTCGACGACCTCGGAGGCGTGCTCGATGTGCTTCCAGGAGAGCTCCGACACGTGGACGAGACCGTCGACGCCGCCGAGGTCGACGAACGCACCGAAGTTGACGATCGACGAGACGACGCCCTTGCGGACCTGGCCCTTGTGCAGGTTGTTGAGGAACGTGGTGCGAGACTCCGACTGGGTCTGCTCCAGCAGCGCGCGGCGCGAGAGCACCACGTTGTTGCGGTTCTTGTCGAGCTCGAGGATCTTCGCCTCGATCTCCTGACCCAGGTAGGGGGTGAGGTCGCGGACGCGGCGCAGCTCGATGAGCGAGGCCGGCAGGAAGCCGCGGAGGCCGATGTCGACGATCAGGCCGCCCTTGACGACCTCGATCACCGTACCGGTGACCACGCCGTCGGCTTCCTTGATCTTCTCCACATCGCCCCACGCGCGCTCGTACTGCGCACGCTTCTTGGACAGGATGAGGCGGCCTTCCTTGTCCTCCTTCTGGAGAACGAGGGCCTCGACGGTGTCGCCGACCTCGACGACCTCGGTGGGGTCGACGTCGTGCTTGATGGAAAGCTCGCGGGAGGGGATGACGCCCTCCGTCTTGTAACCGACGTCGAGGAGGACCTCGTCGCGGTCGATCTTGACGACGGTGCCTTCGATGAGGTCTCCGTCGTTGAAGAACTTCAGCGTCTTTTCGACCGCGGCAAGAAAGTCCTCAGCAGATCCGATGTCGTTGACGGCGACCTGCTTGGGTGCCTTGTCGGTCGTTGCGGTTGTCATGTAGTGGGTGCTCCGTAATGGACAGGAATCAGGCCGGTCGCGATGGTTCTGTTTTTGTGTTCCGCGAACGGCAGGCGGATAGAGGTGTCAGACAAGTGACGTTCCAGTCTACCGGGCTGCGGACGCGTGCAGCAAGCCGCGGTCGGCGAGGATGTCGCTGAGCGCCGGCTCCAGGTCCGGGTAGGCGAATTCGTACCCGGCGTCGAGCAGGCGCTCGGGCACCACCCAGCGGCTTTTCAACACGAGTTCGGTCTCGGTGCGGATGGCGACGGAGCCCAGTTCGAGCATCCACCGGGAGGCCGGGAGGCCGATGCGCGCGCCGAGGAGGCGCCGCAGCGTCGCCATCATGGTGCGGTTGTCGGTGGGGTTCGGCGAGGACACGTTGACCGGGCCGTCCAACTCGGCGTGGTCGCGCACGAACTCGATCGCGCCGAGCACATCGGCGATGTGGACCCAGCTGAAGCGCTGACGCCCTCCCCGCGCCCGGAACTCGTGGAAGGTCCCGGCGTTCCGCCTCGCGGCCGTCGCTAACCATGGTCCGTCGACCTGGGGTCCGCCGAGGCCGAAGCGCACGAGGTTGACCAGCGGCGTCAGGGCGCTGCCGTCTCCGAGCACGATCGCCATGCGGAGGGCGACCCGCCGGGTTCCGGGCAGCGCGCCCGCGAACAGCTCCCGCTCCCACGCCTTCGCCACCTCCACCGAGAAGCCCGTACCGAGCTCGCCCGTGGACTCGGTCATCGGCCGGTCCTCCGCGTGACGGTAGATCGTCGCAGTGCTGGCGTTGAACCAGACAGGCGGCGGGGAGTCGCTCGCGGCGATCGCTTCCCGGACGGCCGCGGTCGTTGCGAGGCGCGACCGGAAGATCTCGGCACGGTTGGCGTCGCTGTAGCGGCAGTCGACGCTCTTCCCGGCGAGGTTGATGACCGCGGAAGCTCCGGTGACGGCTGCGCGCAGCCCGGCGGCGTCGTCCCAGCGGACGTCGGGCCCGCTCCGGCCGACCAGGACGACCTCCGCCCCAGCGTCGCGGTAGTGCCGCTCCAGGTAGCGCCCGAGGAATCCGGACGCCCCGGCGATGACGATTCGTTCGCTCACTCCGACCGCTGCTCCTGTTCTGCGATCCCGTACTGGAACCGCCCTCGATACTGATAGATCCTGCCGACGACCGGCAGTGCCACGGTGATCGACACCAGCTGTCGCTCGGTGGCGTCGTCCCAGCGCTCCGTGAGCACGACCACCGGGGCGAGGAGGTTCGGGATGCGCACCCGGCGGCCGCCGACGACCAGCCACACGGCGGTCGACCGCAGGCGCAGACCGCCGTCTCGCACGGTCGCCGCAAACCGTGCCTCGGTGCGGACGGGGTCGCCCAGCCGGTCGGTCAGCGCCCCGCCCCCCACGCCGATCTCATCGACCATGATGGCCGGCCGCCCGTGAAGCTCGAAGCGCCGGACAGCGGCGACGGCGGGCGATCCGTCCGCCGCCGCCACCGCCCGGTTCACGACGGTGAACGGGACGTCGCGCTGCCAGACGGGGAACATGACATGCGCCCGGGCGAACAGCGCAAGCACCGGCCACATCCACCGCCGCGGGGTGCCCACGGTCTCGAACACGCCGCTCCCCTGCCCCACCGCGCCGTCCGGAAGAGCGTCGAAGTACACCCGCAGCCGCGGATGCAGGTCGTCGAACGCCGCGCCCAGCACGGCGCGGTACGGAGAGGTCACCGGTTGCGGAGGATGCGCTGCGTCAGTCGAGCAGCGCCGACTTCAGGGTGTCGAGGCCCACGCCGCCGATGTCGAGCGCCTTCTTGTGGAAGGCCTTGATGTCGAAGGATGCGCCCTCCCGGCGGGCGTACTCGTCGCGGAGCTGCTCCCAGATGCGCTGACCGATCTTGTACGACGGCGCCTGCCCCGGCCAGCCGAGGTAACGGTTCACCTCGAAGCGGACGAAGCCGTCGTTCATGTTGACGTTCTCGCGCAGGAACGGGAAGGCGTCCTCGCCCGTCCACGCACGCGATCCGTCCGGCAGCGGCTTCTCGAGGTGCACGCCGATGTCGAGCACGACGCGCGCGGCGCGCATGCGCTGGCCGTCGAGCATGCCCAGCCGGTCGGCCGGGTCGTCGAGGTATCCCAGCTGCTCCATCAGACGCTCGGCGTACAGGGCCCAGCCCTCGGCGTGCCCGGAGGTGCCGGCGATGCGCCGCCACGAGTTGAGTTGCGCCTTGTTGTAGGTCGCCTGCGCGATCTGCAGGTGGTGGCCCGGGACGCCCTCGTGGTAGACGGTCGTCAGCTCTCGCCAGGTGTCGAACTCGGTGACACCCACGGGAACGCTCCACCACATGCGGCCGGCACGCGCGAAGTCGTCGCTCGGGCCCGTGTAGTAGATGCCGCCCTCCTGCGTGGGGGCGATCATGCACTCGAGCCGTCGGATCTCGGCCGGGATGTCGAAATGCGACTTGCCCAGCTCTTCGATCGCCCGGTCACTGGTCTCCTGCATCCAGCGCTGCAGCGCGTCGGTGCCGTGCAGCTTGCGGCTGGGGTCGCCGTCGAGGAACTCGATGGCCTCACGGACGCTTGCGCCCGGCTTGATCTCGCGGGCGATCGACTCCTGCTCGGCGCGCATGCGTGCGAGCTCCTCGATGCCCCATTCGTACGTCTCGTCGAGGTCGACCGTGGCGCCGACGAAACTGCGGGACGCCAGAGCGTACAGCTCGCGGCCGACCGCATCCTTCTCGGGTGCGTGCGGCGCCAGCTCGTTCTCGAGGAAGTCGGCCAGCGCCGCGTACGCCTGGGCGGACTCCTGCGCGCCGGCGGTGAGGTCGTTCTTGAGCGACTCCGGCAGCACTCCGTTGAGCGGCCGGGCGTCGCCGGTGAAGTCGAAGAAGAAGCCGGTGTCGGCGACCTGCTTGCGCGCCTGCGCCAGCACCTCGCGCACCTGGCGGACGGCCGGGACGTTGCCCGCCGCGATGCCGCTCCGCAGCGTCTCGATGTAGCCGTCCATCGCCGCCGGCAGGTTGTGGAGGCGCTTGGCGACGTTGGACCAGTCGTCTTCGGTGTCGGTCGGGACCAGGTCGAAGATCTCGCGCAGCCCCTGTGCCGGCGAGGCGATGACGTTGAGGTCGCGCTGGGCGAAGCCGGCCTCGTGCTTCTCGACGTCGAGCTGGAGCTCGCGGGCGAGGTCCATCTTGGTGATGCGGTCGATGTCGTCGACCGGCTCGGCTGCTTCGATGCGGGCGAGCGCCTCCTTCACCTTCGCGATGGCGGTCTCTGCGCCGGCCGGCGAGTAGTCGGCGTACTCGCCTTCGCGACCGGGTCGGCCGAGCCACACGTGGTACTCGGGGAAGAGCTCGAGCTGGGTGTCCACCCACTCCTCGGCGATCGTGTCGACCGGGGTGGGTTCGCGCTTCTGATCGTTGGTCATGCGTCGACCCTATCGATCACACCCGGCGGAAGGCACGGGGAACCTCTGCCTGTGGAGAAGTCGACTGGACGACCGTGCGTGCACAGGTCACGCGAGTCCGCGGCGATCCAGTTCGTCATGCAGTGCGACGAAGAATCGGTCGATTTCGCCGAGACGCCGCGTGTACAGCAGCACGTTGGCGCCGGGCACCGTCTCGACCGCGTCGAACTCGATCCGCGTGTGCGTCGCATCCACGGGGATGCACCGCACCCGCTGCTCGAAGACGAACTGAGCCGAGAGGAGCTGCGCGAACGGATCTCGCAGGCTGGTCCCCTTCAGCGCGTCGCGCACGAAGTCGCGCGCCTCCTCCGGGGCGACCGGCACGATCTCGCTCGGGATGCGTCGCGGAACGACCGCCTTCTTCCGGCGCTTGCGCGGCTCGAGCTCGCTCACAATCGCAGCGTAACCGTCGGGAGGATCAGTGCGCGGCGGCGTCCCAGTTGGAGCCGCGACCCACCTGGACGTCGAGGGGCACGCGGAGATCGGCCGCGCCGGCCATGCGGGCGCGCACGATCGACTCCAGCGCATCCCACTCTCCCGTGGCGACCTCGAAGATGAGCTCGTCGTGCACCTGCAGCAGCATGCGCGACTCGAGCCGCTGGTCGATGATGTCACCGGCGATCCCGAGCATGGCCACCTTCATGATGTCGGCCGCCGAGCCCTGGATCGGCGCATTGAGCGCCTGGCGCTCGGCGTTCTCCCGCAGCACGCGGTTGGTCGACGTGAGGTCGGCGAACGGGCGCCGCCGCCCGAAGATCGTCTCGGTGAACCCGTCGACGCGTGCCTGCTCCACCACGTTGCGCAGGTAGTCGCGCACCGCGCCGAAGCGCTCGAAGTAGTCCGTCATCAGCTGACGCGCCTCCGACGTCTCGATGCGCAGCTGCTTCGAGAGCCCGAACGCGCTCAGGCCATAGGCCAGCCCGTAGGACATCGCCTTCACCTTGGTGCGCATCGCGGACGACACCTCGGCGGGCTCGACACCGAAGACGCGGGAGCCGACGAACCGGTGGAGGTCCTCCCCCGCGTTGAACGCTTCGATCAGCCCCGGGTCCTCCGACAGGTGCGCCATGATGCGCATCTCGATCTGCGAGTAGTCGGCCGTGAGCAGCGTCTCGAAGCCCTCGCCGTGGCGGAACGCCGAACGGATCTCGCGCCCCTCCTCCGTGCGGATCGGGATGTTCTGCAGGTTCGGGTCGTTCGAGGAGATGCGGCCCGTGCTGGTGCCGGTCTGGTCGTAGGTGGTGTGGATGCGCCCATCCGACTCGACCGAACGCTCCAGTGTCTCGATGATCTGCTTGAGCTTGGTGGCATCCCGATGCTGGAGCAGCAGCCCGAGGAAGGGGTGCGGGTTCTTCTCTTGCAGGTCGGCGAGCGAACCGGCGTCGGTCGAGTAGCCGGTCTTGGTCGCGCGGGTCTTCGGCATGCCGAGCTCTTCGAAGAGCACCTGCTGCAGCTGCTTGGGCGAGCCGAGGTTGAGCTCGTGCCCGACCTGGGCGTACGCCTGCGCCGCGTAGTCGTTGGCCTTGTCGGTGAGTTGCCCCCGCAGCCGCGCGAGAACCTCGGAGTCCATCGAGACGCCGCTCAGTTCCATCTCGGCGAGCACCGCGACGAGCGGCAGTTCGATGTCGTCGAGCACGGCGCGGGTGCCCTCGTCGAGGGCGATCATCTGCCCCTCGGCGACGCGTCGGATGTACCAGGCCTCGGTCGCGGGGCTGACCGCGTCGTTGATCGGGACCAGCTGGTTCGGGTCGGACACGGGAAGCGTCTCTCCGAGCACCTCGTAGACCTGCTCCGCCAGCGACTGCGGAGCGGCGCCGGGCTTCACCAGCCACGACGCGATCCGGGTGTCGAAGGCGAGCCCGTCGACCACGAATCCCGCCCGGCTCATCGACTTGAACTGAGGCTTGGCGTGGAAGAAGTACTTCGGCGCGCTGCTGGCGAGCCACTCCTCCAGCGCTGCATAGTCTTTGCGGCCGGGGACCCACGGCACATAAACGGTGTCGTCGGCGGCGGCGAGCCCGAACCCGGTGATCCCCGCCGGCCCGACCTCCAGCTGCACGGCAACGGCGGCGCCATCGGCGGAGGCCTTCGACAGCCAGTTCGCGAGCTCCTCGTCGACCATCGTGCGGACGGCCGGAGCGCTCACCGCACCCGCATCGCCCACCTCGGTGACGCTGACGACGCCGTCGAGCATCCCCTCTTCGGCGGCCGTCTTCATCAGGCGATCGAGCAGGGTCTTGAACTGCAGGCGCGCGAAGATGTCGCGCACGGCGTTCTCGTTGAGCGGCTTGCGCTCGAGGTCGTCGAGCGCGATGGGCAGTTCGACGTCGTCGAGCAGCTGGTTGAGCCGGCGGTTGCGGAGGGCGTTCTCCTTCTGGTCGCGCAGGTTCTGACCGACGACGCCCTTGATCTCGTCGGCGTGGGCGACGATGTTCTCGACCGTGCCGTACTGCTGCACCCACTTGACGGCCGTCTTCTCGCCGACCTTGTCGATGCCGATGAGGTTGTCGCTCGTCTCGCCGACGAGTGCGGCGATCTCGGGATACTGGTGCGGGTCGATCCCGTACTTCTCGCGGACCGCCGCCGGGTCGTAGATCTTCAGCTCGGAGACGCCGCGGACGTTCGGGTAGAGCAGGGTGACGTCGTCGTTGACCAGCTGGATGGTGTCACGGTCGCCGGAGACCAGGAGGACCTTGTAACCCTCCTCCACCCCGCGGCGGGCGAGGGTGGCGAGGATGTCGTCGGCCTCGTAGTCCTCCTTCGCGATGGTCGTAACGTTCATGGCGTGCAGCGCCTCTTCGAGCAGCGGGACCTGGCCGGCGAACTCGGACGGCGTCTCGCCGCGCGTGCCCTTGTACTCCGGGTACTCGCGCGTGCGGAAGGAGTAGCGGGAGATGTCGAACGCGACCGCGATGTGGGTCGGCTTCTGCTGCTGGAGCAGGTTGATGAACATCGCGATGAAGCCGTGGATCGCGTTGGTGTGCTGGCCCTCGCGGTTGACGAAACTGTCGACCGGAAGAGCGTAGAAGGCCCGGAAAGCGAGCGAATGACCGTCGATCACGAGGAGGGTAGGCTTTTCGGAGTCTGACACCAGGCAAGCCTACAAGGGGCCGGTGACACCGCAGACGACCGTCAGGAGAGGCCGAGGATGACCGAAGACGCGCTCACGTACGTGCAGCAGAGGGGGCTCGGCCGCCTGGCCGAGAAGATGGGCATCGAGATGCTCGAATTCACCGTGGAGCGGGCCGTGGCGCGCATGCCGGTGGAGGGGAACACGCAGCCCGCCGACCTCCTGCACGGGGGCGCGTACGTCGTGCTGGGCGAGTCGCTCGGCTCGATGTCGGCGAACCTGTACGCGGGCGAAGGGCGCCTCGCCGTCGGGATCGAGATCAACGCCTCCCATACCCGCGCAGCGACGAGCGGCTATGTGACCGGCGTGTGCACGCCCATCCACCTCGGCCGCACGCTGACGACGCACGAGATCGCGGTCACCGACGATCAGGGTCGCCGCTGCAGCACCATCCGCATCACGAACCTCATCAAAGAGGTCTAGGGCGAGAGCGGCCCTGATTCGTCACGAATCGTGCGCATTCGTGACGAATGACGAGCATTCGTGACGAATCCCGGGGGCTGGCTACTTCTTGGGCGGCGCGAGCTGGTCGATGATCGCCTGGGCCACATCGTGCATGGTGAGGCGGCGGTCCATCGACGCCTTCTGGATCCAGCGGAATGCCTCCGGCTCGGAGAGGCCCATCTTCTCGTTGAGGAGGCCCTTCGCGCGGTCGACGAGCTTGCGCGTCTCGAAGCGCTGCACCATGTCGGAGACCTCGGCCTCCAGCGCGATGATCTGCTGGTACCGCGCGAGAGCGATCTCGATCGCGGGCAGCAGGTCGTTCGGCGTGAACGGCTTGACGACGTAGGCCAAGGCACCGGCCTCGGTGGCGCGCTCGACGAGCTCCTTCTGGCTGAAGGCCGTCAGCAGCACGACGGGAGCGATGTGGTCCTTCGACAGACGCTCGGCCGCGGAGATGCCGTCGAGCTGGGGCATCTTGACGTCCATGATGACCAGATCCGGTCGCAGCTCGGTCGCGAGGGCGACCGCCGTCTCGCCGTCTCCGGCCTCCCCGACGACCTCGAAACCGTTGTCGCGCAGGATCTCGACGATGTCGAGGCGGATGAGCGATTCGTCCTCCGCCACGACGACGCGGCGGGGTGCGGTTGAAGAGGTCTCCTGGTCAGTCACGGTCAAAAGCCTACGGTATTCTTCAGGGGTTGTTGTGCGCCGCTGTGGCGGAATGGCAGACGCGGAGCACTCAAAATGCTTTGTCCGAAAGGGCGTGTGGGTTCGAGTCCCACCAGCGGCACGACTCCTCCGGGATCGGCGGACACCCGCCCGTAATCCTGGACACCTCCCCGATCCGGCCTACCCTGGCAGCGAGCCGCCGTGCTCGTTCACAGGGGAGCAATCGCAATGCACACACGACTCCGGCGCGCTGCCGCGTCCATCGCAGGGACGGCGGCCGCCTCCGCCCTCATCCTGACGGGGCTGGTCGCACCCGCCGCGGGAGCGGAGCCGACGGCGCCGCCAGCACCCACGACGACAAGCGGTCCGGTCGCGGCCGGCGACCCGTCGCTGGAGCAGCAGAACGCGGCCCGTAACCACGCGATGGGCTCCACCTTCGACCTGGATGCGTCAGCCAAGTCCGCCGCGCCCGTCGGCCCGAGCGTCCAGCCGGGCGAGGACTCCCCCGTGGCCGGGACGCAGTCGCTCGCTCCGATGGTGGCCGGGTTCCCGCCCGGCGTGCCGGGCCTGGATGTCAGCGGCTGGCAGGAGAACGTGAACTGGGCGTCCGTGGCTGCCAACGGCGCCAAGTTCGCCTATGTGAAGGCCACGGAGGACACCGACTACCGCAGCAGCCAGTTCAGCCAGCAGTACAACGGCTCGTACGCTGCCGGCCTCATCCGCGGCGCCTACCACTTCGCCACCCCGAGCACCTCGAGCGGCGCCGCCCAGGCGCGCTGGTTCGTTCAGAACGGCGGCGGCTGGGTCGCCGACGGCCGCACCCTCCCGCCGTTGCTCGACATCGAGTTCAACCCGTACAACAACGGGCTCGACACGTGCTGGGGGCTCAGCCCGGCGCAGATGGTGGGCTGGATCTCCGACTTCGTGAACACGACGCTCGCCCTGACCGGCCGTCCGCCCGCGATCTACACCAACACGAATTGGTGGAACCGGTGCACGGGTGGCAACGGCGGCTTCGGCAACCACCCGCTCTTCATCGCCAACTACCCCAACGATCCGGCCACCGGAGCGGGCACGATGCCGGCGGGATGGGGCTCGTTCACCTTCTGGCAGTTCCGCGCGGCGGGCTTCTTCCCGGGCGATCAGGATGTGTTCAACGGCGCCCTGAGCGACCTCCAGGCGTTCGCGCTCGGCAACCGCGTCTCCGGCGCCGACCGGTTCGGGACGAGCGCCGCGCTGTCGGCGACCTTCTCGGCGGGCGTTCCCGTCGCGTACGTGGCGTCCGGGTACGGCTTCGCGGATGCGCTGTCGGGTGCAGCGGCGGCGGGCGCTGGGAAGGGTCCGGTGCTTCTCGTGCAGCCGTACTCGGTCCCGGCCGTCGTGGCGAACGAACTGAAGCGGCTGAAGCCGCAGCGGATCGTGGTGCTCGGCGGGGCGAACGCGGTCACCGCCTCCGTCTTCTCCTCCTTGGGTGCGTACACCTCGGGCGGCGTCAGCCGCGTCGCCGGCTCCGACCGCTTCGAGACCAGCGCAGCGGTTTCGGCGAAGGCGTTCGCTCCGAGTCCCGGAGTGGGCTACATCGCGACCGGTCAGGACTTCCCGGATGCGCTCTCCGGCGCCGCCGTCGCGGCGGGCGCGAAGCCCGGCCCGGTGCTGCTGGTGAGGCCGGCGCACATCCCGCCCTCGGTGGCGACCGAACTGCGTCGCCTGAAGCCGCAGCGCATCGTGGTGCTCGGCGGCCGGACGGCGGTGTCGGATGCGGTGCTCGCCTCCCTGCGCGAATTCACCGCGGGCACTGTGTCCCGCATCGCCGGGAGCAACCGTCTGGAGACGAGCGCGGCGATCTCGGCCGCGAACTTCGCGCCGGGCGTGGCCACGCTCTACGTCGCGGTGGGCGACCAGTTCCCCGACTCGCTGTCGGGCGCGCCGGTCGCAGGAGCGGCGCGGGCGCCGGTGCTGCTGACCTGGCCGACCTGGCTCCAGCCCTCGACCATCAAGGAGCTGCAGCGGCTGAAGCCGAAGAAGATCGTCATCCTCGGCGGTCCGTCGGCCGTGACCTCGAGCGTGGCGGCGCAGCTCCAGAAGTACGTCGTGCGCTGAGCACGGACCCAGGTGTCGTCGGCGCCCGGTCAGATCCGGGCGCCGACCACCGTCGCCGCGAACCGGCGGGCGCGCTCGGCGAGCCCAGCGATCCGCTCCGCAACGACGATGTCGGCGTCGAAGCCGACGTAGGAGGGCGGCGGGGTGCGGCGCACGTTCGCGCTGCACTCGAACGCACCGCAGACGAGCGTGCCGACGGTGTCGCCGTTGCGGCCGGCCTGTCCCGCCCTCCGCGCGGACCAGAACCAGACGTCATTCGTGAGGTGCACATCCTGGCACCAGCCGCACATCGACGGCACGTGCGACCGCATGGACGCTTCGGAGGCGCGCAGCGCGATACCCACGGGACCGTCCGCCGTCGGGATGACGACGTAGCCGCGCTGCGGCAGCCGCGGGTCGCGCCAGCCCAGGTACTCGCGCCGGGTCCAGTCCACCTCGTGCAGACCCGGTGGCAGCGGAAGCTCCTCGGCTTCGCTGCGGGAGCAGTTGACGAACGACTCGCGGATCTGCTGCGGGCTCAGGATCTCCATGCGCACCTCCTCCTTCCATGCTCGCACAGGATCGGCGCGTCACCGCTTGACCCTGCCCCCGAGGTCAGGGCTTAGCGTGCTGCCATGACCACGATCGAGAGCGTCACCGACGCCACGTTCCAGGAGGATGTGCTCGCCGCCCCGGGCACCACCGTCGTCGAGTTCTGGGCGGAGTGGTGCGGTCCGTGCCGGGCGCTCGGGCCCATCCTGGAGCAGCTGCAGACCGAGCACGCCGACCGCATCCGCATCGTGAAGATCAATGCGGACGACAACATGGAGAGCACCGTCGCCTACAAGGCGCTGGCGCTGCCCGTGATGAAGGTGTTCCAGAACGGCGAGGTGGTCAAGACGATCATCGGCGCCAAGCCGAAGCCGGCCATGGAGCTGGAGCTCGCGCCGTTCCTCTGAACGGCGGCCGCTGAACCGCGACCTGCCGCGTCAGGTCAGGTGGTCGAACGCTCCGCTGACCCAGCCGATGTAGCGGTCCGCCGAACGGAGCACCGCGCCGCGCGCATCCCGGGGGATGACGTTCCCGAGGTTGCCGTACATCCGGTCGAAGGGCCGGTCGCACACCGCGTCGGCCACCCGCCGGACGACCGCCGCCGAGAGCGGGATGTCGTTCGGGAAGCTGCGCTGGAACGTCACCCACCGCTGCGACGGCCCCGGGAACACGGTGTCGCCGCTCAGCACGACCCCGCGGTCCCAGTGGACGACCGCGCTGCCCGGGAAGTGGCCGCCGACCGTCCGCAGGGTCACGCCGGGTAGGACCTCCACCTCGCCGCTCCACGACCGGATGGCCGCATCCTCGCGCTGCACCCACTGCCGGTCTGCGGCGTTGACGAGCACGGGCGGGTCCCCAAGCATCCGCGACCACGTCACCTGGGCGCCGAACATGTGCGGGTGGCTCGTCGCGACGACGGCCGCGCCGCCGAGGTCCTGCACCGCCGCAGCCGCGGCCTCGTCGACGTACCCGGTCGGATCCCAGAGCAGGTTGCCCTCCGGGGTCCGCAGCAGCATGCTCTGCTGGCCGATGCCGACCCGCGGCTCACTGCGCAAGCCGTACAGGTCGGATTCGAGCTCGGTGACGACGACGCGCTCGCCCTCGCGCTGCAGCCGCTGCAGCGTGGTCCACTCCTGACCGGTCGGCGGCACGTACTGCCGCTCGTCCTCGCAGATCGGACACGTCGCCGGCGGATGCTCGCCGCTCGAGTACTCCACCGCACACGTCGCGCACAGCCACTCCGCCATATCCCGACCCTAGCGCGGCGGAATAGTCTGCGAGGAGGACCGATTGGAGTGGATGTGAAACGCATCGGGTTCCTCAGCTTCGGGCACTACCAACCCATCCCCGGCTCCGTGTCGCGCACCGCGGCCGACGCCCTCACCCAGACCATCGAGCTCGCCGTGGCCGCCGAGGAGCTCGGCGCGGACGGCGCTTTCGTCCGGGTCCACCACTTCGCCCCGCAGCTGGCGTCGCCGTTCCCGCTGCTGGCCGCGATCGGAGCCCGCACGAAGCGCATCGACATCGGCACGGCGGTGATCGACATGCGGTACGAGAACCCCCTGTACATGGCGGAGGATGCGGCGGCCGCCGACCTGATCAGCGGCGGGAGGCTGCAGCTCGGCGTCAGCCGCGGGTCACCCGAGACCGCGCTGCGCGGGTCGGAGTCGTTCGGGTACGTCCCGGCCGAGGACGAGACGGACGCGGACATGGCACGCCGTCACACGGAACTGTTCCGCGCGGCGATCGCCGGAGCGGGCGTCGCCGAGGCGAATCCGGCCATGACCGGCGGCCAGCTCGGCGCCCTCGCGATCGAGCCGCAGTCCCCCGGCCTGTCCGACCGCATCTGGTGGGGCGCCGGCACACGCGCGACAGCGGTGTGGACGGCCGAGCAGGGCATGAACCTGATGAGCTCGACCCTGCTCACGGAGGACACGGGGGTCCCGTTCTCCGACCTCCAGTTCGAGCAGTTGCAGCAGTACCGCGAGGCATGGAAGGCGGCCGGCTGGGAGCGTGAGCCGCGCGTGTCGGTGAGCCGCAGCATCCTGCCGATCACCACCGACCTCGACCGCCGGTACTTCGGCGCCTCGGCGCTCGCCGAGCGGCACGACCAGGTCGGGCACCTCGACGGCGGTCTCGCCCGGTTCGGCAAGAGCTACGTCGGCGAGCCCGAGCGGATCGTCGAGGAGCTGCGCGAGGATGCGGCGGTCGCGGACGCGGACACCCTCCTCGTCACCGTGCCCAACCAGCTCGGCGTCGACTACAACGCACACCTGCTCGAGACGATCGTCACCCAGATCGCCCCGGCGCTCGGCTGGCGGGACTGATCAGCCCTCGAATTTGTACCCCGAACGCGGCATAGACGACTCGCGAGATCTTGGGATGATGGAGGAGCTGCACACCCGGATTTTTGCAGCACCCCGAACGTTTTCGCGTCTGAAGGGTGTGCCATGGATGGCCTCCGTCTCCGCTCCACCGTCGTCGTCTCGGCGCTCGCCCTCGGGCTGGCCGCGTCGTCGCTCGCTGCCGCAGCGCCCGCATCGGCCGTGACGCAACGCGTCGACGCAACGACCCCCAGCTCGGCGATCACCGGGATGTGGGCGTGGGGCAACCCCATCGATCCGGCAACGGATGCGCGCGGCGAGGGCATGCCGCAGTTCGAGCCGCAGGCGCTCGCCGGGTTCGCGGCGGCGCACCAGCTGCACACCGTCTTCCTGTCCGTGCCGTGGGCGGCCGACGAGGGTCCGTTCTCCGCCTGGTTGTCGGAGTCGGTGGCGGCGCTCCACGCGGCCGGGGTGACCAAGGTGGCCGCGCTGGGCGGCGATCCGGCGTGGGCCGACGATCCGTCGCTCGCAGCGACGTGGACGTCGGCCGCCCTGCGGGCCGCGCCGTTCGACGCGGTCCAGTTCGACGTCGAGCCGTGGGTCGTCTCCTCGGACAGCGAGCTGCCCGCCGTCGTCGCCAAGCTGAACACGATGTACGACGCGGCTAAGGCGGCCGCCGGCCCGGTGCCGATCGGCGCCGATCTGCCATGGTGGCTCGCGGCCAAGCCGCAGCCGGGCGGCGGCACGGCGTTCGACGCGCTGCTCCCGCACCTGAAGTCCGTCGCGATCGTCGCGTTCAGCGACCACGCCGCAGGGACGGACGGCATCATCGCGTACGCGAAGCCGGCCGCCACAGCGGCGGCGGCGAAGCGCATCCCGTTCACCATCGGGGTCGAGACGGACACCCCCGAGGTCGCGGGCGGTCCGGCTGCGACGTTCGGCGACGACACCGCGGCCCTGCTGGAGTCGGAGACGGCGAAGGTCCGCGCGGCCCTCTCGTCGCTGCGCGGCTACGGCGGGGTCACCGTCGAGCACCTGAACAGCTGGCAGGACCTGCTGGCCCGCTGACCCGCGGCTGCGGCAGCGCCGAGGTGCTCGTTGTCGCGCTCAACACGCCGAGTGGATGCGCAACGGCGAGCACTTCGGCGGAGCCGACGCCGCTCACCGGCCGTCGGCGGCCGCTTCCAGCGCGGCGATGTCGAGCTTCCGCATCCGGAGCATCGCCCGGTTGGCGCGGTCGGCGCGGTCGCGGTCCGGGTCGGCCTGCAGTTCGAGCAGGCGCCGGGGCACGATCTGCCAGTTGACACCCCAGGGGTCCTTCAGCCACCCGCACATGCTCTCCTCGCCGCCGTCGGCGGTGAGCGCGTCCCAGATCCGGTCGACCTCGGCCTGGTCGTCGCACACCACGGACAGTGAGATCGCCTCGGTGAAGCCGCCCGCGGGCCCCGTGTTCATCGCCTGGTACTCGACTCCATCGAGCGTGAAGCGGAGCACCACGAGCCCGTTCGGCATGCCCTCCCCGAACCGTTTCACCTCCAGGATGCTCGAATTCGGGATGAGCGACGTGTACAGCGTCGCGGCCTCCTCCACACCGCTCTCGAACCACAGGAACGTGCTGACCTTCTGCATGGGAGCCCCCTCATCCGGCCTCGGCGCCGATGCCGCCCATGGTAGCCGGGCGCGGTAGCGTTGCACCCGTGCCGACCACCGCATTCACCAGCTACATCGCCATCGGGGACAGCTTCACGGAGGGCGTGGGCGACGATCTGCCCGACGGACGCGTTCGCGGCTGGGCCGACTTCGTGGCGCTCGGAATGGCCGCGGCATCCACGACGCCGTTCCGCTACGCGAACCTCGCCGTGCGCGGCCGCAAGCTCGGCCCGATCGTGGCCGAGCAGGTGGAGCCGGCGATCGCGCAGCATCCCGACCTGGTCAGCCTGAACGGCGGCGGCAACGACATCATGCGCCCGCGCGTCTCCATCGAGGGTGTGGCGCAGACCCTGATGGATGCGGCGGATCGCGTCGTCGCGTCCGGCAGCCACATGCTGCTCCTGAGCGGCGCGAACCCCAGCGCGCACCTCCCCCTCGGCGGCCTCATCCGCCGTCGCGGAGAGGAACTCGCGATCGCCGTGCGCGCGATGCTCCCCCGGGACGGCATCACCTTCGTGGACAACTGGGCCGACGAAGGCCTGGAGGACAGCCGCTACTGGTCGGAGGACCGGCTCCACCTGGGTCCGCTGGGCCACGCCCGCGTCGCGAGCAACGTGCTCACCGCTCTCGGCGTCCCGGTGCCGGCGGAGTGGGGCGTCGAGGAGGTCGCTGCCGCGCCTCCCGGCGAGAAGACGCGGCGCACTGCCGACTACTACCGCCGCTACGTGCTGCCGTGGGTGGGCCGCCGGCTCACCGGCCGGTCGTCGGGCGACAACCGCGCGGCGAAGATCGCCGAGCTGACCGTGGTCGACCCGGAGTCCGCGCACCCGCTGTAGACCGGGCTCAGTCGTTGTCCCCGCCGGTGGTGTCGAAGCGGGTCGTGCGTTCGCCGCCGCCCCACGTCCACTCCGCGACCTCGGGGATGTCCTCGCCGCGTTCGCGCGTGTACTCGCGGGCGCGCAGCCGCGCATCCTGCATCTCCTGGCGCAGCTCGGCGTGACGGGACGCCAGCCCCGGCACCCTGTCGATGACGTCGATGACCAGGTGGTAGCGGTCGAGGTCGTTGAGCATCACCATGTCGAATGGCGTCGTCGTGGTGCCCTCCTCCTTGTAGCCGCGCACGTGCAGGTTGTCGTGGCCGTTGCGCCGGTAGGTCAGGCGGTGGATGAGCCACGGGTACCCGTGGTAGGCGAAGATCACGGGCTTGTCGACCGTGAACAGCGCGTCGTACTCGCGGTCGTTGAGACCGTGCGGATGCTCGCCCTCGGTCTGCAGGCGCATCAGGTCGACGACGTTGACGACGCGCACCTTGAGGTCCGGCAGGCGCCGGCGCAGGATGTCCGCGGCGGCCAGGGTCTCCAGGGTCGGGATGTCGCCCGCGCAGCCGAGCACCACATCCGGCTCTTCGCCTTCGACCTCGGTGCCCGCCCACGGGAAGATGCCGATGCCGCGGGTGCAGTGCGCGATCGCCTGGTCCATGGTCAGCCAGTTGGGCGCTGGCTGCTTGCCCGCGACGACCACGTTCACGTAGTCGACCGAGCGCAGGCAGTGGTCATAGGTGGACAGCAGCGTGTTCGCATCGAAGGGCAGGTACACGCGCACCACGTCCGCCTTCTTATTCACGACGTGGTCGATGAAGCCGGGATCCTGGTGGGAGGCGCCGTTGTGGTCCTGCCGCCAGACGTGCGAGCTGAGCAGATAGTTGAGGGATGCCACCGGTCGCCGCCAGGCCACCTCACCCGCCGACTTCAGCCACTTGGCATGCTGGTTGAACATGGAGTCGACGATGTGGATGAACGCCTCGTACGACGTGAAGACGCCGTGCCGTCCCGTCAGCAGGTACCCCTCGAGCCAGCCCTGGCACTGGTGCTCGCTGAGCACCTCCATCGCGCGCCCGGTCGGCGCGAGGTGGTTGTCGTCGTCGATCGGCAGGTATTCGGCATTCCACTGCTTGCTGGTGTCCTCGAACACGGCCTGCAGGCGGTTGGAAGCGATCTCGTCCGGCCCGAACAGGCGGAAGTCGTGCGGATTGGCGATCATCACATCCCGGATCCACTCTCCGAGAACCTTCGTCGCCTCCGCCAACGTCTCACCCGGGGCCGGTACGTCGACCGCGTAGTCGCGGAAGTCGGGCAGCCGCAGGTCGCGGCGGAGCAGCCCGCCGTTGCTGACCGGGTTGGCGCTCATCCGCCGCTCGCCCTCCGGTGCGAGGCCGCTGACGAGCTCCACCGGGCGTCCGGCCTCGTCGAACAGCTCCTCTGGGCGGTACGACAAGAGCCAGTTCTCCAGCAGCCGGGTGTGCGCCTCCGTGTCGCGGGCGTTCGCCAGCGGCACCTGGTGCGACCGCCAGTTGTTCTCGGTCGGGTGGCCGTCGATCTCGGCCGGGCACGTCCAGCCCTTGGGTGTGCGGAGGATGAGCATCGGCCAGGACGGGCGCCCGGTCAGCGTCCCCTCCTCGGCCTGCGTCTTGATCTCTGCGATGCGGTCGAGGATCTCGTCGAGCGTCGCGGCCATCCGCTTGTGCACCTCGCGCGGGTCCTCGCCGTCGAAGCCGCCGGAGACGATGAACGGCTCGTAGCCGTAGCCACGCATCAGGCTGAGCAGTTCCGACTCCGGGATGCGCGCCAGCACCGTCGGGTTGGCGATCTTGTACCCGTTGAGGTGCAGGATGGGCAGCACCACGCCGTCCTGACGCGGGTTGAGGAACTTGTTGGAGTGCCACGCCGTCGCAAGCGGACCGGTCTCCGCTTCGCCGTCGCCGACCACCGCGGCGACTAGCAGGCCGGGGTTGTCGAAGGCCGCGCCGTAGGCGTGCGACAGTGCGTACCCGAGCTCGCCGCCCTCGTGGATGGAGCCTGGCGTCTGCGGCGCGGCGTGGCTCGGGATGCCGCCGGGGAACGAGAACTGGCGGAACAGCCGGCGCAGGCCGTCCTCGCTCTGGTCGATCGCACTGTAGAGCTCGCTGTAGGTGCCGTCGAGGTAGGCGCTCGCGACCACCCCGGGGCCGCCGTGTCCGGGACCGGCCACGAACAGGGTGTCGAGGTCGCGCTCGCGAATGGCGCGGTTGAGGTGCGCGTAGATGAAGTTCAGCCCGGGCGTCGTGCCCCAGTGGCCGAGCAGCCGCGGCTTGATGTCGTCGCGCGAGAGCGGGCGCCGCAGCAACGGGTTGTCGAGCAGGTAGATCTGACCGACCGACAGATAGTTTGCCGCACGCCACCAGGCGTCCAGTCGGTCGAGCATCTCCTCGGTCAGTTCGTGAGCGGCGGACGCCGTGGTCGTGTCGGTCATTCAGGACTCCCTGCTGGCTGGCGTGTCCCCGCGCACGGAGCGACTTCGGCGCAGGTGGGCTTGCCGCGCATCCTACGGCCGCTCCGCTCCGAACAACAGGCGTGCAGAAGACGATCGTCGAGACGGATGCCGGGCCGATGGCCGTGCGGTGTACACCGCGTGAATCGGACGTGGCGACCATCCTGCTCCACGGCGCAGCGGGCTCGTGGACCACGTGGGCGCCACTGATCGCCGCCGCGGAAGCAGAGCGCGGCGTGCCGGTCCCCGACCTCGTCGTGCCGGACCTGCCGGGCTGGGGCGACTCCCCCGCCGACCTCTCCGGGCTGGATGTCGAGGTGCTCGCCGCCGCCGCGGCGACCGCCGCGCGGGCGCTCGGGTACGAGCGGTGGCGCATGGTCGGCCACTCGCTGGGCGGCTTCGTGGGACTGGAGGTGGCGGTGCGGGAGCAGGAGGCGACGCAGTCCGTCGTCCTCATCTCGGCGACGACGTTCGCCGGCCGGGCGGACGTCCTCAGCACCGGCGCGCTGTTCCGCGGGTACGCGCCGCTGATGCTCCTGCTGCAGGGGATGCGCGTGCTCGCCGCTCTCGGCGCACCCAGCGTCCGGCTGGTGCGCGCGCTCGACCGGGCCGGGATCCTCGCGCTCCTCGCCTCGCCGCTCTTCGCCCGCCGCGTCCCGGGCGTCGCGCACGAACTCGCGCGCGATCTGCGTCCGGCCGCTTTCGTCCGCGCGGTGGCCTGCGCCCGCCGGTATCCCGCTTCGGCGCGCTGGGGTCGCATCCGCTGCCCGGTCATGGCCCTGCGCGGCGACCGGGACGTGTTCGTACCCGGCCCCGACGACGCGCGGCTCGCCGCGGTCGTGCCCGGCCTCCGCACCGTCGTCCTGCCGGCGACCGGGCACTTCGCGCACGTCGAGCACCCCACCCTGGTGGCGCGACTGTGCCTGGACGATGCCTCCTGGCCGACGACCGATGCGGCCGCTAGCGTCGAGGCATGAGCGACACAGTGGTCCGCCCGGTCGAGGAGGCCGTCTGGCACGACCTGGAGACGGTGTTCAGCACGCGCGGCGACGCGTCGGGATGCTGGTGCCAGTGGTTCAAGATCCCCCGCGCGCAGAGTGACCAGCTGTCGCGTGACGATTTCCACGACCGGCTGCACGACCAGGTGCGCACCGGAACCCCCGGCGTGATCGCCTGGGTGGACGGGGAGCCCGCGGGCTGGTCGGCGGTCGAGCCGTTCTCGGCATATCCGAACCTCGCCCGCTCCCCCATCACGAAGCGCCTTGCCGACGATCCGCAGGACCCGTGGGCGGTGACCTGCTTCGTGGTCCGCATCGAATTCCGGAAGCAGGGGCTGGCCCGGGCGCTGCTCGCGGGGGCGGTGGAGCACGCCAGGGCGCAGGGCGCGGAGGTGCTGGAGGGCTATCCGGTCGACCCGGAGGTCCGCCCCTCGCTCTCGGCGGCGGAACGGTACCACGGCACCGTCTCACTGTTCCGGGACGGCGGCTTCGACGTCGTACGACGACCGAGCGCCACGCGGGCGGTCATGCGCCGCACGGTGTGATCGCTCGCCGGTAAGCTCGATCGGGTGAGCTCCACCCGTCGCGACCGCCTCGTCGGTGCGGGCACCCAGGTGGCGACGGAGATCAGCATAAACTACGGCTCGTCGCTGGCCGGTCTCCTCATCCCCGTGGTCGGCTCAATCGTCGTCGTCGCGGCCCGGCAGGTCGTCACCGCAGTCGCGGTGCTGCCGTTCTACCGGCCCCGACGTGCGGAGCTGACCTGGCGCCGGCTCTGGCCTGCTCTCGCGCTGGGAGTCGTGCTCGCCGCGATGAACCTCAGCTTCTATGAGGCCGTCGGACGGCTCGGCCTCGGCATGGCCGCGACCATCGAGTTCCTCGGACCCTTCGCTCTGGCGCTCGTCGGCTCCCGGCGGCTGCTCGACGCGGGATGCGCGGTGGCGGCAGCCGCAGGAGTCCTGCTGCTGACGGCGACCGAAGGCAGCGTGGACCCGATCGGGGTGGTCCTGGCCCTGACCGCCGCAGCGGCCTGGGCCGCGTACATCCTGCTCACCCGCCGGGTGGCGATGCGGCTGCCCGGGCTGGAGGGGCTCAGCGTGGCCAGCGTCGTCTCGACGGTGCTGACGGTTCCGCTCGCACTCATCGTCGTCGATTACAGCAAGCTGGATGCGCGCGTGCTGCTCCTGCTGCTCGCGCTCGGCGTGCTGTCGTCCGCTGTCCCGTACAGCCTCGACACGTTCATCCTGCGCCGCATCACGCCGCGCCTGTACGCGGTGATCACCAGCTTCGGACCGGTCGTCGCGACCGTCTTCGGGGTGATCGTGCTCGGCGAGCGGTTCAGTCTTATCCAGCTGGTCGGCATCCTCGTGGTGTGCGCCGCCGCCGCGGTCACGATCGCGACGCAGCGCGAGCACCCGCGTTCCGAGCTGGAGCAGGCGGCCGAGACCGTCCCCTGAGCAGCGCGCCGGGTCAGGACAGGCGCCGGGTCAGGACAAGATGTCCTTCGACGTGAACCGGCCGATCGCGAGCGCACCGAACACCGCGATGTAGCCCAGCTGCAGCAGCGCGTTCTGGCCGAACGAATCCCACGAGATCGGGTCGCGCAGGAAGTCGCCGAAGCCCAGCCAGTAGTGGCTGAACAGCCACGGGTGCAGTCCCTCCAGCTGAGGCAGCTGGTCGAGGACCTGCGAGACGACGGCTAGGACGGCGGTGGCCGCCATCGCGCCGACCGGCACGTCGGTCAGGGTCGAGAGGAACAGCCCGATCGCGCACAGCCCGAGCAGCGACACCACGATGTACAGGGCGATCAGCAGCAACCGCAGGTACGCCTCCCCGGGGCTCACCTGCACGCCCGAGAGCAGCGTGACCGGTCCGATCGGGAACAGCAGCGCGCCGATCAGCGTGCCGGCGAGGCCGACGACCAGCGCCGCGGCGATGCAGAAGACCGCGCATCCCGCGTACTTCACGCCCAGGAGGCGGAGGCGGCCCGCCGGAGCGATGACCAGGTAGCGGAGCGTGCCGTGGCTGGCCTCCCCGGCGATCGTGTCGCCGGCGACGACCCCGATCGTCAGCGGCAGGAACAACGGCACGCAGACCACGAGCGCGGTGAACGCGACGAACAGTCCGTTCGAGGTGATCTCGCTGAGGAACGCCGGTCCGCGCGAGCTTCCGCCCGTGAGCCGGACGGCGACGGCGATCAGGAGCGGGATGGCGGCCAGCGCACCGAGCATCGCCCAGGTGCGCCAGCGCCGGAACATGACGGAGATCTCCGATCCCAGCAGAGCCCAGCCGCCGGACGGACGCTCGCGGCGCGCCGCGAGCGACACCACGGCCGTCGTCGTCTCGGGTGCCGCCGTCAGTTCACTGCTCGACATCGAAGCCCTCCCCGGTGAGCTCCACGAAGCGCTCCTCGAGGCTGGACGCGCGCACGACGAACCCGCGCAGCCGCACGTCGTCGCGGACGAGCGCCGCCGCCAGCTCCTCCGCGGGTGGTCCGACCTCGCCGAGCGCCGCCTCCACTCCGGAGCCGGTCAGCACGGCGTCCAGACCGAAGCGGGACAGGACGGAGGCCGCGCGCGACGCGTCCGGTGTCTCCACCGCCAGCCGCGGTCCCGACCCCCGACGCAGCTCGTCGAGCGAGCCCTGTGCGACCAGGCGTCCGGTCCGCATGATGGCCGCATGGGTGCAGACCTGCTCGATCTCCGCCAGCAGGTGGCTCGACACGAACACCGTCGTGCCCTCGTCTGCCAGCGACCGCACCAGCGACCGGACCTCGCGCGTCCCCTGCGGGTCCAGTCCGTTCGTCGGCTCGTCGAGCACCAGGAGGTCGCGGTCGGTGAGAAGCGCGCCGGCGATGCCGAGGCGCTGCTTCATCCCGAGCGAGTACGCGCGGACGTGCTTGCCAGCCGCATGGGAGAGGCCCACCCGCTCCAGCGCCGCCTCCACCCGGGCGCGGCGCGTCGACCCGGGCGCGTACCGATCGGCGGTGTCGCGGCGCATCAGGTTCGCGGTGCCGGACAGGTAGGGCGCGAACGCCGGCCCCTCCACCAGGGCACCGACCCGCGGGAGCACCCGCGCCCCGCGATCCGGCATCGCCTCACCGAGCACCTGGATCGACCCGGCAGACGGCGAGACCAGGCCCAGCAGCATCCGGATGGTCGTGGTCTTCCCCGAGCCGTTCGGGCCGAGGAAACCGAAGACCGATCCGCGCGGAACGTTCAGGTCGAGGCCGTCGACGACCGCTCGCGACCGGAAGCGCTTGGTGAGCCCGCTGGTCGCGATCGCCGCGTCGGTCACTTGGCGGACGCCTGCGCCGCTGCCTGCAGAGCCGACACCGGCACCGAGCCGGCGAGCACACGGCCGTCGGCGGTGACGAGCACCGAGAGGATGGACGAGCTCAGGGCACGTCCGCCGTCCACCGGCTGCGTCAGCTGCGAGAACAGCGGATCATCCGACACCGCGCTCGGAGCAGAACCTGCGGGAAGGGCGACGACGGTCGCCCAGCCGGTGCCGGAGACGGACGGCATCGGGTGCGAACCGGCCGGCTCGTGCATCCGCCCCGCGTCCGGCAGCTTCTGCTCGGAGACGCTCGCACCCTTCGGCGGGGCGAACGCGAACACGTCGGCGTCCGGCTTCTGGTCGCTGAACGAGGTGAACCCGGCCTCGAACGCCGGCGCACTCGCACCTCGCGCGGTCACGGCGACCTTCAGCGGGATGCCGGTCTTGCCGTCGACGGCGATGGACACGGTGCCGATGAGCGTGGTGTCGGCCTTCGGCGTCAGGACGAGGTCGTACGCGTCGCGGCCGGCCACCTGGGTGGGATCGCCGAGAGACACCTTCGTGGAGGGGTCGACGGCGTCGAGGAAGCGCTGCGCCAGCTGCGACGGAGTGAGCGACGTCGCATGCGGAGTCGCGTCCTTCTGAGCGTGCGCGGGAAGCGTCGCGTGCGTGACCTTCTCACCCGAGGACTGGTACAGCCACAGGTCGGAGCCATTGCGGATCGCATCCCGCTCGGCCAGCTGATCGAGGACCTGGACGCGGACGCGAGCCGGCCCATCCACCCACACCTTCGCGGTGTGGTCGGCCAGGGCGAGCTCCAGCAGGTCGGCGGCGCTGTTGTCGTCCGTCCCCTTCGACGTGGCCGTGGGAAGGCTCGGCAGGCCGAGGTCGGAGTTCTGCTCGACGGTGCCCGAGAAGGAGCGCGTGTTGCTCGCAGCCACGAGGTGCAGCACATCCGCCGGCGTGCTCACCGGCAAGTCGCTGGCACCCGCGGCCAGCGGGGTGATGACCACAGCGGCCGCGATGACGGCCGGGACGACGACAGCGGGCGCCCAGCGCAACCAACGGTGTTCCATAGCCTGAGGATACGCGCGGGCGGCCGCGCGCGACCCTCCGGATTGCCTGGTAAAACGCGACTTCATCCCGCGGTCGGACGTCCCGTCATACCTGAGGAGGACACGCCCGACGCGCGGCGGGATGATCCTCCCTTCCCGACACGGAATCCTGCGGCGGGGCTGTGTGGAAAACGGAGGTGTCTGCATTCGACACGCCGGTCGGGGGCGCGAAACGGAGGATGCGGTGGCCGAACCGGGTTGGAAGTCCTCCGTTTTTGGCAGTTGCGGCGCGGGCGGAGCGGCCGGAGGGCGCAGGGCGGACATGCAGAAGGCCCCGCCGGAGCGGGGCCTTCTCAACCGGTACTACAGGACGTCGCCGACCCGGTGCACGCGGATGTCGTTCGTGGTTCCGGGGATCCCGGGAGGGGAACCGGAGATGATGATGACCTTGTCGCCGTCGACCGCGCGGCCGGTCGACTTCAGCGCCTCATCCACCTGGGCGACCATCTGGTCGGTGTGGGTGACGCGTCCGACGACGAACGACTCGACGCCCCAGAACAGCGACATGCGACGGCGGACCGACTCCTCCGGCGTGAACGCCAGGATCGGGATGCGGCTGCGCAGGCGCGACATGCGGCGCGCCGACTCGCCCGACTCGGTGAAGACGCAGAGGAACTTCGCCTCGACGAAGTCGGCGACCTCTACGGCGGCCAGCGTGATCGCACCGGACTGGGTGCGGGGGCGCGTGCCGAGCGGCTGGATGCGCTCCAGACCGTGCTCCTCGGTCGAGGTCACGATCTTGGCCATGGTCTGCACCGTGACCACCGGGTACTCGCCGACGCTGGTCTCGCCCGAGAGCATGACCGCGTCCGCGCCGTCGAGGACGGCGTTCGCGACATCGGAGGTCTCGGCGCGGGTCGGAACCGGGCTGGAGATCATGGACTCGAGCATCTGCGTCGCCACGATGACCGGCTTCGCCGCGCGACGGGCCAGCTCGACCGCGCGCTTCTGCACGATCGGGACCGCCTCGAGCGGCAGCTCGACACCGAGGTCGCCGCGGGCGACCATGATGGCGTCGAACGCCTCGATGATCTCCTCGAGCGCCTCCACGGCCTGCGGCTTCTCGATCTTAGCGACGACGGGGATCTTGCGACCCTCCTCGGCCATGATCTCGTGCACGCGCTCGATGTCGGCGGCGTTCCGCACGAACGACAGCGCGATCAGGTCGGCGCCGAGCTTGAGGCCCCAGCGCAGGTCGGCCTCGTCCTTGTCGGAGAGCGCCGGCACGTTGACCGCGACACCAGGCAGGTTGATGCCCTTGTTGTTGGAGACGGGACCCGCGACGATCACCTCGGTGGTGACGACCGGGCCGTCCACCGACACGACGCGCACGCGCACCTTGCCGTCGTCGATCAGCAGGAAGTCACCCGGCTTGACGTCGTTCGGGAGGCCCTTGAACGTCGTCGAGGAGATCTCCTTGGTACCGATGATGTCCTCGGTGGTGATCTTGAAGATGTCGCCCTCGGCGAGCTCGTAGGGACCGGCCTCGAACTTGCCGAGACGGATCTTCGGGCCCTGCAGGTCGACGAGCACGGCGACCGGCTTGCCGGCGTCGTCGGCGGCCTTGCGCACGTTGGCGTAGACCCCCTCGTGCACCTCGTAGCTGCCGTGGCTCAGATTCATCCGGGCCACGTCCACACCCGCGTCGATGATCGCGCGGATGTTGTCATAGCTTGAGGTCGCGGGCCCGAGGGTCGCGACGATTTTCGCCCTTCTCATGCTTTTCTGTTCGCTCCGTTGTTCTGCGCCGACGGCGCGTGGTTCGGTGGGGTGGCGCCCGGTCGTGCGGGCATCGCCTCGCTCAGACGAGGATGCCGCGGTCAGTGGGACGGATCGGAGACGGCAACTGCGTCTCCCCTTCAAGATACCGGTCAACGGCCGCCGCCGCTGCCCGGCCCTCTGCGATGGCCCACACGATCAGCGACTGACCGCGTCCGGCGTCGCCGGCGACGAAGACACCCTCCTGCGAGGTCTGGTAGTCGCCGTCGCGCGCGACGTTGCCGCGCTCGTCGAACGGGAGCCCCAGCTGAGCGGAGATGTCCTCCTGCTCCGGACCGGTGAAGCCCAGGGCGAGCAGCACCAGGTCGGCGGGAATCTCGCGCTCGGTGCCGGCCTTCGGCACGCGGCGCCCGTCCAGGTACTCGGTCTCGGCCACGCGAAGCGCGCGGACCTCGCCGAACTCGTTGGCGAGGAACTCGACGGTCGACGCGAGGTACTCGCGCTTCCCGCCCTCCTCGTGCGCCGACGAGACCTCGAACAGGGTCGGGGTCATCGGCCACGGCTGGTGGCCCGGACGCTCCGCCGGAGGCTGCTTGCCGATGGCGAGGTTCGTGACGCTCGCGGCACCCTGGCGGTGCGCGGTGCCGATGCAGTCCGCACCGGTGTCGCCGCCGCCGAGGACGATGACGTGCTTGCCGTCCGCGGTGATCTGGTCGGCGATGCCGTCGCCGGCGCCCACCTTGTTCTGCTGCACCAGGTACTCCATGGCGAAGTGCACGCCGGAGAGGTCGCGGCCAGGGATGGGCAGGTCACGCGGGACCAGCGCACCGGTCGCGACCACGACCGCGTCGTACCGGGCGCGCAGGTCGTCCCAGCTGATGTCGACGCCGATGTTGACGCCCGCACGGAAGCGGGTGCCCTCGGCCATCATCTGGTTGAGCCGCGCCTCCAGGTGCTTCTTCTCCATCTTGAAGTCCGGGATGCCGTAGCGCAGCAGGCCGCCGATGCGGTCGTCCCGCTCGTACACGGCGACGGTGTGGCCGGCGCGCGTGAGCTGCTGCGCGGCGGCGAGACCCGCCGGGCCGCTGCCCACGACGGCGACCGTCTTGCCGGTGAGGCGCTCCGGCGGGTGCGGCTGCACCCAGCCGTTCTGCCACGCCTGGTCGATGATCGAGACCTCGACCTGCTTGATCGTGACGGCCGGCTGGTTGATGCCGAGCACGCACGACGACTCGCACGGAGCCGGGCAGAGGCGGCCGGTGAACTCGGGGAAGTTGTTGGTCGCGTGCAGGCGGTCGATCGCCTGGCGGCCCTCCCCGCGCCACATCAGGTCGTTCCACTCCGGGATGAGGTTGCCGAGCGGGCAGCCGGAGTGGCAGAACGGCACGCCGCAGTCCATGCAGCGGCCGGCCTGCCGGCGCAGCTGCGCCGGGTCCTGCGCCTCGTAGACCTCTTTCCAGTCCATCAGGCGGACGGAGACCGGGCGCCGCTTGGGCAGCTCCCGCTCGGTCGTCTTCAGAAAACCCTTCGGGTCAGCCACCGGTCACCTCCAAGATTCGGTTCCACACGATGTCGCCGTCCGGGTCGAGACCCTCGTCGGCGGCTTCCTGGCGCATCTGCATCACCGCGGCGTAGTCGCGCGGCAGCACCTTGACGAACTTCGCGACGGTGCCGTCGAAGTCCTCGAGCATCCGCGTGGCGAGCGTCGATCCGGTCTCGGCCGCGTGCTGCTCGAGCAGGTCGCGGACGATCTCGATGTCGGCGCTGCCGAGCGGCAGCAGTTCCAGCTCTCCACTGGCGAGTGCCTCGCGGTTCACCCGCTCGCGCTGCAGGTCGTACACGTACGCCGTGCCGCCCGACATGCCCGCGCCCAGGTTCCGCCCGGTCCCGCCGAGGATCACGGCGAGGCCGCCGGTCATGTACTCGAGCGCGTGGTCGCCCACGCCCTCGACGACCGCGGTCGCGCCGGAGTTGCGGACCAGGAAGCGCTCGCCCACGATGCCGCGGATGAACATGCTCCCCTGCGTCGCGCCGTAGCCGATCACGTTGCCGGCGATGACGTTGTCCTCGGCGGCGAAGGCGCTGCCCGGCTCCGGCCGGACGACGATCTGGCCGCCGGAGAGCCCCTTGCCGACGTAGTCGTTGGAGTCGCCCACCAGCCGCAGCGTGATGCCGGCCGGCAGGAACGCACCGAACGACTGACCCGCCGAACCGGTGAGCGTGATGTCGATCGACCCCGCCGGGAGGCCGTTCTCGCCGTGGCGGACCGTCACCTCGTGACCCAGCATCGTCCCGACCGCGCGCTCGGTGTTGCGGATGGGGAGGTCGAGCTCGATGCGTCCGCCGTGCTCCAGGACGTCGCGCGCGGCGTCGATCAGGTGCACGTCGAAGTGCTTCTCGAGCTCGTGGTCCTGCTGGCGGCCGTTGCGCCGCGGCGCCTCCGGGCCGAACGCCGGACCGTGCAGGATGGGCGCCAGGTCGAGACCGGACGCCTTCCAGTGGTCGATCGCGCGGTCCACGTCCAGGAGCTCGGCGTGGCCGATCGCCTCCTCGATGCTGCGGAAGCCGAGTGCGGCGAGGTAGTCGCGCACCTCCTCCGCGATGAACTCGAAGAAGTTGACCACGAACTCCGGCTTGCCGGCGAAGCGCGCCCGCAGCTCGGGGTTCTGGGTCGCGACTCCCACCGGGCACGTGTCGAGGTGGCAGACGCGCATCATGACGCAGCCGGAGACGACCAGCGGTGCGGTGGCGAAGCCGAACTCCTCTGCGCCCAGCAGCGCACCCACGATGACGTCGCGGCCGGTCTTCAGCTGCCCGTCGACCTGCACTACGACGCGCTCGCGCATCCCGTTCAGCATCAGCGTCTGCTGCGTCTCGGCCAGGCCCAGCTCCCACGGGGTTCCCGCGTGCTTCAGCGAGTTCACCGGGGACGCGCCCGTACCACCGTCATGGCCGGAGACCAGGATGACGTCGGCCAGCGCCTTCGCCGTGCCCGCTGCGACCGCGCCGATGCCCGACTCGGAGACGAGCTTGACGTGGATGCGAGCGCCCGGGTTCGCGCGCTTCAGATCGAAGATCAGCTGCTTGAGGTCTTCGATCGAGTAGATGTCGTGGTGCGGCGGCGGCGAGATGAGGCCGACGCCGGCCGTCGCATGACGCGTGCGCGCGACCCACGGGTACACCTTGGTCGGGGGCAGCTGACCGCCCTCGCCCGGCTTGGCACCCTGGGCCAGCTTGATCTGGATGTCGTCGGCGTGCGTCAGGTACATCGACGTCACACCGAACCGGCCGGAGGCGACCTGCTTGATCGCACTGCGGCGCTCCGGGTCCAGCAGACGGTCCAGGTCCTCGCCGCCCTCGCCGGTGTTCGACTTGGCGCCGAGCCGGTTCATGGCGATCGCGAGGGTCTCGTGCGCCTCCTGGGAGATGGAGCCGTAGCTCATCGCGCCGGTGGAGAAGCGCTTGACGATGGAGGCGACGGACTCGACCTCCTCGAGCGGAACGGGCGGCCGCTCCCCCGTCTTGAGCGAGAACATCCCGCGCAGGGTCATCAGCGACTCGGACTGGTCGTCCACGAGCTTCGTGTACTCGCGGAAGACGTCGTACCGCCTGGTGCGCGTCGAGTGCTGCAGCCGGAACACCGTCTCGGGGTTGAAGAGGTGCGGCGAGCCGTCGCGGCGCCACTGGTACTCGCCACCGGTCGCGAGCCGCTCGTGGGCGAGGGCCGCGCCCTCCGACGGGTAGGCGCTCTCGTGCCGCGCGAGGTTCTCGGCCGCGATCACGTCGATCCCGACGCCGCCCAGCTTGCTTGTAGTGCCGGTGAAGTACTGGTCGACGAACCGCTGGCTGAGGCCGACGGCCTCGAAGGCCTGGGCGCCCGCGTACGACGAGACCGTCGAGATGCCCATCTTGGACATGATCTTCAGCACGCCCTTGCCGAGCGCCTTGATGACGTTCTTGACCGCCTTCTCAGGGCTGACGCCGGTGATCATCCCGCTGCGGACGAGCTCCTCGCAGGTCTCCATCGCCAGGTATGGGTTGATCGCCGAGGCGCCGTACCCGATGAGCAGCGCGACGTGGTGCACCTCGCGGACATCGCCGGCCTCGACGATCAGGCCCGCCTTCATGCGGGTCTCCGAGCGGATGAGGTGGTGGTGCACCGCCGCGAGCATCAGCAGCGACGGGATGGGCGCGAGGTCCTTGGTGGAGTCGCGGTCGCTGAGCACGATGAACTGGGCGCCCTGCGCGATGGCCTCATCGACCTCGTCGCACATCTCCGCCAGGCGGCGCTCGAGCGCATCCGGCCCGGCGTCGGAGCGGTACAGGCCGCGGACGGTGGTCGTCAGCGTGCTGCCCGGCCGGGGGTCGATGTGCTGGATCTTCGCCAGCTCGTCGTTGTCGATCACGGGGAAGTCGAGCACGACCTGCTTGGCGTGCTCCGGACCGGCGTCGAGGAGGTTGCGCTCCGGGCCGAGGCCGAGCTTCAGGGAGGTGACGACCTCCTCGCGGATGGAGTCGAGCGGCGGGTTCGTGACCTGCGCGAACTGCTGGGTGAAGTAGTCGAACAGCAGGCGCGGACGCTGGGAGAGGACCGCAACCGGCGTGTCCGAGCCCATCGCACCCAGCGGCTCGGCGCCGGTCGTCGCCATCGGCTTCAGGAGGACGCGGACCTCCTCCTCGGTGTAGCCGAATGTCCGCTGCCGGCGGACGATCGACGCCGGGGTGTGGACGATGTGCTCGCGCTCCGGGAGGTCCTTCAGGTTGATCCGGCCCTCGTCGAGCCACTCGCCGTAGGGCGCGCCGGCGGCGAGGTCGGACTTGATCTCCTCGTCCTCGATGAGGCGGCCGGCCTCGGTGTCGACCAGGAACATCCGGCCCGGGCGCAGCCGGCCCTTGCGGACGACGCGGCTCGGCTCGATGTCGAGCACGCCGATCTCCGAGGCGAGCACCACGAGGCCGTCGTTGGTGACGACGTACCGGCCGGGGCGCAGCCCGTTGCGGTCGAGGGTGGCGCCGACGAGCGTGCCGTCGGTGAAGACGATCGCCGCCGGGCCGTCCCACGGCTCCATGAGCATCGAGTGGTACTCGTAGAACGCGCGGCGGACCGGGTCGATCTCGGTCTGGTTCTCCCAGGCCTCCGGCACCATCATCATCACGGCGTGCGGGAGCGGACGCCCGCTCAGCGAGATGAGCTCGACGACCTCGTCGAACGAGGCGGAGTCGCTCGCGCCGGGCGTGACGATCGGGAAGATCGGGCGCAGGTCGCCCAGCAGCTCGCTCTCCAGCTGCGACTGGCGGGCGCGCATCCAGTTGCGGTTGCCCTGCACCGTGTTGATCTCGCCGTTGTGCGCGATCATCCGGAACGGCTGCGCGAGGGGCCACGACGGGAACGTGTTCGTGGAGTACCGGGAGTGCACCAGCGCGAGCTTCGAGGCGAAGCGCTCGTCCGAGAGGTCCGGGTAGAACGGCTCCAGCTGGAGCGTGGTCACCATGCCCTTGTAGACGAGGGTCCGGCTCGACAGCGACGAGAAGTACAGGTCAAGCTCGCGCTCGGCACGCTTGCGCAGGAAGAACGTCTGACGGTCGAGCGCGATGCCGGAGACGAGGTCGCCGTCGTCATCGTGGCGCGTCGAGGCGACATACAGCTGCTCGATCACCGGCATGGCCTGGCGCGCGAGGGTTCCGAGCTCGTCGGGACGGACCGGCACCTCGCGCCAGCCCAGCACGGTCAGCTCGTGCTCGGCCGCGATGGCCTCCAGCGCCGACTTGACCTCGGCGCGCTCGTTCTCGGCGGTCGGCAGGAAGGCGTTGCCGACGGCGTACCGGCCGGCCTCCGGGAGCTCGAAGCCGGTGACGGCACGGAGGAACGCATCCGGCACCTGGGTGATGATGCCCGCGCCGTCGCCGGTGCCGGCGTCGGAGCCGACCGCGCCGCGGTGCTCCAGGTGACGCAGCGCTTCGAGCGCGGCGTCGATGATGTCGTGCCCGGCGGTGCCGCGGAGGGTCGCGACCATGGCGAGGCCGCAGGCGTCCTTCTCATGGGCAGGGTCGTACAGGCCTTGCGGGCCTGGCACGGTCCCGAAACGGGAATGGGGTGGCGTGAGCGCCATCTGTCGACCGTCCTCACAGTGTCGTGGATGTGGGGATGTTGGGTGCGGGGACGCCATCGGCCCGATGCTGGGAAGTGCTGCCGCCGTATCCTGCGGGCTGTGTGCGGCCCGGTCTCTCGATGCGGTCGGTCAGGTGCGTGGGATGCTCGCCACGACGGTCTGTCTACCGCCGTTCAGGGCTTCGGACCGTCGGGAGTCATCCGTTCGTGGGGCTTGTGGCCTTGGCCGAAGCGGACCCGGCAGGCACACCGTCGTCGTCGGCGGTGCCCTCATGATCCAGGTCCGTGTCGTCAGAGTCTACCTCAGCATCCGGACGCACCCATTCACGGCCCGGACGGTAGGGGCTGGGCTCGAGACCGGGGTGCCGGCTGGTCTGCACGTAGAAGATGACGAGACCGAGCACGACCGAGACGAATGCTGCCCAGACGTTGGTCGGGATGCCGAGGAAGCTGTACTCGCTCGGGTCGATGCGGATCGACTCGAGGTACGAGCGGCCGACGCCGTACCAGATGAGGTACAGCGCGAAGAGCCGGCCCCACTGGAGGCGGAACTTGCGCTCGAGCAGGACGAGCAGCACCACGCCGATGACGTTCCAGATGATCTCGTAGAGGAACAGCGGCTGGAACAGGGTGCCGTCGGGCAGCCCGACCGGGATCGCCTTATTGCCCGAGTCGATCTGCAGTCCCCACGGAAGGTCGGTGGGCAGGCCGAAGAGCTCCTGGTTGAACCAGTTGCCGAGGCGGCCGATCGCCTGCGCGAGCAGCAGCGCCGGGGCGAGCGCGTCGGCGAAGGTCCAGAACCGCAGTCCCGTCCAGCGGCAGCCGAGCCACGCTCCGACCGCGCCTCCGATCAGCGAGCCGAAGATGGCGTTCCCGCCCTCCCAGATCGCGAACACCTTCCACAGCGGTGCGCCGTCGTAGAAGTAGTCTCCGGGGTGCGTGACCACGTGGTAGAGCCGCGCGCCGACGATCCCGAGGATGATGACCGGGATGAGGACATCGAGCACGACGCCCGGCTCGGCTCCACGCTTCGTCAGGCGGCGCGAAGTCCAGATGGCGGCGACGACGATGCCGATGAGGATCATGATCGCGTAGGTCTGGATGCGCCAGTGCAGACCGAAGATGTCGATCGGGATCTGCTGCCACTCGGGCCCGGGGCTGGGGATGCTGGTCAACCAGCTGCTCATGGTGAGGGCCACCCGATGACTACCTTTCGATCACGTGCAAAACACTGACACATTAGTTTACGACGGGGTCAGGAGCGGTTCGCGCCGCGGGCGAGCTCCGCCGCCAGGCGGCCGGCCTCCGCCACCCCGCCATCGCCCAGCGCCTTCACCAGGGCCGAACCGACGATGGCGCCGTCGGCGTACTCCAGCACCTCGGCGACCTGGGCGGCCGTGGAGATGCCCACGCCGACGCAGGTGCTCGTCGCGCCCGCCTCGCGCAGACGGCCGACGAGCGTGCGCGCCGCGGCATCCACATCCGCACGGGCACCCGTGATGCCCATGGTGGACACGGCGTAGACGAAGCCGCGGCTCGCCTCGACGGTCCGCTTCAGACGCGCGTCGGTCGAGCTCGGGGCGGCGAGGAAGACGCGGTCGAGACCGGCCCGGTCGGACGCGGCGAGCCAGTCGGCGCCCTCGTCCGGGATGAGGTCCGGTGTGATGAGCCCCGCTCCCCCTGCTTCGGCCAGGTCGTCCGCGAACCGTTCGACGCCGTACTGCAGCACGGGGTTCCAGTACGTCATCACCAGGATGGGGATGTCGACCTGTTTGGTGATCTCGCGCACCGCGGTGAAGCCGTCGCGCAGCCGGAACCCGGCGCCCAGCGCCTGCTGGGTCGCCGCCTGGATGACGGTGCCGTCCATGACGGGGTCGGAGTACGGGAGGCCCAGCTCGATGATGTCCACACCGTTCTGGGCGAGCGCCACGGCGGCATCCACACTCGTGCGGAGGTCGGGGAAGCCGGCGGGCAGGTAGCCGACGAACGCGCCGGCGGCCTCGTCGTTGCGCCGGGCGATGGTCGCCGCGACGCGGCTCGTGACCGCCGCGCTCACGACTGCACCGCGCCCGCGTCGATCAGGTCGAAGTAGCGGGCCGCCGTCTCCATGTCCTTGTCGCCGCGGCCGCTCAGGTTCACCAGGATGAGCCCCTCCGGTCCGAGCTCGCGGCCGAGCGTCAGCGCGCCGGCGAGGGCGTGCGACGACTCGATGGCGGGGATGATGCCCTCGGTTCGGGTCAGCAGGCGCAGCGCATCCATCGCCTCGGCGTCGGAGATCGGACGGTACTCGGCCCGGCCGATCTTCGCGAGCCACGCGTGCTCCGGACCGACGCCCGGGTAGTCGAGGCCCGCGGAGATGGAGTGGGACTCGATGGTCTGGCCGTCTTCGTCCTGCAGCATCATCGAGCGGGCGCCGTGCAGCACGCCCGGCCGGCCCTTGGTGATCGTGGCCGCGTGGCGCGGGGTGTCCGCGCCCTCGCCTCCGGCCTCGAAGCCGATCAGCCGCACGTCTTCGTCGTCGAGGAACGCGTGGAAGATGCCCATCGCGTTCGAGCCGCCGCCGACACAGGCGACCACGGCGTCCGGAAGGCGGTCGGTGAGCTCGAGCACCTGCTCGCGCGCCTCCTCGCCGATGATCTTCTGGAGGTCGCGGACCATCGCCGGGAAGGGATGCGGTCCTGCGACCGTGCCGAAGATGTAGTTGGTGTGCTCGACGTTGGTCACCCAGTCGCGCATGGCGTCGTTGATGGCGTCCTTGAGGGTGCGCGAGCCGGTCTTGACGGCCACGACCTCGGCGCCGAGCAGGCGCATCCGGGCGACGTTGAGGGCCTGCCGCTCGGTGTCGACCTCGCCCATGTAGATCGTGCACTCGAGACCGAACAGCGCCGCGGCGGTCGCCGTCGCGACGCCGTGCTGGCCGGCGCCGGTCTCGGCGATCACGCGGGTCTTGCCGATCCGCTTCGTCAGGATCGCCTGGCCGAGCACGTTGTTGATCTTGTGCGAGCCGGTGTGATTGAGGTCCTCGCGCTTGAGGATGATGCGCGCACCGCCCGCGTGCTCGGCGAAACGCGGCACCTCGGTGATGATCGACGGACGGCCGGTGTAGCTGCGGTGCAGCTCGTCCAGCTCGGCGTGGAACGCGGGGTCGGCCTTCGCCTCCTCCCAGGCCGCCGACAGCTCGTCGAGCGCTGCGACCAGCGACTCGGGGACGAACCGCCCGCCGAAGTCGCCGAAATACGGACCCTGCTCAGTGCGGAGGGACATCAGACTCCCAGGAACTCTCCGAGCGTGGCGACGGGGTCGCTGGTGACGAGCGCCTCGCCGACGAGCACGACATCCGCACCCGCCGCCCGGTAGTGCGCGACGTCGTCGGCCGATTTCACGGCCGACTCCGCCACGCGGATGACGCCGGACGGGATGCGGTCGGCCAAGCGGCCGAACAGATCCCGATCCAGCTCGAACGTGGAAAGGTCGCGGGCGTTCACGCCCACGAGCCCTGCGCCGGTGTCGAGGGCGCGGTCGAGCTCGTCGGCCGAGTGCGCCTCCACCAGCGAGGTCATGCCGAGCTGCGTGATCAGCTCGTGCAGCTCGACGAGCCGCTTCTGGTCGAGCGCGGCCACGATCAGCAGCACCAGGTCGGCGCCCGCCGCACGGGCCTCGAACACCTGGTACGGGTCGGAGACGAATTCCTTGCGCAGCACCGGGATGGAGACGGCGTCGCGGACGGCCTCGAGGTCGGCCAGCGAACCGTGGAACCGGCGCTCCTCCGTCAGCACGCTGATGGCGCTGGCGCCGCCGGTCTCGTACGAGACGGCGAGTGCGGCCGGATCCGGGATGGCGGCGAGCGACCCGCGGGACGGGCTCGCGCGCTTCACCTCGGCGATGATCTTGACGCGCTCCGCCGGGGCGAGAGCCGCGAGGGCGTCGAGTGCGGCGGGACGGGCCAGCGCAGCGGCCTCCACCTGCGGGAGCGGTCGCTCCTCACGCCTCCGGTCAGCGTCTTCGAGCGCGCCGGCGACGAGGTCGGCGAGCACGGATCAGTGACCCTTCGGGGTGTACTTGGAGCCGCCCACTCCGTAACCTGCGCGCTTCATGACGCCGCCCACGATGAGGCCGATGATCGCGAGACCCGCTGCCGCCCAGACGATGATCGGGGCGTCGAAGAAGAAGGCGATCGCGCCGATGGTGAAGGCGACCAGCATGATGATCACGGCCGTCCACGCCGCCGGCGAGTGACCGTGACCTGGCTCGACTGACTCGCTGCTCATGGAACTCCTGCACGTCGGGTGCGCGCCTTGCCTGCGCGCACGGGAATTGGAACGCAACCAGTCTAGTGGTTACCCCCTCCGGCTCGCGGAGGGGTGCCGTCACGGGACGGCGCGCGGTCCGCGGGGTGGTCAGCGCGTGGGGTCGTCCCCGCGGGAGAGCTCGTCCCAGCTGTCGATCGCCGTGTCGCGATCGAGGGTGCCCGAGTGGTCGGGCGTGTCGTCGGCGGAGTCCTCCGCGTCCTCCTCCGCCGCTGCGCGCGCCTCGGCGTCGTCAGAGGGCTCCGGGCCGTCCTCCGTCGCGTCGGCGAAGACCTCGTCGACCGGACGGCCGTCCTCCCCGGCGAAGCGCGTCTGGTACTTGCGCGACGGACCGGGCCACGACCGCGAGAACACCACGACCGCCGCACTCGCGAGAAGGATGAGGACAGCGGCCACGATCGCCAGCCACGGCCAGAACTCGATGGTGACCGAGTGCACGAGCCGGCGGACCGACGCGTCCCCCGCCACGCCGGTCGCGGTCGTGATCGCCGCCGACGACGCGCCCACTGCATCCGACACCGCGGTGATGGCCGAGACCAGCACGGAGACGCCGAGCAGGACGCCGAGCAGCGCGAGCACGATGCGGAAGACCGGCCCGGCGATCGCCAGGGCGGCAGTCAGGGCGAGCCCGGCCAGCGCGAGCGCCGTCAACGCCGGCGCCGCCACCGACCCCGCGACGGTGATGGTGCTCGCGTGATTGGCCGTGTCGGTCAGCTGGATGGCGAACCACGGCTGCGTCGCCGCGAGCAGCGCCAGCGCGCTCCCCACGAGCAGGAGCAGCATCGTCGAATACTTGACCCGTCGTCCGTTCACAGCACTCGCTTCATGGCGTTCGCCACCGCGACCGCGCGCAGCGGCGCCGCGGCCTTGTTCTGCGACTCCTGGAACTCGCTCTCCGGCACCGAGTCGGCGACCAGTCCCCCGCCGGCCTGGACGCGCGCCACGCCGTCCATGATCGTGGCGGTACGGATGGCGATGGCGAGGTCCGCGTCCCCGGCGAAATCGAAGTATCCGATCACGCCGCCGTAGACGCCGCGCTGCGCCGGCTCCAGCTCGTCGATGATCCGCAGCGCCATCGGCTTCGGCGCGCCCGAGAGCGTCCCGGCCGGGAACGTCGCGCGGAACACATCGATCGCCGTCGCCTCCGGAAGCAGGTCGCCCTCGACCGACGACACGATGTGCATGATGTGGCTGAACCGCTCGATGCGCATGAACTCGGTGACCTCGACGCTTCCGGCCGCGCACACCTTGAGCAGGTCGTTGCGGGCCAGGTCGACGAGCATGAGGTGCTCGGCGCGCTCCTTGTCGTCGGCGAGCAGGGACGCCTCCAGGTCGAGGTCCTGCTCCGGGGTCGCACCGCGCGGACGGGAGCCGGCGATGGGATGCGTGAACGCGCGTCCCTCCTGCACCTTCACCAGCGCTTCCGGCGACGACCCGACGATCTCGTACCGCTCGCCGTCCGGCTTCTCCAGCGACAGCAGGTACATGTACGGGCTCGGGTTCAGGGCGCGCAGGACGCGGTACACATCGAGCGCAGGGGCGGTGCACTCCAGCTCGAACCGCTGCGAGATGACGACCTGGAAGATGTCGCCGTCGACGATGCGCTCCTTCGCCGTGACGACCGCCGCCAGGAAGTCGTCGCGGCGCGTGCGCGACACCGGGTCGGCGGGCGTCCCGAGGTCCACATCCGCCAGCCACGCCTCCGAGGGCTGCGCCAGTTCGGCCTGCATCCGGTCGAGGCGCTGCTGCGCGCCGGACCACAGCGCATCCGGATCGTCGGTGCCGTCGGCCAGCGCGTTGGCGATGAGCTTGACCGTGCCCGACCGGTGGTCGATGACCACGAGGTCGGCGGCGAAGGCGAGAGCCTGACCGGGGACGTCCACGTCGGCGGGCGGTGCGTCGGGCAGCCGCTCGATCTGGCGGATCGCCTCCCAGCCGATGAACCCGACGAGGCCGCCGGTCAGCGGTGGGAGACCCGGGATGCGCGCGGTCTGCCAACGCGCGTGCAGCGCGGCCAGCGCATCCAGAGGCCGGAGGGAGGCCGCGGTGCCCAGCGCGCGCTCCGCCGGAAGCCCGTAGTCGAGCCAGCGCACCTCGTCGCCCTGCTGGGTCAGCACGCCGAACGACGCCGCGCCGACGAACGAGAAGCGCGACCAGATGCCGCCCTGCTCCGCCGATTCGAGCAGGAACGTCCCCGGCCGGCCTGCGGCCAGCTTGCGGTAGATGCCGACCGGCGTCTCCCCGTCGGCGAACAGCTCGCGGATCACCGGGACGACGCGGTGGTCGACGACGAGCGCGTCGAAGTCCTGGCGCGTCGTCGTCCCCCCGGCCGTGTCGATCACAGGTCGCCCGCCTCGATCTCCGGGCTGAAACCGACGGCCGGCTCCAGAACATCCGCGTCGAAGCAGGTGCGGGTCCCGGTGTGGCAGGCCGCGCCGATCTGCTCGACGGTGATCAGCAGCGTGTCGCCGTCGCAGTCGAGCGCCGCGCCCTTCACGTACTGCACGTGGCCGGAGGTGTCGCCCTTCCGCCAGTACTCCTTGCGGGAGCGGGACCAGAACGTCACGCGCCCCTCCGTCATGGTGCGGCGGAACGCCTCCGCGTCCATCCAGCCCATCATGAGGACCTCGCGGGTGTCCCACTGCTGGATGATGGCCGGAACCAGTCCGGTATCGGTGAAGTGGATGCGCTCCAGCACCGCATCGGTCGCTGTCGTGCTCATCGGCGGACCTCCATCCCGGCCGCAGCCAGCTCGTCCTTGACCTGCTCGATCGTCAACTCGCCTTGGTGGAACACGCTCGCGGCGAGGACCGCGTCGGCGCCTGCCTCGATTGCAGGCACGAAGTGCTCCAGGCGGCCTGCGCCGCCCGAGGCGATCACCGGCACGCTGCTGAGCGCGCGCATCTCGCGGATGAGCTCCAGGTCGAAGCCCTCTTTGGTGCCGTCGGCGTCGATGGAGTTGACCAGCAGCTCCCCCGCGCCCAGCTCGATCGCGCGCGTCGCCCACTCCAGCGCGTCGAGGTCCGTCTCGGCACGACCGCCGTGCGTCGTGACCACGAAGCCGGACGGCGTCGCCGCCGACCGCTTCACATCCAGCGACAGCACCAGCACCTGCGCGCCGAAGCGGGAGGCGATCTCGGCGATGAGCTCCGGGCGGGCGATGGCGGCCGAGTTGACGCCCACCTTGTCCGCTCCGTGGCCCAGCAGCTTCGCCACATCCTCGGGGCTGCGGACACCGCCGCCCACCGTCAGCGGGATGAACACCTGCTCGGCCGTCGCACGCACCACGTCGTAGGTCGTGGCGCGGTCGTCGACGGTGGCCGTCACATCCAGGAAGGTCAGCTCGTCGGCGCCCTGCTCGAAATACCGGCGCGCCAGTTCGACGGGGTCGCCCTGGTCGCGCAGGTTCTGGAAGTTCACGCCCTTCACCACGCGGCCGGCGGCCACGTCCAGACAGGGGATGACCCGGACCGCGACGCTCATCAGATCCGCGCAGCGTGGATGGAGGTGACCAGGATGGCGCGCGCGCCGAGTTCGTAGAGGTCGTCCATGATGTGGTTGGTCTGCTCGCGCTTGATCATCACGCGCACGGCCACCCAGTCCGGCTCGCCGAGGGGCGAGACGGTCGGCGACTCGACGCCCGGGGTGAGGGCGACGGCCTTCTCGAGCAGCGCGACCGGCAGGTTGTAGTCGATCAGCACGTACTGGCGGGCGACCATGACGCCCTGCAGGCGGCGCACCAGGGTGTCCACTCCTGCGGCGGGCGACGGCGACGAGATGAGCACGGCCTCCGACTCGAGGATGACCGGACCGAAGATCTCCAGGCCCTGCTTGCGCAGCGTGGAGCCCGTCTCGACCACGTCGGCGACCGCATCCGCGACCCCCAGCCGCACCGCGGACTCCACCGCACCGTCGAGCTTGATGAGCGAGGTGCTCACGCCCTTCTCGGCGAGGAATGCTCCGACCAGCCCGGGGTAGCTCGTCGCGACGCGCTTGCCCTCCAGCTCGGCCAGGTCGGTGAAGACACCGGCAGGCCCGGCGAACCGGAAGGTCGACGCGGCGAAGTCGAGGGCCGTGATCTCGCCGGCCGTCGAGCCGGAGTCGAGCAGCAGGTCGCGGCCGGTGATGCCGACATCGAGCGCTCCGGAGCCGACGTAGGTCGCGATGTCGCGCGGGCGCAGGTAGAAGAACTCGACGCCGTTGCGCTGATCGGTGACGATGAGCTCTTTGGGATCGCGGCGGCCGACGTAGCCGGCCTCGTGGAGCATCTGCGCCGCGGTCTCGGAGAGGGAACCCTTGTTGGGGACGGCGATCTTCAGCATGGATGAGTCTTTCGTGACGTGATCGATCGATCGAGTGGATGGCTGAGCTACGGGGCCATCACAGATGTCGGTACACGTCGGCCAGGGTGAGACCCTTCGCAAGCAGCAGCACCTGCAGGTGGTAGAGCAGCTGCGAGACCTCTTCGGCCATGGCTTCGTCGGACTCGTACTCGGCAGCCATCCACACCTCGGCGGCCTCCTCGACGATCTTCTTGCCGATGGCGTGCACGCCGGCGTCGAGCTCGCGGACCGTCCCGGAACCCTCCGGCCGGGACTGGGCCTTCTGCTCGAGCTCGGCGAAGAGGTCGTCGAAGGTTTTCACCGTTCTAGCGTAGCGGTCGGCTAGTGGGCGTGCGCGCGGGCGGCGTCCCGCAGGGACGCGATGCTCTCGGCGGGGTCGCCGCGGAAGACGGCGGAGCCGGCCACGAACGTGTCGGCGCCGGCGGAGGCGGCAGTGACGATGGTCTCCTCGGTCACGCCGCCGTCGACCTGCAGCCAGACGTCCAGCCCGCGCGCCTCGACGGCTTCACGCAGAGCGCGGAGCTTGGGCATCATCTCCGGCATGAACGACTGCCCGCCGAAGCCGGGCTCGACGGTCATCACCAGCACCTGGTCGAACTCCTCCAGGAGGTCGAGGTACGGCTCCACGGCGGTGCCCGGCTTCAGCGCGATGCCCGCCCGGGCGCCGATCGCGCGCAGCCGGCGCGCCAGCGAGATCGGGTCGTGCGCCGCCTCCGCGTGGAACGTCACCGAGTACGCCCCCAGCTCCGCGTATCCCAGCCCCCAGTGGTCCGGGTCGTCGATCATGAGGTGCACGTCGAGCGGGACGGGGCTCACATCCTGGATGCGGCCCACCATCTGCGGGCCGAAGGTCAGGTTCGGGACGAAGTGGTTGTCCATCACGTCCACATGCACCAGGTCGGCCGTCGCGATGCGCTCCAGCTCGGACTGCATGTTGACGAAGTCGGCGGCCAGGATGCTCGGATTGATGCGGACGCGCGGGTCGATCCGGTCGGCGGAAGGAGTCGTCGGTGCCATGCCTCCAGCCTAGGCGGAGCGCTTGCGCAGCAGCGCGATGAACATGGCGTCGGTGAGGTGGCGGTGAGGCCAGAGCTGGACCGTCTCCGAGTCGTCGGCGAGGTCGAGCCGCTCGACAGCGAACGACTGCACGATCTCGGAGGTCGCCTCCGCCTCCAGCACGTCCCCGTGGCGCTCCAGCGCATCCGCCACGATTCCGCGGGTCTCGGCGATGTGCGGCGAGCAGGTCACGTAGGCGAGCAGACCGCCCGGCTTCAGTGCGGCGACGGCGGAATCGAGCAGCGCGGTCTGCAGGCGGGTCAGCTCGGCCACATCGCGCGGCGTCTTGCGCCAGCGTGCCTCCGGACGGCGCCGGAGCGCGCCCAGACCGGTGCACGGCGCGTCGAGGAGGATGCGGTCGAAGGCTTCGGGATGCTCCTCGCCGAGCACCGTGCCGTCCAGCTCCCAGACCGGCACCTCGAGCGGCACGGGCGCCAGGGCGCGCCGGACGAGCTCGGCGCGGGCGGGCACCAGTTCGTTCGCGACCAGCGACGCGCCGCCCTCGAGGGCCTCGGCCGCGAGGAGAGCCGCCTTGCCGCCGGGGCCGGCGCACAGGTCGAGCCAGCGCTCCCCCGGAATGATCGGTTGGGCACGGCTGAGGGCGAGCGCCGCGAGCTGCGAGCCCTCGTCCTGGACGCGGATGCGCCCGTCCGCCGACTCCACGAGCCCCTGCGGGTCGCCGCCACCGGCCGTGAAGCCGGGAGGCGAGTAGCGGTCGGGGCGGGCGTCGTCCGGAGGCGTCGCGAGGCCCGGGAGCGCGACCAGGTTGACGCGCGGGGCGGTGTTGTCCGCCTCCAGGAGCGCCTCCAGCTCGTCCACGCGCCCTTCCGCGTCGAGCGACCGGCGGAACGCCCGCACGATCCAGACCGGGTGCGAGTACAGGGCGGAGAGGCGGTCGTCCTCGTTCTTCGCCCGCCCGGCCACCTCATCCCGCCACTCCTCGGGGGTGTGACGGCCGATCTCCCGCAGCACGCCGTTGACGAAACCGGTGCCGGAGCGGCTGCCGACGGTGCGGGCCAGCCCGACCGACTCGTTCACGGCGGCATGGGCGGCCACGCGGGTCGACAGCAGCTGGTGGGCGCCGAGCCGCAGCACGTCGAGCAGCGGAGGATCGATCTTGTCGACCGGGCGCCCCGCCGCGATGGCGATCACACGGTCGTAGTAGCCCTGGAGCCGCAGCGTGCCGTACGTGAGCTCGGTCGCGAGCGCCGCATCGGCCGGCGAGAGGCCGGCGCGCGAGATGCGGGTGGGGAGCAGGAGGTTGGCGTACGCATCCGACTCGCGCACCGCGAGCAGCACGTCGAGGGCGACCTGCCGGGCGGGCTGGACGCGCACCTGCGGCTGGCGGGAGCCGCGGTCCTGGTTGCGGTTCCTGCTTCGGTTATCGCTCATGACAGCACCACCTTCGCGTCGCCGGACGCGACCCCGCGGAGCCAGTCCGCGGCGGCCATTGCGCGTTTCCCGGCCGGCTGGACCGTGAGCAGCTCCAGCGGGTCGGTGCCCGTGCCCACGAGGACGCGCCGGTCACGCGTCTCGACGGCGCCCGGGGCGAGGGGCTCCTCACCGCGGGCCGGTCGTGCCGCGTGGATCTTGAACCGCTCCTCCCCCAGCAGGACGAACGCGCCGGGCTCGGGAGTGACCCCGCGCAGGCGGCCGTACACCGTGTCCGCGGGCTCGGTGAGGTCGAGGCGCGCATCGTCGAGGCCGAGTTTCGGGGCCAGGGTGACGTCGCCGCTCTGCGGGACGGCGACCGCGGTGCCGGCCTCGAGCGCATCCGCGGTGTCGGCGAGCAGTGCCGCGCCGTCGACCGCGAGGGCGGCGAGCAGCTCGCCCGCCGTATCGTCCACGCCGATGGGATGCCGCAGCTCGGCGTACACATCGCCCGCGTCGAGCTCGGGGACGAGGTGGAAGACCGCCGCCCCGGTCTCGGCGTCGCCCGCGATCAGCGCGTGCTGGACGGGGGCCGCCCCGCGCCAGCGCGGGAGCAGGGAGAAGTGGAGGTTGACCCAGCCGAGTCGCGGAAGAGACAGCAGCGGCTCGCGGACGAGCCCGCCGTAGGCGACGACCGCGCCGAGGTCGGGCCGCAGGTCGCGGATGCGCTCGGTCACGTCGTCACCGAGCCGGTTCGCCTTGATCACGGCCAGCCCGAGCCGCTCGGCCGCCTCCGCTACCGGCGACGGCGTGAGCACGCGCTTGCGGCCGAGGGGCGCATCCTCACGGGTGACGACGGCGACCACCTCGTGGCGCGCGGCGACCGCCTCGAGCGACGGGATGGCGACGGCAGGAGTGCCGGCGAAGACGATGCGCATGGATGAAGGTTCTTTCGGTGGGGACGGCCAACAAGCCTACTCCGCCCCGCTGCCGCACGGCCCGGCGGAGCGGCGACGCCGCCCGGCGTGCCGGCCGCGGTGAACCTAGTTGTCACAACACGCCGTTGCGACCGGTGCGACGACGGCGTGTTGCGTCAACCAGGTGCTCAGAGGATCTCGGGGTCGTCGAAGCGGACGCGGAGCGTCGGCGCCGGGCGGTATCCGGCTTTGCCCGCGGGCGCGCGGCGGCGGCGGGTCGCGTTCTTGACGACGGCGGCGCGGACGGCCGCGGCGACTTCGGCGCCGTGGGCGTATTCGAAGCGGAGGACGGCGCGCACGAGGTCCGGCGCGGGACGCACCGCCCGCGCGGGACCTGCATCCTGCTCGACCGGCGCGGGGCCGAGCACGTCGATCAGCAGGCCGCTGTCGACCGCGGCCAGCACCTCGGCCACCGTCGCCTCGGCGCCGGTCACGGAGGCCAGGCGGACGGCCGGCGGGAACCGCAGTTCCCGGCGGTCGACCAGCTCTTCGTGCGCGAAGTCGACCAGGCGGCCGGTCGCGAAGTCGCGGGCGAGCGGACCGCCGACGCCGACCAGCACGGTGGGAGCGCCCGCCGCAGCAAGACCCGCAGCGCTCTGCCACCAGCGCAGGCAGTCCTCGGCGACGTGGAGGCTCTCGCGTGCAAGCATCCGCTCGCCGTCGAGCAGCAGCACCGCCTGGTACCCGCCCTCCGCGATCGGCTCGGCGCCGCGGGTCGCGACAACCAGGGCCGGCGCCGCGCCGACGCGCTGCACCGGATGGTCGCCGTCGGCGAGGATGACGCGGATGCCCGGGAAGGCACGCCCGAGCTCCTCAGCGGTCCGGCCCGAGCCCACCGTGACCAACCGGAACCGGCGATGCTCGCAGTGCTCGCACTGCCAGTCTGTGGCGAGCCGTCCGCACACCGTGCAGGACGGCGGGGCGCCGGCGCGCGTCTGGTGGAGGGGTCCCTTGCAGTAGGTGCAGCGGGCGGCCTGCCCGCACTTCGCGCACGCGATGACCGGCGCGTAGCCGGGCCGGGCGACCTGCACCAGCACCGGTCCGCGCGGTCGCCCGCTGGTGCCGTCGAGCGCCTCGCGCGCGGTCCGCCACGCGGTCGACGGGATGCGCGCCGCGCGCGCCATCGGCTCGGGAGCCTGCTGGTTCGCGGTCAGCACCACCTTGGGTGTGAGCACCCGCTCGGGACCGATGTCTCGCAGCCAGCCCAACTCCACGAGGCGCTGCGCCTCCACGCTCCGGATGTTGCCGCTCAGCAGGAGCGCGCAGCCCTCCAGCTCCTGACGCACGAGCGCCGCATCCCGCGTGTGCACGTACGGGCTCAGCGGCTCGGCGTGCAGCGGGTCGCTGTCCTCCCACACCGCCAGCAGGCCGAGCCGTTCGGCCGGCGCGTAGACCACGGACCGGTTGCCGATGACGATGCGGGGCCCGGAGAGCGCCTGCAGGAAGCCGCGGTACCGGTCGGGATTGGTCTGCCCGGCGTCGGCGCGCACGACAGCCTCGGGCGGAGCGACCGCGGCGAGTGCCGCCGCCAGCTGCTCCAGGTCGCGATGGTCCGGGACCGCGACGATGGCCGTGCGGCCGCCGCGCCAGCAGTCCGCCGCCAGGGTCGCCAGGGTGACGGCCCACTCCCCGACCCAGGTGCCGTCCGGCAGAGCGACCAGGCGCGGGATGGCGCGCAGCGCGATCCGCTCGTCGCGTGCGACCGCGTCCTCCAGCGCGCGCTGCCCGTACCCGCGGACGGGCACTGGGCCGCCCGCCGCGCCGACGCCCACACCCCCCTCGCCGAGTTGCGACATCTGGTCACCACTCGACGCGGATTCGGACATCGACTCACCACTCGACGTGGCAGCGGCCGCCGCCGCGGCCCGCGACGCCATCCACGCCTTCTCGACGCGCACCATCCGCCCCGGGACCGCCAGTCGCAGGATGTCGCTCGCCGTGCCCGCGCTGCGGTCCGCAAGCCGCCGCGCGAGCCGCCACACACCGGGGGTCAGCACGCGCGCGGGCGACACTACCGCCTCGAGCGGACTCAGCGTCCCTTCGTAGCCGTCATCCGGGTCGCCCACCTCGACCAGGTAGCCGTCGGCCACCCGGCCCGCCGAGCGCAACGGGACCCGGACGCGCACGCCGGGCACCGCCTCCTCGGCCAGGTGCTCCGGGATGCTGTAGTCGAAGAGATGGTCGAGCTGCGGGAGCGGCGAGTCGAGGACTACCCGGGCGACCCGTCCGGCCGCCGCCACCGTCAGATTCCCGCGGCCGAGCGCAGGTCGTCGACGCGGTCGAGCCGCTCCCAGGTGAACTCGGGGAGCTCGCGGCCGAAGTGGCCGTACGTCGCGGTGCGGGCGTAGATCGGGCGCAGCAGGTCGAGGTCGCGGATGATCGCGGCCGGCCGCAGGTCGAAGACGTCGCGGATGGCGCTGATGATGCGCTCCTCCGGGACATTCGCGGTCCCGAACGTCTCGACGTAGAGCCCGACAGGTGCGGCCTTGCCGATCGCGTACGCGATCTGCACCTCGAGGCGGTCGGCGAAGCCCGCGGCGACGGCGTTCTTGGCGACCCAGCGCATGGCGTAGGCGGCCGAGCGGTCGACCTTCGACGGGTCCTTCCCCGAGAAGGCGCCACCGCCGTGACGGGATGCTCCGCCGTACGTGTCGACGATGATCTTGCGGCCGGTCAGTCCGGCGTCGCCCTTCGGGCCGCCGATCTCGAAGCGCCCGGTCGGGTTGATGAGCGTGCGGATGTGCGAGGTCTCGAGCCCGGCCGTGTGCAGCACGGGGTTGATGACCTCCTCGATGATCTCGGCCTGCAGCTGCTCGTTCGACACCTGCGGGGCGTGCTGCGTGGACAGCACCACCGTCTGGACCGACTTCGGCACAGCGCCCTCGTAGCCGATGGTGACCTGGGTCTTGCCGTCCGGGCGGAGGTAGTCGAGCGTGTCGTTCTTGCGGACCTCGGCGAGGCGCTCGGCGAGCCGGTGCGCCAGCCAGATCGGCAGCGGCATGTACTGCGGGGTCTCGGTGGTGGCGTAGCCGAACATGATGCCCTGGTCGCCCGCGCCCTGGCGGTCGAGGTCGTCGTGGCTCTGCTCGGCACGTGTCTCGAGGGCGTTGTCGACCCCCTGGGCGATGTCGGGCGACTGCGCGCCGATCGACACGGAGACGCCGCACTGGGTGCCGTCGAAACTGACGTCGGACGAGTCGTACCCGATGTCGACGAGCTTGTTGCGCACCAGGGCCGGGATCTCGACGTAGCCGCTGGAGGTGACCTCGCCGGCGACGTGGACGAGGCCGGTGGTGACGAGCGTCTCCACGGCGGCGCGGCTGTGCGGGTCGACGGTGAGCAGCGCATCCAGGATGCTGTCGGAGATCTGGTCGCAGATCTTGTCCGGGTGGCCTTCGGTGACGGACTCGGACGTGAAGAGACGCAGATCTGCCATTGTTCTCCCTGGTCGACGGTGGAGCGTGCAGCCGGATACCGACGACGCGTGCGCGTTTAAGCGATGACGTCGAGGATACGGTCGGCCACCGACAGCTTGCTGCCCGAGGCCTCCATCACTATATCGCCGCCCTTTCGGAGCACGACGACCTCGTTGCTCTCCGTTGCGAAGCCCTGCGACCAGCCCACCTGGTTGAGCACGAGGAAGTCGCTGCCTTTCGCGGCGAGCTTGGTGCGGCCCAGTTCGATGAGGCCGTGCGGGTCGGGTTCGGTCTCGGCCGCGAAGCCGACGATGACCTGGCCGTCGCGCCTCTCGGACACCAGGCCGGCGAGGATGTCCGGGTTGACCACGAGCTCGAGCGTGAGGGTGTCGCCGTGCTCGGACTTCTTGATCTTGGCGTCGCGGGTCTCGGCCGGGCGGTAGTCGGCCACGGCGGCCGTCATCACGATGATGTCCGCAGCGCGTGCGGCCTCGCGCACCGCCTCCTGCAGCTCGAGAGCGGTCTGCACCTCGATGAGTTCGACGCCCTCCGGCGGCTCCACCTCGAGGTGGGCGGCGATGAGGATGACGTCGGCCCCGCGTGCCTGGGCGGCACTGGCGAGGGCGACTCCCTGCCGGCCGCTGGAGCGGTTTCCGAGGAACCGGACGGGGTCGAGCGGTTCGCGCGTCCCTCCCGCGGTCACGACGACGCGTTTGCCCGCCAGGTCGACTCCCCCGCGCGGGCGGCGCGCCGCCTCGTTGGCACGGCGGCGCTCGGAGAGCACGACCACGTCGTTGCCCGGTGCGGATGCCGTCACCGCAAGCGGCGCCGGCGCTTCGACCGCTCGCGGGGTCGCCCCGGCCGCACGGAGGGCCGCGCGGACGATGACCTCCGGCTCCTCCATCCGCCCGGGTCCCGAGTCCGCTCCGGTCAGCTGACCGCTGGCGGGCCCGATCACCGTGACACCGCGGCTGCGCAGGGTCGCGATGTTGGCGACCGTCGCGGCGTTGCGCCACATCTCGGTGTGCATCGCCGGGGCGATGACCAGCGGCGCCGTGGAGGCGAGGACGGTGTTGCCGAGCAGGTCGTCGGCCAGGCCGGCCGCGAGCTTGGCGATGGTGTTCGCCGTGGCGGGCGCGATGACGATGAGGTCGGCGGACTGGCCGATCGCCACGTGCCGCACCTCGGCGACGCCTTCGTAGAGGTCGGTCGCGACCGGATTGCGGCTGATCGCCTCGAGCGTCGGACGGCCGACGAACCGGAGGGCGTTCTCGGTCGCGACCACGTGCACCGAGTGACCCTCGAGGACGAGTGCGCGGATGACACCGACGGCCTTATACGCGGCGATGCCGCCGGTCACTCCGACGACGATGGTCAATCGTGGGCTCAACGGCGGCACCTCTCCTCGGCCGGGTGCTCCCCGGCTGCGGTCGTCCTGCGGGTGTACTGCGGCTGTGGCTCGCGGGTCCTACTCGGTCGCGGCGATCGGCTTGACGACCAGCTTGTCCTCGTTGATCTCGTGGAGCGCCACCGAGAGCGGCTTGTCGTCGACGGACGAGTCGACGAGCGGTCCGACGTTGTCGAACAGGCTGCCCTCGTGAAGGTCGGCGTAGTAGTCGTTGATCTGGCGGGCGCGCTTGGATGCGAAGATCACGAGCGCGTACTTCGACTCGACGCGGGACAGCAGGTCGTCGATGGGCGGGTCGATGATGCCGTTGTTGCTGGTGGCCATGCGAGGTGCTCCTTGCTCTGGGCGATCGGGCGCGGAGGCCGGATCGGACGGCCGCGTCGCGCGGCCGAGGACGGTGGGCGCGCCGTGAAGGGCGCGGAGAGAGGTCTTACGGACGCGTCGGCGCCGCGCGGACCTTCATCAAGTCTACGACCTCGCGGGCCGCCTCTGCGACGTCGTGGTTGACGACCTTGTAGTCGAACTCGTCCTGCGCCGCCAACTCGACCTTCGCGGTCTCCAAGCGGCGCTGCTGCTCGGCCGCCTGCTCGGTGCCCCGTCCGATCAGGCGCCGGACCAGCTCCTCCCACGTCGGCGGGAGCAGGAAGATCAGGCGCGCCTCCGGCATCGACTCGCGCACCTGGCGCGCCCCCTGCAGGTCGATCTCGAGCAGGACGCTGCGGCCGTCGGCCAGCGCCTTCTCGATCGGCGCGCGCGGCGTGCCGTAGCGGTAGGCGTTGTGCACCGTGGCGTGCTCGAGCAGTTCGCCTGCCTCGATCATCCGGTCGAACTCCGCGTCGTCGACGAAGTAGTAGTTGACGCCGTCCACTTCCCCGGGACGCGGTGCACGCGTCGTCGCGGACACCGAGAGCAGCACGTCCGGGTAGTGCTCGCGGATGTACGTGGAGACGGTGCCCTTCCCGACCGCGGTCGGCCCCGCGAGCACGACGAGGCGGTTGCGCTGCCGCGCGCTGCGGCTCTCCCGTTCGATCAGAAACTGACGAAGGCGCAGTCGCTGGTGGCGGCCCAGGCCCCCGAGGCGCTTCGCCGGCGAGATGGACAGCCGGTCCAGCGCGTCCTGCATCTTGGTGGTCCCGATCGCGGGAACACTGAGCAGGAACTCCGTCACCCGCAGGCGTCCCTCGACACCGTCCGGGTCGGCCGTCGCGTGGTCGAGCACGGCGAGCGGTGACACCTCGCGGGAGGCGATGGACGCCTTCACCGCGGCGCGCGCGCGGCGTGCCGCGACGGCCGCCTGCGAAGCGGCCTGGCGGTCGACCTCGGGAGGGGCCGGACGAGCGGATGCGGAGGCGACCGGCTCAGACATGCGCCGCCCGCAGCTCGTCGGAGCGGCGCGCGACCGCGTCGGCCAGTCCGTGCGGGCCGGCGGAGAGGAGGCCGCGGGACTCGCTGACGATCACGCCGCCGACCAGGGTGCCGAACAGTCGCGCGGCGTCCTCGACCCGGGCGCCCTGGTGGCCGAATCCGGGGGCGAGCACGGGGAGGGCCGGAGTGCGGTCCCCCGCCGTCGCGACGTCGATCCCGTAGTCGGCGAGGTCGACGGTCGCGCCGAGCACGAGCCCGACCGAGCCGAACGGCGCACCCGAACGCTGCTCCTGATTGAATGCATGCACGTCTTCGATGATCGCACGCGCGACGGACCGCCCGGTCCGCGGACCGGTCTGGACGATCGCCTGCTGAACAGCCGCCGCCTCGGGATTCGAGGTCGCGGCCAGCACGAAGACTCCCTTGCCGGACTGCTCGGCGAGGGTCATCGCCTCCGTCAGCGATCCGACGCCCTGGTACGCCGCCGCGGTCATCGCATCGGCCTCCAGGGGCGAACCGGGCGTCAGCCACGCCTCGGCGTACGCCGTGACGCTGGTGCCGATATCGCCGCGCTTGGCGTCCGCGATCACGAGCAGTCCGGCGGCGCGGGCTGCAGCGAGCACCTCCTCGAGAGCCGCGTATCCGGCAGCGCCGAACCGCTCGAAGAACGCGACCTGCGGCTTGACGATCCCCGCCCGGCCGGCGACCGCCTCCACCACGGTGAGCCCGAAGGAGCGGAGGCCGTCGGCGGATGCCGGCAGCCCCCACGTCTCGAGCAGGTGCGCGTGCGGGTCGATGCCGACGCACAGCCGCCCCCGGTCGGCGAACACCCGTGCGAGCCGAGCCCCGAAGGACTCCCCCGCCGGCTGCTGCGCGTACGGGAACGTCATGCTCGCGCGAGCCTCTCCTCGGCGTACTGCTGGAGCGACTTCACGTCGAAGCCCTCGCGGATGGCGTCCAGCGACGCGACCGCGGCGCTCAGCTCGGCGATGGTGGTGAACAGCGGCTTGTCCGCGGCGACGGCCGCCGCGCGGATCTCGTAGCCGTCCGCACGGGCCGAACGCCCGCTCGGGGTGTTGATCACCACATCCACCTCGGAGCGGTTGATGATGTCGACGATCGAGTCGCCGCCGCTCTCCTGCGCCTCACTGTGCTTGCGGACGATGCGCGCCTCAATGCCGTTGCGGTTCAGCACCTCGGCGGTGCCCTCCGTCGCGACGATCTCGAACCCGAGCTGACGCAGCCGGAGCACCGGCAGCACCACCGCGCGCTTGTCGCGGTCGGACACCGAGACGAAGACGGTCCCCTCCAGCGGCATCCCGCCGTACGCGGCCGACTGGCTCTTCGCGAACGCGGTCGGGAAGTCCTTGTCGATGCCCATGACCTCGCCGGTCGAGCGCATCTCCGGCCCGAGGACCGAGTCCACCACGGTGCCCTCGGCGGTGCGGAAGCGCTTGAACGGGAGCACGGCCTCCTTCACGGCGACCGGGGAGTCCATCGGGATGCGCGAGCCGTCCTCCGCGGGCAGCAGCCCCTCGGCGATGAGCCCCTCGATCGTCTCGCCGACCATGATCCGCGACGCGGCCTTGGCCAGCGGGATGCCGAGCGCCTTGGAGACGAACGGCACGGTCCGCGACGCGCGCGGGTTGGCCTCCAGCACGTAGAGCACGCCGGCGCCGATCGCGAACTGCACGTTCAGCAGGCCGCGTACGCCGATCCCCTCGGCGATCTTGAGCGTCGCCTCGCGCACGCGGTCGATCTCGCGGCGACCCAGCGTGATCGGGGGCAGGGTGCAGGACGAGTCGCCCGAGTGGACCCCGGCCTCCTCGATGTGCTCCATCACGCCGCCGATGTAGAGCCGCTCGCCGTCGTAGAGCGCGTCCACGTCGATCTCGATCGCGTCGTCGAGGAAGCGGTCCACCAGCAGCGGATGCGACGGGCCGACGATCCCCTGGCCGGCGACCCGCTCGAAGTAGTCGGCGAGGGAGGCATTGTCGTAGACGATCTCCATGCCGCGCCCGCCGAGCACGAAGCTCGGACGCACCAGCACCGGGTAGCCGATCTGCTCGGCCGCGTGGGCGGCGGTCGGGTAGTCGACCGCCGTGCCGTTGCGCGGGGCGACGAGCCCGGCCGCATCCAGGATGCCCGAGAAGAGCCCGCGCTCCTCCGCCAGGTCGATCGCCTCGGGCGTGGTGCCGAGGATGGGGACCCCGGCCGCCTCCAGGCCCTTGGCGAGCCCGAGCGCCGTCTGGCCGCCCAGCTGCACGACCACGCCGACCAGCTCGCCGGACTGCGACTCCGCGTGGATGACCTCCAGTACGTCCTCCAGCGTCAGCGGCTCGAAGTAGAGCCGGTCGCTGGTGTCGTAGTCGGTCGAGACCGTCTCCGGGTTGCAGTTGATCATGATCGTCTCGAACCCGGCGTCGTGCAGTGCGAACGACGCGTGCACGCACGAGTAGTCGAACTCGACGCCCTGACCGATGCGGTTCGGGCCGGAGCCCAGGATGACGACCTTGCGCTTGTCGCTCGGCTCCACCTCGGTCTCCAGGTCGTAGCTGGAGTAGTGGTACGGAGTAAGCGCCGGGAACTCGCCCGCGCAGGTGTCCACCGTCTTGTAGACCGGGCGGACGCCGAGGATGTGGCGGACCTCGCGCACATCGGCCTCGCCGAAGCCGCGCAGCTCGCCGATCTGGGCGTCCGAGAAGCCGTGGTCCTTGGCGTACCGGAGCGTGTCCGTGTCGAGGGTCGGAGCGTCGCGGAGCTGCTCGGCGACCTCGTTGATGAGGACGATCTGGTCGATGAACCAGGGGTCGATCTTGGTCGCCTCGAAGACCTGCTCCGGCGTCGCGCCGAGGCGGAGCGCCTGCTGCACGTCGACGATGCGACCATCGGTCGGCGTCGCGATCGAGGCGAGCAGCTCATCCACGCTTCGGCTCTCGGCACCCCAGTGGAACGACGACCCGCGCTTCTCGAGCGAGCGCAGCGCCTTCTGCAGAGCACTGGTGAACGACCGGCCGATCGCCATCGCCTCGCCGACCGACTTCATGGTCGTCGTCAGCGTGGGATCGGCGGCCGGGAACTTCTCGAACGCGAACCGGGGCACCTTCACGACGATGTAGTCGAGCGTCGGCTCGAAGCTCGCCGGGGTGACCTTGGTGATGTCGTTCGGGATCTCGTCCAGCCGGTACCCGATGGCGAGCTTCGCCGCGATCTTCGCGATCGGGAAGCCGGTCGCCTTGGATGCGAGCGCCGAGGAACGGGACACGCGCGGGTTCATCTCGATGACGATGATGCGGCCGTTCTCGGGGTTCACCGCGAACTGGATGTTGCAGCCGCCGGTATCCACGCCGACGGCGCGGATGATGTCGATGCCGATGTCGCGCAGCTTCTGGTACTCGCGGTCGGTGAGCGTCAGCGCCGGTGCGACCGTGATCGAGTCGCCGGTGTGCACGCCGACCGGGTCGACGTTCTCGATCGAGCAGACGACGACCGTGTTGTCGGCCGTGTCGCGCATCAGCTCGAGCTCGTACTCCTTCCAGCCGAGGATGGACTCCTCCAGGAGCACCTCGCTGGTCGGGCTCTGGTGGATGCCGTCACCGGCGATCCGGCGCAACTGCTCCGGGTTGTAGGCGAAGCCGGAGCCGAGCCCACCCATCGTGAACGACGGGCGCACCACGAGCGGGTAGCCGAGGTCCTCGGCGAACTCGAGCGCCTCATCCACCGTGTGGGCGATGTGGGAGCGCGCGACCTCCGCTCCGGCCTCGACGACCAGCTCCTTGAAGATCTGGCGGTCCTCGCCCTTCTGGATGGCCTCGAACTTGGCGCCGATCAGCTCGACGCCGTACTTCTCGAGGATGCCGTGCTCGTGCAGCTGCATGGCGGCGTTGAGCGCGGTCTGGCCGCCCAGGGTCGGCAGGATGGCGTCCGGCTTCTCCTTGGCGATGATCGTCTCGATGACCTGCCAGGTGATCGGCTCGACGTAGGTCGCGTCGGCGAAGTCCGGGTCGGTCATGATCGTCGCCGGGTTGGAGTTGACGAGGATGACGCGGACGCCCTCCGCCTTCAGCACGCGGCAGGCCTGCGTTCCGGAGTAGTCGAACTCGACCGCCTGGCCTATCACGATCGGCCCGGAGCCGATGACGAGGACGGAGTTGATGTCGTCGCGCTTGGGCATCAGTTGTTCTCCTGCGTGGTGTCGGCGGCGTGCTGTTCGCGGATCATGTCCAGGAACCGGTCGAAGAGGTAGTTGGCGTCGTGCGGGCCTGCGGCCGCCTCCGGGTGGTACTGCACGCTGAACGCGTTCAGGTCGAGGCAGTTGAGACCCTCGACGACGTCGTCGTTGAGGGAGAAGTGGCTCACCTCGACGCGGCCGAACCCGGCGGGCGAGTCGAAGGTCGCGTCGATGGGCGCCTTCACCGCGAAGCCGTGGTTCTGCGCCGTGATCTCGACCCGGCCGGTCCGCTTGTCGAGCACCGGCTGATTGATCCCGCGGTGGCCGAAGGGCAGCTTGTAGGTGTCGAGGCCGAGCGCGCGACCGAGCAGCTGGTTGCCGAAGCAGATCCCGAAGTACGGCAGCCCTGCGCGCAGCGTCTCCTGCAGCAGCGCGACGTGCTTGTCGGAGGCCTGCGGGTCGCCGGGGCCGTTCGAGAAGAACAGGGCGGAGACGCCCAGACCGAGCACATCCTGAGCGGACACCTGCTGCGGGAGCACGTGCACGTCGAGTCCGCGGCCGGCCAGGTTCTCGAGCGTCGACTTCTTGACGCCCAGGTCGAGCACGGCGACCGAGCCGACCTTCTCGCCGACGGCGGGAACGGTGTACGGCTCGACGGTGGAGACCTCCGCCGACAGGTTGCGGCCCTTCATCTTGGCGCCGGCGAGCACCAGTTCCAGCTGCTCGCTGTCGCTGAGGTCGAAGTCGTCGCCCGAGAAGATGCCGGAGCGCATGGCCCCGGCCGAGCGGATGTGACGGGTCACGGCACGCGTGTCGATCCCGCTGATCCCGACAACCCCCTCGGCGACCAGGTCGTCGTCGAGGCTCCGCTGGGCGCGGAAGTTGGAGACGACGCGGCTGGGCTCGCGGACCACGTAGCCGGCCACCCAGATCCGGCGCGACTCCATGTCCTCGTCGTTGGTGCCCGTGTTGCCGATGTGCGGCGCGGTCTGCAGCACGATCTGCCCGGCGTACGACGGGTCGGTGAGCGTCTCCTGGTAGCCGGTCATGCCGGTGGCGAACACGGCCTCGCCGAGGGTGCGTCCGCGGGCGCCGTAGGCCCGGCCGACATACCGTGTTCCGTCTTCGAGGACGAGCACCGCGGGTTCTGCAGCGAGCACGTCACACCTCCTTGTCGTTCGGGTGCTCCGCACCCGTGATGTCCGGGGCCGGAGCCCCGGGGACGATCTGTTCGATGGCCGCGGCGAGCTGCGCACGGCCGGCCGGGTCGACGACCCGGAAGTAGCTGTCGGCGGCGGTCCCGCCGCTCGTGGTCCATCCCATCCGGAGCAGGCCGTCGCGCTCGACCGCACGGTCGATCGCGACGCTGGCGAGACCGACGCCGGTGACGACGGTCGCCGGGATGAAAACGTCGGGCTCCCCGGTCACGGCGAGGGCGACGCCCTCCGGCCGGACGGTGACCGTCGCCGCGCCGCGGAACGCGAGCCCCGGCAGCGCGAGGCGCTCCAGGTGCTGGCCCGACTTCGTGGTGGCGACGTACAACACGTCGGCGGCCGCGATCGGTGCGCTCAGCGTTCCCGGCTGCGAGTAGCCGCCACCCGAGGCGGAGTCGCGTCGCACCCGCCGGCGCCAGCCGACGACGGCCAGTGCCACCACGAGGACGAGGACCGCGACGATCGCGAGAGTCGGGAGCACCCTATCCACGGGCCACCCCCTCAGCGACGAGTCCCGCCTCGACGACCGCACCGTCGAGCACGGTCGGGCGGCCCTGGTGGAAGGTCGCGACGACGCGGCCCGGGAGCGTCAGCCCCAGGTACGGCGAATTCACGCCCTTCCCCGCCAGATCCGCGGTCGAGAACGTGCGCGAGACCGTCGGGTCGTACAGGAACAGGTTCGCGGGCGCCCCGGCCTCCAGCGGTCCGCCGTGGCCGTCCAGGCGGCCGATGCGGGCTGGGGTGGCGGAGAGCACACGTGCGACGTCGGCCCAGCCGAGCATCCCGTTGTCGATGACGCTCGCCTGAACGACCGAGAGGGCCGACTCGAGGCCGACCATCCCGAACGCCGCGGCGTCCCACTCGCAGTCCTTCGACTCGACGGGATGCGGCGCGTGGTCGGTGGCGACGATGTCGATCGTGCCGTCCGCGAGGCCGGCGCGCAGCGCCTCCACGTCGTCGCGGCTGCGCAGCGGCGGGTTGACCTTGTAGCGGGCGTCGTAGCCGGTCGCGAGCTCCTCCGTCAGTGCCAGGTGGTGCGGCGTCACCTCCGCCGTCACATCGATCCCCCGCGCCTTGGCCCAGCGGATCACGTCGACGCTGCCGGCGGTGGAGACGTGGCAGACGTGGAGGCGCGAGCCGACGTGCTCGGCGAGCAGCACATCCCGGGCGATGATCGACTCCTCGGCGACGGCGGGCCAGCCGGCCAGCCCGAGCTCTCCGGAGAGCGCGCCCTCGTTCATCTGGGCGCCCTGCGTCAGGCGCGGCTCCTGGGCGTGCTGGGCGATCACGCCGTCGAACGCCTTCACGTACTCCAGCGCGCGGCGCATGAGCAGCGGATCGGAGACGCACTTGCCGTCGTCGGAGAACACCCGGACCCGGGCTCGTGACTGCGCCATCGCGCCGAGTTCGGCGAGCCGCTCCCCCTCCAGGCCGACGGTCACGGCGCCGATCGGGCGGACCGTCGCGTACCCGGCGGCCTCTCCCAGGCTCAGCACCTGCTCCACCACACCGGCGGTGTCGGCCACCGGAGACGTGTTCGCCATGGCGAACACCGCGGTGAAACCACCGGCCGCTGCGGCACGCGTCCCGGTCAGGACAGTCTCGCTCTGCTCGTACCCGGGCTCTCGGAGGTGGGTGTGGAGGTCGACCAGTCCGGGCAGCGCGAGCAGCCCGTCCGCGTCGATCCTGGTGGCACCCGCGGCGCTCAGGCCGGAGCCGGTCTCGACGATCCGGCCGTCCTCGACCAGCAGGTCGCTGCGGGTCCCGTCGGCCAGCGTCGCGCCGTCGATCACGAACTTCTGCATGCTCACCTCACACCTGCTCTCGAACGCCACCGGACAGAAGCAGGTACAGCGCAGCCATCCGCACGGACACACCGTTCGCGACCTGCTCCCGGACTGTCGAACGCGGGGAGTCCGCGGCCGCGGCCGAGATCTCCAGCCCGCGGTTCATCGGTCCCGGGTGCATCACAATGCTATCGGCCTTCAGACGCGCCAGCCGCTCCTCGTCGAGCCCCCAGCGCCGCGCGTATTCGCGCGTGGTCGGGAAGAACGCCGCGTTCATCCGCTCGGCCTGGATGCGCAGCATCATGACGACGTCGGGCCCGGCCGCGAGGGCGGCGTCGAGGTCGTAGTCGACGGAGGCCGGCCAGCCGGACAGGTCGACGGGCAGCAGGGTCGGCGGCGCGACCAGCGTCACGTGGGCCCCGAGCGTGCGGAGCAGCCACACGTTGGAGCGCGCGACGCGGGAGTGCAGGATGTCGCCGACGATCGCGACGGACACTCCGTCGAGGTCCTTCCCTCGGGACGCGGTGCCGTGCAGGCGCCGGCGCATGGTGAACGCGTCCAGCAGTGCCTGGGTGGGATGCTCGTGCGTGCCGTCGCCCGCGTTCACGATCCCTGCGTCGATCCAGCCACTGGTGGCGAGGGTCTGCGGCGCGCCGGACGAACCGTGGCGGATGACCACCGCATCCGCCCCCATGGCCTGCAGGGTCTGGGCCGTGTCCTTGAGGCTCTCGCCCTTGGAGACGCTCGACCCCTTCGCCGAGAAGTTGATGACGTCTGCCGAGAGCCGCTTCGCCGCAGCCTCGAACGAGATCCGCGTGCGCGTGGAGTCCTCGAAGAACAGGTTCACGACGGTCTTGCCGCGCAGCGTCGGGAGCTTCTTGACCTCGCGCTCCTGCACGTCCGCCATGTCCTCGGCGACGTCGAGCAGCTGGATGGCGTCCTCGCGCGGGAGGTCGCGGGTCGACAGCAGGTGCCTCATGCGTCGGCCCCCTGCGGGTTGCCCGGCTCCTCGATGGTGACCGACTCGTCGCCGTCCACCTCGTCCAGCCGCACGAAAATGCGCTCGGCGGCGGCCGACGGCAAGTTCTTGCCGACGAAGTCCGCGCGGATGGGGAGCTCGCGGTGGCCGCGGTCGACCAGCACGGCGAGGCGGACAGCCCGCGGGCGGCCCAGGTCGCTCACCGCATCTAGCGCCGCCCGGATGGTCCGGCCGGAGAAGAGCACGTCATCCACCAGCACGACGGTCTTGCCGTCGATCGGGCCCGGCAGCGATGTCGGCTGCGGGGTGCGGGTGGGATGGTGCGACAGGTCGTCGCGGTACATGGTCACGTCGAGCGCGCCCACGATGTCGGCGGGCGATGCGACCGCCGACGGTTCGATCCGCTGGATGTTCTCGGCGATCCGCCGCGCGAGCACGACGCCGCGGGTCGGGATCCCGAGGATCACCAGATCGTCCGTTCCCCGGTTGGACTCCAGGATCTCGTGGGAGATCCGAGTCAACGCCCGGGCTATGTCAGCCTGCTGCAGCACGGTACGCGCTGTCATGCCGACCTCCTTCCCCGCCTCACAGGACGGCTGTTAAAGGATGTCTACCTCCGCCACCATACCAGGCCGCTCGTCGCCGCTGCGTCGGCGATCCGGCCGCTTGCGTCGGAGATCCGGCGACTTGCGTCGGAGATCCGACCCGCCAGCGGCCAGGACTCCATCCGCACCGCGTTGCGTCGGAGATTCAGCGCCGTCTCTCCGACGGACGTCCGTGCGAGCGACTCAGTGATCCGCGAGGAACGCCGTGAACGCCTTGCCGTCCGTCACGCCGCCGGGATACTGCTTGCCGTTCACGAGCACGGTCGGGGTGCCCTTGATCGTGTCGAGGGCCTTCTTGCCGTCGACCTCGATCGGGCCCTTCTGCGAGTTGGCGGTGTTCGCCTGCGCCCATGCCTTGTACGGGCCGCTGTCGGCCACGCACGACGAGATGTCGCCCGCACCCGCGTCGCTCGCCCGCTTCACCAGTTCCTTGTCGGTGAGGCCGTCGGAGTTCTCCTCCGGCTGGTCGGTGAACAGCGCCTGGTAGAAGGGCAGCGTGGCGTTCTGGTCCGTGACCGCGACGCAGGTCAGAGCGGCGGCGGCACGGGTCGAGTAGCCGGTCCCGTTCGAGACCGCGTCGAGGAAGGTGAGCGGGTGCAACCGCAGCGTGATCGAGCCGTCGTCGACCGCCTTAGCGAGCGTCTCGCCGTTGGTCTTCTCGAACGCGCCGCACACCGGGCACATCGCGTCGAACCAGATGTCGACCTTCTTGTCGCCGTTCCCGACGGTGATGAAGCCGCCGTCGAAATCGACCGCGCCGTCGGTCCCCGAGGGCGGCTTGTCGGTCGCGACCGGGACGTTGGATGCGCCACCCAGCAGCGAGCAGCTCGCCACGCTCACGATCACGCCGACCGCGAGGACGAGGGCGGCCGCGGCGCGGCGTATCCGGCTGTTCACGCGGTCCGGCTCTGCGCGATCTTCGCCAGCAGCCCGTTCACGAAACCGGCCGAGTCGTCGGTGGACAGCACGGTGGCCGCCTCGACGGCCTCCGAGATCGCGACGCCCTCGGGCACCTCGTCGTTGTAGAGCACCTCCCAGACGCCGATGCGCAGGATGGCGCGATCGACGGCGGGCATGCGCGCGAGCGTCCACCCCTGGGCGTACGTCTCGATCTGCTCGTCGATCTCGTCCTGGTGCTCGATCACGCCGTCGAGGATCTCGCGGGCGTACAGCCACGACGCCTCACGCGCCGGCTGGCCGGCCGCGCGCTCCGCCTCGGTGGCGAGCGCCTGGCGCAGCGGCGTCTGCCGCAGGTCGGCGCTGTACAGCACGTCGAGTGCGCGCTTGCGTGCCTTGGTCCGAGCGCTCATCTAGTCGTTGACGCGGCCGAGGTAGTCGCCCGTGCGGGTGTCGACCTTGACCTTGGTGCCGGTCTCGAGGAACAGCGGGACCTGGATCTGGTAGCCGGTCTCCACGGTCGCGGGCTTGGTGCCGCCGGTGGAGCGGTCGCCCTGCAGGCCCGGCTCGGTGTACGTGATCTCGAGCACGACGGAGGCCGGGAGCTCGACGTAGAGCGGCGATCCCTCGTGCAGCGCGACGGTCACGTTCTGGTTCTCGAGCATGAAGTTGGCGGAGTCGCCGACGACCGGGCCCGGGATGGTGATCTGGTCGTAGTCCGAGGTGTCCATGAACACGAAGTCGGCGCCGTCCTGGTACAGGTACTGGTAGTCGCGGCGGTCGACGTTGGTGATGTCGATCTTCGCGCCGGCGTTGTAGGTGCGGTCGACGGTCTTGCCCGTCGTGACGTTCTTCAGCTTGGTGCGGACGAACGCGCCGCCCTTGCCCGGCTTGACGTGCTGGAACTCGATCACGGTCCAGAGCTGCCCGTCGATGCTGAGGACGACACCGTTCTTGATGTCAGCGGTAGAGGCCAAGGGGATGTTCCGTTCGTTCGGTGAGAAGTATCGGGTGGACGCCGCGCTCGAGGAGGCGGCCCACAGCGGACCGCGCACGGCGGTCCCAGAAGATTCTAGACGTCAGCGCCCGTTTCGGCGAATGAACGCGAGCGCCAGCCGGTACGACTCGAACCCGAATCCGGCGATCACCCCGGTCGCCACCGCGGTGATCACGCTGGTGTGGCGGAACTCCTCGCGGGCGTGCGGATTCGACAGGTGCACCTCGATCACGGTGCCTCCGGCCGATGTGACGAGCGACACCGCGTCGCGCAGCGCGAGCGAGTAGTGCGTCCAGGCGCCGGCGTTGAGGATGACGGGCGCGCCGGAGTCCGCCGCCTCGTGCAGCCACCGCAGCAGTTGTCCTTCGTCGTCGGTCTGCCGCAGGTCGACGGTGTCCTCCCCCGCATCGCCGTCGAGCACGGCCCGCAGGTCGTCGAGCGTGCCCGAACCGTAGATGTCGGGCTCTCGCGTGCCGAGGCGGCCGAGGTTCGGGCCGTTCAGAACCAGGATGCTCGTCATGTCACTCCTCGCCGTCCTTCAGCGGGCGCACGCGCACCGCCGACCAGGTGTCGTCCACCGAGATGTTGCTCACGCCCCGCCATCCGTGGGTGCGCGCCTCACCGGCGACGATGTCGCGGTTCACGTCGGCGCGTCCGCCCTTCGGGTAGACGACCCAGACGGCACGCGCCCCGGAGGCGACCGGCAGCTGTTCGGCGTAGCGCGCGACCAGCTCGTCGCGGGTGCGGACGACGGTCGCGATGACGGCGGCCTCGGCGACCGGGGCTTCCGTCGCGCCGTCGGGCAGCGGCCCGAGCAGGGCACGGTCGTCGTCGCTCGCGGTCACCAGAGCGATCCCGTCGCCGGGTTTCGCCTGGAACCGCTGCAGCACGGTCTTCTCGCTCACGAGCCCACCTCCTGATATGCGGCGAACAGCAGGCTCTGGTCGGGGCCGGCCAGCACGGTCGGCCGGGCCACGTCGTCGAGCACGATGAAGCGCAGCATACTGCCCCTCGCCTTCTTGTCGCGCTGCATCGTCGCCAGCAGCGTCTGCCAGCGGCCGAGCGGATACGACACCGGGAGCGTGAGCGACTCGAGGATGCGGCGGTGCCGGTCGACGACCTCGTCGCTCAGGCGGCCGCTCAGCCGGGCGAGCTCCGCCGCGAACACCATGCCGACCGAGACGGCCGCGCCGTGCCGCCACTGGTAGCGCTCGGCGTGCTCGATCGCGTGCCCCAGCGTGTGCCCGTAGTTGAGGATCTCCCGCAGCCCCTGCTCGGTGAAGTCCTCCCCCACGACCCGCGCCTTGATGCCGATGGACAGCTCCACCAGCCGCCGGAACTCGGGCGTCTCCGGGTCGGTAGCGCGGTCGACGTCCGTCTCGATGATGTCCAGGATCTCCGGCTCCGCGATGAAGCCGTACTTCACGACCTCGGCGAAGCCGGCGAGGATCTCGTTGCGCGGCAGCGAGATGAGCGTGTCGAGGTCGCAGAGGACCGCTGCGGGCGCGTAGAAGGCGCCGACGAGGTTCTTCCCCTCTGCGGTGTTGATGCCGGTCTTGCCGCCGACCGCCGCATCCACCATCCCGAGCAGGGTCGTGGGTGCCTGGATCAGCTTCACTCCACGGAGCCAGGTTGCCGCGACGAAGCCGGCGACGTCGGTCACCGCCCCGCCGCCGAAGCCGATGACGGCGTCCGACCGCGTGAAGTCCGCCTGGCCCATGATCTGCCAGAGGAAGGACGCGACCTCGATCCGCTTGGCCGCCTCCGCATCCGGGATCTCCGCGAGGAGGACCTCGTAACGGCCGACGAGCGACTCCCGCAGTTCGGCCGCAGCAGCGCCGAGGGTCGGTGGATGCACGATCAGCACCTTGTTCACGCCGGTGCCCAGATGCGTGGCGAGGTCGTACCGCAGCCCGCGGCCGACCAGCACCGGGTACGGCTGCGTTCCGGAGACGACGATCTCGGTGGGGGCGTCGGTCATGCGTGTCCTTCTTTCTGGGTGCCCTCGACCCATGCCGCGATCTCCTGCACGATCGTGTCGATCGGCCGGGTCGAGGTGTCCGCCGTGTAGTCGGCGAGCGAGTTGTAGAGGTCGCTGCGGGCGTCGACGAGGCGTTTCCACGACTCGAGGTCCGTGATCAGGGGGCGTTTGCCGTTCGTGATGCGCCGGGCGATCGCCTCGGCGCGCACGGTGAGCAGGACGACCCGCGTTGCGGCCAGATCGGCCTGCGTCTCCGGGTCGAGGACGGCGCCGCCGCCGAGCGACACCACGCCCGGACGGCGCAGCGCCGCAGCGACGGCGATGCGCTCCCGCTCGCGGAAGTACGGCTCCCCGTGCTCCGCGAAGATGTCGGCGATCGGCCCGTGCTCGGACACCACGACGGCGTCGGTGTCGATGAACGGCACATGGAGCAGCTTGGCGAGGCGCTTGCCGACCCGGGACTTGCCCGCGGCCGGCGGCCCGATCAGCGCGATGGTCTGCGCGATGCTCTCCTGCGGCACGGCGTCAGGCGTACGGAGCGCTGAGGCGCTCCGTGGTGAGGTTCTGCGGGATGCTGTCGAGGTACGCGTGCAGGTTGCGCGCGGTCTCGGCCACCGAGTCGCCGCCGAACTTCTCGAGCACCGCGTTCGCGAGCACCAGGGCGACCATCGCCTCGGCGACCACACCGGCCGCGGGCACAGCACAGACGTCGGAGCGCTGGTGGTGCGCCGGGGCCGCCTCGCTGGTCGCCACATCGATCGTGCGCAGCGCGCGCGGGACCGTTGCGATCGGCTTCATGCCGGCGCGGACGCGCAAGACGCCGCCCGTGCTCATGCCGCCCTCGGTGCCACCGGCCTTGTCGCTGGTGCGCACGATGGTGCCGTCCTCGGCGAGCAGCTCGTCGTGCGCCTCCGAACCGCGGCGGGTGGTCGTCAGGAAGCCGTCACCGATCTCGACGCCCTTGATCGCCTGGATGCCCATCAGCGCGGCCGCGAGCTGCGCATCCAGCTTGCGGTCCCAGTGCACGTGGGAGCCGAGTCCCGGCGGGAGGCCGTACGCCAGCACCTCGACGACGCCGCCGAGCGTGTCGCCGTCCTTGTGCGCGGCATCCACCTCGGCGACCATCCGCTCGGACGTCGCGGGGTCGAAGCAGCGCAGCGGATCGGCGTCGAGGGTGTCGACATCGGACGGGAGCGGGAGCGGCGCATCCTCGGGCACGCGGACAGGGCCGATGGAGAGCGTGTGGCTCACGAGCGTGATACCCAGCTCGTTCAGGAACGATCGGGCGACGGCCCCCAGGGAGACGCGGGCCGCGGTCTCACGGGCGCTCGCGCGCTCCAGGATGGGTCGCGCCTCGTCGAAGCCGTACTTCTGCATCCCGACGAGGTCGGCGTGGCCCGGGCGGGGACGCGTGAGTGCGGCGCCGCGACCGGAGCTCAGCACCTCCGGGTCGACCGGCTCGGCGCTCATCACATCGACCCATTTGGGCCACTCGGTGTTGCCGATGCGCAGCGCGATCGGGCTGCCGAGGCTGAAGCCGTGGCGCACGCCGCCGGAGACGTCCAGCGCATCCTGCTCGAACTTCATGCGCGCTCCGCGGCCGTAGCCGAGCTTGCGGCGCGCCAGATCGGCGCGGATCGCGTCGAGCGACACCGGGACTCCGGCGGGAAGACCCTCCAGGACGGCGATGAGTTCGGGGCCGTGGGATTCCCCGGCCGTGAGCCAACGAAGCATTCTTCGATTCTGGCACAGCGCGGTGGAGCGCCTCGCCGGTCAGTCCTCGAGCGCCGCGCCCTGGTCGTCGATGCCGACCGCCTCCTGCATGGCGGCGAGCACCTCGGACTCGTCCTGCAGCGGCTGGAGCGGATCACCCGAGACGAACACCCGCACCTGCAGCAACGCCTGGTGCACCAGCATCGCGAGGCCGGAGACGACGCTGCCGCCGACGGCCTCCCACTGACGGGCGAGCGGCGTCGGCCACGGCTCGTACGCGACGTCGAACAGCACCGAGCGGCGCCGCGTCGAGTCGGTGTAGACCGCCTCCGTGATCGTGCCGCCCGGGAGCGTGCTCATAACCAGCTCGGGAACGTCGAGCGAGCGGTCGGCCTGTGAGAACGGGCGGATCCGGACGCGCAGCCCGAGGTCGTTCGCCAGCGGTTCGATCCAGGCGCTGCGCGACAGGTCGCGCACGTGGACGTCGACGCGTTCGGCCCCCAACTCGGCGGCGGCGACGAGCGCGGACGCCGCGGTCGCTCCCCCGCCCAGGATGTGCGCATAGCGGACCTGCTCGAGGCCGGCCGCCTCGAGTGCGCGGACGATGCCCGCCACATCCGTGTTGAAACCGCGCAAGTTCTCGCCGTCCAGCAGCACGGTGTTGGCGCCGCCCGTCTGCTGCGCGATCCGGTCGGTCTCCGCGAGCAGCGGGAGCACGGCCTTCTTCAGCGGCATCGTCAGCGACAGCCCGCGCCATTCGGGGCCGAGCCCGGCCACGAAGTCCGGCAGGGCTTCTTCGGTGACGTCGACGGCCTCGTACGACCAGTCCAGCCCGAGCGCGTCGTACGCCGCCCGGTGGAGCTCCGGCGACCGCGAGTGCTCGATCGGCGACCCGAGCACGGCGAGCCGACGGCTGGGTGTCTTGGGCGTGCGCGGGGTGGATGCGGCCTTGGCCGGTGCGCGCTTGGATGCGGGCTTCGCGGCCGGTTGGGTGTCGGTTGCGGGGGCAGGCGCGGCTTCTGCGTCTACGTCTGCGTCATCGAACGGCTCTTCCCGCTCGACGGCGGCCTCGGCCTCCTCGACCGCGGCCTCTTCGGCCTCTCGCTCGCGCTCCGCATCCACGAGCGCGGCGATGGATGCCTCCGCCGACGCCTCCGAGACGCCGTCCTCGATCGCCGGCTCGTCGTCCGCGTCATCCACGGCGTCGGTCAGCGTCTCGGCGTCCTCCTCGAGCACGGCCGGCTCCGCGATGTCCTCATCCGGTCGGGGGTCGCTGATCTCAGCCATAGCTCGGGTTGTCCTTCATCCACTGCTGCCACTTCTCGACCGCCGCGTCGTGCTCGGCCTGCGTCGTCGAGAAGATGGTCTCTCCGGTCTGCAGGTTCCAGGTCACGAAGTACATCCACGTGCCGTCGGCAGGGTGCTGCACCGCATTGATCGCCAGATCGCCGGGGTTCGAGATCGGGCCGACGGGGAGCCCGGGGTGCGCGTACGTGTTGTACGGGTTACCCGCGTCCGCGCGCTCGGCGTCGGTGGTCGTCACGCGATCGGTGTGACCCGTGCCGTAGGCGACCGTTGCATCGGACTGCAGGTCCCAGCCCTGGGCGAGACGGTTGAGGAAGACGCGGGCGACCTTCGGATAGTCGTCCTTCAGCCCGGCCTCGCGCTGAACGATCGAGGCGAGGATGACCTTGTTCCAGCGGTCCGCGGGGGCGACGCCCGCCTCGTCCAGCGACTGGAACATCCGGTCGACCATCGTCTTGATCGCCTGCTGTGCCGTCGTGCCCGGCGCGAAGGTGTACGTCGCCGGGAAGAGGAAGCCCTCGAGCGACTTCGCCTGCGCCGGGAGGCCGTAGGCCGCGGGGTTGGCCGCGGCCGCCTGCAGGTCGGCCAGGGGGATCTTCGCGGCGTCGGACACCGTCTGCAGGATGTCCTTCTCGGGCGTCCCCTCGGGGATGACCGCGGTGTTCTCGACGCGGGAGGCCGGATCCTTCAGCGCAGCCAGTGCAGCGGCCGCACTCATCTGCTTGGCGAGCTTGAAGACACCGGGCTGGAACTCCACCTCAGGCTTCTGCCGGAGCAGCAGCGAGTAGAAGGCGTCGGACGTCTTCACCACGCCGGCCTTCGCCAGCGCTTCGGAGATCGACGAGCCGTCGTCGCCCGACTTGATGGTGAACATGACCTCGCCGGTGCCGTTGCCCTTGTAGTCGTTCTCCGGAGGGAACAGGGCGTTCTGCACCTTGGCGATCTGGGGCTGGAAGATCGCGTACGCGCCTCCGGCCATCCCGCCGAGGAGGCCGAGGATGACGATGGTGACGATCAGCCGCTTGACCCAGCGCCGCTTCTTGGGGGGCGCCTCGTGCGACAGATAGTTCTGCTGCCGCCAGATGAGCGGGCTCTCATCCTGAGCGGCCTGGGCTTCGGTGTCCTCGAGCACGCTGAAGACACTACGCGCAGGTTGGTCATGGTGCGAGGACACCCGCTCGTCCACCCCGCGCCGGGATGCTGCGCCCACGTGTTCCGGCTCCGCCACCTGGGCGACCGGGCCGGTGAGGACGGCGTCGAAGTCCAGCCCCGCCAGAGCATCGCGATCAGCCGGTGACTCCTGCGTCGGCGTCGGCGACGAGATGGGGCCACGGGACTCCGGCGTGGATGCGTCCGCGGGCAGCTGACCCGCCTGCTCCTGCGCCTCGCGCGCCGCACGGGCCTCGCGACGCGTCATCGGCGGACGGCCCTCAGCCGGCGTCGAAAGCGACGGCGGCGGGCTCTGCGGAGCCTGCGGCCGGTGGACGGCCGGGAAGGCGGGCGGCTCTGGCCGCTCTTCGGGGTTCTGAGACAAGCTAGTGTCCAATGCTCGATTCGACGGAGTCACCCGGCGGACGGCCAGTGGCGCGTTCCGCATCGAGGGCGTGCTGCAAAATGATCGTGGCCGCGACCTGATCCACGACCGGCCGCGCTTTCTTGCTGTTCCTGCCGGATGCCCGCAGAGCCTGCGTCGCGGACACGGTGGACAAGCGTTCATCCACCAGCCGTACCGGGACGCCGACCTCGGCGGCCAACGTCTCGGCGAAACCGATCGCGTCCGCCGTGGAGGCCGTCTGCGCGCCCGAAAGGGCCAACGGCAGTCCGACGATAACCTCGAAGGCTCCGAGTTCACCGACGATCTCGGCGATGCGCCGCCGATCCGCAGCGTCTTCGGAGCGAGCCACCGTCTCGACCGGGGTCGCCAGCATCCCGTGCAGGTCGGAGCGGCTCACGCCGATCCGCACCTTTCCGACATCGATGCCGAGCCGCACCCCGCTGCGCACGCCGGGCTATCCGATCGCCGTCACGACCGCGCTGAGCGCCGCCGGGATGGCGTCCGCATCCGTACCGCCGCCCTGTGCCAGATCGGCCTTGCCGCCGCCTCCGCCGCCGAGCACGCCGGCCGCCGTCTTCGCGAGGGCGCCCGCGTTGACGCCGGCGTCGCGCGCCGCCTGGTTCGTGGCGACGATGACGACCGGCTTGCCGCCCGCGCGCGCCGCCAGGGCGACGGTCGCCGGGTCGGATCCGAGGCGCTCGCGCACCGTGGTCGCCAGCAGCCGCAGGTCGTCCGCGGTGTTTAGCGTGCCCGCGTCCTCCGCCACGACGGTGACGGCGCCGCGACGCGTCGCCGCGTCGAGCAGACCCGGCACCTTGTCGAGCACCGCACGGGCCTCGAACGCCTGGATGCGCTTCTCGGCCGCTTTGAGGCTGGCCATGAGATCGGCGATCTTCTCGGGCAGCTGCTCACGCGGCGTCTTGAGCGAGCCGGAGAGCTGGGACACGATGGTGCGCTCGACCGCGAGGTCCTTGAACGCCTCGAGGCCGACCAGCGACTCCACGCGGCGGTTCGTGGAACCGACGGAGGACTCGCTGACGAGGTTGATCATCCCGATCTCGGCGCTCGACGAAACGTGCGTGCCCGCGCAGAGCTCACGCGACCACGGTCCGCCGATGTCGACGACGCGCACGACGTCGCCGTACTTCTCGCCGAACAGGGCCATGGCGCCCAGCGACTTCGCCTCCGCGAGCGGGAGCTCGCGGGTGGTGACCTCGACGTTCTGACGGATCGCGTTGTTCGAGATCTCCTCGATCTCGCTGCGCGTCTCAGCCGACAGCGCCTGGTTCCAGGAGAAGTCGAGGCGCAGATAGCCCGCCTTGTTGTACGAACCCGACTGGTGCGCGTTCGACCCGAGCACCTGCCGCAGGGCCGCGTGGATGATGTGCGTGCCGGAGTGCGCCTGACGCGCGCCGCGGCGGTAGTCGGCATCCACGAGGCTGGTCGCCGGTGCGCCGACGCCCACCTCGCCGCTGCGGACCAGCACCTTGTGGCTGATCAGGCCCTTGACGGGCTTCTGCACGTCGAGGACGTCGAGCTCGTAACCCGGGCCGACGATCGAGCCCGCGTCCGCATCCTGACCGCCGGACTCCGCGTAGAGCGCCGTCGCGCCGAGGATGATCTCGGCCACCTGGCCCTCGCGGGCACGGTCGACCGACTTCCCGTCGACGATGAGCCCGAGCACGCTCGACTCGGTCTCCAGCTCGGTGTAGCCCGTGAAGACCGTCTCGCCGAGCGAGCGGAAGGAGCTGTATACGGAGAGGTCGGCCAGCGCCGTCTTCTTCGCCTTGGCGTCGGCCTTCGCGCGAGCGCGCTGGTCCGCCATCAGCTTGTCGAACGCTGTGCGGTCGACGCTGAGGCCCGCCTCGTCCGCCATCTCCAGCGTGAGGTCGATCGGGAAGCCGTAGGTGTCGTGCAGCAGGAAGGCGGTGTCGCCCGCGAGCTGCTTGCGGCCGTCCTTCTGCGTGTTCGCGACGGCCGTGTCCAGGATGCTGGTGCCCGCCGCGAGAGTGCGCAGGAACGTCTCCTCCTCCGCATACGCGAGCTGGGAGATCCGGTCGAACTCGGTGCCGACCTCCGGGTAGGCCGCCTTCATCGCGTCGCGCGACGCCGGGAACAGCTCCGGGAAGGTCGCGGTCTCGACTCCGAGCAGGCGCATGGCGCGCACGGTGCGGCGGAGCAGGCGGCGCAGCACGTAGCCGCGGCCCTCGTTCGACGGCGTCACGCCGTCGGCCATCAGCATCAGCGCGCTGCGGACGTGGTCCGCGACGACGCGCAGACGGACGTCGTCCTCGTGCGCCTCATTGCCGTACGGCTTGCCCGCCAGCGCGGCCGCGCGGTCGAGGACCGGGCGCACCTGGTCGATCTCGTACATGTTGTCGACGCCCTGCTTGATGAACGCGACGCGCTCGAGCCCGAGACCCGTGTCGATGTTCTTCTTCGGCAGGTCGCCGAGGATGTCGAAGTCCTTCTTTCCGTCGCCCTCGCCACGCAGGTACTGCATGAAGACGAGGTTCCAGATCTCGACGTAGCGGTCGTCGTCGGTCGCGGGGCCGCCGTCGATGCCGTAGGCCGGACCGCGGTCGAAGAAGATCTCCGAGCAGGGGCCGGCTGGTCCCGGCTGACCGGTCGACCAGTAGTTCGTGTCCTTGCCGAGGTCCTGGATGCGCTCGCGCGGCAGTGTGGAGACGCGCTCCCAGATCTCCCGGGCCTCGTCGTCCTCCTCGTACACGGTGACCCAGAGGTCCTTCGGGTCGAAGCCGAGGCCGCCCTCGTCCTCCGATGTGGTCAGCAGCTCCCAGGCGAACGTGATCGCCTGCTCCTTGAAGTAGTCGCCGAAGGAGAAGTTGCCCGCCATCTGGAAGAAAGTGCCGTGGCGCGGCGTCTTGCCGACCTCGTCGATGTCGAGCGTCCGGATGCACTTCTGCACGCTCGTCGCGCGCGGGAACGGCGCGGGGACGACTCCGGTCAGATACGGGACGAAGGGCACCATCCCGGCCACCGTGAACAGCAGCGACGGGTCGTCGCTGACCAGGGAGGCGGACGGGACGACGGTGTGGCCGCGCTGCGCGAAGAAGTCGAGCCAGCGGCGGTGGATTTCAGCGGTCTGCATGGGTTCCGGTCGATCGAGGTCTGACGGGTGAGGAGGAGGGCGTCAGTCGCCCTGGATGGCCGAGCGGATCTCGGCCTCGCGCTGGCGGTAGCCGTCGCTCACGGCATCCCCGAAGTCGCGCGCCCTCTTGTCGATGTTGCTGAAGAATTCGCGACCCTTGGGGGTCTCGTTGACCTTGTGGGCCACGGCGAAGCCGATGGCGACGCCGACGAGCAGCCACAGGAAACTCTTCATGCTGATCCTCCCTCTCTGGATGACGCCGAGCGCGAGCGCCGGCGCACGAGAGACAAGTCTAGTGCGAGCTGCCGACCCCTTACCGGGATGCGGGCTTGCGTCCCGAACCTGCGCGCGAACCGAAGCCGCCGGCGGCCCGGAACGCGGCCCGCGCCGCGGCGCTGAACCCGGCCAGCTTGATCAGCGGGCCTCCGACTGTCGCCGCGAACAGCGCAACCAGGGAGGACACGTTGCCGGTCACATCCGCGACGTTCCGGGTGATGACGTCGACGCGGGCGAGCTGCTTGTTGGTCTCCTGCAGCGTGGTCGCCGTCTCGTCGAGGATCGGCGTGATGCCGTCGCTCGCCTCCTTGATGGAGGCGCGGGTCTGATCGAGCACGCGGCCCAGTTTGATCAGCGGGATGGCGATGAAGCCGACGAGGACCGCGAACACGACGGCCGCGATCAACCCTGCGATGTCTCCACCGGACATGTCGGCTCCTTCCATTCCGCGACGGGCATACCGGTCAAGCGTAGCCGTATGCGGGTCCCACGGGAACGAGAAACGGGGCCGCGGCACGAAGCCGCGACCCCGTCCGGGTCGTACTGGAGGGCCTTAGCGGGCCGCGTAGTACTCGACGACCAGCTGGACCTCACAGGTCACGGGGACCTCGGCGCGCTTGGGGCGACGCACCAGGCGAGCCTGCAGCTTGTCGATCTCGACGTCGAGGTAGCCCGGGGTCTTCGGCAGAACGTCGAGGTGACCGCCGGCGGCCGCCACCTGGAAGGGCTCGGTGCCCTCGGAGCGGGTCTTGACGTGGATGAGCTGACCCGGCTTCACGCGGAAGGACGGGCGGTCGACGAGCTGGCCGTCGACCATGATGTGACGGTGCACGACGAACTGGCGGGCCTGCGTGATCGTGCGGGCGAAGCCGGCGCGGAGCACGAGCGCGTCGAGACGCATCTCGAGGAGCTCGACCAGGTTCTCACCGGTCAGACCCTGGGTGCGACGGGCCTCCTCGAACGCGATGCGGAGCTGCTTCTCGCGAATGCCGTACTGGGCGCGCAGACGCTGCTTCTCGCGCAGACGAACGGCGTAGTCCGAGTCGGCCTTGCGCTTGGTGCGGCCGTGCTCACCGGGAGCGTAGGGGCGCTTCTCCATGTAGCGCGCCGCCTTCGGGGTGAGCGGGATGCCCAGGGCCCGCGACTCGCGGGTCTTGCTGCGGGAACGTGAAGACACGGTTTCCTTTCGAAGTTTCTCTCTGAAGTAGTGGATGCGGGCATGCGTGCTTGTATCGGCGTTGCCGCCCGCAGAGAGAGGGATTGTCGCCAGGGACGCCCGGCTACAGGGCAGTTCCCGTCGAACCGTGGACGCGGCAGCCGCACCCCGAACACGCTTCTAGGCCCGGAAAGTCTAACAGATCGCCGTCACCGTCCGCGCACGATGCGACGCAGCTTCGCTAGCCGCGCGGACACGTCCCGTTCATTGCCGTGCTCGGTCGGCGAGTAGTAGGTCGTGCCGGTCAGCTCGTCCGGCAGGTACTGCTGTTCGAGCACGCCGAGCGCGTCGTCGTGCGGGTACTTGTAGCCCTTGCCGTGACCGAGCCGCTTGGCCCCGGAGTAGTGGGCGTCGCGGAGGTGCTTGGGCACGCGCCCGATCTTGCCGGCGCGGACGTCGGCGATCGCCGCATCCAGCGCCATGTAAGAGGCGTTCGATTTCGGCGCGGTCGCGAGGTGCACTACGGCCTGGGCGAGCGGGATGCGCCCCTCCGGCATCCCGATGTACTGCACGGCGTCGGCAGCCGCGATCGCGACGCCCAGCGCCTGCGGGTCGGCCATCCCGATGTCCTCCGACGCGAGCACGATGATGCGGCGCGCGATGAAGCGCGGGTCCTCCCCCGCTTCGATCATCCGGGCGAGGTAGTGGAGCGACGCGTCGACGTCGGAGCCCCTCACCGACTTGATGAACGCGCTGATCACGTCGTAGTGCTCATCGCCGTTGCGGTCGTAGCGCAGCAGGGCGCGATCCACGGCCTGGGCGACCAGCTCGGCCGTGATCACCGGCTTCTTCTTGGAGGTCGCCGGAGTCGCGGACGCGGCCGTGACCGAGGCCGCCTCCAGCGCGGTCAAGGCGCGCCGCGCATCCCCCGAGGCGAGGCGGATGAGGACGGCGCGGGCCTCCGGCTCCACCGTGTACTGACCGCCGAGCCCGCGGTCGTCAGTCACCGCGCGGTCGATCACGACGCCGAGGTCGTCGTCGCTCAGCGTCTCGAGGGTGAGCAGCAGACTGCGCGAGAGCAGTGGCGAGATGACCGAGAAGGACGGGTTCTCCGTCGTCGCCGCCACCAGGATCACCCAGCCGTTCTCGACGCCCGGGAGCAGCGCATCCTGCTGCGCCTTGGTGAAGCGGTGGATCTCGTCGAGGAAGAGGACGGTCGAGACGCCGTACAGATCGCGCGTCGAGAGGGCCTCATCCATCACCAGACGGACGTCCTTGACGCCCGCGGTCACGGCGGACAGCTCGACGAAGCGCCGGCCGGACGAATGCGCGATCGCCTGCGCGAGTGTCGTCTTGCCCGTGCCCGGAGGACCCCACAGGATCACCGAGACGGAGCCCGTCTGGCCGTCTTTATCGGAGGCCAGCGCCACCAGCGGAGAGCCCGGCTTGAGCAGATGCCGCTGCCCCGCCACCTCGTCGAGCGACTTCGGGCGCATTCGCACCGCGAGCGGAGTCGCTCCGGTGCGGAGCCCAGGTTGCACGTCGACCACCTATCAAGGCTAGTCGCCACCACCGACAGTCGAGCTGGGAGCGGCGGGTTTGTCGTCCATAGGGGCTGCGGATAGGGTTCTCCATGATCCAGCGGGCCAGGCCTCGCGGACTCCCCCCCGTACGTATCGCCGGAGGACACACGTGGCACCGAAGCAGAACGACCGCGAAGCGCGACAGGCGCGCGAGCGCCTCCGGGCGTACCAGGCGCGGCAGACCGTGCACGAGCACAAGGTCAAGCGCCGCAGGCGTGACAACTGGGTGGCCGGAATCGCCGCCCTGGTCATCGTCGCTCTGGCGGTCGGCACGCAGCTCCTCTACTTCTCCGCGGGCCCGGGCGCCGCCAAAGCCTCCGCCTCCGCCTCCGCCTCGCCCTCCGCAGCCGCCGGCGCCGTCCCGCCGAAGACGCTCGCCGAGGACCGCACCTGGACCGGGACGATGACGATCAACGGCATCCCGCTCGGGGTCTCGCTCGATGGCGCAGCCGCCCCGCAGGCGGTGTCGTCCACCGTTTCGCTGGTGCAGAAGAAGTTCTACGACGGACTGACCTGTCACCGTCTGACCAACGGCGGCTTCTACGTCCTGCAGTGCGGCGATCCCGAAGGCAATGGCCAGGGCGGTCCTGGCTACGAGTACGGACCGATCGAGAACGCACCGAAGGACAACGTCTACAAGGCGGGGACGATCGCCATGGCGCGCCAGAGCGACAAGGCCTCGAGCCAGGGCAGCCAGTTCTTCATCGTCTACAAGGACACCCCTATCCCGGCGGACTCGGCTGGCGGCTACACCGTCATCGGGCAGGTGACCTCGGGTCTCGATCAGCTGGAGACGCAGGTCACGGACAAGGGCGTCGAAGGCGGAAAGACCGACGGCGCGCCCGCCGTGAAGACCACCATCGACAGCTTCAGCCTGCAGTGATCGCGGCGCGTGCAATAGGCTGATTCCCGAACGTGGGGCGGCATCCCGCCCGGATCGCGCAGCAGCAAGGTGAGGCTCTTGGCTACTTCTGAACAGCACCCCTGGGGACGTGTCGATGACACCGGAACCGTCTATGTCCGCGAGGGCGACGGCGAACGTGTCGTGGGCGAGTACCCCGACGGCTCTGCCGAGGAGGCGCTCGCGTACTTCGAGCGCAAGTACACGGATCTCGCCGGTCAGGTCAGCCTGCTGGAACAGCGTGCCCGACGCGGCGCACCCGCCAACGACATCGCGAAGTCGGTCGCCAATCTGCGCTCCGCCGTCGAGGGGGCCAACGCCGTCGGCGACCTGGCCTCGCTCCTGACCCGCCTGGATGCGCTGGGCGGCACCGTCGAAGAACTGACCGAGCAGCAGAGCGCCGAGGCCAAGGCCGCGCTCGATGCGGCCGTCGCCGAGCGCACGTCGATCGTCGAGCAGGCGGAGGCTCTCGCCGCTCAGGACCCGGCACGCACGCAGTGGAAGACAACGAGCGCCGAGCTCGACGCCCTCTTCGCGCGTTGGCAGGCGCACCAGCACGACGGGCCACGCCTTCCGAAGAACGAGGCCAACGAGCTCTGGAAGCGGTTCCGCGCCGCGCGTTCGACGATCGAGCACAACCGCAAGGCGTTCTTCGCCGAGCTCGACACGCAGCACCGCGATGTCCGCAACCGCAAGACCGCTCTGATCGAGGAGGCCGAGCGCCTCATCCCCCAGGGCGCCGACGGTGTGCCGGAGTACCGGCGCCTGCTCGACCAGTGGAAGGCCGCTGGGCGCGCCGGCAAGAAGAACGACGATGCCCTCTGGGCCCGCTTCAAGGCCGCCGGCGACGCGATCTACTCCGCGAAAGCCGAAGTGGATGCTCGCGACAGCGCCGAGTACGAGGGCAACCTGCAGCAGAAGCTCGCGCTGCTCGATGAGGCCGAGCCGCTGCTCAAGGCGACCGACCGCGAGACGGCCCGCGCTCAGCTGCTCTCGATCCAGGAGCGCTGGGACCAGATCGGCCGCGTGCCGCGCGAGCAGGTGCGCCCGATCGAGGACCGGCTGCGGCGTATCGAGGCGGCCGTTCGTCGCCTCGACGAGGAGCACTGGGAGAAGAACAACCCCGAGAAGAAGGCTCGCTCGGAGGGTCTCGCGAGCCAGCTCAACGCGGCGATCGCCAAGCTCGAGCAGGAGTTGGCGGATGCGCAGGCCACCGGTGACGCGGCCAAGGTGAAGGCAGCGCAGGAAGCGCTCGACGCGCGCAAGATCTGGCTCGACGCGCTGGGCTGAGCACCGCGTCCCGTCCACAGGCGGGCATCCTCTCGGGTTCTCCACCGTTTCGACGATGATCGAGCGCTGCGGAGGTCGGCGCACGAGGCTGGGTCCATGACCTCGATCTCACCGCCTCTCCTCGACGCCGGCATCCTGCCGGTCGTCGAACTGCTCGCTCTCTGTCTCGACGGCCACCTGTTCCGGGTGGGCGACGCGTTCGCCACGGTCGACACCCCTGACGGTCCCGCACTGCGGGCGCAGGGGTTCGCGCGTTCCGCGCCGGGCTGGGCGGTCGCCGATCGCGGCTCCGCCGCCTGGATCCACGGCACGCGCTCGGTGCCGCCGCCGGTCCCGCAGGTGTGCGTCCCTCCGAACCGGCGGGGCGGCGTGCGCTCCCCGTCCGTCGACACCAGTCATCGGGCGCTCGCGGCCGGCGACACGATGGCGTTCGGGGGCGTCATCGTCACCACGCCCGTCCGCACGGCGGTCGATCTGCTGAGCACTTCGCCGACGTTCGACGAAGCGGAGGCGCTGGAGGTGCGCCACCTGCTCGCGCTGGCGGCGGTGACACCGGCCGAACTCGACGAGCTCCTTCGCGCGAGCAGGCGGAAGGGATGCGGCGTAGCGCGCAGCCGCATGCCCGCGGTCGCCCGCGCGACCCTCCCCGGGCTGAAGGCGGAGTCGCCGGTCAGCCGCCGCTGACGCGATAGACGTCGTAGACGGCGTCGATGCGCCGGACCGCGTTGAGAACCCGATCCAGGTGGGTGGTGTCACCCATCTCGAAGACGAAACGGCTGATGGCCAAGCGGTCGCTCGACGTGGTGACCGTCGCGGAAAGGATGTTCACATGATGCTCGGACAGCACGCGCGTAACGTCGCTCAACAGGCCGGAGCGGTCGAGCGCCTCCACCTGGATCTGCACCAGGAAGACGCTCTTCGAGCTCGGCGCCCACTCGACGTCGATCATGCGCTCGGGCTCATGCAGCAGCGACTGGACGTTATGGCAGTTCGACTGGTGCACCGAGACACCCTGGCCGCGGGTGATGAAACCGACGATCGGGTCGCCCGGCACCGGGGTGCAGCATTTCGCAAGCTTCACCAGGATGTCCGGGGCACCCCGGACGAGCACGCCGGAATCGCTGTTGCGCAGCTGGCGACGACCCTTGGCCGGGATCTCCAGCTCGCTGTCCGACTCGACCTCGGTCTGGAGGGAGGCGACGATCTTCTCGATCACCGACTGGGTCGAGATGTGACCCTCGCCGACGGCCGCATACAACGCGGAGACGTCGGGATGCTTGAGCGACGATGCGACCTCGACGAGCGCATCCTGCGTCATCAGCTTCTGAAGCGGGAGGTTCTGCTTGCGCATCGCTCGCGCGATCGCATCCTTGCCCTGCTCGATCGCCTCGTCGCGGCGCTCCTTGGTGAACCACTGGCGGATCTTGTTGCGGGCTCGCGGGCTCTTGACGAAGTTGAGCCAGTCCTGGCTGGGGCCGGAATCGGGGTTCTTCGAGGTGAAGATCTCGACGACGTCGCCGGTGTTGAGACTGCTCTCCAGCGGCACGAGCCGGCCGTTGACCTTGGCGCCCATGGTGCGGTGCCCGACCTCGGTGTGCACGGCGTACGCGAAGTCGACCGGCGTCGCCCCGGCCGGGAGGCCGATGACGCGCCCCTTCGGCGTGAAGACGTAGACCTCTTTCGCGCCGATCTCGAAGCGCAGGGAGTCCAGGAACTCGCTGGGGTCGGCGGTCTCCGCCTGCCAGTCGGAGATGTGGGCGAGCCAGGCGAGATCGTTGTCGACCTTCGCCGGACCGCCGCTGCTCTTGCCGGTGGTCTGCTCCTTGTACTTCCAGTGCGCCGCGACACCGAACTCCGCACGCTGGTGCATCTCCTCGGTGCGGATCTGGATCTCGACCGGCCGACCCTGGGGGCCGATCACGGTCGTGTGGAGCGACTGGTACAGGTTGAACTTCGGTGTCGCGATGTAGTCCTTGAAGCGGCCGGGCATCGGCGTCCAGCGCGCATGGATCTGACCGAGGACGGCGTAACAGTCGCGCACGGTGTTCACCAGGACGCGGATGCCGACCAGGTCGTAGATGTCGTCGAACTCGCGGCCGCGCACGACCATCTTCTGGTAGATCGAGTAGTACTGCTTCGGCCGGCCCACGACCTTGCCGCGGATCTTCGCCGACTTGAGGTCGTCGTTGATCGCGTCGATGACCTGCTGCACCAGCCGCTCGCGCTCGGGGGTGCGCTGCTTCACGAGACTCTCGATCTCGGCGTACAGCTTCGGGTAGAGCACTGCGAACGACAGGTCCTCGAGCTCCCACTTGATCGCCTGGATGCCGAGCCGGTGAGCGAGCGGAGCGTAGATCTCGAGGGTCTCCGTGGCCTTGCGCGTGGCGGAGGCGGCGGGGACGAAGCCCCAGGTGCGCGCGTTGTGCAGACGGTCGGCCAGCTTGATGATGAGCACGCGGATGTCCTTCGACATCGCGACGATCATCTTCCGGACGGTCTCCGCCTGCGCACTGTCGCCGTACTTGACCTTGTCGAGCTTGGTGACGCCGTCCACCAGCATCGCGATCTCGTCGCCGAACTGGTCGCGGAGCTCATCGAGCGTGTATTCGGTGTCCTCGACCGTGTCGTGCAGCAGCGCCGCGGCGATGGTCTTGGCGCCGATACCGAGGTCGGCGATGATCTGGGCGACGGCGACCGGGTGCGTGATGTACGGCTCGCCCGAGCGCCGCTTCTGGCCCTGGTGGGCACGCTCCGCAACGGAGTACGCGCGCTCGATGAGCGAGAGGTCGGCCTTCGGGTGGTGCATCCGCACGGTGCGGATCAACGTGTCGACGGCGCCGGAGGGCTGGGCCCGGGAGAAGATGCGGGGCACCAGGCGGCGCAGGGAAGCGCTCTGCGATGTCGTCGTATCAACCATTCGCGCGCCTCCTGTCGTCCATTATGGTCGCTTTCGCCGACCGTTCTGTCACGGTCGACGTCAGCGGACTCAGGCGATCGCTCCTGGCGTACCGTCGTCGCGCAGCACGGGGGCGCCCGCCGCCTGCCAGGCGCCCATTCCGCCCTCGACGTTCGCGGCCGGGTAGTTGGCCTCGTTCAGGGCATCGGTCACCATGCGGGACCGCGCACCGCTCCGGCAGATCACCAGCAGTTGGCGGTCTTCCGGGAGCTCGTGCTGGCGTGCTCCGAGTTCACCCATCGGGATGTGGTGCGCGCCGGGCGCGTGGCCCGCCTCCCACTCGTAGTCCTCGCGGACGTCGAGCAGCCAGGCTTCGCCGGCATCGGTCAGGTCGCGCGCACGCGAGGCGGAGACCTCGTCTTCGGCGAGGAACCCGGGGTTCGCGGCGGCGTCCGTCATCCGGTTCGACTACTTCCCGGCCGTTGCGACGGCATCGGCCGTGACCGTTGCCTTCGGACGGATGGAGAGCACCTTCTGGTCGTGCTTGCGGATCGCCGGCTCCTTCTCGCGGAACTGCGAGTACATCGGCGCCGCCAGGAAGATGGTCGAGTAGGTGCCCACGATGATGCCGATCAGCAGGGCGAGCGAGATGTCGCGCAGCGTCGCCGCTCCCAGCGCGTATGCGCCGATGAAGAGGATGGACGCCACCGGCAGAACAGCCACCACGGCGGTGTTGATCGATCGCACCAGGGTCTGGTTGACGGCGAGGTTGACCGATTCGGCGAAGGTCCGCCGGGTGAGCTCCAGCTCTTCCTTGGTGTTCTCGCGGATCTTGTCGAACACCACGACGGTGTCGTACAGCGAGTAGCCGAGGATGGTCAGGAAGCCGATCATCGTCGCCGGCGAGACCTCGAAGCCGACCAGCGCGTAGATGCCCGCGGTGATGATGAGGTCGTGGAAGAGCGAGATGATCGCCGCGGCCGACATCTTCCAGGTGCGGAAGTACAAGGCCATCGCGATGAACGCGAGGAGCAGGAAGACGACGAGACCCTGGATGGACTGCTGCGTCACATCCGCGCCCCACGAGGGACCGATGAACGTGGCCGAGACCTCCGACGGGTCGACGTTGTACGCCTTCGCCAGCGCGTCGGACACGTCGTGCGTCTGCGCCTCCGAGAGCTGATCCGTCTGCACACGCACCGCGTTGTTGCCGACGACGCTCACGTGAGACACGGCGTTCGGCACCACGCTGGTGACCGCGGCCTGGGCCTTGCTCGTGTCGGTGGTCGAGACGTTGGTGATCTGGAACTGCGATCCGCCACGGAACTCGATGGAGAAGTTGAAACCGCCCTTGACCACGGGGATCAGGATGGCGAGCACGACCATGACGGCCGCGATGGCGTACCAGACCTTGCGTCGGCCGACGAAGTCGATCGAACGCGCCCCGGTGTAGAGGTCGTTACCGAATTTCACGAGCCGGCTGGCCATCAGGAGTCCTTCCCCTCGGTCGAACGATCCGAGGACGTCGAGGCGCCGGCGAGCTCTGCCGCCTTGCGCTCCGCGATCGTCTGGCGGCGAGCCGCCTCCTTGCCGCTGCGGACGGCGGTACCGGCCTTGACGGTGGCGGTGGGAGCGCGGAACTGCGCCGCCCCCCGGTACACCGCGCCCAGAGCCTGCGGGTCGAGACCGGACAGCGGATGACCGGAGCTGAAGAACCGCGTGCGGGCCAGCAGCTGCAGCGTCGGGTGGGTGAAGAGCAGCACGACGATGACGTCGATGATCGTCGTCAAGCCGAGAGTGAATGCGAAGCCACGGACGTTGGCGGCGGCAAGGATGTAGAGCACGACCGCCGCGAGCAGGTTGGTGGCCTTCGACGCGTAGATCGTGCGCCGGGCGCGCGCCCAGCCCGCCTCGACCGCGGACTCCAGCCCACGGCCGTCGCGCAACTCGTCTCGGATGCGTTCGAAGTACACGATGAACGAGTCGGCTGTGAAGCCGATCGCGACGATCAGACCCGCCACGCCGGCGAGCGACAGGCGGTAGTCGTAGTGCCACGACAGCAGCGAGATCGTCAACCAGGTGAGCACACCGGCGACCACCAGCGAGGTGATCGTGACCAGGCCCAGAAGGCGGTACTGGAAGAACGTGTAGATCGCGACGAGGATCAGGCCGATCAGGCCGGCGATGAGGCCGGCGAGGAGCTGAGCCGTTCCCAGCGTCGCCGAGATGGTGTCCTGGCTCTGCACCTTGAAGCTGAACGGCAGCGCGCCGAACTTCAGCTGGTCGGCGAGTGCCTTGGCCGTGGTCTCGGTGAAGTTACCGGTGATCTGCGGCTTGCCGTCGGTGATGGCCGCCTGAGTCGTGGGCGCCGAGATGACCTTGCCGTCGAGCACGATCGCGAACTGGTTCTGCGCGTTCTGCAGCCCCACGAGGCGGGTGGTGACGTCGGCGAAGGCCTTCGTTCCCGCGTCGTTGAACACGATGTTGACGGCCCACTGACCGGTCGTGACGCCCTGCGAGCTCTGCACGAGGCCCGCGCTGGCGTCCTTGATGTCCTGACCCTTGACCTCGACCGGGCCGAGCAGGTACTTGACCGTGTTCTGGTCGTCGCAGGTGATCAGTGGCTGGTCCGTCGGCGCCGAACTGGACGTCTTGTTCGCGTTCGCCTTGCAGTCGTACGCGTCGAACTCCGCCTGCAGCTTGGGGGTCACCCAGGCCAGGTCGCTGCCGTTCGTCGGCTTGGTCGACGGCGTCGACTGCAGGCCGGGCGCCGGCGACGGAGCCGGGGTCGACTTGCCGTCGGCGCCCACCACCTCGTTCGTCGGACCGCCGGCGATCAGCACCGGGCGGAAGTCGAGGCGCGCGCTCGACTTGACGCGATCGAGCGTCGCCTGGTCGGGCTTGCCCGGCAGCGACACGACGATGTTGCGCGAGCCCTCGGTCGAGATCTGCGCCTCGGAGACACCCGACGCGTCGATGCGCTGACGGATGATCGAGACCGCCTGGTCCAGCTGCTCCTGCTGCACCGACTGACCGTTCTCGACCTGCGGCGCGAGGATGATCTGCGTGCCGCCCTCGAGGTCGAGGGCGAGCTTAGGCAGCCAGGTGGCATTGCTGAACAGGACGCCGGCCGTGAGGGTGCCCAGGAGCACCACCACGATGACGCCGAGCCACGTCAGCGAACGCCAGGCTTTCTTGACCGGGGTCGACTTTGCCACCAGGAACTCAGCTTTCTACGAGCGCTCCGACCCCGTCGTGGGGGCCGGAGCACAGGGAATGTTTAGTCGTCGCTCTTCGCGCCGGGCTTCTTGGCCTCGTCGACACGCTCGCCGTACTCGGGAGCAGTCGCGTCGGCCGCGTCGGCGGTGATCGCGTGGTCCTGGTTGAGCTCGACGCCGGGAGCGGCCGCGGCCGTGGCAGCGTCATCGCCGGCGGGCTCCGCGACGGTCGGCTCGACGACGCGGGCGAGCACCTGACGGTGCACCTTCACGACGTGGCCGGGGCTCGTCTCGATCATGGCGGTGTTGTCGCTCTCGTCGACCGACACCAGCGTGCCGTAGAGGCCGAAGTTGGTCATGACCTCGGCGCCGGGCACCATCTTCGAGCGCGTGTCCTCCTGCTCGCGGCGCCGCTTGCGGCTGTTCCGGAACATGAAGAAGACGAGGGCCGCCAGGATGACGACCATCAGGATGGTCAACGGGTCAAAGACCATGGAGCTGCCGAACCTTTCAATAGGGGGCAAGGGGATTGGCCGAACGGCCAGCTTGGATTATATGTCATCGATCAGCGTCGGTGGCTGGGAAGAGCCAGGCTGTCGACTGGGGATGCCCAAGTGCCGCCACGCCGCCGCCGTCGCCATGCGTCCGCGCGGCGTGCGGGAGAGTAGCCCGATGCGGACGAGGAACGGCTCGACCACCGATTCGATGGTCTCCGCCTCCTCGCCGACCGAGACCGCGAGGGTGTTGAGTCCGACGGGGCCGCCGTCGAAGCGCTCGAGGAGGATGTGCAGCACCGCACGGTCGAGCCGGTCGAGGCCGAGCGGATCGACGTCGTACAGTTCGAGGGCCGCGCGCACCGCATCCACGTCGGCTCGTCCCCCGTGCACCAGCGCGTAGTCGCGCACGCGGCGCAGCAGGCGGTTGGCGATACGCGGGGTGCCGCGGCAGCGGCCGGCGATCTCCGCCAGCGCCTCCCGGTCGATGTCGAACTCGAGCATCGTGGCCGCTCGCGAGAGCACCTGCGCCAGTTCTGCCTCGTCGTAGAACTCGAGATGGGCGGTGAAGCCGAAGCGGTCGCGCAGCGGGTTGGGCAGGAGCCCGGACCGCGTGGTCGCGCCGACCAGGGTGAAGGGCGCCAGATCGAGCGGGATGGACGTCGCTCCCGCACCCTTGCCGACCATGATGTCGATCCGGAAGTCCTCCATCGCGAGGTACAGCATCTCCTCCGCCGAGCGCGCCATGCGGTGGATCTCGTCGATGAAGAGCACCTCGCCGGGCGTGAGCGACGACAGCAGCGCCGCCAGGTCGCCGGCATGCTGGATGGCGGGACCGCTGGAGAGACGAAGCGGCCGGCCGCTCTCGTGCGCCACGATCATCGCGAGCGTCGTCTTGCCGAGGCCGGGCGGACCGGCGAGCAGGATGTGGTCGGCGGTCCGCTCCTGCATCCGGGCTGCGGTGAGGAGTAGCTGCAGCTGACCGCGCACCTTCGCCTGCCCGACGAACTCCGCCAGGCTCCGCGGGCGCAGAGCGCCCTCGAAGGCGAGCTCCGATTCCGATTCGAGTTCGGGAGCCGTCAGATCGTCGTCGGTCATCGTGCGGCCTGCTTCGCCGGGCCGAGCCGCGCGAGAGTGAGTCGCAGCAGGGTCTGGACGCTGTCGCGCTGCTTCTCATCGGTGTCGGAGACGACCTCGACGACGGCCTCCGCCGCCACCTTCTCCGGCCAGCCGAGGCCGACGAGCGCAACCAGGACGCTGTCGGCGACCGAGGACGGCGCGCCAGCCACCTTGACGGCCCGCGCAGGGCGACGTGAGGCGACGATCTTGCCGGTCAGGGAGACCACGATGAGCTTGGCCGTCTTGGGTCCGATTCCGGACACCTTGCGGAAGGGAGCGTCGTCGTCAGCCGCCACCGCGGCGGCGATGTCGTCGGGGCTCAGCACGGACAGCACGCCGATGGCCGACTTTGGGCCGACACCGGAGACGCCGTTGAGCAGTTCGAACACCTCCAGCTGCTCGCGGTCGGCGAAGCCGAACAGCTGCAGCGCATCCTCACGCACGATGAGAGACGTGTAGAGGAACGCCTCCTCGCCGACACGCAGCGACAGCACATGGTCGGGCGTGAGCTGCAGTGCGAAGCCGACCCCGCCCACCTCGATGACGGCGGTGCCGCCCCGAGCGTCGAGGACGGTACCGCGGAGGGAGGAGATCACCGTGCAAGCTTACGGGGGGCCGCCGACGTCCGACCGGAGCGCTCCGCGGCGCGCCACGCCTGCTGCGCCGGGGTCAGCGCAGCCGTCGCTCCCCCGGCATCCGGTGCTACCGGTCCGCCGCGCCAGGCATGGCAGATCGCGATGGCCAGCGCATCCGCCGCGTCCGCCGGCTTCGGCGCCTCGGCCAGGCCCAGGATGCGCGCCACCATTGCCTGCACCTGCTTCTTGTCGGCGGAACCGTATCCGGTGATGGCCGCCTTCACCTCGCTCGGGGTGTGCAGCCCGACCGCGAGTCCGCGCTTGGCGGCGGCGTGGAGGGCGACGCCGCTGACCTGCGCGGTCCCCATCACGGTCCGCAGGTTGTGCTGGGCGAAGACGCGCTCGATCGCGACCACGGCGGGTCCGTGCTCGTCGAGCAGCGCTTCGATGCCGGTGCCCACGGCCAGGAGGCGTTCCTCCAGAGCCATCGTGGGCGGTGTCCGGATGACGGTCACGTGGACGAGCGTCGCGCGGCGGTCCGCCCGCACGTCGACGATGCCGACGCCGCAGCGCGTGAGGCCGGGGTCGATGCCGAGCACCCTGATGGTCATGGTCTCGGCCCGCTCGCGCCGCTACTCGTCGTCTTCGTCGAGCTGCGCCTGAACCTCGGGGGTGATGTCGAGGTTCGTGTAGACGTTCTGGACGTCGTCGGAGTCCTCGAGCGCGTCGATCAGCCGGAAGACCTTCCGGGCGACCTCGGCGTCGGCGTCGACGTTCACGGTCGCGACGAACTCCGCGTCGGCGGAGTCGTAGTCGATCCCGGCCTCCTGCAGCGCGGTACGCGCGGCGACCAGGTCGGAGGCCTCCGTCACCACTTCGAAGCTCTCCCCGCGGTCGGTGACCTCTTCGGCCCCAGCGTCGAGCACGGCGGTGAGGACCGTGTCCTCATCCACGCCGTCGGCGTGGGGGACCACGATGACGCCCTTGCGGTGGAAGTTGTACGCGACGCTGCCCGGGTCGGCCATGGTGCCGCCGTTGCGCGTCATCGCCGTGCGGACCTCAGCGGCCGCGCGGTTCCGGTTCTCGGTGAGGCACTCGATCAAAAGCGCGACGCCGCCGGGACCGTAGCCCTCGTACATGATCGTCGTGTAGTCGATCGACTCACCGGTGAGCCCGGCGCCGCGCTTGATCGCGCGGTCGATGTTGTCGTTCGGGACCGAGGTCTTCTTGGCCTTCTGCACCGCGTCGACGAGCGTCGGGTTGCCGGACATGTCGGCGCCGCCGGTCTTCGCCGCCACCTCGATGTTCTTGATCAGCTTGGCGAAGGACTTCGCGCGGCGGGCGTCGATCACCGCCTTCTTGTGCTTGGTCGTTGCCCACTTGGAATGCCCGGACACTGGTGCTCCCTCGGATTACGTTCTGAACCCGTCCATAATAATGCCTCGGCCGCTCCCGCCCGGGAGGACGCGGCTGACCGGACCGTGCCGGCCGGACGCGGCGGCTCAGCGCACGGCGAGCGCCCGGTGCACCGACGCGACCGCGCTGGCGCCTTCGCCGACCGCCGCTGCGATCCGCTTCATCGACCCGTGGCGGACGTCGCCCGCCGCGAACACCCGCGGCAGGCTCGTCTCGAACGGCAGCGGACCGCGGCTCCCGTCATCCGGTGCCGGAAGATCGACGTCGGTGAGCAGGAACCCGCTGCCATCCGCGGCTGCCCCCGCGAGCCACGAGGCTCCGGGCTGGGCGCCCACGAAGCAGAACAGGGCGGCCGCAGGGATGCGCGCCGATTCGCCCGTATCGGACGAGGTGACGGTGACCTCTTCCAGCTGGTCCTCGCCGTGGAGCCCCGTGACATCCGAGGACACGTGAACGTGGATGCGCTCATGCGCGACGACGCGGTCGACGAGATAAGTGGACATCTTCGCCTCGATGGACGGCCCGCGCACGACCAGGGCGACGTCACCGCCGAGTCCGGCGAGGTACAGCGCCGCCTGGCCTGCGGAGTTGGCGCCGCCGACGACGACCGACGGGCGCCGGTCGACGGTCCGCGCCTCCAGCTCCGTCGTGGCGAAGAAGATGCTGCCGCCCTCGAACTGCGCCCAGTTGTCCAGGGGCAGCCGGCGATACCGCGCTCCGGTCGCGACGACGACGGAGCGCGCACGGATGCTGTCGCCGTCGCCGAGCTCGAGCACGATGCCGTCCGCGTCGTGCCGGAGCTGGGTCACCTCGGCGGGTGCGGAGAGCCGCACGCCGAACTTCAGCGCCTGCACGAGTCCGAGCTCGGTCAGTTCCGCGCCCGAGAGCCCGGACGGGAATCCCAGGTAGTTCTCGATCCGCGAGCTGGCCGCGGCCTGCCCGCCCGGGGCCAGGGCGTCGAGCACGAGGGTGCTCAGGCCCTCGGAGGCGCCGTAGATCCCGGCAGCCAGCCCCGCCGGGCCGGCACCGACCACGACGAGGTCGAACGAGTCGCCGTCCCGGTAGCGGAAGGCGAGTCCGACCGTCTCGGCGAGCTGGCGCGGCGTGGCGTTGGGAAGCACGGTCTCCCGCGCCAGAACGAGCGGCAGCTCGGCCTCGGTGTGCCCGACCGCCTCCAGCGCCTCGCGCCCAGCCTCGGTTCCGACGTCGATCCAGCGGTGCGGGAGCTCCATGCGGGCGGCGTACCGACGCAGCGCCAGCGCGCCGGCGTTCCCCTCCCTGCCGAAGAGCTGGACGGTCCTGTCAGCCGCGGCCATCAGAAGCCTGCGCCGCGCACGGAACGCGCCGAGCAGCGTCTCCGAGAGTCTCGCATCCGTCGCCATGATCTGCTTGAACACGGCGTTCGGGATGCGGAGCACGCGTCCCGGCTCCACGACCAGGGCGGTGAGGATGGACGCCTGCCCGGTCAGCATGCTCAGTTCGCCGAGGAATTCGCCGGCCTGCCACTCTGCCACCACGCGGGCGCGGGATCCGGTGGTCGCCTCGCGGACGATGTCGACCCGCCCGGCCTCCACCACGAAGAAGTCCAGGTTCTCGTCGCCGGCACGGAAGAGGGTGTCGCCCTCCGCCACCTCCTCCACCGTGCCGAACGACTCCAGCCGGTGCAGGGACTCCCGGTCGAGCACCGGATTGGCGGCACTCCCGACGGGGACGCGGAAGGGGGCGCGCTCGGTCATGGCGGTCCTTGCAAGCTCGGGTGACGGGGTGCTCGTCGCGATCCTAGGGCGACGACGCGCCGGTGCACCATGCCCGGCTGCGCCTACCGCGCGTCCTGGACCTTCCGCAGGAAGTAGTCGTGGAACCGCGTATCCCCTGTGATCTCCGGGTGGAACGAGGTGCCGAGAAGGTTGCCCTGCTCGACCGCGACGACCCGGCCGTCCTCGACCTGGGCGAGCGGGGTCGCCCTCGCTCCGACGCTCTCGACGATCGGCGCGCGGATGAAGACCGCGTGCATGGGCTCCTCCCCCACGGCCGGGATGTCCAGGTCGGTCTCGAAGGAGTCCACCTGGGAGCCGAACGCGTTCCGGCGCACCGCCACATCCAGGCCGCCGAGGCTCTGCTGACCGGCGATGCCGTCGAGCACGCGGTCGGCGAGCATGATGAGTCCGGCGCACGTGCCGTACACCGGCAGACCGCCGCCGATCGCGTCGCGAAGCGGCTCGGCGAGCCCGAAGGCACGCGACAGCTTGTCCATCACGCTCGACTCGCCACCCGGGATGACCAGGCCGTCGATCTCCTCCAGCTCGGCCGGACGCCGCACCGGCACAGCGTCGGCGCCCAGGCCGCGCAGGACCGCGATGTGCTCGCGGAAGTCACCCTGCAGGGCGAGGACGCCGACCTTCGCCGTCGTTCCCGTCAGCACTTACCAGCCACGCTCGGCGAGACGGTGCGGCGCGGCCAGGTCGGACACGTTGATGCCGACCATCGCCTCGCCGAGGCCGCGGGAGACCTCCGCGATCACCTTCGCGTCGTCGTAGAAGGTCGTCGCCTTCACGATCGCCGCCGCGCGCTGCTCCGGGTTGCCCGACTTGAAGATGCCGGAGCCCACGAAGACGCCGTCGGCGCCGAGCTGCATCATCATCGCGGCATCCGCCGGGGTGGCCACGCCGCCCGCGGTGAACAGCACGACGGGGAGCTTGCCGGTCTCGGCGATCTCCGCCACCAGCTCGTACGGCGCCTGAAGCTCCTTCGCCGCGACGTACAGCTCGTCCTTGGTCATGGACTTCAGTGCGTTGATCTCGGACGTGATCTTGCGGATGTGCTTGGTCGCCTCGGAGACGTCGCCGGTTCCGGCCTCGCCCTTGGAGCGGATCATCGCCGCACCCTCGTTGATGCGCCGCAGCGCCTCACCGAGGTTGGTCGCGCCGCAGACGAAGGGGACGGTGAACTTCCACTTGTCGATGTGGTTCACGTAGTCGGCGGGCGAGAGCACCTCCGACTCGTCGATGTAGTCGACATCGAGCGCCTCCAGCACCTGGGCCTCGACGAAGTGGCCGATACGGGCCTTCGCCATGACGGGGATGGACACCTCGGCGATGATGGCCTCGATCAGGTCCGGGTCGCTCATCCGGGCGACGCCGCCCTGGGCGCGGATGTCCGCGGGGACGCGCTCCAGCGCCATGACGGCGACTGCGCCGGCGTCCTCGGCGATGCGGGCCTGCTCGGGCGTGACGACGTCCATGATGACGCCGCCCTTCAGCATCTCGGCGAGCCCGCGCTTCACGCGGCTCGAGCCCGTGGCTGCGCCCTGGTTGTTGTCTGTCATCGTCGCCCTCTCGTGCGGAACAAAGAAACTTTTGGCCTATGCCGAACGATACCATCCCGCTCCGCCTCGCTAGACTCGGCTCCGGGACACGCGGGGAGAGACATGGACGAGCACGGCATCACCGGGACGACGGCGTCCGAGATCGCCGCGAGCGTCCGCGCCCTCCACGAGCGCGGCGCCCTCCGGCGCGGCGACGCGCTCCCTCCCGTCCGGGAGCTCGCCGCCCGGCTGAGCGTGAACCGGAACACCGCGGTCGCCGCCTACCGCCTGCTCGCCCAGGCCGGAGTGGTCACCGCTCGCGGCCGAGCCGGGACCGTCATCGCGGGCGTCGAGGCGGTCGCACAGGAGGGATACGCGCAGGACAGCGTGCTGCGCGACATCGGCACCGGAAACCCGGACCCCGCACTCATCCCCGACCTGTCCCCCGCTCTCGCCGGCGCCATCGGCCGGCCCGTGCTGTACGGCGAGCCCGTGATCGACCCGGCCCTCGAGCGGCGCGCGCTCGCTTGGGTGCGCGAGGACCTGCCCGACCAGCCGGTACGGATCACGGTCACGAACGGCGCCGTGGATGCGGTCGAGCGCCTCCTGGCCCAGGCGCTGCTGCGCGACGACGCGGTCGCGCTGGAGGATCCCTGCTTCCTGGCCAGCATCCACACCGTGCGGCACGGCGGATACCGGGCCGTGCCCGTCCCCGTAGATGCCGAAGGGATGACGGTGGACGGGCTCCGCGCGGCCCTCGACGCGGGCGTCCGCGCGATCATCTGCACCCCTCGCGCGCAGAACCCGACGGGCGCGACCCTCTCTCCCGGCCGGGCCGCTGCCTTGCGGGAACTGCTGGCCGAGCATCCCTACGTGCTCGTCATCGAGGACGACCACTTCTCCATGCTGTCGCAGGCACCGTACGAGTCGCTGATCGGGCCGGACCACCGGCGGTTCGCACTGGTCCGCTCCGTCTCCAAGTTCCTCGGCCCCGACATGTGCCTCGCCGTCGCCGCCACCGACCCCGAGACAGCCGAGCGGCTGGCCTTCCGTCTGAGCCCGGGGACGACCTGGGTCAGCCACATCCTCCAGCGCCTCGTGCTCGCACAGCTCTCCGACGAAGCGGTCCTCGAGCAGATCGCCGCGGCCGGGCGCCACTACGCCGAGCGCAACGCCGCCTTCGCCCACCGTCTCACCGAGCGCGGACTCCCCACGGAGGCGCTCGACGGTCTCAGCCTCTGGGTCCCGCTGCCGGTCGAGGCGCGCGTCGTCGCGGAGCGCCTGATGCGACGCGGGTGGCTGGCACGCACCGGCGACGAGTTCCAGCTCTCCGAGCATCCCGCACCCTCGCACCATCTGCGGCTGACGGTCCACGACCTGAGCGCGGACGAGAGCGAACGCCTGCTCGAGGATCTGGTCGACGTCGCGAAGTGACCCCGACTCCGGGGTGAGAGGATCGAGGGATGAAGATCCTCTCGATCCAGTCCGCGGTCGCCTACGGTCACGTCGGCAACTCCGCCGCCGTCTTCCCGCTGCAGCGCATCGGCGTCGAGGTGCTGCCGGTGTACACGGTCACCTTCTCGAACCACACCGGCTACGGCGCCTGGCGCGGGCCGCTGATCTCCCCCGACGACGTCCGGGAGGTCATCACCGGCATCGAGGAGCGCGGCGTGCTCGGGCAGGTGGATGCGGTCCTCTCCGGCTACCAGGGCAGTGAGGGCATCGGCGACGTGATCGTCGACGCCGTGGCGCGCGTGAAGGCCGCCAACCCGGACGCCGTGTACGCCTGCGACCCGGTGATGGGCAACGCGAAGTCGGGCTGCTTCGTCGCCCCGGCCATCCCGGTGCTGCTGCGCGAGCGCGTGGTGCCGGTCGCCGACATCATCACGCCGAACCAGTTCGAGCTCGGGTTCCTCACCGAGACGTCGCCCGACACGCTCGAATCCACGCTGGAGTCGGTGGATGCGGCGCGCGCGATGGGCCCGCGCACGGTCCTCGTGACCAGTGTCGAGCGTCCGGATGCCCCCGCCGACACGATCGAGATGCTCGCGGTCGACGATGCCGGCGCGTGGATCGTGCAGACCCCGCGGCTGCCGATGAAGGCGAACGGCTCGGGCGATGTGACCGCCGCGCTGTTCACCGCGCACTACGTCCGGACCGGCGACGCCGAGCTCGCCCTGCGGAAGACCGTCTCGAGCGTGTTCGACCTGCTCACCCGCACTCACGAGTCGGGAGAGCGCGAGCTGCAGTTGGTCGAGTCGCAGGAGTCCTACGCGCACCCGCGCGAGCAGTTCGCGGTCACGCGCGTGCGCTGACCGCGCTGACCTCACCGACCGCTCCCGCTACTGCTGCGGCCAGGCGTTCGCGATGGCCTCCCGCACCTCGCCCAGGAGCTGCGGGAGCGCCTTCGTTTTGGCGATGATGGGCAGGAAGTTCGCATCCTGGGCCCACCGCGGCACGATGTGCTGGTGCAGGTGCGACGCGATCCCGGCGCCGGCGATCGCGCCCTGATTCATCCCGATGTTGAAGCCGTCGTTCTTGGACACCTCGCGGATGACGCGCATCGCGGTCTGCGTGATGCTGCCGATCTCGGCGACCTCCTCCGGCGTCGCCTGGTCGTACAGCGGGATGTGACGGTACGGGCAGACCAGCAGGTGGCCGCTGTTGTACGGGAACAGGTTGAGAAGCGCGTACGCGTGCTCGCCGCGCGCGACGATCAGCGCATCCTCGTCGCTCAGGGTCGGAGCGACGCAGAACGGGCAGTCGTCGTGACCCGGGTCGCCCTGCTGGATGTAGACCATCCGGTGCGGAGTCCACAGCCGCTGGAACTCGTCCGGGACCCCGACCAGGTACGACGGGTCGTCGATGCGGACGGGACCATCGGCCCCGTCCGCGCCGGCGCCGTCGTAGGAACCGAGGTTCAGTCGTGCCATGCCGTGTCGACCAGTTCGTGCGTGCGGATGCTCTCCACGATGCGCTCGATGGCGTCGTCGACGGTCACGCCGTTGCGCTGGGTGCCGTCGCGGAAGCGGAAGCTGACGGTGCCCGCCGACGCATCCTCTTCGCCGACGATCAGCTGGAAGGGCACCTTCGCCTTGGTGTGGGTGCGGATCTTCTTCTGCATCCGGTCGTCGGAGTGGTCCACCTCCGCGCGGACGCCCCGGGCGCGCAGCCGCGAGATCACGTCGTCGAGGAAGGGCGCGTACTGGTCCGCGACCGGGATGCCCACCACCTGCACCGGCGACAGCCACACCGGGAAGGCCCCGGCGTAGTGCTCCAGCAGGATGGCGAAGAACCGCTCGATGGAGCCGAGCAGCGCCCGGTGGATCATCGCCGGCTGCTTCCGGGTGCCGTCGGCCGCGTTGTACTCGAGCTCGAACAGCTCCGGCTGGTTGAAGTCCAGCTGGACGGTCGAGAGCTGCCAGGTGCGGCCGATCGCGTCCCGGGCCTGCACCGAGATCTTCGGGCCGTAGAAGGCCGCGCCGCCCGGATCGTCCACGAGCTCCAGCCCGGAGTCGATCGCGACCTCGCGCAGGGTCTCGGTCGCGGTCTCCCAGCTCTCGTCGCTGCCGACGTACTTGTCCGGGTCCTTGGTGGAGAGCTCCAGGTAGAAGTCGGTGAGACCGTAGCCGCGCAGGGTCTCGAGAACGAACTGCAGCTGGCGCGCCACCTCGTCCTTGATCTGGTCCTCGGCGACGTAGATGTGCGCGTCGTCCTGGGTCAGCCCGCGGACGCGGGTGAGTCCGGAGAGCGTTCCCGACTTCTCGTAGCGGTACACCGTCCCGAACTCGGACAGCCGCAGCGGCAGCTCGCGGTAGCTGCGACCGCGCGCCCGGTAGATCAGGTTGTGCATCGGGCAGTTCATGGGCTTCAAGTAGTAGTCCTGGCCCTGCCGGGTGATGTTGCCGTCCGCGTCGCGCTCCTCATCGAGGTGCATGGGAGGGAACATGCCCTCCTTGTACCAGTTGAGGTGCTGACTGGTCTCGAAGAGGTGCGCCTTGGTGATGTGCGGGGTGTTCACCATCTCGTAGCCGTTGGCGATCAGCCGATCCCGCATGTAGTCCTCGATCTCCTTGCGGATGATCCCGCCCTTGGGGTGGAAGACCGCGAGGCCCGAGCCGATCTCGTCGGGGAAGCTGAACAGGTCCATCTCGGCGCCGAGCTTGCGGTGGTCGCGCTTGGCGGTCTCCTCCATGCGGGTCTGGTAGGCCCGCAGCTCGTCCTTGCTCGGCCAGGCGGTGCCGTAGATGCGCTGCAGCTGCTTGTTCTTCTCGTTGCCGCGCCAGTAGGCGGCCGCGACGCGGGTGAGCGCCCAGCCGTTGCCGATCATGCGGGTGTTCGGGAGGTGCGGGCCGCGGCAGAGGTCCTTCCAGACCGTCTCCCCCGTCTTCGGGTCGACGTTGTCGTAGATGGTCAGCTCGCCGGAGCCCACCTCGACGCTCTCGCTCTCGTCGAACGCGGCGGTGTCGCCGTGCTGCACGCCGCCCTTCAGCCCGATGAGCTCGAGCTTGTACGGCTCGCCGGCGAGCTCGGCGCGGGCCTCGTCGTCGGTGACGACCCGGCGGACGAACCGCTGGCCCGCCCGCTGGATGCGCGACATCTCCTTCTCGAGGGCCTTCAGGTCCTCCGGGGTGAACGCCTCGGCGACATCGAAGTCGTAGTAGAAGCCGTCGGTGATCGGCGGGCCGATCCCGAGCTTCGCCTCCGGGTTCACGGCCTGCACAGCCTGTGCGAGCACATGCGCGGTGGAGTGACGCAGGATGCTGAGGCCGTCGGGCGAGTCGATGGTGACCGGTTCGACGGTGTCGGTCGTCGTGACGGTGGTCGCGAGGTCCTTCAGCTCACCGTTGACGCGCATCGCGACAACGGAACGGTCGGTGAAGAGCTCGAAGCCGTCGGCCACCTGTCCACTCCTTAGTCGTTGGTTGGGGAACTCCTCAACTCTAGCGGGAGCCCACTCACCCCCACATCGCGTGGCAGCGCGGAACGACCTGTACACCGTAGACTTCGAGCGTCATCGCACCAGGAGCGAACCCGAAGCGCATCCGAACCCCCCACCCCCGACCAGGTGCCTGCGTTTGAAGGAGCAACTGTCGATGTCCGCAATCACGCGACTCATCCTGCCTGCCGTCGTCGCGACGGCGGCTCTCACCGCGTTCACGGTGCTTCCGGCATCGGCCGCGCCCGCCGATCCTGCGCCCACCGCGGCCGCGACGGCCCAGCCTGCCGCGACGGCCGATCCGACGCCGTCGGGCAGCGCGACACCGGCGCCGGTGAGCACGCAGGCTCCGACGCCGTCCGCGACGCCGACGCCGTCCGCCCTCCCGGCACCGTCCGCCGCCGCGACGCCCGCGACCGACGGCGAGCCGACGCTCGCGGAGATGAACACGGCGCGCGACCATGCGATGGGCTCGACCGTCCCGCAAGAGGATCGGGGAACCCAGCCGGGGCTCAGCGCCCGCGCCGCCGTCTCGGGCGTGCTCGGGATGGACGTGAGCGGCTGGCAGCCGAACGTCAACTGGCCGCAGCAGTACGCCAACGGCGCGCGCTTCGTCTACATCAAGGCCACCGAGGGCACGGACTACCGCAGCAGCCAGTTCCCCAGCCAGTACAACGGCTCTGCCGCCGCCGGACTCATCCGCGGCGCCTATCACTTCGCCTCGCCGAACACGAGCGACGGCGCCACCCAGGCCCGCTACTTCGTCGCCAACGGAGGCGGCTGGTCCCCTGACGGCCGCACCCTCCCGCCGCTGCTCGACATCGAGTACAACCCCTACACGGCGACCGACCACACGAACTCCTGCTGGGGCCTCAGCGCCGGGCAGATGCAGTCGTGGATCTCGGCCTTCGTCTCCACCGTCCGCAGCCTGACCGGCGTCAACCCGGCCATCTACTCCACCACCAACTGGTGGAACACCTGCACCGGCTCCGCGAGCACCTTCGGCGCGTATCCGCTGTTCGTCGCCTGCTACTGCTCGGGGGTCAACTCCATCCCGGCCAGCTGGCTGAACTGGACGATGTGGCAGTACGCCGACGCCGGGACGTTCCCGGGCGACCAGGACGTCTTCAACGGGAGCTACGCCCAGCTGCAGCAGTTCGCCTTCGGCGGAAGCAACCGGCCCCCGCTCGGCGCCTACGACACGGCGAGCGTGTCCTCCGGGCAGCCGTTCACCGTCACCGGATGGTCCTTCGATCAGACGAACCTCAAGGTGGCCGTGCAGGTGCGCATCGACTGGAGCACGCCCGCGGGCAACAGCACGACGACCGTCAGCGCCGGACTGTCGCGCCCCGACGTCGGTGCCGCCTACCCCGCAGCCGGCGGCTCGCACGGCTTCACCACGTCGGTCCCGTGGAGCGGACCGGGACAGTACGGCGCGTGCGTGACCGCGCTCGCGCTCCCCGGCGGCACGGCCGGCAACGCCTCGCTCGGCTGCCGGACCGCGTTCACCTCGCCGGCGACCGCCGTCGCCCCGGCCTCGCAGCGCCTGGCCGGATCCGACCGCTTCGAGACCGCCGTGTCGATCTCGCGCGACCGCTACCCCTCGGCCGGCGTCCCGGTCGCCTACGTCGCCTCCGGCCTCGACTACCCGGACGCGCTGGCCGCAGCCCCGGCCGCCGCGGCACAGCACGGTCCCGTGCTGCTGACGACCGGCTCCAGCGTCCCGCCGTCGACGCTCGCCGAGCTGCAGCGCCTGAAGCCGCAGAAGATCGTCGTGGTCGGCGGCACCAGCGCGGTCGGACCGAACGCGACCGCCCAGCTGTCCGCGGTCGCCCCCGTGACGCGCGTCGGCGGCAGCGACCGCTACGAGACGGCGCAGGCCATCGCGGCGTACGCGTTCCCCGGTGCGACGAAGGCATACGTGGCGACCGGCTTCGGCTTCGCCGACGCCCTCTCCGCCGGTCCCGTCGCGGCCAAGCTGGGCGCCCCGCTGCTGCTCGTCGGCACGCCCACCCTCGACGCCGGCACCGCCCGCTTCTTCGCCACTCACTCCATCCGCCAGGTGACGATCGTCGGCGGCACCGGCGTGGTCGCCGCATCCTGGGCTCAGGGCGCGCAGGCGGCCGGACTCGCGGTCACCCGCGTCGGCGGCTCGAGCCGCTTCGAGACCTCCACGCAGATCACCGCGACGGCCTTCGGCAGCAACAGCAGCACGAACGTCTACATCGCCTCGGGAGTGAACTGGCCGGATGCCCTGGTTGCGGCGGCCGCGGCCGGCTCGGTCCCCAAGCCGCTTCTGCTCAGCAACACCGGCTGCGTGCCGCGCACGGTCGGCGACCAGCTCGTCCGCCTCGGCACGAGCTCGCTGAAGGTCGTCGGAGGCACGAGCGCGCTCACCTCAGACGTCAACGGCCTGGCCGTCTGCTTCGTCGGCTGAGAACGGTGCGCGCCGCTCAGCGGCGGCGCGTACCGTGCTCGTCGTGAGCACGAAGTCCCATAGCCTCCTCGATCGCACCTTCTTCGTCAGCCTGGTGCTGAAGGGGCTCGACGGCGTCCTGGAGCTGCTGGCCGGCGTCGCGCTGCTCTTCATCAGTCCGGACAAGATCGCCGCGGTGACGCGTGCGCTGACGCTCCACGAACTCCACGAGGACCCGCACGACCCCATCGCGAACGCGCTGGTCCGCTACACGAGCAGCCTCAGCGTCTCGGCGACGCTGTTCGGGGCGATCTACCTCCTGGCGCACGGAGTGGTGAAGGTGATCCTGGTCCTCGCCGTGCTGCGCGGAAAGCTGTGGGCGTACCCGTGGCTGATCGGCTTCCTGGTCGCGTTCATCGGCTACCAGGCGTACGAACTGGTGGTGCACTTTTCGTGGGGCCTCGCGGCGCTCACCGCGTTCGACATCTTCATCGTGGTGCTGACGGTGCGCGAGTACCGGCTGCACCGGCGCGCGGCGGCGGAGGTGGCGCAAGCGCGGGAGGCGTAGGGGCGCGTCGAGCGACGGGACGCGGGGTAGCTAGGACGTTGTGCCGGGCATGCCCAGGACCGCCTCTGCCAGCCACAGGTACGACTGCCGAGAGTCAGGCAACTCGATCGAGTCCTCTCCGTAGACCTCGAACGCGATGTCCACGAGCTGTTCAGGGTCCCTGATGCCCGCATGCCGGGCGAGGATGCGTAGGTCGTGGAGGTCTTGGTCTCGCGCGGCCGCAAGCTTCATCGCGATCAGCTGCTCAGTGGACGCGAGAATCACCTGGAAACCGTCAGCGTCCGGAGACGGCGGGTCGACCCGGAGCCACGGTGCGCCGTGCGCATTGATCCAATCGACCTCGAGCCCGTGCTCCACTGCCAGCTGCGCGATCACTTCGTCTACTTGGGGTCTCGGCTCGTACACAGCGTCGATATCGGAGGTCACACGGATCGACGGGTCATCGGGGAAGCGCAACGCCATGGCCGCGCCGCCGACGATGCGGATGTGCCCGCTCACTCCCCCACGACGCAGGCGACGGACCAGCTCGTCGAGAAGCTCGCGGAGCGCTTGCGGGTCGAGTTGCGACCGTGGAACCCTACTCACGCGCGCGACAGCGATCGCTCGTCGATGAAGATATTCAATCGTCTGAGTTCCAGAGGAGTCGTCACCTTCGCGCGCTCGCGCAGCGGCTCGAACTGCGAGACGAACCACGGCCGGGACAGCCGTTGCGGGCTGGCCCATGCAGGTTTGTCCTTTTCCGGGATGGCCTGTCCATACAGCGCGCCAAACAGTGTCTCCCATTTGCGATCCTTGATCACGGAAACTCTGGCCGCATCCGCTGTCCCGAACTCATTCCGGCGCGTGGTGACGGCTTGGACTGCGCGCGTGAGAAGGCGCAGAGCCAGGTCTTCGCGTCCCGAGTCGAGGGCCGCATTGATGTCGTCGGTGACCGCCTCCGCCCCGTACCGCTGAAGCGGTCGGTCATCGGTCGCGGAATAGCCGACATTGAGGCCCATGGCCCCCAGGGCTCGCTCGAGCGACTCCAGGCGGATGGTCCCCTCCCGCTCCGACCGCTCCAGCTGAGAGATCGCCGCCGGCGTCACACCGAGCCGAGCCGCCAGCTCGGCACCAGTGACTCCGAGGCGAAGCCGGGTGGCCTGAATAAGGTTTGCCATGTGCATGAGTTTAGCTATACCTAAACTTGCGCACAACACAGAGGTGGCGCAAGCGACGGCGGCGCAGAGCGGCGTCAGCTCTGCGGCGGCCTGAGCGCCGCCCAGAACGCTTCGAAGTGCGTTCGCCAGACGGCGTGCTTCGCACCTGCGATGCTGACGACCTCGACGCCACGACCACTCAGCTCGTCAGCGACATCCGGTGTGACGTAGTCGCTTGGTTCTGCGCAGATCACGAGCGATCGAGCCGGAGGCCACCACTCACCGCCAGGTCCGGCTGCGATGGCAGCCGCGGTGGCCGCATCGAACTGCTCGGCCGCACGCGCTTCGACCTCTACATCCTGTACCGTGAACTCCGGCCGCGACGCCAGTCGATCCGCGGTACGGGCTGACGCTTCAGCCTCGTACTCGCGACGCGTCTGCTCGAAGTCATGGCCACCTCGAGACGAGAACGGCGCATCGACGAACACGAACCGTTTCGCTTCGATTCGCTGCGAGGCGGCCGCGAGAACCAGACCGCCGAACGAGTGGCCGATCGCGACGTCGAAGCCATCGCTGCCGTCGAGGGCGGCCGCGGCGACGTCCCGCGCGACGGATTCAACAGTGGCGGTGTGGTCCGGCTCCGAGTGCCTTCAGCGGCCTGGCGCTGACCGTTGTCCTCGCCGCGGTCGGTCTCTATTCGCTCTACTGGGTGATCCGACGCGCGGTCGCCGCAGGTATCCGGGATGCCGCCGGGGCCGGTCCGGCGGACGAAGAGACCCCCTCATGACCACGGCGCTGTTGTCGGAGTGAGCGAATCGCAGCTAGGGCGGCAGCAATCGGTGGGAGCTACGCGCCGCGTTTGGCCATCCAGCGGAAAAGAAAGAACGCCCCGCCTCCCACAACGACCAGCGCGATACCCATCACCAGGTAAAGGGCGCCACTCCGAGGGTTGAAGGCAATCCCCAGCGCGCCGCTGATCGCCATGAAGACCCCGACCGCTAGCGCAACCCACGGCAGCGTTTCCCGCAGTGGGTTGAAGCGCAGCCTTCTGAAGCGCTTGGGAGTGGTCGACTTATCTCGGAGGAACGTAATGCAGCCTTTTCGTCAGTGACCACCCGAACATAGTCCTCTCCCGCGGCTCGCGAACCTTCCACAAGGAACCGCCGATACGCTGCAGCCATGACCGACGAGATCCGCATCCACGTCGCTGACTCGCTCACGGACGACGACCTCGCCGCCATCGAGCGGCTCCTCCCCCAGCTGTCCTCGACGGCGACCTTCGACCGCAGCCGCCTCGAGTCGATGCTCGAGCACGACGGCACAGACCTCGTCGTCGCGCGCGAGGGCCGCCGCATCGTCGGCATGGCGACCCTCGCGTCGTTCCCCCTGCCGACCGGCGTCCGCGGCCACCTCGATGACGTCGTCGTCGACTCGGCGCTCCGCGGGCGCGGGATCGCCAGACTGTTGCTCGAGGCCGTCATCGAATTCGCGCGCGAGCGAAGGGTGAGGACGCTGGACCTGACCTCACGGCCGAGCCGTCAGTCGGCGATCCGGCTGTACGAATCCCTCGGCTTCGAACGCCGCGACTCGATGCTGATGCGGTACACCGGCGAACTGGCGCGATAACCTGCATCAACCACGAGGCGCGCGTCCATCCGGAGATGGTCCATCCACGCCACCCGACCGGCTGTGACCCCGGCACGTTCAACTGAGCTAGAGGAGCACGTCGAAGACGCGCTCGGCCTTCTCCCAGTGCTCGGTCTGCGGGTTCTTCACCTTCTCGTCGAGGATCCGGATCGTCCGGGCCACCGCCACACCGAGGCCGCCGGCTATCTGCGGGAGCCTCTCCGCCGTCTCATCGCTGTAGGAGATGTCGAGGGGAGGGCGTCGAGTCAGCTGTTCGAGGATCGCATCCATCGACACGTCCTCGTCGATCTCCTCGAACGCGTGGATCGACTCCTGCAGACCCTTCGTGATTGGGAGGTCCTGGGGCTCGAGGATGTCGCGGCCGTTGGCCTTCGCGTTCGCCACGCCCCGCAGCAGCAGGTCGTAGATCCTGTCGTTGACGAAATCGTCGAAACGTCTGAGATCGTCTTTGTCGACGTCGAGGCTGGCCGCCTGGCGGAAGAAGCGTTCGAAGTTGGCGATACCGAAGAGTTGCATGATGTCATCGCTCCCGCTGCGCCCCTCATGGGAAGCACAACAGATTCACAGTACCCCCGGCCCTGCCGCGCGGAACAGCCTCGCGCGCATCTCGGAACGCCAGAAACGACGAAGCCGCGGCGAACCGGCGGCAATGAGCCGCGGGAGATGCTCTGTCTGCCACGCTGGCCGTGAGGCGGAAGGCTCGAAGGGAGCACACATGGAGGTGGTGGACGGCCCGCGCGTCGAGTATCGAGATTCGCATCCAACGCTCGGCATCAGAGCTCGCACACCGTTTCGCGGCATGCTCGCGGAACGCGACCGCCTGCTCGCCGCTCTCATCGCCTGGTTGCAGGCCAACGGGGTCGAGCCAGAAGGCCCGTTCTTCATGAGGCTTCACACCGTCGACATGGCCGGCGACATGGACATAGAAGTCGGCGCGTTCGCGAACGCAACTGGCGACAGTACGGTCACCGAGGGCGTCATGCCCGCCGGCACCTACGTCGTCCTCCGCTATATCAACCACTCGTTGCGCGCCCACGGGCTCCTCTTCGAATGGGCGGACAATCGGGACATCCGGTTCGACTCCGCTGAAACGGACGCGGGAGCCAGCTGGGCTGCGCGATTCGAGATCTGGGTCACAGATCCGCGCACGGAGCCGCGCAAGACCCGGTGGGAGACCGAACTCGCGTTCCTCACCCGTTAGCTGTGCGGACGGACCGCGCTTGAGGTGCGCTCAACGCAGACGAGAAACGACGAAACCCCCGGTTTCCCGAGGGTTTCTCTCTGTGGGCGATACTGGGATCGAACCAGTGACCTCTTCCGTGTCAGGGAAGCGCGCTACCGCTGCGCCAATCGCCCGAGCCTGAACGCGAAGCTCAGGATCGAGGTGGATACGGGATTCGAACCCGTGTATACGGCTTTGCAGGCCGCTGCCTCGCCTCTCGGCCAATCCACCGAACGCCACAACACGGATAAAACCCGTACCGTACTTGAGAGGCCCGATCCGTGGACCGGGCCGACTCGAGCGGATGACGAGACTCGAACTCGCGACCCTCACCTTGGCAAGGTGATGCGCTACCAACTGCGCTACATCCGCATTTCGCCCCGCAGTTCCCTGCGGCACTTGAAAGACTCTATCCGATCCGCCGCCTCAAGACAAAACCGGTTACGCCGTCCGGGTGTGTCGTTCGGAGGCCCTGCGCCGATGTGCATCCGGCCCCTGGAGTCGGCTAGTATCGAATCTCGCAGCCGCTCGACGGGTGCACGGGCGATTGGCGCAGTTGGTAGCGCGCTTCCTTCACACGGAAGAGGTCATCAGTTCGAGTCTGGTATCGCCCACCACAACGAAACCCCCGGTCACGCCGGGGGTTTCGTGCGTCCGGGCCGGCGACTCACCGCCAGCCGTAGCGCGCGGCCAGCGCCCGGCGCACCGTGTCGAAGCGGCGCACGTCGAGCGCAGCGCCCTCGCGGCGCATACCCGACTGCTGCACGCGGAAGACCCGGTCGAGCCGGACGAAGCTGGGGCGGTGCCGCCCATCCCAGTTCCCCGCGCCGATGGCGAGGTAACAGGAGAACTGCTTCTCGCGTGCGCCAGGATCTCCGACCGTCTCGGCCTGACAAGCCGCGAGGTCGAGATCCTCGACGCGTTGAGCACCGGCGCCACCGCGGCCGCAATCGCGTACCGGCTCGGGGTGAGCGCCTCGACAGTGAACAAGCACCTGGAGCACGCCTACACCAAACTTGGAGCGCACGACCGAGTGACTGCACTGAGCGCCGCACGGGAGCACGGCATCATCAGTCGATGACCATTCGGTGTGTCTCCGACATAGCCAAACCTGCCTGTTCAACCGGCACCGCTGGCATACAGAGACCACGCCGGACGGCACCCGCTATCAACGCTGCATCAGGTGCGGCAAGGACAAGGACAAGGACGAGGACGAGGACGAGGACCTGAACATCTCCGTCGACATTTTCTAGAGCACGAGCTCGCGCAACGGTGTCACGGAGTACAGTCGCGTCTCGTGATCGACCCGACGACGCGCCGTCCCGAGTATTGGCGGAACTTCGCGTTCCTGTTCGCCGCGGTGATGGTGCTCAATCTGGTCGGCGGCATCATCTTGGTCCTCCTCGGGAGCATGAGCGGGTGGATCAACGTCGCGCTTGGTCTGCTTTTCACCGCCCAGACGGTGATGTACTTCCGGTACTGGCGGAGGGCCAAACGCGAAGACGTAGAGTCGCGGCAATCATGAGCGCGACGATCCTCGCCAGGCAGTAGGCGGGCATCGGATGCCTTGGCGACGGTTCGCTTCTCGGACACAGCCGCGTCCTAGAGAAGTCCTCGATCGATGCTGCGGGTGGTGTGACCGAGGTCATCCTCCAGAACTCGTTCCGCTTCGGAGAGTTGGTGCAAAGCTGCCGACCCCGCGAAGGTGATGGCGGCGACGCAGGCAGACGCTGCCACCAGAACGAGCAGCCAGTACAGCGCATGCGCGACCGTCGCCTCGAGCCAGGGGTGCTCCGCGGACCTTAAAACGCCTAGCAAGCGGTCAGGTTCAGCTACGAGCGCCGGGGAGACTGCCACGCCAGCAAGACAGGCCACATACCCGGCGGCGACGAGCACGATGACCAGAGCCGGTAAAGCGCGGCCGACCGCTCCGGCACCCCGTTGCATCATTCAACCTCCTCGCTGGCCGGAGCGTAGCAAAGGCATCTCGGTGGTGCCCGATGCTCGCCCACCACGACAAAACCGCCGTCAAACCGGGGGTTTCGTGCATTCCGGCGGGCGACTCACCGCCAGCCGTAGCGGGCGGCCAGCGCCCGGCGCACCGTGTCGAAGCGGCGCACGTCGAGCGCAGCGCCTTCCCGACGCATGCCCGACTGCTGAACGCGGAACACCCGGTCGAGCCGCACGAAGCTGGGCCGGTGCCGCCCATCCCAGTCCCCCGCGCCGATGGCGAGGTACTCGGGCCTGCCGGGGTGCTCCTGGCTGGTCAGCGCGACGGCCAGCACCGCGCCGGACGGCTCGGAGGCGACGACGAGCACCGGGCGGTCCTTCCCGCGACCGTCCGCCTCCTCGTAGGGCACCCACGTCCAGACGATCTCACCGGGATCGGCGGTCCCGTCGAGGCTCGGGTTGTACGACGTGCGGATGCGGCCCAGCCTCAGCGGGTCGGCTTGAACCGTCGCTCCCCCACCGGCGCGGCCCGGCTCAGCCGGCGGACTCGCGGTTCGGTTCGGCCGGGACGGACGGAACAGCCCGGTCAGTGCCGTCAGGACGCTTCTCATCGATGCCACGGACGGCACGATAGCGGACTCGCGTCAGACCGACCGTGTAGCGCAGCGCGAGGGCGAGCAGCAACGAGACGGTCGCCGAGTACAGCAGCACCGCCATCCCGGCGATGCCCTGGGCGATGAACAGGTCGAAGTTGCCGCTGTCCACCATTCCGCTCCCGGTCGCGAACAGCCCGGGGAACAGCAGCCCGACCAGCCCGCCGACGATGGTGACCACGCACAGGGTCAACGCGGGACCGAACCGGGCGCGGGCGACCAGGTCGACCATCGTCGCGCAGGCCAGCGACGACAGCGCGCCCACGAGCATCGACCAGCCGAGAGTGAGGGCTCCGGAGGCCGCGGTCGCCGCGACGAGGCCGGCGAAGGCACCGCACAGGGCGCTGACGAGCGTCGGACGACGCAGCAGCACCGCATCAACCAGCATCCACATCAGCACGCCGGTCGCCGAGGAGAGGAACGCGCCCATCGCCATCAGCGGGGCGTAGGCGTCGAGAGAGCCCTCCGAGCCCACGATCAGGCCGAGCCAGCCGACCCACAGGAAGGCGCCGCCGATCGCCACGAGCGCCGGGCGACTGGGATGCGGCGGCAGGTGCTCGCTCCGCCCGCACGCCATGAGGACACCGACCGAGCTTCCGCCGGCCGCGACGACCACCAGCGCACCGCCGAAATCGACGACTCCGAGGCCACCGACCGCCCAGCCGTCGTCGAGGGAGAACACGCCGTACGCGACCGGCAGCACCACCAGCGGGAGCCACAGGACGGAGAACAGGATCCAGGCGCGGAGCGTCACCCGGGACGCGATGGCGACACCCACGATCCCGGTGCACAGCACGAGGACGGCGATGAGGTACCCGGCGCGCGCGGCCGGGTACGGCGACGACGCCGCAGGGTCGACGCCCGCGACCGACGCGAGCCCGACATCCGGTCGGCCGACCAGGTGCGGGATGAGGGGCGGCCCGGCGATCAGTCCGTACCCGCCGAACACGGCCAGCACGACGACGACCGCGGCGCCGACGAGGACGAAGCGGAACGAGCGCGCCGCGCGGGCACGGCCCGCCATGCCGCCGGCGAAGAAGGCGAGGCCGAGCGCCGCCAGCATCACCAGCGCGCCGCAGAAGAACAGGAGCAGCGCATCCACCTGGTCGGGTGTCGCCTGTGCCAATGTGCTCCCTCGCTCCCACATCCCCACCTCACCCTAGCGACGGCGGACACCGGAACGGGGCGCCGCCTGCTGGCGACGCCCCGTCCCGGTGCGAGATGGTCCGATGATCGGATCAGACCGTCTCGAGCGAGTAACCCTCCTCGCCGTGCACCACGGTGTCGACGCCGGCCAGCTCGTCCTCGTTCTTGATGCGGAAGCCCATCGTCTTCTGGATGACCCAGCCGATGGCGTACGCCAGCACGAACGAGTAGATCAGGACAGAGAAGGCGCCGACGGCCTGCACGCCCAGCTGGTACCAGCTGCCGCCGTACAGGAGGCTGGAGAACTCGCTCGTCGCCTCGCCCTTGCTGTTGTAGATGTGGGTGAAGCCGAAGATGCCGATCCAGAGGGTACCGATCAGACCGCCGACGAGGTGGATGCCGACCACGTCGAGCGAGTCGTCAAACCCGAGCCGGAACTTGAGGTCGACCGCCACGGCGCAGACCGCACCGGCGACCAGGCCGAGCAGGATCGCGAAGCCGGGCGTCAGGATGTTACAGGCCGGGGTGATCGCCACCAGGCCGGCGACGGCTCCGGACGCGGCACCGATCGAGGTCGGCTTGCCGTCCCGGATCTTCTCCACGATCAGCCAGCCGATGGTGGCGGCGGCGGGAGCGGCGAGGGTGTTGACCCAGGCGATGGCGGCGACACCATCGACCGCGGCCTCCGAGCCGGCGTTGAAGCCGAACCAGCCGAACCACAGGAGGGCTGCACCGAGCAGTGTCAGCGGCACGTTGTGCGGCTTGCTCATGCCCTTCTGGAAGCCGACGCGCTTGCCGAGCACCAGGGCCAGGGCCAGGCCGGCTGCACCGGCGTTGATGTGCACCGCGGTGCCACCGGCGAAGTCGTTCACGTGGAGGACGGCGGGCGCCCATCCGTCAGCCAGGTTGAACACCCAGTAGGCGACCGGGAAGTAGACGACGGTCACCCAGATGCCGGCGAACACCATCCACGAGCCGAACTTGGCGCGGTCCGCGATCGCACCCGAGATCAGGGCGACGGTGATGATCGCGAAGGTGGCCTGGAACCCGGCGAAGGCGAGGCCGCCCAGGTCGGGGGTGATGCCGTCCTTGCCCATCAGGCTGGACAGGAACCAGTCGGGCGTGCCGAGGAAGTGAGGGATGGAGGGCGGGCCGAACGCGAGGCCGTAGCCGTAGACGACCCAGAGGACACCGACGAGCGCCATCGCGCCGAAGCTCATCATCATCATGCTGATGACGCTCTTGGCGCGCACCATGCCGCCGTAGAAGAAGGCGACACCGGGGGTCATCAGCAGTACGAGGGCTGCGGCGACCAGGAGCCAGAGGGCGTTGACCGTCCCTGCCTCTGCGTAGTCCGCTGCTGTGTGGAGCACCATGCGAATTGTCTACCTCTCTGTGCTTCATCCCCGTGGGGTGAACGCGGTCCCGATCCGGGTGGGGGGCGCTTTCGGGGTGTGGCCAGTCTCGACGCGAGAGGTTTCGTCAGAGGGATGCGCGTGTTTCGCGGTTGTTACGCATGAGGGCGGCGTGTAAACACTGTGTTTCGGGATGCTGCCGATGTCCTCGGCGGTGCATCGCGGGATGCTGCGGGCCGCGATCCGGCTCCGGCGGCGCCCCGGGTCAGGCTGCGAGCTTGGTCCGCACCTGCCGCTTGGCGCGGCCGAGGAGCGCGGACATCCCGCGGAGACGCAGGGGCGAAACGGCCTGGGCGAGCCCGAGGGTCTGCGGGAAGTCGTCGGGCACGGCGAGCACCTCGTCGGTGGTCAGGCCGGCGAGGCCCTGGACGAGGATGGACGCGAAGCCGCGGGTCGTCGGAGCCTCCTCCGGCGCCGTCGCGAACAGGTGCACGATGTCGTGGTCGTCGACCTCGACGAAGATGAACACCGGCGCCTGGCACTCTTCCACCCGCTCCAGCAGGTCGGGGTGGTCGCGGTAGCGTTCGGGCAGCTCGGGCAGCTCGTCGGAGAACTCCAGCAGCAGCTGCAGGCGGTCGTTCTGCTCCAGCGCCTGGAAGTCGTCGCGGATCTCGGCGAGCGCGCCCGTCAGTTCGGTCATCCCTTAAGGCTACGTCGGATTCGACCCGGTGCGGTCAGCGGGCGGGAACGTCGCCGGGCTCTGCGCCGGTGGCGATCGGGACGCGGACGGCCGAGCCCCACTCCGTCCAGGAGCCGTCGTAGTTCTTGACGTTCTCGAAGCCGAGGAGGTGGGTCAGCACGAACCAGGTGTGGCTGGAGCGCTCCCCGATGCGGCAGTACGCGATCACATCGTCGCCAGGCCGGAGGCCGGCGCCGTCGAGGTAGACCGCTTCGAGGTCGGCTCGGCGCTTGAACGTGGCGTCCGGCGCGGCGGCGCGGGCCCACGGGACGGACTGCGCCGAGGGGATGTGACCGGCGCGGAGGGCGCCCTCGGTCGGGTAGCCGGGGATCTCCGTCCGCTCGCCGCTGTACTCCTCCGGCGAGCGCACATCGATGAGCGGCTTTCCGAAGTGGGCGAGCACGTCCTCCTTGAAGGCGCGCACCACCGAGTCGTCGCGTTGGACCACGGGGTAGTCGGCGGACGCCGGCTGCGGCACGTCGCGCGTCAGCTCGCGTCCCTCGGCGATCCACTTGTCGCGGCCGCCGTCGAGCAGGCGGACGTCTTCGTGTCCGAACAGGGTGAAGACCCACAGTGCGTAGGCGGCCCACCAGTTGTTCTTGTCGCCGTAGATCACGACGGTGGTGTCGCGCGCGATGCCCTTCGACCCCAGCAGCTCGGCGAACCGCTCGGAGCTGACGTAGTCGCGGATCACCGGGTCGTTGAGGTCGGTGTGCCAGTCGATCTTGACCGAACCGGGGATGTGCCCGGTGTCGTACAGGAGCACGTCCTCGTCCGACTCCACCACCACCAGGCCGGGTTCGCCCAGGTGCGCGGCGAGCCAGTCGGTGCTCACCAACCGCTCCGGGTGCGCGTAACCGGTGAACTCGGGCGACGGGTCGGTCTCGATGGTCATGCTGCGGTGTCCTCCAGGGGGTCGTTGCACATCGCGGGACTAGGCTGGGAGGCCTGCGACTGCTGGGAATCTACGTCCAGCGTAGGCGGCTGGGAACGGCCGCGGTAAGACTTCGACACAAAGGTGCACAACCCGCCATGACCCTGGAACAGACCGGTGCCCTGCCCCGTCTCGCCGACCGCTCGCCCGCCATCACCGGCGCGGAGATCGCCGCCAGTCTGGTGCCCCCGTCGCAGTTCGAGCGAGCGACGTTCGAGTCGTACCGGCCGGACCACGACTATCCCTCCCAGGCCGATGCCGTCTCGACCCTAAAGACGTTCGCGAAGACGTGGGAGCCGCAGCGGCCCGCCGGCCTCTTCAGCCGCAGCCGCAAAAAAGTGGACGCCATGAAGCCGGGCGTCTACCTCGACGGCGGCTTCGGCGTGGGCAAGACGCACCTCCTGGCCGCGCTGTGGCATGAGGCGCCGGGCCCGAAGTACTTCGGCACGTTCATCGAGTACACCGCGCTGGTGGGTGCGCTGGGCTATGCGGGCGCGGTCGACCTGCTGCGCGGCTCCACCCTCATCTGCATCGACGAGTTCGAGCTCGACGATCCGGGAGACACGATGATGATGACCCGGATGCTCGGTGAGCTCGTCGCATCCGGGACGCGGATCGCGGCGACCAGCAACACCCCGCCGAACGCGCTCGGTGAGGGCCGGTTCGCGGCGAGCGACTTCCTCCGCGAGATCCAGTCCCTGTCTGCGAACTTCGAGACGATCCGCATCGACGGCCTCGACTACCGTCGCCGCGACACGACCGGCGCCGCCGTGACGGTCGAACCCGCCGAGTACGAGCGCGTGGTGACGGCGATGGCCGGGCGCGGCGAGACGGTCACCAGCGACGGGTTCCAGGACCTCATCGCGCACCTGGCCACCGTGCATCCCTCCCGGTACATCAAGATGATCGACGGGGTCGATGTGATCGGGCTCGCCGGCGTGGAGGTGCTGCACGACCAGATGGCCGCGCTGCGGCTGGTGGCGTTCATCGACCGCGTCTACGACGCCGAGATCCCCATCGTGCAGACCGGTGTCGCCCTCAGCGAGGTCTTCGACGACGAGATGCTGGGCGGCGGATACCGCAAGAAGTACCTGCGTTCGATGTCGCGCATGATCGCGCTGACCGCCGGAGAGCTGCCGCCGCACGACGAGTGACGCGCCGGGCGGCGGCTCTCGTCGGAGAAAGCGGCCGGGATCTCCGACGCACCGCGGTGCGGAAGGAGATTCGGCGCTCAGGCGGCCGGATCCCCTTCGATGGGATCGGGATCTCCGACGGCAGCGACCGCAGGGGCAGCAACCGCAGCGGCGGAGGCCGCGGCCGGCACATGCTCGGCCAGCCACCCGGCGATCGCGCCCGTCCACTTGGCCTCGTCGTAGTTCCACAGCTTCGTGTGGAGCGCCGTGTCGAACGGCACCAGGGTGACGATGTCGCTGCGGGCCTCGGCGAGCGCCCGCGAGCCGGTGGAGGGGACGAAGCCGTCGTCGTCGCTGTGCAGGATCAGCATGGGCAGGCTCAACTCGGAGGCGCGCGCGACGAAGTCCATGCTGCGCAGGTCGATCGGGGCGCCCTGGCCCGTGATCGGGCCGCTCCATTCCGCCTCGATGAGTCGCATCGCGGCGCGGGTCATGACGTCCGGCAGGCGCAGCAGGTTGCCCTGGTACTCGAGGGTGTCGACCCAGTCGATGACGGGCGACTCGAGCACGATGCCGGTCACGTGCTCCAGCGACCGTGAGCGGGTGATCGTCTGCAGCACGACCGCGCCGCCCATCGACCAGCCCATGAGCACCACCGAGCGGGCGCCGTGTTCCACTGCGTAGTCGACGGCGGCCTCGATGTCGCGCCACTCCGTGCCGCCGAGGCCGTAGCGGCGATCGGCGCTCTCCGGCGCATCCCCGTCGTTGCGGTACGACGCTAGCAGCGACGTGAACCCGGCGTCATGGAAGACGCGCACGGAACGCAGCCCCTCCTGACGGGAGGCGCCCCACCCGTGCACCTGGATGGCCCACCGGCCCGAGTCCGCGTCGTCCGGCGCGGGGAACACCCAGGCGGGCGCTTGACCGAGGTCGGTGGCGATCTCCACGCTGGTGACCGGGAGCCCGAGCTCCTCCGGCTGCAGGTAGTAGTAGCCGCTGATCCGCGCCCGGCCCGCTCGCAGCTCCCCGAACTCGACGCGCTCCAGTTCGCGCGTGACGCTGCCGTCACCGAGCTCGATGAGCCCGCCGACCTTGGCGAATGACGTCTCCCCACCCCACCACAGCCCGAACCGGCCGGGCATCGCCGAATCCGCCGTGTTCCGCAGGGTGACGGTACCGAGCCCCTCGTCGAAGGAGCGGATGGTCTGGTTCTGCGGCCGACGCCGTACGGGGGTGATGACGGTGCGGGCGACCCGCGTGGTCGCCCACGCGGCCAGGCCCGCGGTCGCGAGGACCAGTCCCCCGGCGACGACCGCCGCCGTGCCGAGTGCCTTCCCGAACGCCGATCCCGTGCCGCCTGAAGCCATAGTGTGCAGCGTACCGGCGGGCGCCCGCGCGTGCCCTCAGGACTTCCTCAGGCGGCGTGCCGTACTGACAGGAGCCCGCAAAGGCTTCTAGTGTTCGAAGCGTGCCGACACCGACATCCCCACCGCAGCATCCGGCGGAGTTCGCCACGGCGCTGCAGTCCATCCGAGCCGCAGTGTCGCGTCCGGAACTCGTGATCGAAGAGATCCCCGCGCCCGCGCAGCTGGCCCCGTACTCCGTCGCGCTCGCGGCGGACGTGCGCCCGGCCCGGCACGGCAGCGACTCGGACCTCGGCACCGGACGTTTCATCCTGCTCTACGACCCGGACGAGCCGGAGGCGTGGGGCGGCCCGTTCCGCGTCGTGTGCTTCGCGCAGGCACCGCTGGAGACCGATATCGGGCTGGACCCGTTCCTCGCGGACGTCGCCTGGTCCTGGCTGGTGGATGCGCTCGATGCCCGCCACGCGCACTACACGGCCGCCAGCGGCACCGCCACCAAGATCATCTCCACCGGGTTCGGCGAGCTCGCCGCGCAGGGCGACGGTTCGCAGATCGAGCTGCGCGCCTCCTGGAGCCCTCTCGAGTCGGACGTCTCCGCGCATGTCGAGGGATGGGGCGAGCTGCTGTGCATGCTCGCGGGCCTTCCTCCGACCGGCGAGGGGGTGAGCCTGCTCAGTTCCCGGGCGGCGACGCCCAGGAAGGCACCGCGTGCCTGAATACACGGTCATCGATTCGCGCAGCAGCTACCTCTCGGCGGTCGAACGCATCGCCGCCGGAACCGGTCCCGTCGCCGTCGACGCGGAACGTGCGAGCGGCTTCCGCTACTCGCAGCGGGCGTACCTCATCCAGGTCTTCCGGCGCGGAGCCGGCACCTTCCTGTTCGACCCGCCGGCGGTCGGCCGCTTCGACGAGCTGGACGACGCCATCCACGACGAGGAGTGGGTGCTGCACGCAGCAACGCAGGACCTCACCTGCCTGCGCGAGGTCGGCCTCGACCCGTCGAGGGTCTTCGACACCGAATTGGCGGCACGACTCCTCGGGATGCCGCGCGTCGGCCTCGGGACGGTCGTGGAGGAGCTGCTCGGCATCCACCTGGCGAAGGAGCACAGCGCAGCCGACTGGTCGACGCGTCCGCTCCCCCAGCCCTGGCTCGACTACGCCGCCCTGGACGTCGAGCTGCTTCCCGATCTGCGCGACGCCATCGCCGCGCTGCTCGACGAGTCCGGGAAGATGGACATCGCGCGCCAGGAGTTCGCCGACGAGCTCGTGCGCGAGCTGGTGCCCGTGCGCAGCGAGCCCTGGCGGCGGCTGTCGGGCATCCACTCCATCCGCGGCCTGCGCAACCTCGCGGTCGCCCGCGAGCTGTGGCTGACCCGGGATGCGCTCGCACGCGAGCTGGACACCGCACCCGGCCGCCTTGTCCCGGATGCCTCCCTCACCGCTGCAGCGAAGGCGATGCCGGACAGCAAGCGGGCGCTCGCGGCGATGCGCGACTTCACCGGCCGGGCGAGCCGCTCCGAGCTCGACCGCTGGTGGAACGCGATCGAGGCGGGCCGCACCACCGACGACCTCCCCGTGCTCCGCGGGAGCGGCGACACGCTTCCCCCGCCGCGCGCGTGGTCGGACCGCAACCCCGAGGCGGATGCGCGCCTGAAGGCGGCACGGACGGCGCTCGCGACCGTCTCGGCGGAGCGCGCGATCCCGCTCGAGAACCTGCTCACTCCCGACACCCTGCGTCGCGTCGCCTGGACGCCGCCGGCCGAGATCACGCCGGAGTCCGTCGGCGAAGCGCTCGCGGCGCATGGAGCGCGGCCCTGGCAGGTTGCCGCAACCTCACAGGTGATCGCCCAGGCTTTTGTGGAAAGCACCCAAACGGCCGACGAGGGGTCCGAACCCGCTTCGTAGGAAGGATCAAACGATTCTTTTCGTGCACAGCGGTGTACCTAGGATCGTTTCCGACCTTGATTTGGGAGGCACTGTGGCCGAGAAGAACGATGTCGTGTTCGTCGACGGAGTCCGCACTCCGTTCGGACGAGCCGGCGAAAAAGGGCAGTACTGGAACACCCGCGCTGACGACCTCGTCGTGAAGGCGATGATCGACCTGATGGAGCGCAACCCGCAGGTGCCCAAGGACCGGATCGACGACGTGGCGATCGCCGCGACCACCCAGCAGGGCGACCAGGGCCTGACCCTCGGCCGCACGGCTGCGCTCCTCGCGGGCCTGCCGAAGTCGGTACCGGGATTCGCCATCGACCGGATGTGCGCGGGCGCCATGACGAGCGTCACCACGCTCGGCTCCGGCATCGCGTTCGGCGCCTACGACCTGGCGATCGCCGGCGGCGTCGAGCACATGGGCCGCCACCCGATGGGATTCGGCGCCGACCCCAACCCGCGGTTCCTCTCCGAGAAGATGGTCGCCGAGGACGCCCTCAACATGGGCATGACCGCCGAGCGCATCCACGACCGGTTCCCGGCCCTCACCAAGGAGCGCTCCGACCGCTTCGCGATGCGCAGCCAGCACAAGCTCGCCGCCGCGTACGACGCGGGCAAGATCCAGCCCGACCTGGTGACCGTCGCCATCCGTTCGGAGTCCGGCTGGGGGCTCGCCACGGAGGACGAGGGGATGCGCCCGCAGACCACCATGGAGGGTCTCGCCACGCTGAAGACCCCATTCCGGCCGCACGGCCGCGTCACCGCGGGCAACTCGTCCCCGCTGACCGACGGCGCCACCGCCAGCCTGCTCGCGTCCTCCGACGCGGTGAAGGAGTTCGGGCTGACCCCGAAGATGCGGATGGTCAGCTTCGCGTTCGCCGGCGTCGAGCCGGAGATCATGGGGATCGGTCCCGTCCCGTCGACCGAGAAGGCGCTCCACAAGGCCGGCCTCAGCATCGACGACATCGGGCTGTTCGAGCTCAACGAGGCCTTCGCCATCCAGGTGCTGTCGTTTCTCGACCACTTCGGCATCGACGACGAGGACCCCCGCGTCAACCGCTGGGGCGGCGCGATCGCGATCGGCCACCCGCTCGCGGCGAGCGGCGTGCGCCTCATGATCCAGCTGGCGGCCCAGTTCGCCGAGCACCCGGAGGTCCGCTACGGGATCACGGCGATGTGCGTCGGCCTCGGCCAGGGCGGCACCGTCATCTGGGAGAACCCGAACTACGACAAGCGCGCTGCGCGGAAGGGCTGAGCCTCAGTGACGGACTACAGCAAGATCGACTTCAGCCCGCTCGCGGACCTCACCGACGACGAGGTCGTCACCCACTCCTTCGTGAAGGATGTGCGGCTCCGCAGCGGTAAGACCCTCGCCCTGGTGACCCTCGACAACGGACGCGACCACACGCGCCCCAACACGATGGGCCCGGCGACGCTCCTGGAGCTGGGGAAGACCTTCGACGAGCTGGCCGGCCGGGCGAAGAAGGGCGAGATCGATGCGGTCGCCGTCACCGGCAAGCCGTTCATCCTCGCGGCGGGAGCCGACCTGAGCCGCGTGGGCGATATCCCGAGCGTCGAGGTCGCCAAGCTCCTCCCCCAGCTCGGCCACTACGTGCTCGGCAAGCAGGCGACCCTCGGCGTCCCGTCCTTCGTGTTCACCAACGGGCTGGCGCTCGGCGGCGGCGTGGAGATCGGCCTGAACGCCGACTACCGCACCATCGACCGCAACGCGGCGGCCTTCGCCCTCCCGGAGGTCTTCCTCGGACTCATCCCGGGCTGGGGAGGCGCGACCATCCTGCCGAACCTGATCGGCATCGAGAACGCCCTCAAGGTCGTCATCGAGAACCCGCTCAAGCAGAACCGGATGCTCAAGCCGCAGGAGGTCTTCGACCTCGGCATCGCGGACGCGATCTTCGACTCGGCGAACTTCCTGGAGGACTCGCTGAAGTGGGCCGACAAGGTGCTCACCGGCGAGGTCGTCGTGAAGCGTCCGAACGAGCCGGGCAAGATCGAGCGCATGGTGAAGTGGGATGCCGCCATCGGCATCGCGCGCAAGATGCTCGAGTCGCGCATCGGCACCGTTCCGAAGTCGCCGTACCGGGCTCTCGACCTGCTGAAGGCGGCCAAGTCGAACGACCGCGAGGCCGGATTCGCTCTGGAGGACGACGCGCTCGCCGAGCTCATCTCGGGCGACCAGTTCCAGGCGAGCATCTACGCGTTCAACCTGGTGCAGAAGCGGGCGAAGCGCCCGGCCGGCGCTCCGGACCGGAAGGTCGCGAAGAAGGTCACCAAGATCGGCGTCATCGGCGCCGGGTACATGGCCAGCCAGTTCGCGCTGCTGTTCGTCCGCCGGCTGCGGGTGCCCGTGGTGATCACCGACCTCGATCAGGCGCACGTCGACAAGGGCGTGGCGTACATCCACGACGAGATCGGCAAGCTGCAGGAGAAGGGCCGCATCTCGCCCGACGAGGCCAACCGCCTGCGCGCACTGGTCACCGGGACGACGAACAAGGCCGACTTCGCCGACTGCGACTGGGTCATCGAGGCCGTCTTCGAGGAGCTCGGCGTCAAGCAGGACGTCTTCGAGCAGGTGGAGCAGTTCATCTCCGACGACGCCGTGCTGGCGACCAACACGTCCTCGCTGTCGGTGGAGCAGATCGGCGCGAAGCTGAAGCACCCGGAGCGGCTGGTCGGCTTCCACTTCTTCACCCCGGTCGCGGTCATGCCGCTGATCGAGGTCGTGAAGACGCCGCACACCGACGAGGCGACGCTGTCCACCGCGATGGTGACGGCCGCTGCGCTCAAGAAGAATGCGGTCATCACGGCGGACACCCCCGGCTTCGTGGTCAACCGCATCCTGGCCAAGATCCTCGGGGATGCGATGCACGCGGTCGACGACGGCACGCCGTTCGAGGTGGTCGACGAGGCCATCGCGCCGCTGGGCCTGCCGATGGCGCCGTCCGCTCTGCTCGACCTCGTCGGGCTGAAGGTCGGAGCGCACGTCCTCGACACCCACCACGCGGCCTTCCCGGACCGGTTCTACCGGTCGGAGAACCTCCACAAGCTGGCCGAGTACGGCACGCTCCTGGAGAAGGACGCCAAGGGCAAGGTGAAGGGCCTCGACAAGGGCGCGGCCAAGATCGTCTCGGGCGGCAAGACCCCGTGGACGAAGGAGCAGATCCTCCGCACCCTCGAGGACGGCCTGGCCGACGAGATCCACCGGATGCTGGTCGACGACCACGTGGTCGAGGCTCCGGAGGACATCGACCTGTGCATGATCCTCGGCGCCGGCTTCCCGTTCCAGATGGGCGGCATCACGCCGTACCTCGACCGGGTCGGAGCGTCGGAGCGTGTGTTCGGCGACACGTTCCACCACCCGCCGATCAAGGGCGTCGCGTAACGCCCGGCTAGTTGACGCAACACGCCGTCCACCCTTCGGGGTGGACGGCGTGTTGCGTCAGGCAGGTGTCGTCAGCGGTTGACGCCGGACATGTCCGGGTAGCGGTCGCCGACGGGCGCGGCCACCGCGTCCAGGCGGGCGAGCTGCTCGTCGTTCAGGTGCAGCTCGGTCGCAGCGACGTTCTGCTCCAGGTTGGCCACCTTGGTGGTGCCGGGAATCGGCGCGATGTCGTCGCCCTTGGACAGCAGCCACGCGAGCGCGACCTGGCCGGGCGTCGCCCCGATCTCGCGGGCGACCCCATCCACCTGCTCCACGATCCGGATGTTCGCCTCCAGGTTGTCGCCCTCGAAGCGCGGGTTGAAGCGCCGGAAGTCGTCCTCGGACAGCTCGTCGAGCGACCGGATGGTACCGGTCAGGAAGCCGCGGCCCAGCGGCGAATACGGGACGAAGCCGATCCCGAGCTCACGCACGGTCGGCAGCACCTCCGCCTCCGGATCGCGCGTCCACAGCGAGTACTCGGTCTGGATGGCCGTCACCGGGTGGACCGCATTGGCGCGACGGATGGTCGCGGGCGCCGCCTCGGACAGGCCGTAGTGGCGGATCTTGCCCTCCTCGATCAGCTCCTTCAGCGCGCCCACGGTGTCCTCGATCGGCGTGTCCGGGTCCATCCGGTGCTGGTAGTAGAGGTCGATGTGGTCGGTCTGGAGCCGCCGCAGCGACCCTTCGACCGAGAGCCGCACGTTCTCCGGGGAGCCGTCCAGGCCGCGCTCGTCGTTCTCACGGTGCTTGAGGGTGCCGAACTTGGTCGCGATGACCACCCGGTCGCGGCGGCCGTCGGCGAACGCCTTGGCCAGCAGCTCCTCGTTCGCGTATGGCCCGTACATCTCAGCGGTGTCGAAGAAGGTGACGCCCAGCTCCATGGCCCGGTGGATGGTGCGGATCGATCCCGCCTCGTCGGCCCCCGCGCCCGTGTAGAACGCGGACATGCCCATGCAGCCGAGGCCCAGCTGCGAGACCTCCAGCTTCTCGGTTCCCAGTGCGATCGTCTTCATGCGTCGTTCCCTTCCATGACCTGACCGGTGTTGCGCTGGTACAGGTCGATCTTGTAATCGATGGCCGCCAGACTCGCCGTCATCTCCTCCACCTGCCGCACCACGGCCATCCGGTGGCGGAGCAGCAGCTCCAGCCGTTCCGGCTCCGTGACATCGCCCCGGCGGGCCAGTACGACGTACTAACGCATGGTGGCGATGGACATCGCGGTCGAGCGCAGCCGGGTGAGGAATGTCACCCAGGTGACGTCCGCCTCGGTGTAGCGCCGATGTGTGGAGGATGCGCGCTCGACGGGCGTGAGCATGAGGCCCTCACGCTCGTAGTAGCGCAGCGTGTGGGTGGTGAGTCCGGTCCTTTCGGCGACGTCGGAGATCGACATCGCCGTCCGTGTATCGGTCATACCGTCACGTTACGACTTCGAGTGCACTCCAAGTCAACCTGCCCGCACTCTCTCAGATTTGCGCCAAATCTCGGTTCTGGCGGCGCCACAACGATCATTTGGCGCAAATCTCGCGCGCGTCGGCCGGCGCACGAAGGGTCAGGCGCGGCGCTTCTTGGCCGGGACGCCCTCGTCGGAGGTGTCGTCGTCCGGGAGGGGACGCGCGATCGGGACGCGGCTGCCGAGCACCTGCGCGACGAGGTCGCGCGCGATCTTCTGCGGCGTGAGGCCCGCGTCCTCGAGGATCTGGTCGCGCGAGGCGTGGTCGATGAACGCGTCCGGGAGTCCAAGCTCGTCTACCGCCGTGTCGATGCCGGCGCCGCGGAGGTCCTGACGCACGCGCGTGCCGATGCCCCCGACCCGGATACCGTCCTCGATGGTCACGACGATGCGGTGCTCGGCGGCCAGAGTCAGGATGCTCTTCGGCACCGGAACCACCCAGCGCGGGTCGACCACGGTCGCGCCGATGCCCTGCGCGGCCAGGCGGTCGGCGACCTTCAGTCCCAGGTCTGCCATCGGGCCGACGGTGACGAGGAGCACATCCTTGCGGTCGCCCTCGCGCAGCACATCCACGCCGTCGTCGAGGCGGCGTACCGCTTCGATGTCCGGCAGCACCGCGCCCTTGGGGAAGCGCAGCACCGTGGGCGCGTCATCCACCGCGACGGCCTCAGCGAGCTCCTCGCGGAAACGGGTTCCGTCGCGCGGAGCGGCCAGCCGGATGTTCGGGACGACCTGCAGGACGGCGAGGTCCCAGATGCCGTGGTGGCTCGGCCCGTCCGGACCCGTCACCCCGGCCCGGTCGAGGACGAAGGTCACGCCCGCCTTGTGGAGCCCCACATCCATCAGCACCTGATCGAACGCGCGGTTCATGAAGGTGGCGTAGATGGCGACGACGGGATGCAACCCGCCGTAGGCGAGCCCGGCGGCGCTGGTGACCGCGTGCTGCTCGGCGATACCGACGTCGTGCACGCGCTCGGGGAAACGCTCGGCGAATTTGTGCAGGCCGGTCGGGCGCAGCATCGCGGCGGTGATGCCGACGATCTTCGGGTCCTTCTCGGCGAGGCGGACGATCTCGTCGGCGAAGACGTCCGTCCACAGCTGCTTGCTCGAGCCGTCCATCGGCTCGCCGGTCTCCGGGTCGATCTGGCCGACCGAGTGGAACTGGTCGGCGGCGTCGCGCAGGGCCGGCTCGTAGCCGCGTCCCTTCTGGGTGATCGCGTGGACGATGACGGGCGCGCCGTAGTTCTTGGCCTGGCGGAGTGCCTCCTGCATCGCCTCGATGTCGTGGCCGTGGATCGGGCCGATGTACTTGATGTCGAGGTTCGAGTAGAGCGCCTCGGTGTTGGAGAACCGGCTGAGGAAGCCGTGCAGTCCGCCGCGGACGCCGCGGTAGAACGAGCGCCCCGGGGTGCCCAGCTTGTCGAACGCGCGCTGCGAGGTGAGGTAGAGGCTGCGGTAGCTCTTGCGCGTGCGGACCGTGTTCAGGAAGCGCGCCATGCCGCCGATGGTCGGCGCGTACGAGCGGCCGTTGTCGTTGACGACGATGATCAGCTTGCGGTTGTTGTCGTCGGAGATGTTGTTAAGCGCCTCCCACGTCATGCCACCGGTGAGGGCGCCGTCACCCACGACGGCGACGACGTGGCGGTCGCTCTGGCCGGTCAGCTCGAAGGCGCGCGAGATGCCGTCGGCCCACGACAGGGACGACGACGCGTGCGAGCTCTCGACGATGTCGTGCTCCGACTCCGAGCGCTGCGGGTAGCCGGCCATGCCGCCGCGCTGTCGCAGCTGCGAGAAGTCCTGGCGGCCGGTGAGCAGCTTGTGCACGTACGACTGGTGCCCGGTGTCGAACACGACCGCGTCGCGCGGCGAGTCGAACACCCGGTGGATGGCGATGGTCGTCTCCACTACGCCCAGGTTGGGGCCCAGGTGCCCGCCGGTCTTCGACACGTTGGCGACCAGGAAGGCCCGCACCTCGGCGGCAAGCTGAACGAGCTCCCGATCCGTCAAGCGATCGAGGTCGCGGGGACCGTGGATGGTCTCGAGGATGCCCATGCTTTCGAGTCTAGGCGCGCGGATATCAAGAGAGGCTCGGAACATCCCGTTCCGAGCCTCCCCTTGACACCTACGACCTCAGACGAGGCTCCGGAGCACGTACTGCAGGATGCCGCCGTTGCGGTAGTAGTCGGCCTCACCGGGGGTGTCGATGCGGACGACCGCGTCGAACTCGACGGTCTGCTTGCCGGCGGGCGAGTGCTCGCTCGGCTCGGCGACGACGTGCACGGTCTTGGGCGTAGTGCCCTCGTTGAGTTCCGTCAGGCCCGTGATCGAGAAGACCTCGGTGCCGTCGAGGCCCAGCGAGTCGGCCGACTCGCCCGCCGGGAACTGCAGCGGGACGACGCCCATGCCGATCAGGTTCGAGCGGTGGATGCGCTCGAAGCTCTCGGTGATCACCGCGCGGACGCCGAGGAGGCTGGTGCCCTTCGCCGCCCAGTCGCGCGACGAGCCGGAGCCGTACTCCTTGCCGCCGAGGATGACGAGCGGGATGCCCTGCTCCTGGTAGTTCTGCGACGCGTCGTAGATGAACGACTGCGGGGCGCCGGCCTGCGTGAAGTCACGGGTGTAGCCGCCCTCCACGCCGTCCAGCAGCTGGTTCCGCAGGCGGATGTTCGCGAACGTGCCGCGGATCATCACCTCGTGGTTGCCTCGGCGCGAGCCGTACGAGTTGAAGTCCTTGCGGTCGATGCCGTGCTCGGTGAGGTACTGACCGGCCGGGCTGTCGCCCTTGATCGAGCCTGCAGGCGAGATGTGGTCGGTGGTGACCGAGTCGCCGAGCTTGGCGAGGGCGCGCGCACCCGAGATGTCCGTGATCGGGGTCGTCTCGAGCGTCATGCCGTCGAAGTACGGGGGCTTCCGCACGTAGGTCGACTTCTCGTCCCACTCGAACACCGAGCCGGTCGGGGTGGGCAGCGACTTCCAGCGCTCGTCGCCCTCGAAGACGGACGCGTACTGGTGGACGAACATCCCCTCGTTGATGGACGAGTCGATGGTCTGCTGCACCTCGGCGGCGTCGGGCCAGATGTCCTTGAGGAAGACGTCGTTGCCCTCGCTGTCGGTGCCCAGCGGGTCGACTTCGAAGTCGAAGTTCATCGAACCGGCGAGCGCGTAGGCGATGACCAGCGGCGGGCTCGCCAGGTAGTTCATCTTCACGTCGGGGTTGATGCGGCCCTCGAAGTTGCGGTTGCCCGAGAGCACCGCGGTGACGGCCAGGTCGTTCTGGTTGACCGCCTCGGAGATCTCGTCGAGCAGCGGACCGGAGTTGCCGATGCAGGTCGTGCAGCCGTAGCCGACTGTGTAGAAGCCGAGCGCCTCCAGGTCCTTCGTCAGGCCCGCCTTCTCGTAGTAGTCGGTGACGACCTTGGAGCCCGGGGCCAGCGTTGTCTTGACCCACGGCTTGGCCTTGAGGCCCTTCTGCGCCGCGTTGCGGGCCAGGAGGCCGGCGGCGAGCATGACCGACGGGTTCGACGTGTTGGTGCACGACGTGATCGCCGCGATCGCGACGGCGCCGTGGTCGAGGACAAAGTCCTCGCCGCTCTCCTTGAGGGTCACCGGCGTGGGGCTGGAGGCCGTCTTGGGCGAGTGGCTGTGGTGGGTGTGCACGTGGATGCTGCGGTCGTCCTCCGGCGACAGCTCCCCCGGGTCGGACGCAGGGAACGACTCGGAGATGGTGAGGTCGACGAGGTCGTGCGAGACGTCGGCGTAGTCGACGAGGTCCTTCTCGAACTGGTCCTTCGCCTGCGTCAGCTCGATGCGGTCCTGCGGCCGCTTCGGACCGGCGATGGACGGGACGACCGTCGAGAGGTCGAGCTCGAGGTACTCGCTGTAGACCGGCTCGACCGACGGGTCGTGCCACAGGCTCTGGGCCTTGGAGTACTCCTCGACGAGCTGGACCTGCTCCTCGCTCCGGCCGGTGAGGCGCAGGTAGTCGAGGGTCACGGCATCGATCGGGAACATGGCGGCGGTGGAGCCGAACTCGGGGCTCATGTTGCCGATGGTGGCGCGGTTCGCGAGGGGCACCTCGGCGACGCCGGCTCCGTAGAACTCGACGAACTTGCCGACCACGCCGTGCTTGCGCAGCATCTGCGTGATGGTGAGCACGACGTCCGTCGCGGTCACGCCGGTCGGGATGGCGCCGGTCAGCTTGAACCCGACGACCTTGGGGATGAGCATCGAGACCGGCTGGCCCAGCATGGCCGCCTCGGCCTCGATGCCGCCGACGCCCCAGCCGAGCACACCCAGGCCGTTCACCATGGTGGTGTGGGAGTCGGTGCCGACGCAGGTGTCCGGGTAGGCGAGCAGCTCTCCCTCGATCTCGCGGGTCATGGTGACGCGCGCCAGGTACTCGATGTTGACCTGGTGGACGATGCCGGTGCCCGGCGGGACGACCTTGAAGTCGTCGAACGCGGTCTGGCCCCAGCGGAGGAACTGGTATCGCTCGCCGTTGCGCTCGTACTCGAGGTCGGTGTTCCGCTCCAGCGCATTCTCCGTGCCGAACAGGTCGGCGATGACCGAGTGGTCGATGACCATCTCGGCCGGCGCGAGCGGGTTGATCTTCTTCGGGTCGCCACCGAGGGCGGAGACCGCCTCACGCATGGTCGCGAGGTCGACGATGCAGGGGACGCCGGTGAAGTCCTGCATGATCACGCGGGCCGGCGTGTACTGGATCTCGGTGTTCGGCTCGGCCGCAGGGTCCCAGCTTCCGAGCGCGCGGATGTGGTCGGCGGTGATGTTCGCGCCGTCCTCCGTGCGGAGCAGGTTCTCGAGCAGGACCTTGAGGCTGAACGGCAGCCGCTGGTACCCGTCCACCTGGTCGATCGCGAAGATCGTGTAGTCCCGCGACCCGACGGTCAGCGTCTTCTTTGCGCCGAAACTGTTCGTAGCAGCCACAATGCCCTCTCCTTCATCGGCAGGCGATGTTCACGCACGCCTCGTTCATCTTCGTCGTCCGTCGAAGCGCCTTTCCAGCAAGGTAAGCCTAAGTGTTTTCCGGGGGGCGAGCCCTGGCCACCGAGCGCGAAAGTATCTTGACGTCGAGATAAAACTACCACGGTCAGAGGCGGTCGAACACCAGGCCGCGCCGCTTGGCGAAGCGGTAGAAGAGCTCGACGCCCGCCGCTCCCACCGCCCCGACCGCGACCCCCCACGCCAGCGCCCCGTCCAGGCTGACGTGCATCTCGAAGAACGACGCCGTGAACGGGATGACGCACACCAGCACAAAGGCCGCCGCGACCGCCGCGAGCAGCAGCCAGCGCACCCCGGTGAGCGGACGGGTCAGCACGCAGAGGATCCAGAGCGACACGCAGAACAGCGCCACCGTGGTGACACTGCGCGCTTCGTGCAGCGGGATGCTCGCGTACAACGGCGCGTACGCCGCGATCGCGGTCACGCCCGCGATGAGTCCCGTCGGCACCGAATACCGCAGCACCCGGCCCAGCACGCCCGGCGTGTAGATCCGCTTGTTCGGCGCCAGCGCCAGGAAGAACGACGGGATGCCGATGGCGAGCGTCGACACGAGCGTCAGCTGGCGCGGGAGGAACGGGAACGGCCACAGCACCACGGCGCTCACCAGCGCGAGCAGGATGCCGTAGGTCGTCTTGGCCAGGAAGATGTTCGAGACGCGCTCGACGTTGGCGATCACGCGGCGCCCGAAGGCGAGCACGTCGGGCAGCCGGTCGAACCGGTCGTCGAGCAGCACCACGCGGGACACCGCCTTGGTCGCGGCGGTGCCCGTGCCCATCGCGATGCCGAGGTCCGCATCCTTGACCGCCATCGCGTCGTTGACGCCGTCTCCTGTCATGGCGACCGTCCGTCCCCGTTCCTGCAGCAGCCGCACGGCGGCGCGCTTCTGGTCGGGGCTGACACGGCCGAGCACGCTCGCGGTCTCCAGCGCATCCGCCAGGGCCTCGTCGGTGGTCAGGGTGGAGGCATCGACAGTGTCCCCCTCCAACCGCAGGTCGCGCGCGATGGCGGCCACGGTGACCGGGCTGTCGCCGGACATCACGACCACGCGCACGGCCTGCTCCCGGAAGTACCGGAGCGTGTCGCGCGCCTCCGGCCGCACGGTCTCGGCCAGGAGGACGAGCAGGCACGGTTCCACCCTCGTCCCGGTGAGGGGCACGTGGACGTCCGTCGGCAGCGGGTCCACCGCGCGGGCGAGTGCGAGTGTCCGCAACCCCGTCGCGGCGAGTTCGGTGGCGCGCGCGAGGGCCTTGGGATGCCTTTCCAGCACGCGCTCCGGCGCTCCCAGCACCCACGAGCTCTCCTCGCCGTCGACCACCATCGCGAGGGCGCTGTACTTCGTCGCCGAGCTGAACGGGATGCGGCGCGACACGCGGAACCGGTCGCTGCGGAAATGGGACCCCAGGATGCCTGAGGTCGCGTTCCCCGCCTCGTCGGAGCCGAACGCGGCGAGCGCCGTCTCGGCCAGGTCGTGCCCGTCGCCGGCGACCTCGGTGCCGTGCAGCGCCAGCTCGCCGGTGGTCAGCGTCCCCGTCTTGTCGAGGCACAGCACGTCGACGCGGGCGAGCACCTCGACGGCCGCGAGCTCCTGCACCAGCACCTTACGCGTGGCGAGCTGGATGGCGGCCACCCCGAACGCGAGGCTCGTCAGCAGCACAAGGCCCTCGGGGATCATGCCCACCACGGCGGCCACCGCATCCAGCAGCGCCCTGCGCCAGCGGTCGTCGACGAACACCTCGGAGAAGCCGCCGTAGGTCAGCACGCGCCCGACCAGCGTGATCAGGATGAGAGGGCCGAGCACCCAGGACAGGTAGACCAGGATGCGGTTGGTCGCCTCCCGCAGCTCGGAGCGCACCAGCGAGTGCTTGCGGATCTCGCTGGTCAGCTTGCTCGCGTAGGAGTCCGAGCCGACGGCGGTCACGATCGCGAGCCCGGTGCCGGTCACCACGTGCGATCCCGACAGCAGCGGCGCGTCCGCGTCCTTGAACGTGGGATCGGATTCGCCGGTCAGCATCGACTCGTCGAGCGAGAGACCGGTGCTCTCCAGCACCACGGCATCCGCCGGCACCTGGTCGCCGGGACGCAGCACCAGCAGGTCGTCGATGACGACGTCCTCCAGCGCGACGGTCACGACCTCTCCGTCGCGTCGCACCCGGCTGTGCGGCGCGGCCAGCAGCGCCGCCCGGTCGAGCACGCGCTTGGCGCGATACTCCTGCACGATCCCGATCAGGGCGTTGACGACGACGATCCCGAAGAAGAACCCGTCACGCAGATCGCCGAGCAGGACCACGGCGACGAAGCACGCGGTCAGGATGCCGTTGAACAGCGTGAAGATGTTCTCCCGCAGGATGTCGCCGACCGACCGTGAGCTCGGCTGCGTCTGGATGTTCGCCCGGCCCGCGGCGACGCGCTCCGCCACCTGGGCGGTCGTGAGCCCGTCCCGCGTCCCCGTCTGCGGCATCCGTCCCCCTGCGCTTCGCCGCTACCGACCGGAGGCGCGCGGTTCGCCCGCGGCGGGCTTCTGCGGGAACTGCCCCTTCACGACGAACCACGTCACCAGGAGCAGCGGCGCATACAGCGGCACGCCCATCAGCAGCTTGGTGAGCGCGAGCGCGCTGGTCGCGGCGTCGGTGTGCGCCAGATAGAGGGGAACCTGCACCACGAGCCGGGCCGCGAAGAGCAGGAACCAGAGGAGCGTGAGCGCCTGCATGACGCGGTACTTGCGCTTGTCGTTGCGCCAGGCGACACCGTCGCCCATGAGGTACCCGGCCGCCAGCCCGATGATCGGCCAGCGCACCAGCATCGAGATCAGGATGCCCGCGGCATACGCGGCGTTCGTCCAGATGCCGAGGAGGAAGTTGTCCTCGCCGCGTCCGGTGATGAGGGCGAGGATCGCGGAGATGCCGACGCCAATGAGGCCGGCGAGCGCCTGGGTGACCGGCGTCTTGCCGACGATCCGCACCACGGTGAAGACGACCGCGACCGCGACCGAGCAGCCGATCGACAGCGGCACGTTCTGCGTGAAGGTGAACAGGATGAGGAAGACCAGGCCGGGAAGGATGGTCTCCAGCAGGCCGCGCACGCCGCCGAGGGCTCCCAGCAGCGCGGTTCCCGTCGATGCGTCCGTGTCGGCGAGCTGGCCCAGCCCGGAACGGCGTGCGGCAGCCGCGATGCTGTCGCCGAGGGCGGGCGCCGGAGCGTCCCTCCCGGTCTCGCCCGCTCCCGGCGCGGCCGCGCCGTCGGACTCGGGGTCAGGACGGTCCTGGTCGGTCATGCTCATGCCTTAGAGAGAGGAGTAGTCGTTCTCGCCGCCGGTGGCGGGGGCGGCGGGCATGCGCAGCGGGATGAGGTCGCGCGGCGGCATCGGGACGGACCCGCGCACGACGACGATGCTGCGGAAGAGGTCCTCGACGAGCGCTGCGGCCTCCGGCTGCACCGCCGCATCCCCGGCGATCACGCCGCGGAGGAACCAGCGGGGACCATCCACGCCGACGAAGCGCGCGACACGCGTCTCCACGGGCCCGCCGTCGGGCGCGGCGACGGGGATCTCGGCCACGAGCTCGGGCCCGAAGGCGCCGTCGCGCTCGGTGACCCGGCCGCCCTGCCGCTGCACCTGGTCGGTGATCTGGTCGCGGATCTCGTGCCACAGCCCGGACGAGCGCGGTGCTGCGAACGGCTGGACCTGAAGGGTCGAGCCCGCGTAGTCGAGGCCGACGGCGACGACGCGCTGCGTCTCCTCCTCGACCTCCAGCCGCAGGTGCAGGCCTTCGCGCGGGAGGATCTTCACGCCGCCGAGATCGACGTACGGGCGGACCGGGTTGGCCTCGCTCTCGTCGAGCGGCCCCTCCGTCGCGCGGTCCTCGGGTGCCGACTTCTCGAACTCGACGGCGGCGCCGTCCTGCTGCTCGAGCTCGGCGCCCTCCTCGGACCCGCGAGGGGTGTCGCTGATGTCGCTCACGCGTGTTCTCCTGACTCGGTCACCGTGTACCCGGACGAGCCGAAGCCCGCGGTGCCGCGGTGGCTGTCCGGGAGGGAGTCGACGGGGATGAACCTGGCCCGCGTGACCGGCATGACGATCAGCTGGGCGATCCTGTCGCCGACGGCGATATCGTACGGCATCGATCTGTCCGTGTTGAGGAGGGTGACCCGGATCTCGCCGCGGTAGCCCGCATCCACGGTGCCCGGCGAGTTGACGATGGTGAGACCGTGCCGCATCGCCAGTCCGCTGCGCGGCACCACGAACGCGGCGTAGCCCTCCGGAAGGGCGATGGACACCCCGGTCGGCATCGTGAAGCGCTCGCCCGGCCCGAGGGTGATCGACTCGGCGGCGCACAGGTCGGCACCGGCGTCCCCCTCGTGCGCGTACGCGGGAGGGAAGGGGGCGATGACGGGGACGTCGACGGTATCGGTCACGTGTCAGAGGCTAGTGCAGAAGTCTGATCGAATAGAGGTCATGGACCTGTACCGAGAACGACTGTGGGCGACCCCCTGGCTGTTCATCTCGACCCTGCTCGTCATCCCCGCGGTCATGCTGGTGTTCGCGCCCATCAACTTCGCGATCGGCGTCGTCCTGGCCATCGGGATCTACGTCGCCTGGGCGATCTTCCTGGTCACGACCGCTCCGGTGATCCGCGTCACGAAGGACGAGCTGGTCGCCGGAAACGCGCGCATCCCGCTCTCCCTCGTCGGGCAGCCGTCCGCTTACGACGGCGACGCCGCGACGCAGGAGCGGGGCCGTCTGCTCGACGCCCGCGCGTGGCTGCTCATCCGCGGCTGGATCAAGCCCGTCGTCAAGGTGCCGGTGCTCGACCAGGACGACCCGGCGCCCTACTGGCTCCTCTCAACAAGAAACCCGGACCAGCTGGTCCGGGTTCTCGGTGAGGCTCGCCTCGTCTCGTAGCTCTGTCGTCAGGCTGCGCACTCCACGCAGATCGGCCCGAGCTTGGTGTCGTGGTCGATCTGGGAGCGGTGCTTCACCAGGAAGCAGTTCACGCAGGTGAACTCGTCCGCCTGGGGAGGCAGCACCACGACGTCGAGATCGAGGTCGGAGAGGTCGGCACCGGGGAGCTCGTAGCCGCCGGGGTTATCGGCGTCTTCGACATCCACGACACCCGACATCTTGTCCGGGACACGCTCCTTGAGGGCCTCGATCGACTCGGAGTCGTCCTCGGTCTTCCGCGGTGCGTCGTAATCGGTTGCCATGCCCATCCACTTCTCGTCGTAACGGCCGATTCTCGCAATCGGCGGCCATAGTTTGCATCAATCGCACCTGAATAGCAAAACCATGCAGGACCCTTTCAGCGATTGCTCGGTGTGCAACTTCCGGCACGCCCGCGCTATTCCCGGAAATGGCTTCTTCGCCGTGTCATCCTGAGGCGGTACGAACGAGCTCGGAAGGCAATCCACATGCAGGATTTGAAGGTCATCGGGGTCGAGAACGGCGCACTCGTCGCCGTCGGCGACGACGGTGAGCGTTTCCGCATCGCCGTGGACGAGGCGTTGCAGTCGAAGGTCCGTCAGGTGCGTCAGGAGACGCCCGCCGACGCGCCGAAGCTCTCACCGCGCGAAGTGCAGGCGCACATCCGCTCCGGCATGTCCGCCGAGGATGTCGCCGCCGTCACCGGCGCACCCCTGGAGTACGTGCAGCGGTTCGAAGGACCGATCATCGCGGAGCGCGAGCACATCGTCGCGAGCGCCCTCAGCGTGCCGGTCCACACCTCCGACGCCGTCGATCCGCTCGGCGAGCCGGAGACGTTCGGCACGGTCATCCGGGAGCGGCTCGCGTCGCTCGGCGTGGCCGGCGAGCGCTGGGCGAGCTGGAAGGACAGCGAGACCGGCTGGATCGTGAAGCTGGAGTTCACGGCCGACACGATCGACCACGACGCCCGCTGGACGTACGACGCCCGCAAGCATGCGCTCGCCCCTCTGAACTCGGAGGCGACCACCCTCTCCCAGGCTGGTGAGCTGCGCGGCGGTGCCCTCATCCCGCGCCTGCGCGCCGTGCTGCCGAACGAGGGCGAGCCGGACAGCTCCCGCTTCGACAGCGGCGCCTTCAGTTTCCCCGCGCCGCCCGCCGACCTTCTCGGTCCGGAGGTCACCGCGCCGATCGAGCCTCTGCCGCAGGGCCGCACGCCCGGCGCCAACAACTCCATCGCCGTCTCCGCGATCAAGCGCGCGGACGACGCTCCGCGCGACCTGCACCAGACGGCCGACCTGCTGGAGGCGCTGCGCCGCCGCCGCGGTGAGCGCGAGGCCGCCAGCTACGACGACCGGAGGACCCCGGCCGAGCCGAAGCCGACTCCCCCGCTGCCCTCGCTCTCGACCGACGCGCACGTGGAAGCGCCACAGGAGTCCTCTCCGAACCGGACCCTGCCGCTCGACCCGTCCCCGTTCCGCGTGATCGAGGAGCGTCAGCCCGTCGCGGAGCAGACCCCGCTCCCCCTCGACGTCCCGGCACCGCCGAGCGCGCCCTCGACCGATTCCGGCCCTCAGCCGTCGTCGCGGAAGAAGGGGCGGGCGTCGATGCCGAGCTGGGACGAGATCGTGTTCGGCGCCCGCACGGACGACGATCTGGCGTAGCACTCCTCTTATCGGCGGTGGCCCGCTGGGCACGCACCGCCGACCGTTGTTACCGGATTCGCGGACATCGTCCCGTATCCTGTGGGAATGCGCTCAACCGACCCTGCACGGACGATCAGTTCCGGCCTGCGCGGCCACGACAACGCGCTCGGTCTGATCCGTCTCGTCCTGGCGCTGGCGGTTCTGGTGTCGCACACCTTCCCGCTGGGCGGCTTCGGGCACGACCCGGGGTCGGGCATCACGCGCGGCCAGGCGAACCTCGGCACCCTCGCCGTCGCCGGGTTCTTCGCGATCAGCGGCTACCTCATCACCAAGAGCGGGATGTCCGCCGACGTCATGCAGTTCGCCTGGCGTCGCGTGCTGCGCATCTTCCCGGCGTTCCTCCTCGTCCTGCTGCTGTCGGCCCTCGTGCTCGGACCGATCATCTGGTCGCTCGACGGTCACTCCCTCGCCGCGTACTTCGCGCGCTCCGGGGCCAGCCCCTGGCACTACCTCGCCTCCAACTGGAACCTGCACGGGACCACCTGGGGCATCCTCGACGTCTTCCAGAACTCGACTCCCTACGGCCAGGAGACGCACGCCAGCGTGATCAACGGCTCCATGTGGACGCTCGGCTACGAGTGGGACTGCTACGTCATGATCGGCCTGCTGCTGATTGCGGGCGTCCTGACCAAGGCCCGTCCCGTGGTGGTCGTCGTCGCGGCCGTGTTCTTCGTCGCGCAGATCATCAACCTGGTCAGCCCGGGCACGATGGGGACGGTCTTCCCCCCGCTCGGCAGCGTGCAGTTCTGCTACCTGGCGTATCCCTTCGCCGTGGGCGCCGCCTTCGCGGTGTACTCACGGTCGATCCCGCTGAACCCGCGCTTCGGCATCGCCGCCGGCGTCGTCCTCGTCTGGACGCTGCTGAACGGCGGCTACGGCGTCATCGGCGTGCCTGCGGGCGTTTACTTCATCCTGTGGCTCGGCTCGGCGGTCCCCGGCCGTCTGCGCAAGATCGGGCAGCAGAACGACATCTCGTACGGTGTGTACCTCTACGCGTTCCCGGTGCAGCAGACGCTGGCCTATTTCGGCCTCTACAAGCTGGGCGCCGTTCCGATGATCCTCGGGGCGGCGATCATCGTCCTCACACTCTCCTGGCTCAGCTGGCGGTTCGTCGAGAGCCCGGCCATGTCGCTGAAGAACTGGGGACCGGGACGCGGCTTCGCCTACTGGGTGCAGCGGTTCCGCCCCGGAAAGCCCGCGCCGGTGGATGCCGCAGTGCCGACTGCGACGGCCGTCGCCCCGGCGGCTCAGGCGACTCCGGCGACTCCCACGACCCGGACGGCGCACGCGTCGCTCCCGGTCACGGCCGAGATCAGCCTGCCGCGCCGAACCGCAGCAGCGGAACCCGCGTCTCCTCCGGCGTGAGCGAACCGTGCTGGCCGACCATGTTGCGGCCGGTGCGCTGGGGGTCGCGGCCGTCGTAGTAGGCGACCCGTTTGCGCGGTGCGACGAGCACGTCCCCGATGCGCGGCGCGACCTCGGGGTCGACTGTTGGGCCGAACCAGCCCGCGTCGATCGCCTCGGAGCGGGTCGCGATCCAGGAGCGGTCTCCCTCGGCGTCGCGCCAGGCCTCGGCGACCGCGGTCTCTGAGGCACCCTCCTCCAGGTAGAGGTGCAGCAGGCGCGGCTCGCCCGCGACCTCCGCGACCCCGGCCAGGAGTTCCGGAGCGGTGTCGTAGAGGATGTGGCCGCTCTCGGGCACATCCACCGCGCCGTGGTCGGCGGTCAGCAGGGCGCCGCGGCCGGGGCCGAGACGCCGGGCGAAGTCGGAGACGAGCGCGTCGAGGGTTTCGAGGGAGGACGTCCACTCCGGTGACTCCCAGCCGCGCGCGTGCGACAGCTGGTCGAGTTCGGCGACGTACAGGTAGGTCAGCCCCGGACCGGCGGCGCTGACCGCATCCATCGCCGCCTCGAACCGGCCGGCCATCGACTGGACACCGACGAACTCGGCGCCGCGCAGCACCGCCGCGGTGAACCCGGTGCCCTCGAACTTCGGAAGGCCGATCGCGCGCGTCTTCACGCCCTCCTCGGCGGCTCGCTCGAAGATGGTGCGCGAGCGCTGCCAGGTCGCAGGGTCCATGCGCTCGTCCCAGCCGGTGAGCTGGTTGGTGAGACGGCCTGCGCCGTCCCGCACCCGGTAGCCGACGAGTCCGTGCCGGCCCGGCGTGGTCCCGGTGGTCAGGGTGGCGAGCGCGGCCGCCGTCGTGGTCGGGAAGCCGGCGTCGATCGTGGTCGCCTTGCCCAGCAGCGGCGCCAGGGTGCGGGCGTGGCCCGCGCGAGCGCGCAGCGAGGCCGCGCCCAGGCCGTCGACGACGATCACCACGATGTGATCCAGTCTCGGCAGCCCCAGGTCGTTCTGCTCCCCGGAGAGCGCGGCCAGCGAACTCGGCATAACCGTGGCGAGGCTCGCTCGGGTGGTGAACGCGGCCGGTAGCATGGGGGGCATCCGGCCCAGTCTGGCACAGCCATCGCAGCCGGCCGAGCCGCCCTACGCGACTCCCCCGCCCCTCCCGAGATTGCACCGATGACACCAGCAGACGACAAGCCCGCCGCCGGAACGACGGAACGCATCGAAGACGTCGACGTCACGACCGAGATGCAGGGCTCGTTCCTCGAATACGCCTACTCGGTCATCTACTCCCGGGCACTTCCGGACGCGCGCGACGGCCTCAAGCCCGTCCAGCGCCGCATCCTCTACATGATGACCGAGATGGGCCTCCGACCCGACCGCGGCCACGTGAAGTCGGCGCGCGTCACCGGCGAGGTGATGGGAAAGCTGCACCCGCACGGCGACAGCGCGATCTACGACGCCCTGGTGCGCATGGCGCAGGACTTCACCCTGCGCGTGCCGCTGGTCGACGGCCACGGCAACTTCGGCTCGCTCGACGACGGTCCCGCGGCCGCGCGATACACCGAGGCACGCCTCGCCGCGGCCGCCCTCGCCATGACCGAGGACCTCGACGAGGATGTCGTCGACTTCGTCCCCAACTACGACAACCAGCTGATGCAGCCGGATGTGCTGCCCGCCGCCTTCCCGAACCTGCTCGTCAACGGTGCAAGCGGCATCGCGGTCGGCATGGCGACCAACATGGCGCCCCACAACCTGATCGAGGTCGTCGGCGCGGCCCGTCACCTGCTCGAGAACCCCGACGCGACCCTCGACGACCTGATGGCCTACGTGCCCGGTCCCGACCTCCCCGGCGGAGGGACCATCGCCGGGCTGGCCGGCGTTCGCGATGCCTACGCCACCGGACGCGGCAGCTTCCGGATGCGCGCGAAGGTGACGGTGGAGTCGATCACCGCGCGCAAGAGCGGGCTCGTCGTCACCGAGCTGCCCTACGGCGTCGGCCCCGAGAAGGTCATCGAGAAGATCAAGGACGGCGTCAACGGCAAGAAGCTCAACGGCATCTCCGACGTCACCGACCTGTCCGACCGTCAGCACGGCCTCCGGCTCGTCATCGGCATCAAGACCGGTTTCAGCGCGGATGCGGTGCTCGAGCAGCTCTACCGGCACACCCCGCTCGAAGAGGGCTTCGCGATCAACAACGTCGCGCTAGTCGCCGGCGGCCCGCAGACGCTCGGACTCCGCGAGCTGCTGCGGGTGTACCTCGATCACCGCATCAGCGTGGTCACGCGCCGTTCGCGCTTCCGCCTGGCTCGGCGCAAGGAACGCCTGCACCTCGTCGAAGGCCTGCTGATCGCGATCCTCGACATCGACGAGGTCATCCAGGTCATCCGCACCTCCGACGACACCGAGCAGGCGCGCGGACGGCTCATGCAGGTGTTCGACCTCAGCACGCTGCAGGCCGACTACATCCTCGAACTGCGCCTCCGCCGGCTCACCAAGTTCAGCCGCATCGAGCTCGAGACCGAGCGCGACCAGCTGCGCGCCGAGATCGAGGAGCTGGAGAGCCTCCTCGCCTCCCAGCAGCGGATCAACGACCTGGTGTCCGACGAGCTCGAGCGGGTTGCGGCCACCTTCGGGACACCGCGGCGCACCCTCCTGACCGAGGCGAAGCCGTCGATCGCCGGGGCGTCGCGCAGCAAGGCCGCGACCGTGCAGCTCGAAGTGGCGGACGTCCCGACGCGCGTCTACCTGTCCACGACCGGGCGGATCCTGCGGGTGGATGCGTCGACCGTCGCGGAGGCCGCCGACGGCGCAGAGGGCGGCCTGGACCGCATCCAGCCGCCGGCCCGGCGCAGCAAGCACGACGCGATCCTCTCCCAGCTCGACACCACGAGCCGCAGCGAGATCGGCGCGGTGACGAACACCGGCCGGCTCATCCGCTTCTCCCCCGTCGACCTGCCGGGGGTGCCGGCCAACTCCATCCAGCTCGGTGCCGGTGTCAAGGTCGGCGACTATCTGGCGCTGGCGGACAAGAAGGAGCGCATCCTCGCACTCGCCTCGCTCGACTCCGAGCGGACGATCGCGCTCGGCACGAAGCAGGGCGTCGTGAAGCGCGTGGCCGCCGGCGACTGGGCGAACAAGCCGGAGTTCGAGATCATCGCACTGAAGCCCGGCGACGAGGTCGTCGGAGCCACCACGGTCGCGGACGAGGACGAGCTGGTGTTCGTCGCCAGCGACGCGCAGCTGCTGCGCTTCGCCGCGTCGAGCGTGCGTCCGCAGGGCCGAGCGGCCGGCGGTATGGCCGGCATCAACCTCGGTTCCGGTGCCCGGGTCATCTTCTTCGGCGCGGTCGCGCCCGGCGAGGCGGAGGAGGCCGTGGTGGCGACCATCGCCGCGAGCGACGCCACCCTGCCCGGCGCCGACCCCGGCACCGCCAAGGTCAGCGACTTCGCCGAGTACCCGGCCAAGGGCCGGGCCACCGGCGGCGTGCGTGCCCAGCGGTTCCTCAAGGGCGAGAGCGAGCTCGTGCTCGCTTGGGCCGGTCGCGGCCCTGCCTACGCGGTCGCCCCGGACGGCGTCGCGCGCACCCTCCCCGAGGGCGGCGCCCGCCGCGACGGCTCCGGAACCCCCCTGGACACCGTCGTAGGCTCGATCGGCCGCCGCATCGGCTGACGCGGTCTCGTCCAGCCGGCCATTTCGCGCGTCCATAGCTCTGGCACGCCCGTGCGAAAACGGAGGAGTCTGCGGTTCCAACGCCGCTGATGTCCTCCGTTTCCAGGGACACGCCGCACGCCGACAGCCATCCTCCTCCGTATCCGACCAAGGCCGCCCGCCTGCCGCGCAGCGGGAACGGAGGAAAACGGTTCCGACCTGCCGAGGCACGGCGGCCGGCGGAGGAGATCAGCCCGAACAGGGACCGAAGTTCCTCCGATTTGTACGCGGCTCGGCGGCTAGGCGTCGATGCGGGCGCGGCTGAGGTCGTCGGCGCCGGCGATGATGAACTCCTTGCGCGGGGCCACGTCGTTGCCCATCAGGAGCTCGAAGACGCGGTTGGCCGACTCGGCGTCGGGGACGCGCACCCGGCGCAGGGTGCGGTGGGCGCGGTCCATCGTGGTGGTCGCCAGCTGGTCCGCATCCATCTCGCCGAGGCCCTTGTAGCGCTGGATCGGCTCCTGGTACCGCTTGCCGCGCTTCTTCAGGTCGGCGAGGACCGCCTGCAGCTCGGCCTCCGAGTACGTGTAGATCGTCTCGTTCGGCTTCGAGCCGGGGTTCACGACCACCACCCGGTGCAGCGGAGGCACGGCGGCGAAGACGCGGCCCTCTTCGATCATCGGCCGCATGTAACGGAAGAACAGCGTCAGCAGCAGCGTCCGGATGTGCGCGCCGTCGACGTCGGCGTCCGACATGATGATGACCTTGCCGTAGCGCGCGACCGACAGGTCGAAGCTGCGGCCGGAGCCGGCGCCGATCACCTGGATGATCGCGGCGCACTCGGCGTTCGACAGCATGTCCGAGATGGACGCCTTCTGCACGTTCAGGATCTTGCCGCGGATGGGCAGCAGCGCCTGGTACTCGCTGTCGCGGGCCCGGCGTGCGGTCCCGAGCGCCGAGTCGCCCTCGACGATGAACAGCTCGCTGTTGGCCACGTCGTTCGAGCGGCAGTCGACCAGCTTGGCCGGGAGGGATGACGTCTCGAGCGCGTTCTTGCGGCGCTGCGTCTCCTTGTGAGCGCGGGCCGAGATGCGCGACTTCATCTCGGCGACGACCTTGTCGAGCACGAGCGCCGACTGCGCCTTGTCGTCGCGCTTGGACGACCCGAACCGTTCGGCCATCGCTTTCTGGACGACATTGGCGACGATCGCGCGCACGGCCGGCGTCCCGAGGATCTCCTTCGTCTGGCCCTCGAACTGCGGCTCCGGAAGGCGCACCGTCAGCACGGCCGTGAGGCCCGCCATCACGTCGTCCTTCTCGAGCTTGTCCGTCCCCGCCTTGAGCCGGCGCGCGTTCTGCTCGACCTGCTGGCGGAGGAACTTGAGCATCCCCTGGTCGAAGCCGGCCTGGTGGCTCCCGCCCTTGGGCGTGGCGATGATGTTGACGAAACTGCGCATGACCGTGTCGTAGCCGGTCCCCCAACGCAGCGCGATGTCGACCTGGCACTCGCGCGTGAGCTCGGTGGGCAGCATGGCCCCCGAGTCGGAGAGCACGGGAACGGTCTCGGTGAAGTGGCCCTCGCCGGTGAGGCGCCAGGTCTCGGTGATCGGGCTGTCCGGTGCGAGGAAGTCGACGAACTCCGAGATGCCGCCCTCGTAACGGAAGGTGGTGCGGCCCGCGGCAGCGGCGCCGTCCGATCCCGGACGCTTGTCGTCGATGGAGATCGCGAGGCCGGGCACGAGGAACGCCGTCTGGCGGGCGCGGCCCACCAGGTCGTCGGTCGAGAACTCCGCGCCCTTCGTGAAGATCTGGCGGTCGGCCCAATAGCGGATGCGGGTGCCCGTCTTGCCCTTGGCGACCTTGCCGACGACCCGCAGCTCGCTGCCGCTGACGAAGGGGGTGAAGGGGCTGTCCGGGCTCGGCTCGCCCTTCCCATCGTCGAAGATGCCGGGCTCGCCGCGGTGGAACGACATCGCCCACACCTTGCCGTCCCGGTCGACCTCGACGTCGAGGCGCTCGGATAGCGCGTTGACGACCGAGGCTCCCACGCCGTGCAGGCCGCCGGAGGCCGCGTACGACCCGCTCCCGAACTTTCCGCCGGCGTGCAGCTTGGTGAAGACGACCTCGACGCCCGACAGGCCGGTCTTGGGCTCGATGTCCACGGGGATGCCGCGAGCGGTGTCGCGCACCTCCACGCTGTCGTCCGCGTGCAGGATGACCTCGATGTCGGTGCCGTGACCGGCGAGGGCCTCGTCGACGGAGTTGTCGATGATCTCCCACAGGCAGTGCATCAGTCCACGCGAGTCGGTGGAGCCGATGTACATGCCCGGGCGCTTGCGGACGGCCTCCAGCCCCTCGAGCACCGAGAGGTGCCTGGCCGAATAGTCCGAACTCGCCACGGGCGCTCCTTGTGGATCGTGGCGCCCATCCCGGGTGCGGGCGCACGTGCTCTTCCAGAGTAAGCGCCGGGCGGCGGAGCCTACGCCACGACACCCTGGGGGCCGGTGAGGCTACGCGTTGAGCGAAATAGCAGCCAATGCGCGCCTGGTTGCCGGACATCCGTGGTTCTATAGACGTACCGAGTTCAGCGGTAGCGACGGAAAGGAGCACCAAATGTCGACACTCACCTCGGAGAACGGGGCGGTTGACGAGCTCGCATCGGGGCCGCAGTTGACGGCTGCCGACCGTTGCGACAGCTGCGGCGCGCAGGCTTACATCCGCGTCGTCGTCAACAACGGAGAACTCCTGTTCTGCGCCCACCACGGCAAGAAGCACCAGGAGAAGCTCTCGCAGATCGCCCACAGCTGGCACGACGAGACCGCTCGCCTGTTCGAAGAGCAGCGCGCGTAACGCGGCCGCGTCGCGAAACGCGAGGCTGACCGGACGATGGCGAAAGTCACCGGCGTGCGCAGGCGCGCCCACATCGACCTCTCCGTCATCCGTTCGGCCGTAGCGTCTTCGCTCCCCGACTGCACCGCCGATCTCCGCGCCGACGCGTACGGACACGGGCTCATCCCCGTGGCTCGTGCGCTGACGGATGCGGGGGTCGGCGGTTTTCTCGTCTCCCGGTTCGAGGATGCCGCGGCGATCGCTGACGAAGGCCTCCCCGTCGACGTCTCGGTCGCATCCGACCCCGACCTCGACCTCGAGGGCGCGACGCTGGTCGGACCCGAGCTCTTCGGACTCGATCCTGAACGTCCGTCGGCGCCCGCCATGCGGGTTGCCGGCGAGATCATCGCCGTGAAACGCGTCCCGGCGGATCGCGGCGTCTCTTACGGCTACACCTACCGCACCTCCCGGCCGAGCACCCTCGTGCTGGTGGCCCTGGGCTATGCCGACGGCATTCTGCGCGTCGCCTCGAACAAGGCGCCCGTGAAAGTCGGCAGCACCGTCGGCCGGATCACCGGCCGCATCGCCATGGATCAGTTCGTCGTCGACATCGGCGACGACGAGGCCCGGGTCGGCGAACCGGTGGTGCTGTTCGGCGACCCGGAGCTGGGCGAGCCCACGGCGCTCGACTGGGCCGATGCGATCGGCATCGCCGCTCCCGTCATCACCAGCCGTCTCGGCCGGCGCATCGAGAGGACGTACAGCGAGTGACCATCGTGGATGCCGTCGCCGAGCCTCTCCCCCGTGCCGTGGTCGACCTGGCTGCCGTGCGGCACAACGTCGCCCACCTGACCGAGCTGATCGCTCCCTCCCAGACGATGCTCGCGGTGAAGGCCGACGCTTATGGTCACGGGCTCCTTCCGATCGCCGAGGCCGGACTCGACGCCGGTGCCACCTCCCTCGCGGTCCTCGAGATCCCCGCGGGCCTGGTGCTCAGGCAGGCCGGCTTCGAGGTCCCACTGCTGGCGTGGCTGCACGGTCAGGAGACCGACTGGCGGGCGGGCATCGAGGCCGACATCGAGCTCGGCATCTCCGCCCTGTGGCAGCTCGAGGCGATCGCTGAAGCCGGCGCCGACCGCCCGGCCGTGGTGCACCTGAAGGTGGACACCGGCCTCAGCCGCAACGGCGCGACGCGGGAGGAGTGGCCCCACCTCATCCGGGCGGCCCTCGCGCTTCAGGAGGCCGGAGTGCTGCGTATCCGCGCCGCCTGGTCCCACCTGGCGGACGCGTCCATCGCCGACGACGAGGCCGCGCTGGCCGAGTTCCGGGATGCGGTCGCCGAGGCCGAGGCGCTCGGCGCGCACTTCGAGGTGCTGCACCTGGCGGCGAGCTCGGCGGGCATCCGGATGCCGGAGGCGCGCTTCGACTTCGTACGGTTCGGCATCGCCGCGTACGGCTTCTCCCCGTTCGACGACACGACGGGGGCCGAGCTCGGCCTCATCCCGGCGATGCGTCTGGAAGCCCCGGTGACCGAGGTCCACGTCGGCGGCACCACGCACGCCCGCCTGGGCATCGGCTACGCCGACGGCGTCCCGACGCTCGGCATCGCGAAGACCTCCGTGCTGCTCGGTGGACGCCGCTGCCCGGTCATCGATGTGCTCGCGGACAGCATGCTTGTGGATGCGGGGCCGCACCGGGTCGAGGTCGGCGACACCGCCGTCCTGTTCGGGTCCGGAGCCGACGGCGAGCCCACCGCGGAGAAGTACGCCGACTGGGCGGAGACCATCGCCGACGAGATGATCACCGGCGTCGCCGCGCGCGTCCCCCGCGTCTACATCAACTGATCCCGCGAGGTGCTCGAACGTGCGGGCACCACGCCGTGCGCGGGTGCCTCTGCGAGCACCTCAGCAGAAAGACGCGTGAGGCGCTAGAGCGAGACGCCGAGGCGGTCGGCGATCGCGCGCCGCGCGTTGGTGGCGTAGCGGTCGACGCGCTCGGTCTGCGGGACCGGCGGGAGCTCGGCGCGGAGCGCCGTCGCCAGCAGGCGATCCGCGAGGACCGGATTCATCGGGAGGAGCGGACCGTGGAGGTGCGTCCCGATCGACGCGCCGACCACCACGCCCTCCAGCGAGCCGTCGTTGCCGGTCCCGCTGACGATGCGGCCGAGCGGCTCGGCGCCGTCCAGGACGGTGTGTGCCGAGTGGTTCTCGAAGCCCGCGACGGTCGTGCCGTCGGCCAGGCGCACGACGATCTCGCCGACGTGGCGCTTGCGCCCGAGGGCCGCGCGCGTCGGGAACACCGCGGCTCCGCCGAGCACCGCGCCCTCGCCGGTCTCGAGCTCGGTTCCGAGCAGCTGCCACCCGCCCGCGATCGCCAGGATCGGGACGCCGGCATCGCGCCATTCGCGCAGACGCGGCGCGATCTCCAGGACGTCCTCGTGGACGGCGCGCTGCGCCGAGAGCGGCCCGGAGCCGATGTGGACGATGTCCGCGCTGTGCGGCAGCTCGCCGCCGACGGCGTGGGTCACCACATCCACGTCGAGGCCGCGCCAGCGCGCGCGCTCGGTGAGGGCGAGCACGTTGCCCGCGTCGCCGTTGATACCGAGCTCGGCCGGATACAGGTGCAGGATGCGCAGCACGCTCATCGCTCGCCGCCCTCCAGGTCGAGGAACCCCAGGTGCTTGCGGATCAGCATCATCTGCTCGTAGTTGACGATCATGGTCTTGTTGCCGTGCGCCGGCTTCGGCAGGGCGAGGAAGGCCTGCAACGCGGGCTTCAACTCTGGAAGCACCTGGTCGACCTCGATGCCCGCATAGGCGAAGCGCGTGGCGAACTGCCAGGCCTTCGTGCCCGACGCCACATCCACGTGGCTGAGCTTCGACAGGTCGATGTCGTACACCCAGGACGGGTCGGGAGTGCCCTCGTCGACCGCGACGAAGACCTGCTCGGGCGACTCGCTGAGGTAGTCCAGATTGAGCTGGAGGCTCGGCGGGTTCTTCATCATGATGATCTCGACGTCCTCGTCGCCGACGCGCAGCGTCTCGCCGCGCCCGTAGACGGTGCGGAGAGCGGCCATGGCGGCGACCACGTTGTTCGCGTGGAAGCGGTCGCCCAGCAGGCGTCGAGCCATCGCGGTCGCGCCCGCCGCATCCACGGCGTAGTGCAGTCCGCGCGCGGGAAGCCCGATGCGGACGATGTCGCCGCCGATGGTGAGTTGCGCGCTCTGCGTCTCGAGCTTGCTGACGAACACTGCCGGGGCCGGCAGCGCGCCGGCTGTTGCGCCCGTCAGGTCCTTGACGTTCGCCAGGCCGTTCGGGGATGCCTCGATGATCGACGGCGCGACGGCGAACGAAGTCACGTCGCGCCCCTGGCCGGCGAGGTCGGCGCCGATGCGGGCGAGACTGTCGTCGTCCGCGTTGACCACGACGAACTCGGAGGAGCCGTCGGCGATCGAGCGCAGCATCCCGATCACCCGGGTGGGCTCGAAGAAGCGGTTCAGCTGGTCGATCTGCACGTTGAGCAGCAGCGACCCCCGCGGCTTCAGGACGCGCGCGAGATCGACGCCGTAGGCCTCATCGACCTCGATGACGCCGACATCGCCGCGCACGTACCCGTCGAGCGGGACGTCGGCGAGCAGCGCCGACGCGATCCCCTGCGGGAGGTTGCCGCCGGACGGATTGGTGAACACGTCGAGACCGTGCTCGCGCAGGATCGCCGTGAGCATGTTCGTCGTCGTGGACTTGCCGTTGGAGCCGGAGACGAATACGACGCCCAAAGGAAGCCGGCTGACGGCACGCTCGAGGAACTTCGGGGCGATCGCGAGCGCGACACGGCCCGGCACCGCGGAGCCGCCTCCCCGCAGGCGCAGAAGCCAGCGGGCGAGGCGGCCGGCGATGACCGCCAGTCGGTACCGCAACGGTTTACTCGAGGTAGTCGCGCAGCGACTGCGAACGCGACGGGTGACGCAGCTTCGCCATGGTCTTCGACTCGATCTGGCGGATGCGCTCGCGCGTCACGCCGAAGGTGTCGCCGATCTGGTCGAGCGTCTTCGGCATGCCGTCGCCGAGGCCGAAGCGCATGCGGATCACGCCCGCCTCGCGCTCGGACAGCGAGTCGAGCAAGCTCTCCAGCTGCTTCTGCAGCATGGTGAAGCCGACCGCGTCCGCGGGGACGACCGCCTCGGTGTCCTCGATCAGGTCGCCGAACTCACTGTCGCCGTCCTCACCCAGCGGGGTGTGGAGCGAGATGGGCTCGCGACCGTACTTCTGGACCTCGATGACCTTCTCCGGAGTCATGTCGAGTTCCTTCGACAGCTCTTCCGGGGTGGGCTCGCGGCCGAGGTCCTGCAGCATCTGGCGCTGCACGCGCGCCAGCTTGTTGATGACCTCCACCATGTGGACCGGGATGCGGATGGTGCGCGCCTGGTCGGCCATCGCACGCGTGATCGCCTGACGGATCCACCAGGTGGCGTAGGTGGAGAACTTGAAGCCCTTCGTGTAGTCGAACTTCTCGACGGCACGGATGAGGCCCAGGTTGCCCTCCTGGATGAGGTCGAGGAACTGCATCCCACGGCCGGTGTAGCGCTTGGCGAGGCTGACCACGAGGCGCAGGTTGGCGCCCAGCAGGTGGCTCTTGGCGCGCTGGCCGTCGCGGGCGACCCACTTCAGCTCGCGCTCGAGCTCCTTGGTCAGGGAGGGGGTGTTCGCCAGCTTGTCCTCGGCGAACAGACCCGCCTCGATGCGCATGGCGAGCTCGACCTCTTCGGCCGCGTTCAGCAGAGGGACCTTGCCGATCTGCTTCAGGTAGTCCTTGACGGGGTCGGCGGTGGCGCCGGTGATCGTCGTCGAGTAGACGGGGATGTCGTCCTCTTCGTCGACCGCGCGCAGCACGAGCGCGTCGCTCGGCAGGGGCTCGTCCTCGGCGGGGGCGGCGGCCACGGGGGCCTTGCCCTCGGTGTCGTCAGATTCGGAGTCGGCGTCCGCGTCGGCTTCGGCCGCTTCCGGCTCGTCGGCCGTGTCGTCGTCGACCACGGCCTCCTCGTCGATCTCGACCTCGGCGTCGTCGTCGATCTCGTCGTCGTCCGCAGCCTTGACCTTGCCCTTGACCGGTGCGGTCTGCTTCTTCGCGGCACCTGCCTTCGCCGGCGCCTTCTTGGGCGCGGCCTTCGCCGCCGCCTTCTTGGGCGCGGCCTTCGTCGTCTCGTCCGCGGCGGCGGTCACGGTCTCCTCGACCTCGACCTCCGCATCGCGGGTCTTCGTTGCTGCACGGGTTGCCATGTGAACACCTTTCATACCAAGCAGAGGGGCCGGGATCCTGACGGCCGAGCCTGGCTCAGGGTTGCGTGCGGACACTACTAAGACCCATGTCAAGTCTCGGTCGGTTCCGCCGGGCATCGTCGAATGCTCCGGCCCGAAGACATGAACGGGTCCAGACGCCAATTATTGCACGTTCCACGCGAGCCCCCGACCAGTACGGCCAAACTCGGATCGAATCGGGACGCCGTCCGCCGCGCCCTCTACAGCGCTTCGCGTCCTCCGCGCCGCCTCCACGTTCCAACCAATGCAACCCAGAGAGGGGCCACATCTATTCCCTCGTCCTCCTTCAGAGCACGGCGCGTGCGCCGGCGTGCGCGCACCAGGAAGCCGACGCCGATCCCCACGATGACGTACTGGATGGCGAACGCCCAGCGGAAGTGGTCGAGTTGATAGAGCTGCGCGTCGCCGTCGGCGCCGTGCGCCTGCACATCGAGGGAGACGCCGATCAGGAACATCATCACGAAGCTCGCCAGGAACCCGCCGACGTTGACGATCCCGTTGGCCGAGCCCAGGCTGTGCAGCGGGTTGAAGGTGCGCGCGAAGTCGAATCCGATCAGCGACCCCGGGCCACCGATCCCGATCGCCGCGATCAGCACGATCACCGTCCAGAGCGGCGGCTTCCCCGGCCAGAGCAGGACGAGCGTCCACGCCGCCGCCATCAGGGCGACGATCCCGAGCACGAGGTTGCTCCGCCGCATCGGGAAGCGCGCGGTGAGGATGCCGAGGATCGGCCCCGAGATCAGTCCCGCGCCGACCAGCACCGTGAGCAGCGCCGACGCCTCCGCGGGCTGGATGCCGAGGGCGAAGACGAGGAACGGGATCCCCCACATCAGGCTGAAGACCGTGCCGGAGGACTGGGTCACGAAGTGCGACCAGAAGCCCAGTTGCGTGCCCGGCCGCGCCAGGCTGACCCGCAGCTGCCGCATCGAGTCCGACCACGTCGCCGGCCGCGGCCCCTCGCTCGCGCCGACAGGCCGGTCTGTGACCGCCACCAGGATGCCGATGAGCGCCACGACGGACAGCGACGCCGCCGTGAGGAAGGCGACCGTCCATCCCGACAGGTGCAGCAGCAGCGCGAACGGGATGGCCGACAGCACCTGCCCGAGCTGACCGACGTTGCCGATCCACTGCGAGAGCTGCGGGACGATCCGCCCGCGGAACCAGGAGTTCGTCAGCCGCATGAGAGAGGTGAAGACCGTCGCATCACCGGCCCCGACCAGGATGCGGCCCACGATCGCCACGGCGATGCTCGGCGCGAGCGCGACGGCCACCTGGCCGACCACCATCAGCGCCGTACCGGCCAGCATCAGGACGCGCGAGCCGATCCGGTCGATCAGCACGCCCACGGGGACCTGCATCCCGGCGTAGACGATCAGCTGCACGACCGCCAGGGTGGAGAGGACCGCCGCGGAGACGTGGAACCGATCCGTGGCCGCCACCCCCGCGACACCGATCGTGGTGCGCTGCATGACGGCGATCAGGTAAGCGAAGACTCCGATCCCGTAGACGACCCAGGAGCGACGCGAATTCACCGAACGATCCTATGCCCGCCGCCGACAGCCTCCCGTCGAGCGGACGATGCGGGAGCGATGCGGTGTGCGCTCAGCGGTCGCCGCGCGGGTTCTCCTCGTCGCCGTGACGGCGGAAGGCCAGGAAGTTCTCGAGTTCGGCGGCGATCTCGTCGGCGCTCGGCAGCTCGCCGTCGCTGTCGGTCAGCGGCGAGCGCAGCTGCGTGTCCTCCATGTAGGAGTCGTGCCGCTCCTCGAGCGTGCCCACCAGTCGGCCCAGCTCGGCGTTGCCGGCGACCTGCTCGTCGATGTTCGCGATGAAGTCGCGGTCCTCCTGGCGCAGGCGGTCGGTGGGGAAGATGAGCGCAGTCGCCGCACTGATCGAGTCGAGGGCCGCGACGGCGGCCGCCGGGTACTCGGTGTCGGCGAGGTAGTGCGGGATGAGCAGGATGAACCCGGCGATCGGGTACGAGAGCTGCTGGAGGCGGAACTCCAGCAGGTGCAGGGCGTTCGCGGGCACCTGGGTGTGCGGCTTCCAGATCGACATCGACTCGATCAGCTCGGAGCGGTTGCCGCTCACCGTCACGCCGATCGGCCGTGTGTGCGGGACGGGCATCGGGATGGAGTGCACCCAGGTGATGCTCTTGACCTTGAAGCGCTCGATCAGCCCGAGCACGGCATCCGTGAACGCCTCCCAGCGGAAGTCGGGCTCGAAGCCCGACAGCAGAAGGAACGGCTGGCGCAGCTCGTCGTACGCGAGGTAGAGCTTCAGCGTCGCCGGCTGGTAGTCGGTCAGGTGGTCCTGATCGAAGTAGATGATGGGGCGGCGCGCCCGGTAGTCGAGCAGGATGTCGGCGTCGAAGGTGGCGACGACCTCGCTGTCGAGCGTGCCGAGCAGATAGGTGCCGAGTTGACTCACGCCGGAGCCCGCGTCGGCGAAGCCGGTCAGGCCCGCGACGAGCGGCAACCCTTCCGGCACCTCGAGTGCCGGATTGAGCTCGAACAGTTCGCCGGGGTCTCGCATGCTTCAACTCTAGAGCGGACCCCGGAAGCGGAACCCGGGTCAGCGCCGCCTGGCTGCACGCCCACAGCGAACACGCGGTAAGGCCGCTACGCCGGGGGATGCGGCACGGCCCCGCGTTAGGGTCGAAGCATGACCGCACCAGCGCTGACCCTGACCGACGCATCCACCCCCGCCACCGCAGCCGACGTGCTCGTGACCGCCGCACGGGTCGGCCGTGACGGCGTGACCGTGCTCTCCGGCTCTCGTCGGGACGAACTGGCGCAGCAGCTGCGCGACGTGGGCTTCAGCGGCGGGAAGGATGAGCTCGTGCGGCTCCCCGGCTTGGGGTCCGGCCCCTCGCTCGCCGTGATCGGACTGCCCGAGGGCGGCGAGGACGCCGTCCGCTACGCCGCCGGGAGCGCCATCCGCCAGCTGGCGGGGACGGCGGCCGTCGCGCTCGACCTTCCTGCGGAGAGCGACGCCGAGCTGGGTGCGGTGCTCGAGGGAGCAGCGCTCGGCGCCTACGCATTCACCGAGTACCGCGAGAAGAGCAGGGCTGCTGCGAAGGATCCGGTCGCGTCGATCGAGGTGCTCGGAGCCGCCACCGCCGACGCGGACGCACTCGTCTCTCGCGCGTCGGCGGTCGCCGAGGCCGCCTCGCTGGTCAAGGATCTGGTCAACATCCCGCCGCTCGACCTCTACCCCGCGACCTTCGCCGACCGCGCCGAGGCCGCAGCGGCGGACCTCCCCGTCAACGTCACCGTGTGGGACGAGGAGCAGCTCGCCGCGGACGGGTTCGGCGGCATCCTGGGCGTCGGGCAGGGTTCGACGCGTCCGCCGCGCCTGGTCAAGGTCTCCTACTCCCCCGACGGCGCAACCCGTCACCTCGCCCTCGTGGGCAAGGGCATCACGTTCGACTCGGGCGGCCTCTCGCTGAAGCCTCCGACGGGCATGGTCGGGATGAAGTACGACATGACGGGCGCGGCGACCGTGCTCGCCGTCGCGCTCGCGGCCGCCCGCCTCGCGCTGCCGGTGCGCGTCACGGCGTGGCTGTGCCTGGCGGAGAACATGCCGTCCGGGTCCGCCATCCGGCCCAACGACGTGCTGCGCATCCGCGGAGGCCGGACGGTCGAGGTGCTCAACACCGACGCGGAGGGACGCCTCGTCCTCGCCGACGGGCTGGTCGCCGCGAGCGAGGAGCAGCCCGACGCGATCGTCGACGTGGCGACCCTGACGGGCGCCGCCATGGTCGCGCTCGGCACCCGCTACGCCGCCCTGATGGGCTCCGACGACCTCGTCGACGAGGTGCTGACCGCTGCGAAGGAGACCGGCGAGCTGCTCTGGCCGATGCCGCTTCCCGGCGAACTGCGCGCCACGATCAACTCCGACGTCGCCGACATCGCCAACGCGAACCCGGGCAACACCGCGGGCGGCGCGCTGCTCGCCGGGGTGTTCCTGCAGGAGTTCGTCGGACGCACCGGAGAAGAGGACGACGCGCCGCGCATCCCCTGGGCGCACCTGGACATCGCGGGCCCCGCGAAGAGCCCGGCGGCGCCGTACGGATTCACCGGAAAGGGCCCGTCCGCGGTGAGCGTAAGGGCGCTCATCCGCCTGGCCGAGAGCTTTTCCGGGAAGTAGTAGGGTCGTATGGGCGGGAAATCCCGCCCATCAACACGTCTCCCGGGGCCACCCCTCTGGGCGGCAAATCGTGTCACATGATCCTGATGCGCGAGGGAGTAGCTGGGTGTCTGAGCAGAACTTTGACATTGTGGTGCTCGGCGGTGGGAGTGGAGGCTACGCAGCAGCGCTGCGTGCGGCCGAGCTCGGATTCACCGTCGGCATGATCGAGAAGGACAAGGTCGGTGGCACCTGCCTCCACCGTGGCTGTGTCCCGACGAAGGCGCTGCTCCACGCGGCCGAGATCGCGGACTATTCGCGGGAGTCGTCGAAGTACGGCATCGTGACGCAGCTCCAGGGCGTCGACATCAACGGTGTCACCGAGTACCGCCGCGGCATCGTCGCGAAGAAGTACAAGGGCCTGCAGGGTCTGGTGAAGGCCCGCGGCATCACGGTGATCGAGGGCGAGGGCCGTCTGGTCTCCCCCACCACCGTGCAGGTCGGCGACGACATGATCGTCGGCAAGAACGTCATCCTGGCCACCGGCTCCTACTCGCGCTCGCTTCCGGGCCTCGAGACCGGCGGCCGCGTCATCACCAGCGAGCAGGCGCTCGAGCTCGACTTCGTCCCGAAGAAGGTCGCGGTCCTCGGCGGCGGCGTCATCGGCGTCGAGTTCGCCAGCGTCTGGAAGTCGTTCGGCTCGGACGTCACCATCATCGAGGCGCTCCCGCACCTCGTCCCCAACGAGGACGAGTCCATCAGCAAGTCGCTGGAGCGCGCCTTCCGTCGTCGTGGCATCGACTACAGCCTCGGTGTCCGCTTCCAGGGCGTGACTCAGAACGAGCAGGGCGTCGTCGTCACCCTCGAGAACGGCAACACGATCGAGGCCGACCTGCTGCTCGTCGCCGTCGGCCGTGGACCACTGACCCAGGGCCTCGGGTTCGACGAGGTCGGCGTCACCATGGACCGCGGCTTCGTCATCACCGACGAGCGCCTCGCGACCAACATCCCCGGCGTGTATGCCGTCGGCGACATCGTCCCGGGCCTGCAGCTCGCGCACCGCGGCTTCCAGCAGGGCATCTTCGTCGCGGAGGAGATCGCGGGTCTCAACCCGATCGTCGTCCCCGACGTCAACATCCCGAAGGTCACCTACTGCGACCCCGAGGTCGCATCCGTCGGCCTGACCGAGGCGAAGGCCGTCGAGCAGTACGGTGCCGACGCCGTCAGCAGCTACGACTACAGCCTGGCCGGCAACGCCCGCAGCGAGATCATCGGCACCAACGGCAGCGTCAAGGTCGTGCGCGTGAACGACGGCCCGGTCGTCGGCATGCACATGATCGGCGCCCGCGTCGGCGAGCTCATCGGCGAGGCGCAGCTGGTCGTGAACTGGGAGGCGTACCCGGAGGACATCGCTCCTCTCGTGCACGCGCACCCGACGCAGAACGAGTCGCTCGGCGAGGCGTTCCTGTACCTCGCGGGCAAGCCGCTGCACACCCTCTAGGACGACCAGGCGGGTCCGTCTCGTGCGGACCCGCCTGCAATAAGCTACTGAACGATCAGGTTTTGAAGGAGAAAAGCTCATGAGCGAATCCGTCAGCCTCCCGGCGCTCGGCGAGAGCGTCACGGAAGGCACGGTCACACGCTGGCTGAAGAACGTTGGCGACCGTGTCGAGGTGGACGAGCCCCTGCTCGAAGTCTCGACCGACAAGGTCGACACCGAGATCCCGTCGCCGGTCGCCGGCGTCATCGAGGCGATCCTGGTGCAGGAGGACGAGACCGTCGAGGTGGGGACCGCGCTCGTGACGATCGGCGACGGCTCCGGCGCGGCCGCTGAGGCGCCGGCCGCTCCGGCTGCTGAGGCTGCACCGGCTGAGGCCGCGCCCGCTGAGGCGGCGCCCGCCGAGCAGGCAGCGCCTGCCGAGGCCGCGCCGGCTGAGGCCGCGCCCGCCGAGCAGGCTGCGCCGCAGGAGGCGCCCGCCGCACCCGCCCAGGAAGCTCCCGCCCAGGAGGCGCCTGCCCAGGAGGCGCCTGCTCAGGCTGCCCCCGCCCAGGAGGCCCCCACCCCGCAGGCGGCTCCCGCGCAGGCCGCTCCGGCTCCGCAGGCAGCACCGGCTCAGGCGGCTCCGGCTCAGGCGGCGCCCGCCCAGGCCGCTCCGGCTGCGCAGGCTGCTCCTGCTCCGGCCGCTGCGCCCGCTTCATCGGGCGGCGCCCACGCCGGCAACGCCGGCTACGTGACGCCCATCGTCCGCAAGCTGGCGAACGAACAGGGTGTCGACCTCTCCAGCGTCACCGGCACCGGCGTCGGCGGTCGCATCCGCAAGGAGGACATCCTCGCGGCTGCCGCTCCGGCCGCCTCCGGCTCTGCTGCGGCCACCGCGGCTCCGGCCCCCGAGGTGTCGCCGCTGCGTGGCACCACGCAGCCGATGTCGCGTCTGCGCAAGGTCGTGGCCGAGCGCGCCGTCGTCTCGATGCAGTCGACCGCGCAGCTCACGAGCGTGGTCGAGGTCGACGTCACCAAGGTCGCCGCACTGCGCGACCGCGTGAAGGGCGACTTCCTGGCCAAGACCGGCGTGAAGCTCTCCTTCCTGCCGTTCTTCGCTCTGGCCGCAGCCGAGGCGCTGAAGACGTACCCTGTCATCAACGCGACGGTCGACGGCGACAATATCGTGTACCCGGACCACGAGAACATCTCGATCGCCGTGGACACCGAGCGCGGCCTGCTCACCCCGGTGGTGCGCAACGCGTCCGACCTGGACATCGCGAACCTCGCCAAGGAGATCGCCGACCTCGCCGAGCGCACCCGCGACAACCGGCTGAAGCCGGACGAGCTCGCGGGCGGCACGTTCACGCTGACCAACACCGGTTCGCGCGGCGCCCTGTTCGACACCCCGCTCGTGTTCCTCCCGCAGGTCGCGATCCTGGGCACGGGCATCGTCGCGAAGAAGCCGGTCGTGATCTCGGCCGACGGCAGCGACTCCATCGCCATCCGTTCGACGGTCTACCTGGCTCTGTCCTACGATCACCGCATCGTTGACGGCGCCGACGCGGCCCGCTTCCTCGTCGCGGTGAAGAACCGCCTCGAAGGCGGCAACTTCGAGGCCAACCTCGGTCTCTGACCCGTTCACGGGAACACCGCCCGCAAGCGCCAACCGGCCTCGCTCCTCACCAGCAGGAGCGAGGCCGGTTCGCTTTTCGGCGTCCGGGCCGCGTCCGGGGCGACACTGACCAGCGCCGCGCCGCCCCATCGCTCCACCAGGCTCAGCTGCGCACCGGTGTAATCACGGGAGGCCGCCGCCCCGTCGGTCCCCACAGCGGCCGTCTCCGACGCCGCAAGGGCCGCGGTGCCGTCCAGCACCGCGTCCAGACAGCCGCGACGTGCAACAGCTCCCCGGAAGCACGCCTCCCGCTCGTCGAGCAGCCTTCGGGCGGCGTCCACCGGATCGTCGTCAGCAGCAGCGCCGCGACCGTCTGAACCGCTCGGCGCGGGGACCGACGGCGACCCGCCCTGCGACGGCCACGCAGCGGCCGACGGCGAGGCGCTCCTCGCGGACGCCGAGGCGCTCCCCGCCGACGGCGATGCGACCGCCGATGTAGGCGGCGCGCTCCTCACCGACGTCTGCAACGCTCGCGCCTCGCCGGCCGCTGATGCACTGCCGCCGCCGGCGGGAGGCAGGACGACGACCAGCACCCCTGCGAGCACGATCGGCACAAGACCCGCGGCCACGAGCGCCGGCCGCCGTTGCATCCACTCCCGCAATCGTCGGGTGAGCGCCCGCGTCGGGTTCCCGTCCAGCGCATCCATGGCGCGTCCAAGCAGAGCGACGGCTCTGTGGCCGGTGGATCGACCGTTCGTGCGCGCGCTCCGAAAACCTCCCGGAGACCCAACGACCTCCGGACCGTCCTCTGCTGTGACCAGCCGAACCGCCGACGGTGAGACCGCCGCCAGCACCGACTCCTCGACCCCCGTCCACCGACCTCGGCGCAGGCCCGCCTCGACCGCCGCGAGCAACCGCATCCCGGAGCCGTCCGCAACCCTCAGGCACACCGTCCGCGCCAGACCGTGGAAGGCGTCGGCATCCGCGACCGCAGCGGTCGGCGTCCACACCGTCAGCGCGTCGAGCCCGTCCAGCGCCGGGCAGCCGTCCCGAACGAAGGCGATGTCGGTAGGCGAAAGCTCCGGCCCGCTCCAACCGGCCAGGTGCAGAGCGGCGATCCCCGCAGCAACGCCGAGGAGGATGGTCGCGGCCTCGCCACCATCGAGCCCGCCGCGTTCCCTCAGCAGCCGCTCGAGATCCGCCTCCGGAGCGGGACCCAGGACCACCGCCTCCGCCTCGGTGGCGCGCAGTGACAGCGTCCACGGCTCGCAGACGACTCCGACCAGATGCTCGCTCCTGGCGGCCTGACGACCCGGGACGTTCGGTGGCGAGGCCCCGGCCGCCGGCCGCACCCTCAGACGCAGCACGCTCGGGCCCGGAAGCCCCTCACCGGCCACCAGAAGCCGCACCTCCTCCCCCGGGTCACCGCGCGCCTCCCGAGCCGTCCCTCCCACCTGCCAACCCCGAGACGCAGCGATGGAGTTGGCCGCACGCAGCAGCTCGGCGGCCGTGGCGGGACGAGGACGGGAGGACAAGCGGGAAAGCATCACCCGCCCATCCCAGCCGAATGCACGAACCCACATCGACGCATCCCGAACAACCGTGGAGAACGGTCGACACCACCCGCCTGTGAGCAGACGGCCGTCGGCGCACCTAGACTGTGCGGGTGACCACGTATGACGTCACGGGGCTAAGCGCCAACTCCGTGCCGTATCTCGAGGCCCTTCAGCAGCAGCGTGCCCTGCACGCCGCTGTCGTCGCAGGCCGGGCGCCCGATACCGTCATCCTCCTCGAGCACTCGCCCGTGTACACCGCGGGCAAGCGCACCGACCCGAGCGAGCGTCCGACCGACGGGACTCCCGTCGTCGACGTCGACCGGGGCGGCAAGATCACCTGGCACGGGCCGGGGCAGCTCGTCGGGTACCCGATCCTCCGCCTCCACGACCCCATCGATGTCGTCGGATACGTGCGCGCTCTCGAACGGGTCCTCATCGACGTCCTCGCACGGCTCGACGTCCACGGCGAGCAGATCGAGGGCCGATCCGGCGTGTGGATGCGCCCAGCCAACAACCCCGGCGCCACCCGCGACGAGAAGATCGCCGCCATCGGCATCCGGGTCGCGGAGGGCGTCACCATGCACGGCTTCGCGCTGAACTGCTCCAACAGTCTCGACGCCTACGAGCGCATCGTCGCCTGCGGCATCCGCGACGCCGGCGTCACCACGATCTCGCGGGTGCTCGGCCGCACCGTCACGCCGCAGGACGTCGCCCCGCTCGTCATGGAGGCCTTCGACCTGGAGTTCACCTCCGCCGAGGCCGTCGCGTGAGCGCCGTGCCCGAGGGACGCCGGATGCTGCGTCTCGAGATCCGCAACGCCCAGACGCCGATCGAACGCAAGCCGGAGTGGATCAAGACCAAGGCGAAGATGGGCCCGGAATACCGGCAGCTGCAGAGCCTGGTGAAGTCGGAGGACCTGCACACGGTCTGCCAGGAGGCCGGGTGCCCGAACATCTATGAGTGCTGGGAGGACCGCGAGGCCACGTTCCTCATCGGCGGTTCGCAGTGCACCCGCCGGTGCGACTTCTGCCAGATCGACACGGGCAAGCCCGCCGACTTCGACCGCGACGAGCCGCGACGGGTCGGCGAGTCCGTCGAGCGGATGGGGCTCCGCTACGCCACCGTGACGGGCGTCGCCCGCGACGACCTGGAGGACGAGGGGTCGTGGTTGTACGCCGAGACGATCCGCGAGATCCACCGCCAGTCGCCGGGAACCGGCGTCGAGATCCTCGTGCCCGACTTCTCCGGCAACCCGGCTCACCTCGCCGAGGTGTTCTCGGCGCGGCCGGAGGTGTTCGCGCACAACGTCGAGACGGTCCCGCGGATCTTCAAGCGCATCCGCCCGGCGTTCCGCTACGAGCGGTCGCTGGATGTGCTCACGCAGGGACGCGCGGCGGGGCTGATCACGAAGTCCAACCTCATCCTCGGGATGGGAGAGGAGCGCCACGAAGTGAGCGCGGCTCTCCGCGACCTCCACGACGCCGGGACGGACATCATCACGATCACCCAGTACCTGCGGCCGAGCCCGCGCCACCTGCCCGTCGCACGCTGGGTGCATCCGGACGAGTTCGTGGAGCTGAAGGAGGAGGCGGAGGAGATCGGATTCCTCGGCGTTCTCGCCGGCCCGCTGGTGCGTTCGTCGTACCGCGCGGGGCGCCTGTGGGCGCAGTCGATGCAGGCGAAGGGACGGCCGGTGCCGGACGAGCTGAAGCACCTCGCCGACGCGACGCTCGGCTTCGCGCAGGCGGTCTCCTGAGAGCGCTCATCCGGTAGCGAACCGGTGTCTGGGAACGTCCCCGAGCCGGTATCCTTGGAGCTATGGCAAAGGACAAGTCCACCAAGGAGCCCGGCCGTCTGAAGCAGATGTGGCAGGTCTTCCAGATGACCCGTCGCTACGACGACCGCGCGGTGCTGTACATCGTGCTCGGGGCTGTCCTCCCGATCCTTATCGGCGTGCTTCTGGCGGTGTTCCTGTCCGGCGGGAACATCTTCACGATGGTGCTGTGGATCGTCGCGGGAGTGCTCGCGGGCGTCCTGCTCGCGCTGATCATCCTCGGCCGGCGCGCCGAGCGTGCCGCCTACTCGCAGATCGAGGGCCAGCCGGGTGCCGTCGGCGCCGTGCTGCGCTCGTCCCTGAAGCGCAGCTGGCGCGGCTCCGAGATGCCGGTGGCCGTCAACGGCAAGACGCAGGATGCGGTGTACCGGGCGACCGGCCGCGGCGGCGTCGTGCTGATCAGCGAGGGTCCGGCCACCCGCACCAAGCGGATGGTGGACGAGGAACGCCGCAAGGTCAACCGCGTGCTGCCGAACGTCCCCGTCACGATCATCACCGTCGGGCCGGATGCGAACTCGGTTCCGCTCCACAAGGTCCCGCGCACTCTGGCGAAGATCAAGCCGACCCTCACCAAGGCCGAGGTCCTGGCGATCAGCAACCGTCTCCAGTCGATGGAGAACCAGATGCCGATCCCGAAGGGCATCGACCCGATGAAGGTCCGCGCACAGCGCGCTCGCTAAGCGGACTTTCGCCCCGCCTCAGGCGCGGATGAGGACGGTTCCGGCGATCTTGTCGTGGAAGCCCCGCTGGTCGGAGTCCCAGACGAGCGCCGGGATGACGACGCACAGCAGCAGCGTGCGGACGATCGGACGCCACACCCCGACCCAGCCGCCGCGCACCGCGACCACGCGCATCCCCACTGCCCGGTGGCCGAGGCTGCCACCGATGGTCGGGATGAAGACGATCTGCAGCACGGCGAAAATGAGGATGGTCGCCCACGAGTCGTAGCGGAAGAAGGCGAACGACAGCAGGGATGCGAGGGCCCAGTCGATCGCGATCGCGGCGATGCGGCGACCGACGCGCCCGACCGAGCGCGGGCCGGCCTCGGGGAGCCCGAGACGCTCGCCCGGGTAGCGGCTGGGGGCGAGGTCGCCGGGGCGGTTCGTGGGGTTCTGCGGCACCCGCCGATTCTAGCGAGCGGTCCTTGGCGCATCCCCGGTCCGGGTACGCGTAACATGCCGGAAACATTCGCGTGACCGCGGGGAAACCCCCTCCCCTTAGCTTTGACGTGGGCTGCACGCGCAGTCCGGTCACCAAAGCCATTGGGAGTCGTCCGTATGTTCCGTGATTCTTCCGAGGTGCTCAAGTTCATCAAGGACACCGACGTCAAGTTCCTTGATATCCGCTTCACCGACCTTCCCGGTGTGCAGCAGCACTTCAACATCCCCGCCTCGACCGTCGACGAGGAGTTCTTCTCCGTCGGTCAGCTGTTCGACGGTTCGTCGATCCGCGGCTTCGCGTCGATCCACGAGTCGGACATGCAGCTCATCCCGGATGTGTCGACCGCGTACATCGACCCGTTCCGCGCCGAGCGCACGCTGATCATGGTGTTCGACATCTACAACCCGCGCAACGGCGAGATCTACTCGAAGGACCCGCGCCAGGTCGCCAAGAAGGCGGAGAAGTACCTGGCCTCCACCGGCATCGCGGACACGGCGTTCTTCGCCCCCGAGGCGGAGTTCTACATCTTCGACGACGTGCGCTACGAGGTGAAGCAGAATTCGAGCTTCTACTCCGTGGACTCCGAAGAGGGAGCCTGGAACTCGGGCCGCGTCGAAGAGGGCGGCAACCTGGCGAACAAGACCCCGTACAAGGGCGGCTACTTCCCGGTGAGCCCGGTCGACAAGCAGGCCGACCTGCGCGACGACATCTCGCTCAAGCTGATCGACGCCGGCCTCATCCTGGAGCGCGCACACCACGAGGTGGGCACCGGCGGCCAGGCGGAGATCAACTACCGCTTCGACACGATGGTCCACGCGGCGGACGACATCCTCAAGTTCAAGTACATCGTGAAGAACACGGCGAACGAGTGGGGCAAGACGGCCACGTTCATGCCGAAGCCGCTCTTCGGCGACAACGGCTCGGGCATGCACACCCACCAGTCGCTGTGGAACGACGGCAAGCCGCTGTTCTACGACGAGGCCGGCTACGGCGGCCTGTCCGACATCGCGCGCTGGTACATCGGCGGCCTGCTCAAGCACGCGCCGGCCGTCCTGGCCTTCACGAACCCGACGGTGAACTCGTTCCACCGCCTGGTCCCCGGCTTCGAGGCCCCGGTCAACCTGGTCTACTCGGCCGGAAACCGCTCGGCGTCCATCCGCATCCCGATCACGGGCTCCAACCCGAAGGCGAAGCGCATCGAGTTCCGCGCGCCTGACGCCTCCGGCAACCCGTACCTCGCGTTCGCTGCGCAGCTCATGGCGGGCCTCGACGGCATCAAGAACCGCATCGAGCCGCACGAGCCGGTCGACAAGGACCTCTACGAGCTGCCGCCCGAGGAGGCCAAGAACATCCCCCAGGTGCCGGCGTCGCTCGGCGAGGCGCTCGACGCGCTCGAGGCCGACCACGACTTCCTCACCGCAGGCGGCGTGTTCACCCCGGAGCTCATCGAGACCTGGATCGAGTACAAGCGCGAGAAGGAGATCAAGCCGCTCGCGCAGCGTCCGCACCCCTTCGAGTACGAGCTGTACTACGGGGTCTGATCGACGCAGACCGTCAGAGAGGGGCCGCTTCCCGGTGGGAGGCGGCCCCTCTTCGCGTGCCCGGGATCGCTCCAGAAGTTTTTTCGTCCACCCTGTCGACCTTCGCGAGTGCGGTTCGACACGATGATAGGAGGGTGCGAGAGAAGCACCCCGGACTCTGAGGGAGACACCCCATGAAGTACATGCTGATCATGCGCTCGAACGACGCGGCCAAGGAGGCCTATGAGGAGATGGACTTCAACGAAGTCATCACCAAGATGGGCCAGTACAACGAGCAGTTGATCAACGCCGGCGTCCTGCTGTCGGGTGACGGCCTCGCGGACGACGTCGCGACCACGGGTTTCGTCGTGGACTTCTCGACCACTCCCCCCGCCATCACCGACGGCCCCTACGGGGAGACGCACGAACTCTTCAACGGCTTCTGGATCCTGGAGGTCAGCTCCAAGGAGGAAGCGGCCGAGTGGGCCAGCCGCTGCCCCCTCGGCCCGGGCTCGAAGCTCGAGGTCCGCCGGGTGACCGACGAGAGCGACTTCGCCGCGTTCGCCGACAACGAGTACATCCAGAAGGAAGCCGAGTGGCGGGCCGCGGCTGAGAAGGCCTGACGCGCCCCCGACGGGTGAGTGCGATGAACGGGATCCCGGCGCGGGTCGACGCCGTCTGGCGCATCGACGGGGCGCGTGTCGTGGCGACGCTCGCCAAGCTGACCGGCGACGTCGGCCTCGCCGAGGATCTCGCTCAGGAGGCGCTGGTCGAGGCGCTGCGCCAGTGGCCGCGGGATGGAGTGCCCAACAACCCGGGCGGCTGGCTGACCGCGGTGGCCAAGCGGCGCGCGATCGACCACTGGCGTCGGCGTGAACGTCTCGACGATCGCTACCGTGCCATCGCCACGACGCTGAACGAGTCGGCCGAGGACGCGTGGGAGCCGATCGACGACGACGTGCTGCGGCTGGTCTTCACCGCGTGCCACCCCGCCCTGTCCCGGGAAGGTCAGGTCGCCCTGACGCTGCGCGTCGTCGCCGGGCTCAGCACCGCCGAGATCGCCCGGCTGTACTTCGTCCCGGTGGCCACCGTGCAGCAGCGCATCGTCCGGGCCAAGAAGACGATCGCCGAGGCGCGCATCCCCTTCGCCACTCCGGAGCCGTCCGAGTGGAAGCCGCGCCTCGCCGGTGTGCTCAGCGTGGTGTACCTGGTCTTCACCGAGGGCTACACGGCGACCAGCGGACCCGAGTGGATGCGCACCGAGCTCGCGAACGAAGCCCTGCGGCTGGGTCGCATGGTCGCCGCGCTGCTCCCGCGCGAGCCGGAGGCGCACGGACTGGTCGCCCTGATGGAGCTGCAGGCGGCCCGCTTCGCGGCGCGAACGGCTCCGGATGGGACGCCGGTGCTCCTGTCGGACCAGGACCGGACGCGCTGGGACCATTCGCAGATCATGCGGGGGCGCGCCTCCCTGGCCCGGGCGGACGAGCTCGGACGGGGACGCGGCCCCTACGCACTGCAAGCCGCGATCGCCGAATGCCACGCGGTCGCCCCGAGCACTGAGGAGACGGACTGGGATCGCATCGTCGTCCTGTACGAGGCGCTCGGCCGGATCGCACCCAACCCGGTCGTCGAACTGAACCGCGCGGCCGCCGTGTCGATGGCGACCGGACCCGCCAGCGCCCTGCGGATCGTCGACGCCCTCGCGGCCGACGGACCGTTGCGCGGGTCGCACCTGCTTCCGAGCGTCCGCGGCGAACTGCTCGCGCAGCTGGGCCGCACCGACGAGGCGGTGTCCGAGCTCACCACCGCCGCCCGGCTCGCCGGCAACGAGCGGGAGCGGGAGGTGCTGCTCGCGAAGGCGGCCCGCCTGCGCGCGCCGCGAGCGTGAGCGTCAGGGACCGGCGCTCACGGAACCGCCGTTCTGGACCGCGGCGGGAACCGGCGCCGTCGCGCGCCTGCCTTCGATCGCCCGGCCGACGGCACGGGACAGCGTGATCGACGGCCGCTCGACGAAGCGGTGGAACACCTCCGCGGTGAGCAGGATGATCGGGATCACGGCCGCGGCGGTCAGCAGCCACCACCATCCGTTCGCGCCGACGAGCAGTGCGGTCGCCACCAGGATCGGCTCGTGGACGAGGTAGATGCTGAAGGAGCGCGTTCCCGCCCACTGCACCGGTCGCGCCTCGAGCGGCCGACGGACCGGAGAGGCGAACGCCAGGACCACGATGCCGGCGACGCCCGTGAGGCTGAGCAGGTAGGCGAACGCCTGCCCCACGCCGTAGCCGTTCGGGGCGATCAGGGTGGGGCTGATGGTGAGCAGCAGCGCGCCGGCGACGATCGGCCACCAGGTGCGGATCCGGCCGGCCGCCGCCGCGAGCCGGTTGCGGTTGACGGCGAGCAGCATCCCGATCCCGAAGACGGGAAGGTACTGCAGCAGGTCGGCGGTGAGCCCCGCGTCCGGAAGGGCGCGGCGGATCACGTCGAACCGCGCCGCCGCCGACACCAGCATGAGCAACGGGATGGCGGCCCACCACCAGCGCGCCGCTCGCGTGAACCGGATCAGAAGGAACATGACCGGCATCAGAAGCGAGAACCACACTTCCCAGGTGAGGGACCACAGGGGGCTGTTCAGGTTCGAGGTGCCGAAGAGCAGCACCGGATCGTGCCAGGTACTGGACACGGTCGGCGCGTGGTGGGTGCCCATCCACCCGCCCATGGCCGGGTTGCGCGGAACCGCCAGCGCCAGTGCGAGAGCGAGGACGAGGGATGCCCATACAGGCACGTACAGACGAACGATGCGGCGCCCGTAGTAGGCGAGCGTGCTCCGGCGCGTCGGCGGTCGGCTCAGGAAGGGCAGGGTCAGGACGAAGCCGGACAGCACGAAGAACACGAGAACCGCCTCATGCCCGGCGAACAGCAGACGGAATGGCGTCTTGAAGAGCCACCATTCGGGACTGAAGGCGCTCGGGTCCACTTTGTCGATGTAGAGGGCGGAGATCGCGGGAACCACCAGCAGTGCGTGGTACCCGAGGACGACCAGGGAGGCGACGCCGCGGAGGCCGTCCAGTGAGGCGTAACGAGTAGATTGAGGATTGCTCACATCCGCACGGTAGACCCAGAGGTGGACCGAGCAGTACACCCCAAATGGGGTGCAATACAGAGGCGTCAGCCCGTCGGCGCCGGGCGCTGCTGGACGCCGTAGAAGGAGCGCTCGAAGACCTGACGGGCGCGGCGGGTCACCGCGAGGTAGTCCTCCTCGAGGCGACTCGCGGAGCCGGGCGGGTACTCCATCAGGCGCGCCACACCGTCGAGCGCGACGCGGTCGGACGGGAGCACGTCGGCCGTCTTGTCCGACCAGAGCGTCATCGCGGAACGGGTGCGGGAGGCGAAGACCCACGCGTCCCGGAGGCGCGCGGCGTCCTCGTCGGAGACGAAGCCGTTGCCGGCGGCCGCGGCCAGCGCATCCAGGGTGGAGGGTGTCCGCAGGTCGGGGACGGCGGCCGCATGCTCCAGCTGGATGAGCTGGACGAACCACTCCACGTCGCTCAGGGAGCCGCGGCCCAGCTTCAGGTGGCGAGACGGATCGGCGCCCTGCGGGAGACGCTCGTTCTCGACGCGCGCCTTGATGCGCTTCACCTCGCGGATCTCCTGCTCGCCGATGCTCTCCGGGTAGCGCACCTCGTCGGCGAGCTCGGCGAAATCGGAGAGGAGGGATTCGTCGCCGGCGACACCGCGAGCGCGCAGCAGGGCCTGCGCCTCCCAGGTCAGCGACCAGCGCCGGTAATAGGCGCGGTACGACTCGAGCGACCGGACGGGCGGCCCGTTCTTGCCCTCGGGCCGCAGTCCGATGTCCAGGTCGAGCGGGAGGCGGTTGTCCTCCGTCAGCCGGTTCAGTTCGGAGACGATCGCGAGAGCCGCGCGGTTCGCGGTCTCCTGGTCGGCCGTCAGCGGACGGAACACGTACATCACGTCGGCGTCCGATCCGAACCCGAGCTCCCGTCCGCCGAACCGGCCCATCCCGATCACCGCGAACTCGAACTGCTCGCTGTCGCCGCGGGCGGTGCGGATCGCCTGCAGCACGCCCGCGATGATGTTCTCGGTGACATCCGTGAGGCCGCGGGCGAGCTCCTCGATCGTCGCGAAGCCCAGGATGCCGGACAGCGCCAGCCGCAGGACCTCCCGCCGGCGCATGGCGCGGAGGGCCGCGGCGGCGGTGTCCACCGAGGCGTGACGAGCCAGGATCGCTGCGGTCTCCTCACGCAGCAGGGCGGCGGCGCGCGGGCGCAGCTCGTCCTCCGCCTCCAGCCACGCCGCCGACTCGGGGATGCGCCCGAGCAGCTCCCCCGCGAAACGTGAGCCCGACAGCACCCGGGTCAGCCGCTCGGCGGCTCCGGTGGAGTCGCGCAGCATCCTCAGGTACCAGTGCGTCGAGCCGAGCTCTTCGCTGAGGCGGCGGAAGGTCAGCAGGCCGTAGTCCGGGTCCGGGCCTCCGGCGAACCACTGCAGCATCACGGGAAGCAGGTGCCGCTGGATGGCGGCCCGGCGGGACACGCCCGAGGTGAGCGCCCCGATGTGCGCGAGCGCGCCGCGCGGGTCGCGGAAGCCGATCGCGGCCAGGCGCGCCTCGGCCTGTCCGCTGGTGAGGCCCGCTCCGCCGGCCAGCCGCGCGTCGTCCGCGGAGGTCGCAGCGACGGCGCTCAACAGCGGACGGTAGAACAGGCGCTCGTGGAGACCGCGCACCCGGTGCTTGATCGCGTTCCACTGCACCATCAGCTGATCCGCGCTGGGGGCGAGGCCGGTGGCGCGGGCGAGGATGCGCACGTCGGCTTCATCACGCGGCATCAGGTGGGTGCGGGTCAGCCGGCGCAGCTGGAGGCGGTGCTCCATCAGCCGCAGCGACCGGTAGTCGTGCGAGAACGTCGCCGACTCCTCCCGCCCGATGTAGCCCTGGGCGGCCAGCGCCTCCAGGGCCGAGAGCGTGTCGCGCTGGCGCACCCGGTCATCGGTCTGGCCGTGGACCAGCTGCAGAAGCTGGACGGTGAACTCGACATCGCGCAGACCGCCCGGGCCGAGCTTCACCTGGTAGTGCACTTCGTCGTCGGGGATGTTGTCGGTGACGCGCTGGCGCATCCGCTGCACCGACTCGACGAAGTTCTCGCGGGACGCGCTGCTCCACACCTTCGGTGCAAGCGCGGCGACGTACCGCTCGCCGAGGTCCAGATCGCCCGCGAGCGGACGCGCCTTGAGCTGCGCCTGGAACTCCCACCCCTTCGCCCAGCGGTCGTAGTAGGCGAGGTGCGATTCCAGCGTCCGGACGAGCGCGCCGTCCTTGCCCTCGGGGCGCAGGTTCGGGTCGACCTCCCAGAGGCCCGGCTCGATGGCGGGCTCGTGGATGCCGCGCATCGTCAGCATCGCGAGCCGCGTCGCGATGTCGACCGCGCGACCGGGCTCGAGTCCCGCCTCCGGGTCGCCCTCGGTGACGAAGATCACGTCGACGTCGCTGACGTAATTGAGCTCTCGTGCGCCGGCCTTGCCCATCCCAATCACGGCGAACCGCGTCGCGCGGACGAGCTCCTCCGGGAAGCGGCCCGGACCGGTTCCGATGGTCATTCGGCGCGCGACGGCGAGGGAGGCCTCCAGCGCTGCGGCGGCGAGGTCGGACAGGGTGGCCGCGACGGCATCGAAGCCGGCGACCGGGTCGGCCTGCTCCAGGTCGAAGCTCGCCAGCTGCACCAGGCGGCGGCGGTAGTGGATCCGCAGCGCGGTCCAAGCGCTCTCGTCGCCGTCGCCGACGACGCCGTCGCTCGCCCCGACCGCAGCGAGCAGGTCGGCGCGCAGCTCAGCGGCGGAGGGAAGGGACGTGACAGGATCCACGAGGGCGTCGAGCTGTGCCGGCTGCCGGAGGAAGAACTCCGCGATGCCCTCCGACGCACCGATCACCCGGAAGAGGCGCCGGGCGTGCTCTTCCGGACGGAAGGCCTCCGACGCCTGTTCGGGCGCCTGGCGCAGCAGCCGCAGGGCGAACGCGAGCGCCGTATCCGGATCGGCGGCGGCCGACAGCGCGGTGAGGAGGGTGTCGAGGGGCAACCCGGTCAGGTCGGCCACTTCATCCAGCTCGGCGCGGACAGAGCTCAGCCCCACGAACCCGGCGCGCGCCAGGGCGGTGAGGGAGAGCTGCTGTCGCGTCACGACGAACGGGTCAGAGGATCTCGAGGTTGTTGCGCAGCTCGTACGGGGTGACCTGCGCGCGATACTCGGCCCACTCCTTGCGCTTGTTGAGCAGGACGTAGTTGAAGACCTGCTCGCCCAGCGTCTCGGCGACGAGCTCCGAGTCCTCCATCAGCGAGATGGCGTGATCGAGGCTGGCCGGCAGCTGACTGTAGCCGAGCGCCCGGCGCTCGCCATCGGACAGGGCCCACACGTTGTCCTCCGCCTCTGGCGGGAGGTCGTACTGGCCCTCGATGCCCTTGAGGCCGGCGGCCAGCAGCAGCGAGAACGCGAGGTACGGGTTCGCCGCCGAGTCGATGGCGCGGTACTCGACGCGCGAGCTCTGGCCCTTGCTCGGCTTGTACAGCGGGACGCGAACGAGCGCCGAACGGTTGTTGTGGCCCCAGCTGACGAAGCTGGGCGCCTCGTCGCCGCCCCACAGGCGCTTGTACGAGTTGACGAACTGATTCGTGACGGCCGTGATCTCCGGCGCGTGACGGAGCAGCCCGGCGATGAAATGCCGGCCGATCTTGGAGAGCTGGTACTGCGCACCGGGCTCGAAGAAGGCGTTGGTGTCGCCCTCGAACAGCGACATGTGGGTGTGCATGCCGGAACCCGGGTGGCCGGAGAGCGGCTTGGGCATGAAGGTCGCGTACACGCCCTGCTCGATGGCCACCTCCTTGATGACCGTGCGGAACGTCATGATGTTGTCGGCGGTGGTGAGCGCGTCCGCGTAGCGCAGGTCGATCTCGTTCTGGCCGGGACCGGCCTCGTGGTGGCTGAACTCGACCGAGATTCCGAGGTCTTCGAGCATTCGCACAGAGCGGCGCCGGAAGTCGTGCGCGGTGCCGCCGGGGACGTTGTCGAAGTAGCCGGCCGAGTCGACGGGTTCGGGGCCCTCCTCACCGAACTGCGACGACTTCAGCAGGTAGAACTCGATCTCGGGATGCGTGTAGAAGGTGAATCCGCGGTCGGCGGCCTTCTCGAGCGTCCGCTTGAGGACGTTGCGGGGGTCCGAGACGGCCGGCTGCCCGTCGGGCGTCGTGATGTCGCAGAACATGCGGGCGGTCGGGTCGACCTCGCCGCGCCACGGCAGGATCTGGAAGGTCGTCGCATCCGGCAGCGCCAGCAGGTCGGACTCGTACGCGCGGGTGAGGCCCTCGATGGCGGAGCCGTCAAAGCCGAGGCCTTCGCTGAACGCGCCTTCGACCTCGGCCGGGGCGATCGCGACGGACTTCAGGGTGCCGACGACGTCGGTGAACCACAGCCTCACGAACTTGACGCCACGCTCCTCGATCGTGCGAAGAACGAAGTCGCGCTGCTTGTCCATCCTGCCCCTTTCCTCGGCCCTCCCAGACTAGTGGTTGCGGGCGCCTGAACCCCGTGAAGAGTCGGTGCAACACTTCCGCTGGCGGTGCTACACTCGGCTCATGCCGACTCAACTCCTGCGCACTCAGGTGACGCACACCCCCTCCGTGACCCGGGCTCTGGAGGCTGCACGCGAGACGTGGTCGGACGAGACCGACGGCAAGCTGCTCGTGCACCTGATCGAAGCCGGTGAGCGCGCACTCCGCGAGCAGCGCCAGCAGCAGCGGATCGACCGGCTGGCTGAGATCGATCGAATGAGCGTGCGCTATGCCGGCATTGAGTTCGAGAGCCTCGAGTCCATCCGCGAGGGCTGGCCCGAGTGACCGTCGCACTCGATGCGGGGGTGCTCATCGGGCTCCTCGATCCTTCCGATGCGCACCATGAGACCGCGCGACGAGTGTTCGCCACGGGAAGCACGTTCTGGGTTCATCCCGTGAACCTCGCGGAGGCCCTCGTCACACCCGAGCGGGTGGGCCTCAGCCTGGAGGCCTTCGAAGACCTCCAACGCCTCGGCGTCACGCTCACGACGCTCGGACCCAACGAGCCATTGCTTCTCGCGCGCATGCGTGAGAAGCACCGCCTCCGCATGCCGGACGCGTGCGCCCTTGCCCTTGCCGTCTACAACGACATCCCCCTCGTGACGTTCGACAAGAAGCTCGCGTCAGCGGCCTCCGAGCGGGGACTCCTCGAACCCTTCCCCGTCTGAGTCGCGCCCACCGCGCCGTCACTAGACTGGCGGCATGAGTGAGCAGTCACCGGTGCCCTCCGTCCATCCCACGACGTCGTCCATGCAGGCGTTGAAGCGGGTGCGCACGCGCCACTTCCAGGCGGCGAAGGAGGAGGGGTCGCCGTTCACCGGCCTGACCAGCTACGACATGCTCACGGCGCAGATCTTCGACGAGGCGGGCATCGACTTCCTGCTCGTCGGCGACTCGGCCGGCAACAACGTCCTGGGCTACGACACGACGCTCCCGGTCACCGTGGACGACCTCATCCCGCTGACCAGGGCCGTCGCGAAGGCGGTCAAGCGCGCCTTCGTCGTCGCCGACATGCCCTTCGGCTCGTACGAGACCGGCCCGCTGGAGGCGCTCCACACGGCGGTGCGCTTCATGAAGGAGACCGGGGCGCACGCGGTCAAGCTGGAGGGCGGCCGGCGCAGCGCCGAGCAGATCCGGCGCATCGTGGATGCGGGCATCCCGGTGATGGCGCACATCGGCTTCACGCCGCAGAGCGAGCACGGCCTCGGAGGCCACCTGGTGCAGGGTCGCGGCGACTCGGCGGAGGAGCTGCTGGCCGACGCCCATGCGGTCGAGGAGGCCGGCGCGTTCGCCGTCGTGCTGGAGATGGTTCCCGCCGAGGTGGCCAAGCGCGTCACGGCCGAGCTGCGCATCCCCACGGTCGGCGTCGGCGCGGGTCCGCACGTGGACGGGCAGTTGCTGGTGTGGACGGACTGGGCCGGCTTCACGACGGGACGCGTCCCGCGCTTCGTGAAGCAGTACGCCGACCTCAAGACGGTCCTGTCGGACGCCGCCCGCGCCTACAAGGCCGACGTCCAGGGCGGCTCCTTCCCCACGGAGGAGCACAGCTTCTGACACCTGGTTGACGCAACACGCCGTTCGCCGCACCGGCGGGACGGCGTGTCGTGTCAACTCGACGCGTCAGCGGTTGTCGGCGGCGTCCTCCTCGGCCCACTTGGCCGAGTTCTCGCGCAGCTTCTCGAGCGCGTGCTCGGCCTCCTCGCGGGTGTCGAACGGGCCGACGCGGTTCGGCGCGGGAGACAGGAAACCCTGCTCCACCTCGCCGGTCTTCATGTTGTACCAGTACTTGTGCTCGGCGTCCTGCTTGATGCCGTACTCGTCGCTCGTCATAAGGTTGATGGTATGCCCAAGGATTCCGCCGGTCACCTGGTCCCCGGCCGTGTCAGCGCGATGCGCCCCGTGCCGAGCCGGATCGCGCGGCCCGAGTACGTCGGGCGCCCCGGCCCCGCGCCGTACACGCGCGGCGACGTCTACACGCCCGACGAGGTCCAGCGGATCCGCGAGGCCGGACGCATCGCCGCCCAGGCGATCGAGCGGGTCGGCGAGGCCGTCCGCCCCGGTGTCACCACAGAAGAGCTGGATGCGATCGGGCACGAGTTCCTGCTCGCGAACGACGCGTATCCCTCCACCCTCGGCTACCGCGGCTACCCGAAGTCGATCTGCAGCTCGGTCAACGAGGTGATCTGCCACGGCATCCCCGACGACACCGTGCTGCAGGACGGCGACATCGTCAACATCGACATCACCGCCTACAAGGACGGCTTCCACGGCGACAGCAACCAGACCTTCATCGCCGGCACCGCGTCCGACGAGGTCGTCCAGCTGGTCGACCGGACCAGGGAAGCGCTCAACCGCGGCATCAAGGCGGTCGCGCCGGGCCGGCAGGTCAACGTCATCGGCCGCGCGATCGAGTCGTACGCGAAGCGCTTCGGCTACGGCGTGGTGCGCGATTTCACCGGGCACGGGGTGGGCGCGGCCTTCCACACCGGCCTGATCATCCCGCACTACGACTCGGCCCCCGCCTACGACGACGTCATGGAGCCCGGGATGGTCTTCACGATCGAGCCGATGCTCACCCTGGGGACGCACGAGTGGGAGATGTGGGCCGACGACTGGACGGTCGTCACACGGGACCGCAGCATTACCGCCCAGTTCGAGCACACCCTGGTCGTGACGGAGCGCGGCGCCGAGGTGCTCACCGTCGCCTGATCGTCGCGGTCGGCGCACCCCCTCCGGCCGGCCGGGCCTTCACCAGGGACCCGGGCGCGGTAGATTCGAGGCATGACTTCGCAGAAGCACGCGATCGGCATCGATATCGGCGGCACGGGCATCAAGGGAGGCCTGGTCGATCTGTCGACCGGCGAGCTCATCAGCGACAGGGTGAAGCTGCCGACTCCTGCGGGCGGCAAGCCCGACGACATCGTCGAGACCACCAAGGAGATCGTCGCCCAGCTGGCGGCCGAAGAGCCGGATGCCCCCGTCGGCGTGTGCTTCCCGGCCATCGTCAGCCATGGCGTCACGCTCTCGGCGGCGAACGTCGCCAAGGACTGGATCGGGCTCCACGCCGAGGACCTGTTCGAGAAGGCGCTCGGCCGCGACATCCACTTCGTCAACGACGCTGACGCCGCCGGCTACGCCGAGACCCGGTTCGGGGCGGCGAAGGGCAAGGACGGCCTGGTCATCATGACCACGCTGGGGACGGGCATCGGCTCGGCCCTCATCTACGACGGCGTCCTCATCCCGAACGCCGAGCTCGGCCACCTGGAGATCGACGGCCACGACGCCGAGTCTCGTGCCGCCTACTCCGCTAAGGAGCGCGAGGACCTCAGCTGGGAGAAGTGGGCCAAGCGCCTGCAGAAGTACTACTCGACGGTCGAGTTCCTCTTCACTCCCGACCTCTTCATCGTCGGCGGAGGCGTCTCGAAGCACTACCAGGACTTCCTCCCGCTGCTGCAGCTGAAGACGCCCATCGTCCCCGCCGTGCACCGAAACAACGCGGGCATCCTGGGTGCAGCCGCCCTCGCGGTCCGCGGCGAGCGCCGCGACGCCGGGCACCGCGGACGCACTGCCGAGGTGGGCACTCCGGACGAGGCGGAGAAGGCAGCCGCCCGCTAGCGTCAGCATCCCGCATGGATTCCGCGGGAGCGCGTTAGGGAGCCGTTAGGACCGGCCTCCCGCGCCTCCCGCAGGTGTGGACTCTCTCCTGCCGTGATCGTCCGGTCACGGCGTCCTCTGGATGGAGAGAAGTCATGCTCGACGTCGTCTACCTCCTCGTCGTGGCCGTGCTCGCGCTCAGCGTGGGCCTGGTCGCCCGGGGGGTCGAGAAGCTGTGATCGCGCTGACCGTGATCGCCGCTCTGCTGGCCGTGGCCGCGATCGCCTACCTGCTGGTCGCCCTGGTGAAGCCGGAGCGGTTCTAGATGGGCGGCTGGAATGGCGCCGGCTGGGATGCCGGCGATGCATGGTTCGCCGTCGCGCAGGTCGCGACGCTCGTGCTGCTGCTCGCCGTGGCCTATCGGCCGTTGGGCGACTACATGGCCCGGGTGTTCACGTCCGACCGCGACCTGCGCGTCGAACGCGGGGTGTACCGCCTGATCGGAGTCGACCCGCGCTCCGGCCAGTCGTGGCCTGCCTACCTCCGGGGCGTGCTCGCCTTCTCCGTCGTGGGCATCGTCGTCGTCTACGGACTACAGCGGCTGCAGCAGTTCCTGCCTTATGCGCTGGGCCTCCCCGCGGTTCCTGAAGGAACGGCCTTCAACACGGCGGTGTCGTTCGTCACCAACACGAACTGGCAGTCGTACTCGCCCGAGCTCACGATGGGCTACGCCGTGCAGGCGCTGGGCCTGGTGGTGCAGAACTTCGTCTCGGCCGCCGTCGGCATCGCGATCGCCGTCGCCCTGGTGCGCGGGTTCGCTTCGCGCTCGACCGGGACGATCGGCAACTTCTGGGTGGACCTGCTGCGCGCCATCGTGCGCATCCTCCTCCCGCTGTCGCTCGTCGTCGCGGTCGTCCTCATCGCCGGCGGCGTCATCCAGAACTTCAACGGCTTCCAGGACGCGCACACGCTGGCCGGTGCGACGCAGAGCCTTCCCGGCGGACCTGTCGCCTCGCAGGAGGCGATCAAGCTGCTGGGCACGAACGGCGGCGGGTTCTTCAACGTCAACTCGGCGCATCCGTTCGAGAATCCGACGGCGTGGACGAGCTTCGTCGAGGTGCTGCTGATGCTCCTCATCCCGTTCTCGCTGCCGCGCACGTTCGGCACGATGGTCGGCGACCGTCGGCAGGGCTATGCGATCCTCGGCACGATGGCGCTGCTGTTCACGGTGTCGCTCGTCGCGATGACGCTGTTCGAGGCATCCGCCGGGACGATGGAGGGCAAGGAGACCGCGTTCGGCCTGTTCGGCTCGACGCTGTTCGACACGACCAGCACCACGACCTCCACCGGTGCCGTGAACTCGATGCTCGACAGCTACAGCCCGCTCGGCGGGATGATGGCGCTGATCAACATGATGCTGGGCGAACTCGTTCCCGGCGGGGTCGGGTCGGGTCTCTACGGGATCCTCGTCATCGCGGTCATCGCGGTCTTCATCGCGGGGCTCATGGTCGGGCGGACACCGGAGTACCTGGGCAAGAAGCTCGGGACCCGCGAGATCAAGCTCGCCAGCCTGTACATCCTGACCACCCCGGCCCTCGTTCTCCTGGGCACCGGCCTGACCTTCGCGATCCCGGCGATCCGGGCGGACGTCGAGAAGACCTCGATCCTCAACCCGGGTCTGCACGGCTTCACCGAGGTGCTGTACGCGTTCACGTCGGCCGTCAACAACAACGGGTCGGCGTTCGCCGGACTGACCGCATCCACCCCGTGGTTGAACACGGCGCTCGGCGTCACGATGTTCCTCGGGCGGTTCCTGCCGATCGTGTTCGTGCTCGCGCTGGCCGGCTCTCTCGCCGCGCAGGGGCGCATCCCCGCCACCGCAGGGACGCTGCCGACGCACCGCCCGCAGTTCGTCGGGCTGCTCGCCGGGACGATCGTCCTCGTCTCCGCTCTCACCTACTTCCCCGTTCTCGCGCTGGGTCCCCTCGCAGAAGGACTGAACTGACATGACCACCACCGCACTCCCCTCCAAACCGCACCCGTCGGCCTCCCCCACGGGCGCGTTCTCCCCCGCACAGCTCGTCGCCGCTCTGCCCGGCGCGCTGCGCAAACTCGACCCGCGCTCCATGTGGCGCAACCCCGTGATGTTCATCGTCGAGGTCGGAGCCGCGCTCACCACGGTCATCGCAATCGCGCAGCCCTTCACCGGCACGGGGTCGGGCGGCGGCGGTTCGGCCGGCGCCGGCACCGCAACGCTCGCCTTCACCTGGAGCATCGCCGCCTGGCTCTGGCTGACCGTCGTCTTCGCCAACCTCGCCGAGTCGGTGGCCGAGGGCCGGGGGAAGGCGCAGGCGGCCAGCCTGCGGCGCACCCGCTCCACCACGATGGCGAGCCGGGTGGCCGGCTACGCGGACGCCGACCCGGATGCGCTGCGCACGCCGGTCGAGCAGGTCGCGTCGAGCGACCTCCGGCTGGGCGACGTCGTCGTGGTGGCCGCCGGCGAACTCATCCCGGGAGACGGGGATGTCGTGCACGGCATCGCGACGGTCGACGAGTCGGCGATCACCGGCGAGTCCGCTCCCGTCGTCCGTGAATCTGGCGGCGACCGCAGCGCCGTGACCGGAGGCACCCGCGTGCTCTCCGACCGCATCGTCGTGCGGATCACGAGCAAGCCGGGCGAGACCTTCGTGGACCGGATGATCGCCCTCGTCGAAGGCGCGTCACGGCAGAAGACGCCGAACGAGATCGCGCTGAACATCCTGCTCGCCAGCCTGTCCATCGTGTTCACCATCGTGGTGCTGGTGCTGCCGCCGGTCGCCGGCTACTCGGACGCCTCCCCCGCCGTCCCCGTGCTCGTCGCCCTGCTGGTGTGCCTCATCCCCACCACCATCGGCGCGCTCATCTCGGCCATCGGGATCGCGGGAATGGATCGGCTGGTCCAGTACAACGTGCTCGCCATGTCCGGTCGTGCGGTGGAGGCGGCGGGCGACGTCACGACCCTGCTGCTCGACAAGACCGGCACGATCACGTACGGCAACCGCCGGGCCACCGAGTTCCTCGCGGTCGGCACCACGACCGACGACGCGCTGGTCCGCGCCGCCGCGCTCTCCTCCCTCAGCGACCCCACGCCCGAGGGCGTCTCCGTGGTCGAGCTCGCGTCGAGCCTCGGCTTCACCGCCCCCGAGCACGCCGACGGCGTCATCGTCCCGTTCACCGCGCAGACCCGCATGAGCGGGCTCGACCTGCCGGACGGGTCGCAGCTGCGCAAGGGCGCGGCGAGCGCCGTGGCGACGTGGGTGCGCGAGTCATCCGTGCCATCGGCGGCCGATGCGGCCGAGTTGGATGCGGCGGTCGATCGGATCGCCCGCTCCGGCGGCACCCCGCTCGCGGTCGCCCGGCGCACTCCGGACGGCCAGGCGTCGCTGCTGGGCGTCATCCACCTGAGGGATGTCGTCAAGACCGGCCTGGCCGAGCGCTTCGCCGACCTGCGGCGGATGGGCATCCGCACGGTGATGGTCACCGGCGACAACCCGCTCACCGCGCAGGCCATCGCGACCGAGGCCGGGGTCGACGACTTCCTGGCGGAGGCCAAGCCCGAGGACAAGCTGGCGCTGATCCGGCGCGAGCAGGAGGGCGGACGGCTGGTCGCGATGACCGGCGACGGCACGAACGACGCGCCCGCGCTCGCCCAGGCGGATGTCGGCGTGGCGATGAACACCGGGACCTCGGCGGCCAAGGAGGCCGGCAACATGGTCGACCTCGACTCCGACCCCACGAAGCTCATCGACATCGTGCGCATCGGCAAGCAGCTGCTCATCACCCGCGGCGCGCTCACCACCTTCTCGATCGCCAACGACGTGGCCAAGTACTTCGCGATCATCCCCGCCATGTTCGTGGCGGCCTTCCCCGGCCTCGGCGCGCTCAACGTGATGGGGCTGCACTCCCCCGCCTCCGCCATCCTGTCGGCCGTGATCTTCAATGCGATCGTGATCGTGCTGCTGATCCCGCTGGCCCTGCGCGGCGTGCGGTACCGCGCGGTCTCGGCCTCGTCGCTGCTGAGCCGCAACCTGCTGATCTACGGGATCGGCGGGATCATCGCGCCCTTCATCGGCATCAAGCTGATCGACCTCGTCGTCTCGCTCATCCCGGGCTTCTGAGCCCACGCATCCGAAAGGCAACAGCATGAACTCCCTCCGCGGCGCCTGGCGCCAATACTGGGTGGCCCTCCGCGCAATGATCGTCCTGACGGTCGCGCTCGGCGTCGGCTACACGCTCGTCGTCACCGGCATCGGGCAGCTCACCCTGAACGCACCGGCAAACGGATCGACGATCTCGCAGGACGGGAAGGTCGTCGGCTCGGCCCTGATCGGCCAGTCCTTCACCGACGCCAAGGGGAAACCGCTTCCGCAGTGGTTCCAGTCCCGTCCGTCGGCAGCGACGGCGAACGCGCCGGCCGGATACGACGCCGGCGCCTCGTCCGGCAGCAACCTCGCCGCCTCCAACCGGGAGCAGCGGAAGGCCGTCGCCGACCGGACGAAGGCGATCGAGGCGTCCGACGGCGTGACCGCCGCGCAGATCCCCGGCGACGCCGTGACGGCCTCCGGCTCGGGACTCGACGCGCACATCTCGCCCGCGTACGCGCTGCTCCAGGTTCAGCGGGTGGCCGACGCGCGCGGCCTCTCCGAGGGCGCCGTCCGTGCGCTCGTCGCGTCTAGGATTCAGGGACGGGACCTCGGCTACCTCGGGGAACCGACCGTGAACGTGCTCCAGCTCAACCTCGCCCTCGCGCGGTTGCAGCACTGACAGCAGAGGGGCCGATAGATGCCTCGTGGTCACCTGCGGGTGATGCTCGGCGCCGCCCCGGGCGTCGGGAAGACCTACGCGATGCTCGAGGAGGGCAAGCGCCTCCGGTCCCTCGGCAAGGACGTCGTGGTCGCTGTGGCCGAGACGCACGGCCGTGCCGCCACCGCCGCGATGCTCGAGGGACTCGAGGTCGTCCCCCGCCGCGAGGTCGAGCACCGTGGAGTGACCCTGACCGAGCTCGACCTGGATGCGGTTCTGCGGCGCGCGCCGCAGGTCGCGCTGGTCGACGAGCTCGCTCACACGAACGCTCCCGGCACGGAGCACGCCAAGCGGTGGGAGGACGTCGAGTCGATGCTCGACGCGGGCATCGACGTGATGTCGACCGTCAACATCCAGCACATCGAGTCGCTCAACGACGTCGTGCAGCAGATCACCGGCGTGCACCAGCGGGAGACCATCCCGGATGCGGTGCTGCGGCGGGCGGACCAGATCGAGGTCGTCGACCTGGCACCGCAGGCGCTGCGCGACCGGCTCGCGGAGGGCGTGGTCTACCCGGAGGCGCGCATCGATGCGGCGCTCTCCAACTACTTCCGGCTCGGCAACCTGACCGCGCTGCGCGAGCTCGCGCTTCTCTGGCTTGCGGACGAGGTGGACAGCGCCCTGCAGCGGTACCGGGCGGAGCACGGGATCGCCGGAGCCTGGGAGGCGCGCGAGCGCGTCGTCGTCGCGCTCACCGGCGGTCCGGAAGGCGAGACGCTGCTGCGCCGTGGCGCGCGGATCGCGGCCCGCAGCTCTGGCGGAGAACTGCTCGCGGTCCACGTCACCAGCGAGGACGGCCTGCGCGAGACCGCGCCCGGTGCGCTGGCGGCGCAGCGCGCGCTGGTGGAGCAGCTGGGCGGCAGCTACCACCAGGTCGTCGGCAGCGACATCCCGAAGGCCCTCGTCGAGTTCGCCCGTGGCACGAATGCGACGCAGCTGGTGATCGGCGTCTCCCGGCGCAGCCGGCTCGCCGCACTGCTGACCGGTCCCGGGATCGGCGCGACCGTGATCCGCGAATCCGGTCCCATCGACGTGCACATCGTGTCGCACGACCGGGCCGGAGGACGGTTCTCGCTGCCGCGGCCGAGGGGCGGACTCACCGTGCGACGGCGCGTGTACGGTTTCGTGCTCGCGCTGCTCGGCGGTCCGCTGCTCACGCTGCTGCTCACTCGTTTCCGCTCACCGGAGTCGATGACGGCGGACGTGCTGTTCTACCAGCTGCTCGTCGTGGTCGTCGCGCTCGTCGGCGGCATCTGGCCTGCACTGTTCGCGGCCCTGCTCTCCGGGCTGACCCTCGACTACTTCTTCGTCGAGCCCCTCTACACGATCACGGTCGGCGAGCCGCTGCACCTGATCGCGCTCGTCCTCTACGTCGTCATCGCCGTGCTGGTGAGCCTCGTCGTCGACCAGGCCGCGCGCCGCAGCCGGGCGGCCCAGCGAGCGGGAGCCGAGGCGGAACTGCTCGCGACCGTGGCCGGCGGGGTGATCCGCGGTGAGGATGCGCTGCAGGCGCTGGTCACGCGCACGCGGGAGGCGTTCGGGTTGAGCGGGGTCCGGCTGCTGGTGGCGCGAGGGGGCGCGGGCGGCGGCGACGCGGGCAGTGGCGCGGGCGGCGGCGACAGCGCCGACAGCGCCGAAGTGGTCGCCGAGTCGGGCGAACCGGCGGTGCCGCCGCGCATCCAGAACCTCCCCGTGGGCGCGCGCGGCACCCTCGAGCTGTCCGGCCGGGATCTCGAGGCGAGCGACCGGCGCCTGCTCGCCGCCATCGTCGCCCAGCTGGATGCGGCGCTCGAGCACCGCGACCTCGCCGCCACCGCGTCCGAGCTCGGCCCGCTGGCCGAGGCCGACCGCGTCCGGAGCGCCCTGCTGGCCGCCGTCGGACACGACCTCCGCCGTCCGCTCGCCGCTGCGACGGCCGCGGTCACCACCCTCCGCCAGGCCGACCTGCGCCTCAGCGAGGACGACCGCGAGGCGTTGCTGGAGACGGCGGAGGACAGCCTCGGCAACCTCGCGACCCTCGTCACGAACCTGCTCGACGTGAGCCGTGTGGAGGCCGGAGTGCTCGGCGTCTCGCTGGCCCCGACCGAGGTGGACGACGTCGTGCTCCCCGCACTGGACGAGCTGGCCGTCGGACCGTCCGACGTGGAGCTGGACCTGCCGCCGGATGTGCCTCCGCTGCTCGCCGACGGGGTGCTGCTCCAACGGGTGCTCGTGAACCTGCTCGGCAACGCCCTCCGTTTCAGCCCGCACGGCAGGCCGCCCGTCGTCGCGGCCAGCGAGTTCGCCGGTACGGTGCAGCTGCGCGTGATCGATCACGGCCCGGGCATCCCCACCGAACGGCGTGGGGCCGTGTTCGTCCCGTTCCAGCGGCTCGGGGACACGGACAACGACACCGGCATCGGTCTCGGACTCGCCCTGTCGAAGGGCTTCGTCGAGGGGATGGGCGGGACGCTCGACGCCGAGGACACCCCCGGCGGCGGATTGACGATGGTGGTCTCGCTTCCGGCCGCCGGTGAGGAGACGGCGTGAGGGTGCTCATCGCGGACGACGACCAGCAGATCCTGCGCGCACTGCGCATCCTGCTGACCGCCCGCGGCTACGAGGTGCTGACGGCGCGCACCGGCGCAGAGGCGCTGTCCCAGGCGGTGGAGCACCATCCCGACCTGGTCATGCTCGACCTGGGGATGCCCGAACTGAACGGCATCGAGGTGATCGAGGGCCTCCGCGGCTGGTCGAGCGTGCCCATCCTGGTCGTGTCCGGTCGCACGGGATCCGCCGACAAGGTGGATGCGCTCGACGCGGGAGCCGACGACTACGTCACCAAGCCGTTCGCCGCGGACGAGCTGCTGGCCCGCATCCGCGCGCTGACCCGCCGTCAGGCGCCCACCACGGACGAGCCGGTCGTGACCTTCGGCGACGTCTCCGTTGACCTCGCCGCCCGCCAGGTGACGCGCCGGACCGGCGATACGACCGAGACCGTGCGGCTGACCCCCACTGAGTGGGCGATCCTCGAAGTGCTGCTCCGCAATCCGCGGCGGCTGGTCACCCGCCAGGCGCTGCTCACGCAGGTGTGGGGTCCGCAGTACACCAGCGACACCGGCTACCTGCGCCTGTACCTGGCGCAGCTGCGCAAGAAGCTGGAGCCGGTCCCGTCTCACCCGCGGTTCCTGCTGACCGAACCCGGGATGGGCTACCGCTTCGTGCCGGATCCGGACTGATCGGGCTGCGAACCCGCCGAGTCTCGTCGTCCTCTTGAGTGCGCGGACCACCTCGTCAGGCTAATGTCATGCACCAGCTAGCTCGGTTCGCGGAGCGGAGCGTGGGGTCCGAAACAAGGCGGGTAATGCGACGGCGTTGATCAACGTGGCGGCGCCTGCGATGACGGCCAGAGGCACGGGTCCGAGCGAGTTCCAAAGCGGCCCGCCGAGCGCCCCGCCCAGGGCGTCACCGACGAGGAACGCTGTCTGGGAGATGCCGAACACGAATCCAGCAGCATTTCCGGGGATGACGGCGTACTGGATCGTCTCCTCCGACATCGCGGCGACCGCCACCAAAGCCGCCCGCGCCATAAAGAAGACGATGGTGAGTATCGGTGGGAGCGCCAAAACGACAGCGATCCCGAAGGTCGCGACAGCAGCCGCAGCCTCCGCGAAGAAGAACAGTTTGATCGGCCGGGTGCCTGTGCCGCGGCGAGCAAGAATGCCGGTCACACAAATTTGTATGAAGCTCATGCCTGCGACGACAAGAGCGGCACCGGCGTCTGTGAGCCCCGTCCGCGTCAGGTAGAGCGGGAGATAGGGGGTGATGAGGCTGACATAGAACCCCGACAGCAGACCGACTGCAGCCAGCTTCACGGCGATAGAACGCATCCCGGCGCCGGCGTCGTACTCGGACATGCCCGGTCGGACGGCAAGCGGCTTCCTGCCACCCCGAATGCCGCACACCCAGAGGAAGCCACCGAGCGCCACCAGAGCGGCAATGCCGAGAGCCAGAGTCGTCCCCGATCCCCTATCGCCGGCGGCCAGGAAGAGGCCCGCAGCACCGAACGTGCCGACGAGCACGCCGATCTGGCTGCCGACACCTCGCGCGGCCACCATACGCGGGATCTCTTCATCGGAAACAGAGGACTTTATCCACGGCCGCAGGCCGACGAGCGCCAAGGAGGCTCCCGCCCCTGCGACCGCCGAAGAAGCGATCGCCGGCGCGAGATCGGTGAAGACACGGCCGCCGATCCCCAGAGCGTAGAGCAGCACTCCGAGTCTGACGGCGTTCAACCCGCCTATGCGGTCGGCCACCGCACCCCAGGCAAAGGAGAGGCCGCCCACGCAGGCCATCACCGCATAGCCGACACCGAATGCGGTCAAAGCACCGGCGTTCTCGAAGTGGAGAGGCTGGGCCACCTTCGACATCCACATCGCCGTGCTGAAGAGCACAGAGAAGACCACGAGCTGCGTGCGCATCGTTAGTGGCCGCATGAGAAATGCCGGTCCGTCTCAGCAGCGGGGAATGCGTCGACGCCGACGGCTCGCAAGAGTGCTCAGCTCGTCCACCAGTCTCTTCCCTTCGCGCCGACTATCCGAGACGAAGGTATCCGCTGAAATGCTGGAATGCAACACTTTAACGTCTGTATTGGATTCACCGAGCCGAGAAGCCCGCACAGTAAGCGCGTGATCGCAGCATCCGCGACGCCGAAGGAAGAAGGGAGGGAATGGGCCGGCTGATACGCCGGGTTCTGTCACGGTGCGAGCACCGCGGACGGCCATCTATCTCGGGACGACGTTACCGCCGCCCTCCAGCGGTCTACCCGGGGACGAGACGAGCAGCCTCATGGTCCCCTGTCCGACCTTGCTCCGGGCGAGGTTTACCCAGCCGGCCGGGTCACCCCGGCCGCTGGTGGTCTCTTACACCACCGTTTCACCCTTACCGAGGGCGTGAGCCCCCGGCGGTCTACTTTCTGTTGCACTTTCTCGCGGGTTGCCCCGGGTGGGTGTTACCCACCGCCCTGCTCTGCGGAGCCCGGACGTTCCTCGGCGGCCCGCTGACGCGGACCGACGCGACCGTCTTGCCGACCCATTCCGCGATCCACGATAGCGCAGCGCGCTGTGACGGCAGCCGCCGGTGTCAGAGCCCCGAGTCTTCGCCGCGGACGAGGATGGCCCCGCTGTCCGGGCACATCACCACGTCGTCCGGAGCCGCACGGCGGATGTCGGAGAGGTCCGACTCGGTCAGCTTCACGTTCGACCCCATCGACACCCCGCGGATCAGCGCGGCGGCGCCGATGCCGTAGCGCGCCCGCTGGCGCTCGTACAGCTCGATCAGGTCGGCCGGGAGAGCCTCGGCGATCGTGGCCCGGTCGGCGGCGAGCGCCGAGCGCTGCACCTCCAGCTTTCCGGCCTCCTCGCCGCGCTGCGCCTCGAGCGTCTGCACGCGGCCGTCCAGCTCGGCGCGCTCGGCCTCGACACGCGCGAGCGCCTGCTCGAGACCCTCCACGCGCTCCATCACGGTCAGTTCGATCTCTTCGAGGTCGTCCTTGCGCTTAGCGAGCGAGGCGAGCTCGGCCTCCAGCGCCTGGACGTCCTTGACGGACGAGGTGTGCTGCACCCGCTCGGTGTCGCGCTTGGCGCGGGCGTCGACGATCTGGACGTCCGACTCGATGCGCTTCAGCTCGGTGCGGGCATCCTCGAGTTCGCCGGTGGCGGCGATCCAGCGGGCGCGCAGCGCCTCGATCTCCGGCTGCAGCTTCGCCAGCTCGGCGGCCTGCGGAAGGTTCTTGGTGGCGTGACCGAGCTGCGCCAGGCGGGTGTCGGCGGCCTGGAGGCGGAGCAGCTCGTTCTGGTCGGCGGGGCTGGCTTTCACGGTGCGGTGCTTCCTTACGTTGCGGGTCGGGTGGTGCCGGTGTCGCCGGTCACTGCAGGATGGCGAAGTCCCACGGGTCGGTACGCAGTTCGCTGACCACGACCTCGACTCCGGGAAGGGCGGCGCGCAGCTGGTCGGCGGCGGTGTCGAGCCAGAGCCATTCGCTCGCCCAGTGGGAGACGTCGAGCAGGGCGGGTCCTCCGCCGAGCGCCGCCTGCTCCCGCGCCTCGGAGGCGGGGTGGTGACGGAGGTCGGCGGTGATGTACACGTCGGCGCCGCGGACGGCGTCGGTGCTGAGCAGGGAGTCGCCCGCGCCGCCGCACAGCGCAACGCGGGTGACCGGCTGGTGGTAGTCGCCCGCGGCGCGCACGCCGCCCGCGGTCGGCGGGAGCAGGTCGGCGAGCGCGCGGGCGAGCTGCCCGAGGGTCGTCGCCTGCGGGAGGTCGCCGACCCGGCCGATGCCGGTCGTGCCGTCGGAGGCGGGCGAGATCGGGGAGGTGTCGCGCAGCCCGAGCCGGCCGGCGAGCACGTCGCTGGTGCCGTCGGCGACGACGTCCGCCGTGGTGTGGGCGGCGTACAGCGCGACGCCGCCGCGGATCAGCCGCGCCAGCAGGGCGCCCTTGTAGCGGTCCTCGGCGACGCTGGTCACTCCGCGCAGCAGCAGCGGGTGGTGGGCGATGAGCAGGTCGGCGTCGAGCGCGACCGCCTCGTCGACGGTCGCCGCGACGGCATCCACGGCGAGCAGGATGCGATCGACGGTCGCCTCCGGATCCCCCGACACCAGACCCGGCGCATCCCAGCTCTCGGCACCCGCGAGCGGCCAGAGCTGCTCGATGGTGTCACGGACGGAGGCGAGGGTGTGCGGCACGTCGTTCAGCCTACGGGATGGGGTCCCGGCGGTACCCGTTCATCCGGCCGCCAACTCCTGCCGGCGCACCGCCGGAGCCCCGCTGACGAGAGCCCCGATCAGCCCGACACCCAGGGCGACGAGCACACCGATGTTGCTCGCCCCGATCCCCGCATGCGGGTCGATCCCGACCAGCCGGAACAGGTACCCCTCCCAGGCGAGCCACGGCAGCGGCGAGCTGATCAGGCCGAGCCCGACAACGGTGCCTCCGATCAGCAGACCGAGATTGGTCCACCGCCAGTCGGGGTACTCCCCGCCGCGCGCGAGCAGGGACGCCTGGTGGAATCGCCGGGTGCGCAGCATCATCTCGCCCGAGAAGACGCCCACCCAGGCGGCGACCGGCACCGACAGTGCGGTCGGGACGCCCCGGATCACCGCCGAGAGGTCGGTCACGGTCGCCGCGAGCAGCACCCCGACGACGGTGATCCCCACGCCGGCCGCCAGAGTGCTCCACCGACGTCCGAGGCGCACGCCCAGCGCATCCAGCGTGAAGCCGGCCGAGTAGACGGTGAGGACGAGCGCCGAGATGAGGGAGAGTCCCACAGCGAGCAGCAGCGGCACCGGATACCAGCCGGGCAGCCCGAGCCGCACGAGCCCGGCGACCGGGTCGCGGGCCAGCTCCGCAGCGGCAGTCGGGTCGGACGCCGCCAGCAGACCGCCGTAGGACACCAGCACGAACGGAGGCACGCCCGCGCCGAAGGTCGCCCACAGCATCGCCGCTCCCCCGGACGACAGCGGCCGCTGGTAGCGCGCGACCTCCGCGCTGCTCATCGCCCACGCCAGGCCGACATAGCTGAACACGATCACCGCGCCGGTCAGCACGTGGGTCCACAGGGCGTCCGGGACGGCGAGTGCCCGTGTGACGTCGACGTGATTCCACGTCGCCGCCACCATGAGCGCGATCAGCGCGGCCGAGGCGATGGTCAGCACCAGCTGGATGCGCGCCACCAGGGCGTATCCGAAATACGCCACCGCCACGGCCACGAAGGCCGTCACGGCGAGCGCCACCGCCGTCGCGGCGAGCGCGCTGCCCGGCCAGTGCTCCGCCGTCGTCAGCGATCCGGCAGCCGAGCCGGCCAGCCACAGCAGCACAGCGCCCCAGAACAGCTTGACCATCAGCGCGAGGACGGTCGGCACGAGGTTGCCCCGCAGGCCGAAGGACGCGCGCGAGACCACCAGGGTCGGCTGCCCGCTCCACTTGCCCGCGAGCGTGCCGAGGCCGAGCGGGAGGAACGACAGCGCTACCCCGACCAGCGTCGCGACCAGCAGCTGACGCAGGCTCAGCCCGAGCACGAACAGGGTGGCGCCGACGCCGACGCTGATCAGCGACGACGTCCCCGCGAACCAGAGCCAGAACATCCGGGATGCGTGCCCCAGCCGCTGCTCGACCGGCGTGGGCTCGAGGTCTGTGGTCTCGGGCACGAAGAGCGCCGCGCGGCCGGCCTTCTTGTCCCGCGGGCGGAACTCCCCGGTGGTCTCAGCGCTCGCCTGCGGCTCGGCTGCGACGTCCGCCTCGGCGTCGTCCAGCACGTCGTTGTCGCTGTCTGCGGGTACCGGAACTTCGCCAGTCTCGGGACCGGCAACGACCGCGCCCGCCACGATCGCGTCCGACAGGACGGGGACGGGCTCGGAGTCGCGCGGCGCCAGCTCCGGCGGGACGAGTCCCAGCGGTTCCGCGCGGGCGACCGGCAGGAACGTGGGCGGGCTCAGCGGCGGTTCCTCCGCCCGCTCCGATGCATCGGACCGTCCGGTCCCGTCGGCACGGGGTTCCGGTTCGCTGGCAGGTCGGGCCCGCTGGATGGGGACGGCCGCCGTGGCCACCCACGGGCTGAAGGTCGGCTCCGGTCCGGTCGGTTCGCGTCTCTCGGGCAGGTCGTCGAAGCTGATGAGCTCCGTCGGCGGACCCACCTCGTCGTCACCCCCGCCGTCGTCGTCTTGCGAGGGCTCGGGCGACGCCCGCGGAACGATGATCGGGATGGCCGACGTGATCCGCGCGACCTCCTCCTCCAGGGCGCTGGCGAGCTCGTCGTCGCTGTGACGGTCTCCGCTCGCTCGCCGTTCCATGACGTCAGACTACGACGCGCCGGTCACCCGGTAGGAGAGGCATCCGGACACTTGTGGGCTGCGCGAAGTAGCATCGGGGTGTGAGCGAGATTGCGACCCCGTACGAGGACCTGCTGCGCGACGTCTTGGCTGACGGCACCCACAAATCGGACCGGACGGGGACCGGAACACGCAGCGTCTTCGGGCGCCAGCTCCGGTTCGATCTGGCCGACGGCTTCCCGCTCATCACGACCAAGCGCGTCCACTTCAAGTCCATCGCCTACGAGCTGCTGTGGTTCCTCCGCGGCGAGAGCAACGTCGGCTGGCTGCGCGAGAACGGCGTCACCATCTGGGACGAGTGGGCGGATGAGGACGGCGAGCTCGGCCCGGTCTACGGCGTGCAGTGGCGGTCGTGGCCGACCCCCGACGGGCAGCACATCGACCAGATCCAGCAGGTGATCGACACCCTCCGCAGTGACCCGGATTCGCGCCGCATCATCATCTCGGCGTGGAACGTCGCCGACATCCCGAACATGGCGCTCGCCCCCTGTCACGCCTTCTTCCAGTTCTACGTCGCCGACGGCAAGCTGTCCTGCCAGCTGTACCAGCGCAGCGCGGACATGTTCCTCGGCGTTCCGTTCAACATCGCCAGCTACGCCCTCCTCACCCTGATGGTCGCTCAGCAGGTCGGCCTCGAGCCGGGAGAGTTCGTGTGGACCGGCGGTGACGTCCATATCTACGACAACCACGTGGAGCAGGTCACCGAGCAGCTGACGCGCGACCCGTATCCGGCCCCGCGCCTGCGCTTCGCCCGGAAGCCCGACAGCATCTTCGACTACCGCTTCGAGGACTTCGTCGTGGAGGACTACCAGCACCATCCGGCCATCCGCGCGGCCGTCGCGGTATGACGCTCGCGCTGATCTGGGCGCAGGCCCACGACCGCGTGATCGGCGCCGGCGGTGTCATGCCCTGGCACCTGACCGAAGACCTGAAGCACTTCCGCACGCTGACCGGCTCCGATCCGGTGATCATGGGCCGCCGCACCTGGGAGTCGCTGCCCGAGCGGTACCGCCCGCTCCCCGGTCGCACTAACATCGTCGTCACCCGGCAGCCCGCCTGGGATGCGCCCGGCGCGACGGTGGCGCACACGCTCGACGACGCGCTGGCGGCAGCGGACGGCGCGGCCACGGTCTGGGTGATCGGCGGCGCAGAGCTGTACCGCCAGACCCTCCCGATCGCCGACCGGCTGGAGATCACCGAGATTGACCTCGAGGTCACCGGCGACACGCAAGCGCCCGACCCGGGTGCGGGATGGACGACGGACGCGGGCGACTGGCAGACCGCGGGCAACGGGATGCGCTACCGCTTCGTCACCTGCACCCGCTGACGCCGCCGCCTCAGCCCAGCCCCGCCACCAGGTTGACGGTCGCCGCGACGATGACGGTCCCGAACAGGTACGACAGCAGCACGTGGTGCAGGATCGACCGGCGGATGTACGTACTCGAGATATCCGTGTCCGACACCTGGAAGGTCATCCCGAGGGTGAAGGACAGATAGGCGAAGTCGCTGTACTGCGGGTCCTCCTTCTGGTTGAAGTCGATCCCGCCGCCCGAGCGGTAGTACATCCGGGCGTAGCGCAGCGCGTAGAGGGTATGGACGAGCGTCCACGACAGAGCCACCGAGACGATCGCGAGCAGGGCGACGCCGAGCTGTGCACCGCCCTTGAGAGCTTTCGCATCGACGAGGATGTAGACCACCGCGACCACGCTCGCCGCCGCCGCGAGGATCAGCACCAGGTCGGCGGTACGGCGCCCCGGGTCCTCGAGGGTCGCGTGGTCCTTCGTGGCCGCGCCGTCCAGCCGCCACACGCTCACCCACACCCAGGTCACGTACACCAGGCAGGCCGCAGCCCAGCCGGCGATGATGGCGTAGTGCCAGGCACCGACCAGGCCGACGACCACACCGACGACCACGCCGGCTCCGATGGCGACCGTCATCTTGAGACGGGTGAGTCCACGGTGATGCTTCAGTTCGTCGGTCACACTCCGGATGTTGGCACACGTCGGCCGAGCGGCCCCTGAGGCTCGGCCGCTACGATCGATCACGTGACCTCCGCACCGATCTCGCCCTCCGCCCTGGCCGACCTCGACACCGCGTCGCTGCGCGATGCACACGCCGCCTTCGCGCGGGACTACGACGAGCTGAAGGCCGCAGGCCTGAAACTCGACCTGACGCGTGGCAAGCCGTCCGCCGAGCAGCTCGACCTCTCCGACGACCTCCTCCACCTGCCCGACGGCCGGTACCGCGACGCGGCGGGCACCGACCTGCGGAACTACGGCGGACCGACCGGCCTGCCCGAGCTGCGCGCGATCTTCTCCGACGCACTGCGCGTCCCCGTCGAGCAGCTCCTCGCGCTCGGCAACTCGAGTCTCACGCTGATGCACGACACCATCGCCTTCGCGCTGCTGCACGGCGTGCCCGGCGGCGAACTCCCCTGGAGCGGCCGCCCGATCAGCTTCCTGGCGCCGGTGCCAGGCTACGACCGGCACTTCACCATCGCCGAGCGCTTCGGTATCCGTCTCATCCCGGTGCCCTCCGACGACAACGGGCCGGACATCGCAGCGGTCGCGTCGCTGCTCGAGACGGACGACAGCATCCGCGGGATGTTCTGCGTCCCGGTCTACTCGAACCCGACCGGCGCCGTGTACACGGAGGAGGTCGTGCGCGCCCTCGTCTCGCTGCCGGCGGCCCCCGACTTCCGGCTCATCTGGGACAACGCGTACGCGGTCCACCACCTCACCGACGCGCGCCCCGAGCCGATCGACGTGCTCGCCCTCGCTGCCGAGGCGGGCAACCCCGACCGTCCGCTCGTGTTCGCCTCCACCTCCAAGGTCACCTACCCGGGCGCGGGCGTGTCGTTCTTCGGGGCCTCCCCCGCGAACGTCGAGTGGATGCTGCACAACCTCTCCGCGCAGAGCATCGGCCCGGACAAGCTCAACCAGCTGCGCCACGCCGAACTGCTCAAGGACCAGGCGGGCCTGGCCGCGCACATGGAGAAGCACCGCGCCATCCTCGCGCCCAAGTTCGCGGCCGTCGACGCCGCCTTCCGCGACCGTCTGGCCCCCTGGGGCGGCGGCTCGTGGACCGCGCCGGCGGGCGGGTACTTCGTCAGCCTCGACGTCCTCGACGGCTCGGCGAAGCGTGCGGTGCAGCTGGCCAAGGAGGCGGGCATCGCCGTGACCCCGGCCGGCGCGACCTTCCCGTACGGCGACGACCCGCGCGACGCGAACATCCGCATCGCGCCGTCCTTCCCGCCGCTCGGCGAGCTGACCACCGCTCTCGACGGTCTCTGCACGGCGATCCTGCTCGCCGAGGCCGAGACCCTGCTGTCCGCCCGGGACTGAGCCGATGACCGGCTGGGTGGTCCGCGCCAGCACCGAGGACGACTGGCAGCAGTACCGCGCGCTCCGGTTCGAGATGCTCGAGGACACGCCGATGGCGTTCCTGGAGACGCTCGACCAGGCGCGCGCGCATCCCGACGAGCATTGGAAGCGCCGAGCGGCGAACGCCTCACCGACCAGCCGGCTGTTCGCCGCCGTCGCCGAGGACGGCCGCTGGCTGGGCAGTATGGGCGGCTACCAGCCGCAGTCCACGCACGACCCCTACCTGGTGGGCGTCTACGTGTCGCCGCGGTGGCGCGGACGCCGTCGCGGCATGACCGACGCCCTGCTGGATGCGGTGATCGAGTGGGCGCGCGGCCGCGGCCGGCGCCTCCTGCTCGATGTGCACGAGGACAACGAGGCCGCCATCCGTTCCTACCTGCGACGCGGGTTCGTCTTCACCGGGCACACGCAGCCGTACCCGCTCGACCGCACCGCCGAGGAGCGCGAGATGATGCTCCCGCTGGAGCCGCCCGTCCGCGGCTGACCGCGTCGAGTGGTGACTCGTTGCCGCAATCCGATCCGGATTGCGACAACGAGTCACCACTCGACGGTCAGATCTCGCCGAAGCCGGTGTCGACCAGGTCGGCGAGGGCGTCCACAGCGGCTCGGCCGTCGGCGTCCTCGGAGGCGATTCGGGCCGTCGAACCCGCGGTGAGGCCCAGGGACATGATCCCGAGCAGGCTCTTCGCGTCCTTGCCGTTGACGGTCACCTTCACGGGGAACGTGTTCGCGAGCTTGACGAACTCCGCCGCCGGACGCGCGTGCAGGCCCTCCGGGTTCCGGACGAGCACCTCGCGTTCGTACGGACCGGCGGACTCGGCGGGAGCCGCAGCGGGGGCCGCGTCCTCCGGGGCCTTCCCGGCCCACGCATCCACGGCGCCCTCGGCTGCAGCGACGACCTCGTCGAGTCCGCCGCCCGACTCGGCCGCGACCGCAGCAGCGACCCCGCCCTCCACGAACGGCACGTCGACCACCCGGACGCGGGAGCGCTGCTCCTCGTCCAGCATGTCCAACACGGTCTCCGCGGTCAGCAGCGCCGATCCGAGGTCGCTGATCACGACGACCCCGTCACCGGCGTCCGCCTCCGAAACGCCCGACATCACCTTGGTGAAACTGGTGCCGATCCCGTCGTCGTCCGTACCGCCCGCGGCGACGAGCCGCACGGAGCCGGCCATCTGACCGGCGAGCTGCACCATCCCCGCGGCGATCTGCGAGCTGTGGGAGACGAAGACGATGCCGACCGTCGCGGTCATCCGGCTGCTCCCGCTGCCGCACGCAGCAGCAGCGCGGTCGACTGGGCGCCCGGATCGCGGTGCCCGGCGGAGCGCTCGCCCAGGTAGCTCGCGCGCCCCTTCCGGGCGACGAGCGGCTCGGTGGCCACGGCGCCCTTCTCGGCCGCGTCCGCCGCAGCGGCCAGGATGTCCGCGGCCGAGGCCCCGGACTCCTGCGCCGCGGCGGCGGCGTCGACCGCCGGCGTCCAGGCGTCGATCATCGTCTTGTCGCCGACCTCCGCCTTTCCGCGGGACACGATCCCGTCGCGAGCGGCCGCGAGGGCCGCCACGATCGCCGCCTCGTCGATCGAGCCGCCGTCACCGACGGGGTCCGCCGCCTTCAGGAACGCCGTGCCGTAGAGGGGGCCGGAGGCGCCGCCGACCGTCGAGATCAGCGTCATGGCCACCGAGCGGAACGCCGCGTTCGGCGTCGCGTCGTCGGGGAGCTTGTCCAGCGCCTCGACGGAGGCGCGCATCCCGCGGTCCATGTTCTCGCCGTGGTCGCCGTCGCCGATCTCCCGGTCGAGCGTGTTCAGCTCCTGCTTGTGCTCGCCGATGGATGCGGCGGCCGCGGAGATCCACGACTTCACCCAGTTCGTGTCCAGCGTCATCGACGCCTCCTTCTCGTTGTCGGTCCGGTTGTCAGAGGCCCCAGCGGAGCGCGGCCGTGTGGACCGGCGCGTCCCAGAGCTCGGTGAACTCGTCGTCCAGCTTCAGCAGGGTGATGGATGCGCCCTGCATCTCCAGGGAGGTGACGTAGTTGCCCACCAGCGACCGGCTCAGCGTGATGCCGCGCTCGTCGAGGATCTCGGCCGCGCGGCGGAACAGGATGTAGAGCTCGGACAGCGGAGTGCCGCCCATCCCGTTCACGAACAGCAGCACCGGGGAGCCCTCGAACGACAGGTCGGTGAGGATCGCATCCATCATCCGGTCGACCAGGCGGTCCGCCGGCTCCAGCTTGATGCGCTCGCGACCCGGTTCGCCGTGGATGCCCACACCGAACTCGATCTCGTCCTCGGGCAGCACGAAGCCCGGCTCGCCGGCGTGCGGCACGGTGCCGTCGGTCAGCGCGAGGCCGATCGAGCGGACGTTCGCGTTCACGCGCTCCGCGACGGCGGTCACCGTGTCGAGGTCGTCGCCGCGATCGGCCGAGGCCCCCGCGATCTTCTCGACCAGCACCGTGCCCGCGACGCCACGACGCCCGGCCGTGTAGAGCGAGTCCTGCACCGCGACGTCGTCGTTGATCACGACCGAGCGGACGGTGATGCCCTCGGCGCCGACCAGGTCGGCCGCGGTCTCGAAGTTCAGCACGTCGCCCGTGTAGTTCTTGACGATGTGCAGCACGCCCGCCCCGCCGTCCGCGGCCTTGGTGGCCTCGACGATCGGCATCGGCGTCGGAGAGGTGAAGACCTCGCCCGGCACCGCGGCGTCGAGCATGCCCTTCCCGACGAAGCCGGCGTGGAGCGGCTCATGGCCGCTGCCACCGCCGCTGACCAGGCCGACCTTGCCCTGGACCGGGCCGTCGGCCCGGGAGACGAACTTCGGATCCTGCGACACCCGCACGATGTCGGCGTGAGCCCGGCCGAAACCCGCGAGGGACTCGGTCACGACGTCGGGTACGTCGTTGATCAGTTTCTTCATCGAAACCCTTCCTTCCACTGCTGTCAGTGCGTTGCAGCCACCCAGTCGTCGAGCTTCGCGGCCGCAGCCCCGGAGTCGATCGCCTGTGCTGCGACCGCCATTTGCGAACGGAACCGATCCAGGATGGACTCCTGGACCCTCGACGGGTCGGACGCGAGCTCGTACGACACGAGTCCGGCCGCCGCGTTGAGCAGGACGATGTCGCGCACGGGGCCCTCTTCGCCCGCCAGCACGGCACGCACGACAGCCGCGTTGTACGCGGCGTCCTTCCCGAGCAGGTCGTCGATCCGCGCGCGCGGGATGCCCAGATCGCGCGGATCGATGTCGTGCTCGGTGACGAGGCCTCGCGAGACCTCCCAGACGTGGCTGTGACCCGTGGTCGACAGCTCGTCGAGCCCGTCGTCGCCGCGGAAGACCAGCGCGGTCGCGCCGCGGGTCTGGAACACGCCGACGATGAGCGGGATGCGGTCGAGCGTCGCGACGCCGACCGCGGACGCCTCGGGCCGGGCCGGGTTGCACAGCGGTCCGAGGTAGTTGAAGACCGTGGGGACGCCCAGCTGCGCACGCACCGGACCGGCATGCGCGAATCCGGGGTGGAACGCGCTCGCGAAGGCGAAGGTGATGCCCACCTTTCGCAGTACTTCGGCGACGCGGTCCGCGGAGAGCGTGAGGTCGATGCCGAGTGCCGCGAGAACGTCCGACGAGCCGGAGGACGAGCTGGCCGCCCGGTTGCCGTGCTTGATGACCGGCACGCCGGCGGCGGCCGCCACGATCGACGCCGTCGTCGACACGTTCACCGTGCCGAACCGGTCGCCTCCCGTGCCGACGATGTCGAGCGCCATCGGATCCACCTCGAGGGGCACGGCGTGGTCGAGGATGGCGTCGCGGAAGCCGACGATCTCGTCCACCGTCTCGCCCTTGGCGCGCAGTGCGATGAGGAAGGCGGCCAGTTGCGCGTCGGTCGCCTCGCCCGTCATCACCTGGTCCATGGCCCACGCCGCGTCCGCCACGCTCAGGTGCTCCCCTGCCAGGAGAGACGTCAGCACGGACGACCAGGACTGCGTGTGGGTCATGTTGTGATCCTATCGGCGGGCGACACGCCACGGCGATACCGGGCCATCGGCACCGTCTGAGGCTGTCCTAACCGGAAATCGGGGCGATTCAAGCCCCACAGGTGGGAAAACCAAGGGTTCTTTTCAGCCATAATGGGTTACGTGACGAGCACCTCCATTTCTCCTGCCACGAGTGCCCCGGCGATCAACCGGCCCAACGTCGTTGCCGTCGGCACGATCGTCTGGCTCGGCTCCGAGGTGATGTTCTTCGCGGGACTCTTCGCGATCTACTTCACCCTCAAGTCGACTTCACCGGACCTGTGGGCCGCAGAGACGCAGCACCTCAACGTCCCGTACGCGCTGACGAACACGATCATCCTGGTCGCGAGCTCGTTCACGTGCCAGTTCGGCGTGTTCGCCGCGGAGCGCCTGCAGCCGCGCCGCACGGGCTGGAGCCCCGCCAAGTGGGGAATGGTGGAGTGGTTCACCCTCTCCTACCTCCTGGGCGCGATCTTCGTCTCCGGGCAGGTGCTCGAGTACGCCACGCTCGTCTCCGAAGGCATCTCGCTCAGCGCCAACGCCTACGGTTCCGCGTTCTACCTGACCACCGGCTTCCACGCCCTGCACGTGACGGGCGGCCTCATCGCCTTCCTCCTCGTCATCGGCCGCGCGTTCGCCGTCAAGACCTTCGGCCACAAGGAGGCGACCAGCGCCATCGTCGTCTCCTACTACTGGCACTTCGTCGACGTCGTGTGGATCGGGCTGTTCGCGGTCATCTACATCATCCGATAGGAAACAGGAGCGTTCTTCACCCCATGCGTCCGAAAAACCCCGGCACCGGCAAGCAGGTCTCCACGGCGAAGCCCGCCCGCAAGGCCGGCCGACGTCACCCGCTGGCCACTGTCGCGCTGCTCGCGATCGGTCTGGGACTGACCGGCGGCGCCTACGCCGCGTTCACCACCACCACGGCATCGGCCGACGAGCCGGTCGCCGCGGCGAGCCAGAGCACGGTCGACGAGGGCAAGAAGCTCTTCCAGGCGAACTGCGCCACCTGCCACGGGCTCAACGCCCAGGGCAGTTCCGTTGCCCCGAGCCTCATCGGCGTCGGCGCAGCCGCCGTCGACTTCCAGGTCGGGACCGGCCGCATGCCCATGCAGATGCAGGGTCCGCAGGCGCAGGAGAAGCCGGTGCAGTTCACCGACGACCAGGTGAAGGCGCTGGCCGACTACGTCGCCTCCCTCGCTCCCGGGCCCTCTATCCCCGAGCAGAAGTACCTCGACGGCAAGGGCGACGCCGCCCATGGCGCCGAGCTGTTCCGCATCAACTGCGCGATGTGCCACAACGTCGCCGGTGCCGGTGGTGCGCTGACGGAGGGCAAGTACGCCCCGCCGCTGACCGGTGTCAGCGCCCAGCACATCTACGAGGCCATGGTCACCGGCCCGCAGAACATGCCGGTGTTCAACGACCTGAACATCACGCCCCAGGGCAAGGCCGACATCATCACCTACCTGAAGTACATCCAGAACAACCCGTCCCCGGGCGGACTGGAGCTCGGTTCGCTGGGCCCGGTGGCCGAGGGCCTGTTCCTCTGGATCTTCGGTCTCGGCGCGATCGTCGCCCTCACCGTGTGGATCACGGCCAAGTCGAACTAGCCGGCACACAGGCACACAGAGTTAGTCGTAAGAAGGAGAGCAATGGCACAGGACGAGAACGGCGGTCGCGAGCTTACGCCCGCCAGTTCGTCTGAGGCGCACCGGACCGGCGACCCCGGAACGGCGCTGATCATCCGCGACGCCGTCGAGAACCCCGGCTTCCCGCCGCACCGTCCGCGCGTCACCGACCTCGACCCGCGCAAGGAGCGCCGGGCCGAGCGCACGGTCTACACGCTGTTCTACCTGTCGATCGCGGGCTCGGTGTGGGCGGTCGCCGCCTACCTCGCCTTCCCGATCGTCGACAGCGACCCCGGATCGGTCCGCTTGAACAACCTGTTCATCGGCATCGGCGGTGCTCTCGCCCTCCTCGCGATTGGAATCGGCGCCGTCCACTGGGGCAAGGCGCTCATGCACGAGAAGGAGGGCGTCGACCTCCGCCACCCCGTCCGGGGCAGCGAGGCGACGACCGAGCGTGCGGCTGAGATCTTCCGCCAGGCCGACGAGGAGTCCGGCTTCAGCCGCCGCATCCTGGTTCGCAACAGCCTGATCGGTGCACTGATCGCCTTCCCGCTTCCCGCCGTGATGCTGTTCCGCGGGCTCGCGCCGATGAACGAAGACCCGGTGGAGCTGCTCGCGAACACCATGTGGGCCAAGGGCGTCCGCCTCACCCGCGACCCAACCGGAACCCCGATCAAGGCGTCCGATGTGACCCTCGGCAGCGCGTTCCACGTCATCCCCGAAGGCCTCAACGAGGCCGAGAACATGCTGGAGCAGAAGGCCAAGGCCGCAGTACTGCTCATGCGTCTGAAGCCCGAGGACCTGCACGTGTCCAAGGGCCGCGAGTCCTGGAACTACGACGGCATCGTCGCCTACTCCAAGATCTGCACGCACGTCGGGTGCCCTGTGGCGCTCTACGAGCAGCAGACCCACCACCTGCTCTGCCCGTGCCACCAGTCGCAGTTCGACATCACGCACGAAGCGCAGGTCATCTTCGGACCGGCCAAGCGGCCTCTGCCGCAGCTGCCGATCACCGTTGACGCCGATGGCTACCTGGTCGCCCGGAGCGACTTCCACGAGCCCGTCGGCCCAAGCTTCTGGGAGCGCCATTGAGCACCACGACCGCCGCACGGCCTGCGGCACAGACGACGTCCTCGACGGGCGGGTTCACGGCGGCAGCCGCGAACTACCTCGAGGACCGCACCAGCATCTCGGGCGCCGTCAAGGAGTTCGGTCGCAAGATCTTCCCCGACCACTGGTCGTTCCTGCTCGGTGAGGTCGCGCTCTACAGCTTCATCGTGATCCTGCTGTCGGGCACCTTCCTGACGTTCTTCTTCCAGGCCTCCATGGCGGAAGTCGTCTACAACGGCTCGTACGTGCCCCTCAAGGGCATCTCGATGTCCTCCGCGATGCAGAGCACGCTCAACATCTCGTTCGAGGTGCGCGGCGGGCTGCTCGTCCGGCAGATCCACCACTGGGCGGCCCTGCTGTTCGTGGCCTCCATCGGTCTGCACATGCTCCGCATCTTCTTCACGGGCGCCTTCCGCAAGCCGCGTGAGCTGAACTGGGTCATCGGCTTCGTGCTGTTCATCCTCGCGATGGGTGAGGGCTTCACCGGCTACTCGCTCCCCGACGACCTGCTCTCGGGCAACGGCCTCCGCATCATCGACGGCCTCATCAAGGGCCTGCCGGTCGTCGGCACCTGGATCTCGTTCCTTCTCTTCGGCGGCGAGTTCCCGGGGACGGCGATCGTGGGGCGTCTGTACACGCTGCACATCCTGCTGCTCCCCGCGGTCGTGGTGGCGTTCATCGCACTGCACCTGATGTTCGTGGTCATCCACAAGCACACCCAGTACGCGGCGCCCGGACGAACGCAGGGCAACGTGGTCGGCTACCCGGTTCTCCCGGTGTACGCGGCCAAGGCCGGCGGCTTCTTCTTCATCGTGTTCGGTGTCGTGGTGCTGATGGCGTCGTTCTTCACGATCAACCCGATCTGGAACTACGGCCCGTACGACCCCTCCCCGGTGTCCGCGGGTACGCAGCCGGACTGGTACATCGGCTTCGCGGACGGCGCGCTGCGTCTCGTCCCGCCGGGCTGGGAGTTCGTGTGGCTCGACCGCACCTGGTCGTTCAACATCATCGTCCCGGTGGCGATCCTCGGCCTGTTCATCGTGACCGTCATGATCTACCCGTTCCTCGAGGGATGGGTCACGGGCGACAAGCGCGAGCACCACATCCTGGACCGTCCGCGCAACGCGGCCTCCCGCACCGCGATCGGTGCCGCGGGCGTCACGTTCTACGCGGTGTTCTGGGCGGCGGCGAGCTCGGACATCATCGCCACGCACTTCAAGCTGACGATGGAGGGCGTGATCCACGCGCTCCAGGCTCTGCTCTTCATCGGCCCGCTGATCGCGTACGTCGTGACCAAGCGCGTCTGCCTGGCGCTGCAGAAGAAGGACCGCTCGATCGCCCTCCACGGCTACGAGTCGGGCCGCATCGTGAAGCTCCCCGGTGGCGAGTTCATCGAGGTGCACGAGCAGTTGAGCGACTACGAGCGCTGGCGTCTCGTCTCGTTCGAGTCGTACGAGCCGCTGATGCTCCGTCCGAACCGTCGAGGCAAGATCACCGCCGCGAACCGCGTGCGCGCGGGTCTCTCCCGCTGGTTCTTCGAGGACCGCATCCTGCCGCCGTCGCGGGGTGAGCTCGAGTCGGGCCACGAACTCCACTGACGGTCCCCCGTCGACAGAAGCGCCGGTGCGTTCATTCGCGCCGGCGCTTCCGCGTTTCCGCCGTCCGTCTCCGCCGTCCGTTCTGCCGTCCGCTTCTGCCGGGAGGGTCCCCTCGATGTCTGCTGACCTGAGTCGTCTCTCCTCGTGGCTGCGCTGTCCGGTGTGCGCGGCGGACCTGGAGCCTGCCGGACCGCTGACCCTGGGCTGCGCGAACGGTCACCGCCACGACGTCAACAAGCGCGGCTACGTCTCCCTGCTCGGCGGTGGAACCAAGCACCTCGGCGACACCGCCGACATGCTGGATGCGCGCGACGCGGTGCTCGAAGGCGGCGCCTACTCCCCCATCGCGGACGCCGTGGCATCGGCGGCCGCGACGGTCCTGCCGGAACGGATCCTCGACGCCGGTGCCGGCACGGGACACTACCTCCGCGCGGCCCTGGCGGCTGCGCCGGACGCGCGCGGACTGGCGATGGACCTGTCGCCGCAGGCCGTCGCCCGCGCGGTGCGCTCCTCCGACCGTATCGACGGGCTGGTGGCCGACACGTGGCGGCCCCTCCCGGTGCGATCGGGGACCGCCGACGCCATCCTGGATGTCTTCGCGCCACGGAACCTGCCCGAGTTCCACCGGGTGCTGCGGCCGGGTGGAACTCTCGTCGTGGTGGTCCCCCGGGCGGACCACCTCGGCTCTCTCCGCGCGGGCGGGACGATGCTCGACATCCCCGCCGACAAGGCAGAGGACGTCATCACCGCCTCTGAGCCCCTGTACGCGCTGCAGGCGCGCGAAACCGTCGCCTACGACTTGCCGCTCACCGACGCCCTCCGCGACGCCCTGGCGGGCATGGGACCGTCGGCCCGGCACGCCGCCTCCGGCGGCACGCCCGCGTCCACGTCCGCGGACGTCACGCGGGTCTCCGTCGACGTCCTCCGCTTAGCCCGCCGCTGACCCCGAGAACCAGAGCCTCCTACTAGACGCAACACGCCATCGCGCGACGCCGGCCGGCGGCGTGTCCCGTCAACCAGGTGCGGCCGGTCGGCCACCCGCGGTCGCATGCGTCATCGAGTTGACGCAACACGCCGTCCCGCGACGGCGGCCGGCGGCGTGTCTCGTCAACCAGATGCGGCCGGTCGGCCAGGCGCGGCCGGTCCACCTCGCGCGGTCGCACGCTTCGCCCACTTGACGCAACACGCCGCCGCGAGACGGATGCGGACGGCGTGTCTCGTCAACCAGGTGCTCGCGGTCTGCCCGGCGCGGTCGCGTTCGTCATCGAGTTGACACAACACGCCATCCGACGCGGCGGCGGGCGGCGTGTTGCGTCAACTAGGTGCGGTCGGGTGCCGGCGAGCCCACGGTCGCACACCCCGCCCCACACGCAAAGAGGGCCGCCTCCCGAAGGAGACGGCCCTCTTGTGCGCGCGGTATAGGTCAGCGGGCGAAGTAGCCGCGGTAGTACTCGTAGACCCAGCCCACGATGCAGATGAGGCTGAAGGCGACACCGATGTAGCAGATCCAGAAACCGACGGCGAGGCCGAGGATGACCAGGCCCGCGCCGAAGGCGAGGGCCACGGGCCACCAGCTCCACGGGCTGAAGTGCCCGAGCTCCGGGTCGCCGTCGTCGATGTTCGCGTCGAGGCGGTCCTCCGGGAGTTCGCCGCCCTGGGCCGCGTGCGAGCGGCCGACATAGAAGGCGATGAACGCGGACAGAATCGCGGCGAGGAGCATGCCGACGGTGCCGACCCACTCCACGTTGCGGTGGGCCTGATCGATCAGGTTCCAGAGCGTGTAGGCGATCGATGACAGCAGGAAGAAGGCCGACAGGATCCAGAACAGATTGGCATTAGCGCGCATGGTTACTTCACCTCGTCGTTCGCGACGTCGTGCACGGGAGCGTCGGGGGCGTCCTTCGCCGGGCCCACACCGATCGGGATGCCCGCCTCGGGGTGGTTCAGGTCGAACGCCGGCGACTCCGAACGGATGCGCGGGATCGACGTGAAGTTGTGGCGCGGCGGCGGGCAGCTCGTCGCCCACTCGAGCGAACGTCCGTAGCCCCACGGGTCGTTCACGGTGACCTTCGGCGCGTTTCGCGCGGTCAGGTAGACGTTCACGAAGAACGGGATCATCGAGATCGCGAGGATGCCCGCACCGATCGACGACACCTGGTTCATCCAGGTGAAGCCGTCCGACGGCAGGTAGGTCGCGTACCGTCGCGGCATGCCGACGACGCCCAGCCAGTGCTGGATGAGGAACGTCGTGTGGAAGCCGATGAACAGCAGCCAGAAGTGCCACTTGCCCAGCCGGTCGTTGAGCATCTTGCCCGTCCACTTCGGCCACCAGAAGTAGAAGCCGGCGAACATCGCGAAGACGACGGTTCCGAAGACCACGTAGTGGAAGTGGGCGACCACGAAGTACGTGTCGGACACGTGGAAGTCGAGCGGCGGCGAAGCCAGGATGACGCCCGTCAGACCACCGAAGGTGAACGTGATCAGGAACCCGATCGACCAGAGCATCGGCGACTCGAAGGTGAGCGAACCGCGCCACATGGTGCCGACCCAGTTGAAGATCTTCACGCCGGTCGGGACCGCGATGAGCATCGTCATCAGGGAGAACCAGGGCAGCAGCACCGATCCGGTGACGTACATGTGGTGCGCCCACACCGTCACCGACAGCGCGGCGATGGAGATGGTCGCGTACACCAGGGTCTTGTACCCGAAGATCGGCTTCCGGCTGAACACCGGGAAGATCTCGGACACGATGCCGAAGAACGGCAGCGCGATGATGTAGACCTCCGGATGCCCGAAGAACCAGAACAGGTGCTGCCAGAGCAGAGCTCCGCCGTTCGCCGCGTCGTAGATGTGCGCGTCGAACACGCGGTCGGCCGCGAGGGCGAACAGCGCCGCCGCCAGCACCGGGAAGGCCATCAGCACGAGGATGGACGTCACCAGGGTGTTCCAGGTGAAGATCGGCATCCGGAACATGGTCATGCCCGGTGCGCGCATCGTGATGATCGTGGTGATGAAGTTCACGGCACCGAGGATCGTGCCGAAGCCGGAGAGGCCGAGGCCGAGCACCCAGAGATTGCCGCCGATGCCTGGCGAGAAGGTCGTGCTCGAGAGTGGCGCGTATGCGAACCAGCCGAAGGACGCCGCACCCTGCGGGGTGAGGAAGCCGGCGACCGCGATCAGCGAGCCGAAGGAGTAGAACCAGTAGGCCAGAGCGTTCAGACGCGGGAACGCGACGTCGGGCGCACCGATCTGCAGCGGCATGAGCACGTTGGCGAAGCCCGCGAACAGCGGCGTCGCGAACATGAGCAGCATGATCGTGCCGTGCATCGTGAAGAGCTGGTTGTACTGCTCTTTGGTGGCGACCACGTTCAGGCCCGGCTCGAACAGCTGGGCGCGGATGATGAGGGCCATCACGCCGCCGACGAGGAAGTAGATGAACGAGGAGATCAGGTACATGTACCCGATCGTCTTGTGGTCGGTCGACGTGATGTAGTTCACGAGGATGTTGCCCTTACGAGCCGCACCGTTGGGAGTGAGGATCGTCGAGGTCGGCCTCGGAGGAGCGGCGGTGGCGCCGGGCGCCGGTGCAGTCGTCGTCATCTTGCGTCCTACTCGTTGCCCTGGCCGCCCGAGGGGGCGCCCGTTCCTGGCAGGTTCTGGTTGCGGTCGTACTCGGAGCCCAGCTGACCCTCGTAGCCCTGGTCACGGAGCTTCTGGATGTGGGCGTCGTACTCGGACTGCGACACGATCTTCACGTTGAAGAGCATCGCCGAGTGGTACTCGCCGCAGAGCTCGGCACACTTTCCGACGAAGGTGCCGGTGCGGTTCGTCGTCTCGAAGTACATGTAGTTCGTCTTGCCCGGGATGACGTCCTTCTTGTACAGCATCGCGGGGACCCAGAAGGAGTGGATCACGTCGCGCGAGTCGAGCTGGATCGTGATCTTCTTGTTCTCGGGCAGGTAGAGGACCGGGACCTCGCCCTCCTGGACCGAGCCGGGGGTGGCGCTGTTGTCATCCGGCTGGACCTGGATGCCCGGGTCGTAGACGTTGTCGGTGACGTAGTTGAAGTCCCACGCCCACTGCTTCGCGTAGACCTGGATCTTGAGGTCGGGGTTCGCATACGGCTTCTCGATGGCGTTCTGGTCGCGAGCGGTGAAGGCGAAGAAACCCAGGACGAGGATCAGGGGCACGACCGTGTAGAAGATCTCGATCGGCATGTTGTAGCGCAGCTGCACCGGGAGGCCGGTCTGGCCCTTCCGGCGGCGGTAGACGATCACGGCCCAGAGGGTGAGGCCCCAGACGACGATGCCCACGATGAGCAGGACGATCCAGCTGGTCACCCAGAGGCCGCTGATGCGGTCGGTGTGATTCGTGACGGGCGGCTCGCCTGCGACGAAGCCCGGGAGGAATCCGTGCAGCTGAGCCTGCGTGCAGCCCGCGAGGGCCACGACGAGCGTCGCAGCGATCGGGATGGCAGCCCATCGGAGACGGCGATTGTGACGCACCGGTGACCTTTCGAGTGACTACTGGACAGTTCACATGAAACTGTATGTGGCTGTCTCTACCCTACTCCGACCGACACCCGGATCAGAACAAAAGGGCCGCCCTGTGGAGGGCGGCCCAGTGTGTTCTCGTGTGCTATGCGACCTAGTGGAACGAGTCTCCACAGGCGCACGAACCGGTCGCGTTCGGGTTGTCGATCGTGAAGCCCTGCTTCTGGATCGTGTCCTCGAAGTCGATGGTCGCGCCGTCGAGATACGGCACGCTCATCTTGTCGACGATGACCTCCACCCCGTCGAAATCGACGGTCGCGTCTCCGTCGAGCATCCGCTCGTCGAAGTACAGCTGGTAGATCAGACCCGAGCATCCACCGGGCTGGACGGCGACGCGCAGACGCAGGTCGTCGCGGCCCTCCTGCTCGAGCAGGCTCTTGACCTTGAATGCCGCGGTGTCGGTGAGGCCGACTCCGTGGGCCTTGGTCGCGGTCAGCGTTGTGTCGGTCATAGGACTCCTCACAAGGGATGGTTCAGGCTTCGGAACGAAATCTGCGTCGATTCTACGTCGCTCTCCTGCGAATTCGGGAGAGCGGGCGAACTGCTCAGGATGCGGTGCGCTCGTTGAGCCGCGCCAGCAGCAGCGCCTCGGTGAGGATCGCCCGCTTGAAAACGCCCAGGTGGAGCGACTCGTTCGGGCTGTGCGCACGCGTGTCCGGGTCCTCCACGCCGGTCACCAGGATCTGCGCGTCCGGGAACTCGCGCACCAGGTCCGCGATGAACGGGATGGACCCGCCGATACCGGTCTCGACCGCCTCGGCGCCCCAGGCGTCCGTCATCGCGCGCTTCGCCTCGGTCGCAGCCCAGCCGGCGGTGTCGACGAGGAACGGGTCACCGAGGTCGACGTCGTCGATCGCGATGTGCGCCCCGAACGGAGCGTGCTCCCGGAGGTGCTTCTCGAGCGCCGCGTAGGCCTCGCGGGCCGGCTGTCCGGGCGCGACGCGGGAGCTGATCCGCACCGCGACGCTGGGCAGCAGCGTGTTGGATGCGTTGGCGACGCTGGGCGCGTCGATGCCCGTGACCGTGATGGTCGGCTGGGACCACATCCGGGACAGGATGGGTCCCCGTCCGACGCTCGTCACGCCGGGGAGGAAGGCGGCGTCCTCCGCCAGCTGCTCCTCGGAGAACGCCGGCGGCTCGGGCGCATCGGTGTACGAGGAGAGGCCGTCGACCGCGACGGCGCCGTCCGCGTCGTGCAGGGTGGCGACGACCTTGAACAGGGCGAGCATGGCATCCGGCGCGGCGCCTCCGTACATTCCCGAGTGCGAGGCGTGCTCGAGGGTGGAGACGGTCAACCGGAAGGTGACGTTGCCGCGCAGCGAGACCGTGAGCGCGGGCGTGTCGACGTCGACGTTGTCGGAGTCGGCCACGACGATGACGTCGGCGGCGAGGGCCTCCTTGTTCTGCTCCAGGAAGTTCGCGAACGACCGCGAGCCGAACTCCTCCTCCCCTTCGATGAAGACGGCGAGGCCGACCTCGAGGTCGTCCCCGAACACCTCGCGCAGGGTGCGGACCGTCGCGACGTGGGTCATCACTCCCGCCTTGTCGTCCGCAGCGCCGCGCCCGTAGAGGCGGTCGCCGCGCACGGTCGGCTCGAACGGGGAGGTGTCCCAGTTCGCCTCGTCGCCCTGCGGCTGCACGTCGTGGTGCGCGTAGAGCAGGACGGTCGGACGGCCGTTGCGGGCGGCCCGCGTCGCGAGCACGGCCGGCTGTCCGAGCGTCTCGCCCTCCCCGATCGGCGCCTGCTTGACCTCGACCCGATCGAACATGCCGGTGTCGGTGAGGAGCCCGGCCACCGCGTCGGCGCTCCGGCGCACGTTCTCCGGGTCGAACGCGGACCACGACACCGACGGGATGCGGACGAGCTGCGAGAGATCGGCGATCGCCGACGGCAGTCCCGCCTGGACCGCGGTGCGGACGCGGTCCTCGGCGCCGCCTCCCGTCGTGCCGCCTCCCGTCGCGCCCTCCCCCGCAGCGCCCTCCGGCGCGTTCTGGGCGGCGGAACCGGTGGCGGACGGAACTGGGGTCTGCTGGCTGTCTGTCATGCGGGTAATCTTAAACGGACCCCACAACCGAAGGCTCGAAGTTGGCGAAACGACAGAACGCGGCGAGCGAGGCGGACACGCCCGCGCCGGAGACCCCCGAAGAGACGGCAGAACGGCTGCGGCAGGGCAAGGGCGCCCCGACGCCGAGCCGCCGCCAGCAGGAGGCCGCACGCAAGCGACCGCTGGTCCCGACCGACCGCAAGGAGGCGGCCCGCGTCGCCCGGCAGAAGCAGTCGGAGGCGCGCGAGAAGGCCCGCATCGGCATGGCCGCCGGCGATGACCGCTACCTGACCGCGCGAGACCGCGGACCCCAGCGCCGGTACGTGCGCGACTACGTGGACGCCCGCTTCTCGATCGGCGAGTTCCTTATCCCGGTGATGCTCATCGTCATCGTCCTCACCTTCCTGCCCTGGCCCGCGATGCAGGTGTACGGCCTGTTCGCGCTGTGGGGCTTCTTCCTCATCGCCGTCATCGACTGCATCGTGCTGGGCTTCCTGATCCAGCGGCGCATCGGCGACAAGTTCGGCAAGTCGAAGATCGAGCGCGGCCTGCGCTGGTACGGCGCCATGCGCGCGCTGCAGCTGCGGGTCATGCGCCTGCCGAAGCCGCAGGTCAAGCGCGGCCAGTTCCCCAGCTGACGTGGCGATCGTCGCGGCGGCGGACGGCTCCGCCCTCGGTAACCCCGGCCCGGCCGGCTGGGCCTGGTATGCGGACGACGCGCACTGGTCCGCCGGCGGCTGGCCGCACGGCACCAACAACCAGGGCGAGCTCATGGCCGTCATCGACCTCCTGGAGGCGACCGCCCACCTGGACGACGACCTCCACATCATCTGCGACAGCCAGTACGTCATCAACGCGGTCACCAAGTGGATGCCGGGCTGGAAGCGGAAGGGCTGGCGCAAGGCCGACGGCGCGCCGGTGCTCAACCGCGAGCTGCTCGAACGCCTCGACCGCGCCCTCCAGGGCCGCCGCTACGCATTCGAGTGGGTCAAGGGCCACGCCGGCCACGACCTGAACGAAGCCGCCGACGAGCGCGCCCGAGCGGTGGCGACCGCGTACCAGAAGGGCGATCCGATCCCGATCGGCCCAGGATGGGGTGGACGCGCACCCGAGCTCGCACCGGCGAGCGAGCCGTCGCCGGCGGCCGCCGCGCCGTCCCTCGCCGCCGCCGCACCCGCCACCGACGCACCCGCCACCGACGATGCGGCTCTCGAGTTCGATCTCTTCGACGCACTGCCGCCCGAGGAGACCGACGAGGAGGCCGTCGCGCGGCTGGAACGCGAACTGCTCGAGCCCGCGGTGCGTTCCGACGCCTCCCGGCTGGCCGAGCTGCTGCATCCGTCCTTCGAGGAGATCGGTCGTTCCGGCCGGCTCTGGGGCCGGGATGCGCTGGTCTCCGAACTCGGCGACGAGAACTCGTCGGCCGCCGACCTCGAAGTGCTCGCCGTCGACCGCGTCGCTCCCGAGACCCTGCTGCTCACCGCTCGGACGATGGACGCGCGGGGCGCGACCCTGCGCAGCTCGCTCTGGGTGCGCAGCTCCGGGCGCTGGCGCCTACGCTTCCACCAGGGCACGCCGGAGGCGTAGCAGCCCCCGGTTGATCTGCCGGGCCCACAGCGGACCGCGGTAGAGGAACGCCGTGTAGCCCTGGACGAGCGTCGCGCCCGCATCCAGACGCTCCTGCACGTCCTCGGCCGTCTCGACGCCGCCGACGGAGATGACGCACAGTTCGGCGGGGACGACGGCGCGGATCAGCCGCAGCACCTCGAGCGAGCGCGCGGCGAGCGGCGCGCCGCTCAGTCCGCCCGCACCGGCCGCCTCGACGACGGCCGGATCGGTGCGCAGACCGTCGCGCGCGATGGTGGTGTTCGTGGCGATGATGCCCGCCAGCCCCAGTTCGACCGCGAGCCGCGCGATGCGCTCCACCTGGTCGTCGGTGAGGTCCGGCGCGATCTTGACCAGCAGAGGCGTCTCCCCCGCGACCTCTTTGACCGCGGTCAGGAGCGGAGCCAGCAGTTCGAGCTCCTGCAGTCCACGCAGGCCCGGCGTGTTGGGCGAGCTGACGTTGACGACCAGGTAGTCGGCGACCGGGGCCAGGGCGCGGGCGCTCGTCAGGTAGTCGGCCGTGGCATCCTCGACCGCGACGACGCGGGACTTGCCGATGTTGACACCGAGCACGGGACGCGTGCGGGCACGCCGGACGCGCAGCAGCCGGTCGGCGGCGGGACCCGCACCGTGGTTGTTGAAGCCCATCCGATTGATGACGGCACGGTCGGGGATGAGCCGGAACAGGCGCGGCTTCTCGTTGCCCGGCTGCGGACGGGCGGTGAGGGTGCCCACCTCGACGTGGCCGAAGCCGAGCGCACCCAGACCGAGCACTCCCTCGCCGTCCTTGTCGAAGCCGGCGGCGACACCGAACGGCGAGTCGAACCGCAGCCCCAGCGCCTCCACGGCCAACGACGGATCGGGCGCGGTGAAGCGCCGCGCGACACCGCCGAGGCCGACGGCCGGGAGGGCGCGGATCACCACGAACGCGAGGTGATGCGCCCGCTCGGGGTCGAGGCGGGACAGGACGAGGTCGAAGAGTGCGCGATACATGCCGCTATGAGAATACCGCGCGCTGGAGCCGGGAGCCGCCGCGACCGGGTCGGCTATTTGGCCTCGACCGGCTCCGGCTGGTGCGCCAGCCGCAGCGACCGGATGGCCGCCTCGAAGTCGTCGAGCGAGTCGAAGCCCTGGTACACGCTCGCGAAGCGCAGGTACGCCACCTCGTCGAGCTCGCGCAGCTCGGGCAGGATCGCGAGCCCGATGTCGTTCGCCTCGATCTGCGACGCGCCAGTGGAGCGGATGGTCTCCTCGACCTTCTGCGCCAGGACGGCGAGGTCGGAGTCGGTCACCGGTCGGCCCTGGCACGCCTTGCGGACGCCGAGCACGATCTTCTCGCGACTGAACGGTTCGGCCACGCCGCTGCGCTTGATCACGCTGAGGCTGGCCGTCTCGGTCGTGGAGAAGCGCCGGCCGCACTGCGGGCACTGCCGGCGACGGCGGATGGAGAGTCCGTCGTCGCTCGTCCGCGAGTCGATGACACGGGAGTCCGGGTGGCGGCAGAAGGGGCAGAACATGAAGGGATTCTATCGCTCAGCTGGTGCGGAACCGCTGGGTGACCGCCTCGCCGTGCGCCGGCAGGTCTTCCGCTGTCGAGAGCGCGACGATGCGGTCGGCTACCTCGCGCAGTGCGTCGCGGTCGTAGGTCACGACCTGCTGCGGGCGCAGGAACGAGTAGGCGCCCAGGCCCGGGGAGAACCGCGCCTGGCCGCCGGTCGGAAGCACGTGATTCGACCCGGCTAGGTAATCGCCCAGGCTGACCGGGGAGGTCGGCCCGAGGAAGATCGCGCCGGCGTTGCGGATGGAGGCGAGAAGCGCCTGCGGGTCGGCCGTCTGGAGTTCGAGGTGCTCGGGCCCGTACGCGTTGCTGAACGCGGCCGCCGCCTCCAGGTCGTCGACCAGGACGACGGCGGACTGCGGCCCGCCGAGGGCCGTCCGCACGCGTTCCGCGTGCTTGGTGGCTGAGGCGAGCCGGTCCAGTTCCGTGACGACGCGCTCGGCGAAGGCGGGGCTGTCGGTGACGAGCAGGGAAGCCGCGGCCTCGTCGTGCTCCGCCTGGCTGACCAGGTCGGCGGCGACGTAGCCGGCGTCGGCCGAATCGTCGGCGATCACCAGGATCTCCGTCGTCCCGGCCTCCGAGTCGATTCCGGTCTGCCCGCGCACCACCCGCTTCGCCGCGGCGACGTAGATGTTGCCCGGTCCGGTGATGACCTGCACCGGGTCGAGCCCGATCTCCTCGACGCCGTACGCCAGAGCGCCGATCGCGCCGGCGCCGCCCATCGCGTAGACCTCGTCGATGCCCAGCAGGCCCGCAGCGCCGAGGATCGCCGGATCGACGGCTCCCCCGAACTGGCGCTGGGGCGGGCTGACGAGCGCGACCGACGCGACCCCGGCGACCTGCGCGGGAACCGCGTTCATCACGACGCTCGACGGGTACACCGCCTTGCCGCCCGGCACGTACAGACCGGCGCGCTCGACCGGCTCCCAGCGCTGCACGATGGTCGCGCCGGGGCGGATCACGGTCTCTGCGGCCGGCGGCACCTGCGCGGCGGTCGCTTCGCGGACGCGCGCGATGGCCTCCTCGAGTGCCTCGCGGACGTCAGCCGGGAGGGCGGTGACGGCGGCAGCGATCTCGGCCTGCGGCACCCGGACGGATGCCGGCGCACCACCGTCGAAACGCTCGGCCTGCTCCGCCAGCGCCGCGACACCGCGATGGCGCACGTCGTCGATGAGTTCGGCGGCGACCGACATCGCCGCCTGCACGTCGACGACTGGTCGGGGCACGAGGCGCTGGAAGGCGGCGCGAGTAGGCTGGATTCCGCGGAGATCGATGGTCTGGATCATGACCCGACCAGCCTATCCCGCCCGCAATCCCCGGCAGCGCGGCCGTCCCTCCCTGTGAAAACCAAGGGGACCTGTGGAATGGTCGCCGCCGATCGGAGCTTGTAACAGACAGTATGAACAGCGCATCCCCCGACCCCACCGACGGCGCCCTCGCGCACGCGACACCTGACCTCGCGGCCTTCCGGCAGACGTTCCGCCGTCACGCGGCGGGCGTCGCGATCATCACGGCGCAGCGTGAGGACGGCACACCGGTCGGATTCACGGCGACCTCACTCGCGTCGCTCGCCGCCGTGCCCCCGCTCGCGACCTTCAACATGGCGCTGTCCGCGTCGAGCTGGCCGGCGATCGCCGAGACGGATCGCGTGGTCATCCACACGCTCGGCGTGCGCAATCGCGAGGTCGCCCAGGTGCTGTCGGGCGACAACCAGCAGCGCTTCCTCGGCGACCACTGGTATCGCGGACCGCACGGCCTCCCGGTCATCAAGGACACGACCGCTTGGATCGTCGGCCGCATCATCGAGCGGGTGCAGGTGCACAACAGCGCGGTCGTGATCGTGCAGATCGAGGAGGGCGCCCTCGGCGAGGACGACGCTCCGCTCGTCTACCACGAGCGCACCTACTGGCGCCCCGGCACCGCCGTCTGACGCGCGCTCAGACCAGGCAGTTCGGGCCGAGCAGCCCCTTGAGCTCCCCGTAGAGGTCGGCACTCACCTTCACCGGCTTCGGCACCTCGAACACGCGCGCGACCTGCCCCTTCACGAGCCGTAGACGCACCTCGCTCTCGCCGGGATGACGGGCCAGCACCTCGCTCAGCGAGAGCACCGTGTCGGTCGTCGCGCGCTGGTCCGGCATCGTGATCATCAGCGGACCCGCGTCGTTCGCCTGGCCGAGGTCGGGCGTCATCAACGAGAACGCGTGCAGGTTCATCCCGTCGTCACGCATGCTCACGCGGCCGCGGACGACCACGATCGCATCGCCCTGGAGCTGCGACGAGTACTCCTGGTACGCCTTGCCCATGAACATCACGGTGAGCTCGCCGCCGAAGTCCTCGACCTGGATCATGCCGTACTGGTTTCCCGAGGCCTTGGCCACGCGGTGCTGGACGCTCGTCACCAGCCCCGCGATCGTGACCGTCTCGCCGTCCTGGATGCTCTCCGAGCCGACGAGTTCCGCGATCCCGGTGCTCGCCAGCTTCGCCAGAGGCAGCTCCAGGCCGGCGAGCGGGTGGTCGGACACGTAGAGCCCGAGCATCTCGCGCTCGAACGCCAGCTTGTCGCGCTTCCCCCACTCCGGCCGCTGCGGGATGTGGTGCTGCGTCTGCGCCGCCTCGTCCTCACCCCAGAGACTGTCGAAGTCGAAACCGACGTCGCCGTTCGCCTCGTTGCGCTTGATCTTGACGGCCGACTCGACGGCATCCTCGTGCACCTCGACGAGGGCGCGCCGGGTGTGCCCCAGCGTGTCGAAGGCGCCCGCCTTGATCAGCGACTCGACCGTCCGCTTGTTCGCGGCGTGGATGGGCACCTTGTTCAGGAAGTCGTGAAACGACTCGAACCGGCCCTTCGTCTCGCGCGCCTCGCGCACGCCCTCGACGACGTTGGCACCGACGTTGCGCACCGCGCCCATCCCGAAGCGGATGTCCTCGCCGACCGCGGCGAAGTAGAGGTTGGACTCGTTGACGTCGGGCGGGAGCACCTTGATGCCCATGCGGCGGCACTCGTTGAGGTAGAGCGCCATCTTGTCTTTGGAGTCGCCGACACTGGTGAGCAGCGCGGCCATGTACTCCGCCGGGTAGTGCGCCTTGAGGTAGGCCGTCCAGTAGGAGATGACGCCGTACGCCGCCGAGTGCGCTTTGTTGAACGCGTAGTCGGAGAACGGGAGCAGGATCTCCCACAGTTTGTTGACGGCCTCCATCGAGTAGCCGTTGCCGACCATGCCCTGCGAGAAGCCCTCGAACTGCTTGTCCAGCTCGGACTTCTTCTTCTTGCCCATCGCACGGCGCAGGATGTCTGCTTGTCCGAGCGAGAATCCGGCGACCTTCTGCGCGATCGCCATCACCTGCTCCTGGTAGATGATGAGGCCGTAGCTGGTGGACAGGATCTCGGCAAGCGGCTCGGCGAGCTCGGGATGGATGGGCGTGATCGGCTGCAGGCCGTTCTTCCGCAGCGCGTAGTTGGTGTGCGAGTTCGCGCCCATGGGGCCCGGGCGGTACAGCGCGATGAGCGCCGAGATGTCCTCGAAGTTGTCCGGTTTCATCAGCCGCAGCAGCGACCGCATCGGGCCGCCGTCCAGCTGGAACACGCCCAGTGTGTCGCCGCGCGAGAGCAGTTCGTACGCGGGCCGGTCGTCGAGCTCCAGCTCTTCCAGCACGAGCTCTTCGCCGCGGTTGTCGCGGATGTTGTCGAGCGCGTCGTTGATGATCGTGAGGTTGCGGAGCCCGAGGAAGTCCATCTTGATCAGACCGAGCGACTCGCAGGCCGGATAGTCGAACTGCGTGACGATCTGGCCGTCCTGCTCCCGCTTCATGATCGGGATGATGTCGATCAGCGGGTCGGACGACATGATCACGCCGGCCGCGTGCACGCCCCACTGGCGCTTCAGGTTCTCGAGCCCGAGCGCCGTGTCGAAGACGGTCTTCGCCTCGGGGTCGGTCTCGACGACCGCGCGGATGTCGACGGCCTCCTTGTAGCGCGGGTGGTCCTTGTCGAAGATGCCCGTCAGCGGGATGTCCTTGCCCATGACGGGCGGCGGCATCGCCTTCGTGAGCTTCTCACCCATGGAGAACGGGAACCCGAGCACGCGCCCGGAGTCCTTCAGCGCCTGCTTGGCCTTGATGGTGCCGTACGTGACGATCTGGGCGACGCGCTCGGAGCCGTACTTCTCTGTCACGTACTTGATGACCTCGCCGCGGCGGCGGTCGTCGAAGTCGACGTCGAAGTCGGGCATGGAGACGCGGTCGGGGTTGAGGAAGCGCTCGAAGATCAGGCCGTGCTGCAGCGGGTCCAGGTCGGTGATGCGCATCGCGTACGCGGCCATCGAACCTGCACCGGAACCACGGCCGGGGCCGACGCGGATGCCGTTGCGCTTCGACCAGTTGATGAAGTCGGCGACGACGAGGAAGTATCCCGGGAAGCCCATCTGCGAGATCACGCCGATCTCGTAGTCGGCCTGCTTGCGCACCTCGGGGGTGATGCCGCCCGGGTAGCGCTGCTCGAGACCCTTCTCGACCTCCTTGACGAACCAGGTCTGCTCCGTCTCGCCCGCGGGAACCGGGAAGCGCGGCATGTAGTTGGCGGCCGTGTCGAACTGCACGTCGCAGCGCTCGGCGATGGCGAGCGTGTTGTCGCACGCCTCCGGGTAGTCGCGGAACAGCTGCCGCATCTGCTCCGGCGTCTTCAGGTAGAACTCGTCCGCGTCGAACTTGAACCGGTTCGGGTCGTCGAGGGTCGAACCCGACTGCACGCACAGCAGGGCGGCGTGGCTCTTCGCGTCCTCCGCGTGCGTGTAGTGGAGGTCGTTGGTCGCCACCAGCGGAAGGCCGAGATCTTTGGCCAGCCGGATGAGGTCGGTCATGATCCGGCGCTCGATGCCGAGACCGTGGTCCATGATCTCGGCGAAGAAGTTCTCTTTTCCGAAGATGTCGCGGTAGTCGGCCGCCGCCGCCCGCGCCGCCTCGTACTGGCCGAGCCGCAGGCGGGTCTGCACCTCGCCCGACGGGCAGCCGGTGGTCGCGATGATGCCCTTCGAGTAGCGGGTCAGCAGGTCGCGGTCCATGCGCGGCTTGAAGTAGTAGCCCTCCATGGAGGCGTACGACGACAGCCGGAAGAGGTTGTGCATCCCCTCGGTGGTCGCGGCCAGCAGCGTCATGTGCGTGTAGGCGCCCGAGCCGGACACGTCGTCTCCGCCGCCGTCGCCCCAGCGGATGCGGGTCTTGTCGCTGCGATGGGTGCCAGGCGTGAGGTACGCCTCCGTGCCGATGATCGGCTTGATCCCCGCATCGGTCGCCGTGCGCCAGAAGTCGAAGGCGCCGAACATGTTGCCGTGGTCGGTGATCGCGACCCCGGGCATCCCCTGCGCGGCGGCCGATTCGATCAGCGGTTTGACGCGCGCCGCCCCGTCGAGCATCGAGTACTCGCTGTGGACGTGGAGGTGTACGAAGGAGTCGCTCATGACCCCTTCAGCCTAAACGCCTCTGGCGACATTTTCGGGCCGACGCCCGGCGGCCGTGCGAGGAACGGAGGAGATCGAATCCGACACGCCGTTCGTCGTCGCGGAAGGGAGGAATTCGGGTCGCCGACGCGGCGAGGAGTCCTCCGTTTTTTGCGCGTGAGGGGCGGGGTCAGGAATCCCGGAGCACGTCGAGTGCGTGTTGCAGGTCGTCCGGGTAGGTGGTCGTGAAGGTGACCCACTCCCCCGTCGCCGGGTGGTCGAAGGCGAGCTGGACGGCGTGCAGCCACTGGCGGGTGAGGCCGAGCTTCGCGCTCAGGACGGGGTCGGCGCCGTACATCGCATCGCCGACGCACGGGTGCCGCTGCGCCGCCATGTGCACGCGGATCTGGTGCGTGCGGCCGGTCTCCAGGTGCACCTCGAGCAGGCTGGCGGAGGGGAACGCCTCGATCGTCTCGTAGTGGGTGACCGACGGCTTCCCGCCGGCGACGACCGCGAACTTCCAGTCCGACCGGGGATGCCGCCCGATCGGCGCATCGATCGTGCCCGTCAGCGGGTCGGGGTGCCCCTGAACCACCGCGTGGTAGATCTTCTCGACCGTGCGGTCGTGGAAGGCGCGCTTGAGGGCCGTGTACGCCCGTTCGGACTTCGCCACGACCATCAGGCCGCTCGTACCGGCGTCCAGGCGGTGCACGATCCCCGCGCGCTCGGCGGCGCCGGAGGTCGAGATGCGGAAGCCCGCGGCGGCCAGTGCGCCCAGGACCGTCGGTCCCTCCCACCCGACCGACGGATGCGCGGCCACGCCGACCGGCTTGTCGATCACGACGATGTCGTCGTCATCGTGCACGATCGTCAGCTCGGGAACCGCGATGGGGACGATCTCGACGTCGGACTTGGGCTGCCACGAGACCTCGAGCCAGGAGCCCGCGGTCAGGCGGTCGGACTTGCCCGTCTCGCGGCCGTCCAGCGTCACGCCGCCGGACTCGGCGATCTCCGCGGCGAAGCTGCGCGAGAAGCCGAGGAGCTTCGCCAGGCCCGCGTCGACGCGCGAGCCGTCGAGCCCGTCGGGGATCGGGAAGCTGCGCGACTCCACTAGCTCGTCGGCTTGTCGTGCGGGTCGGCAGGCGCCTGGTCGGCGACGGGATGCTGCTCGGCGACCGGAGCCGCTGCATCCGCCTCGGAGTCGTCCGCCGGCTCGGCGTCCGCGTCCTCGTCGTGCGCGCGCTTCCCGTCGAGTCCCACACCGCGGAGGGTGAGGATGAGGAACAGCGCCATGCTCGACACGATCGCGACGTCGGCGAGGTTGAAGATCGCCGGCAGGAGCGGGATCTGCAGGAAGTCGACGACGTGGCCGACACCGAAGCCCGGCTCGCGGAACAGGCGGTCGGTCAGGTTGCCGAGCAGTCCGCCGAGCAGCAGCCCGAACAGCACCGCCCAGGCCGTCGACCGGATGCGGGGGGCGTACCAGATCACGAACCCGAGCACGCCGATCCCGACGATGGAGAAGATCCACGTCGAGTTGCTTCCGATGGAGAACGCGGCGCCGGCGTTCTTCACGAAATGGAGCTGGAGCAACTGCCCCAGGACCGCGATCTGCTGGCCCTCGTACAGGTTTGCAACGACCAGGACCTTGGCGATCTGATCGACGAGGTACACGCAGAGCGCGACCACTGCCAGGACCGCCAAGGCCCTGATGCTGACCTTGGACCGGGAGGGGCTAGCCTCCAAAACCGGGGAAGACCGGCGGCTGCTGGCCCTGGTTGCTGGACTCGTCGGAGCCGCCCGCGGGGACCGGTGCCGGGACGCCGTTGCCGGCGCTCACCGGAGCAGCCGAGCGGGAGCCGCCCGAGCCGCCCTGAACCGGAGCGTCGAGGTCGCGGAGCTGACCCTCGATGTAGCTCTTGAGGCCCTTGCGGTAGTCGCGCTCGAACGTGCGGAGCTCGTCGATGCGGCGCTCGAGACCTGTGCGCTCCTGGTCGAGGGCGCTGATCTGGGCGCGCTGCTTGGACTCGGCCTCGGCCACGATGCGTGCGGCGGTGGCGTGACCCTCGGCGATGAGCTGGTCGCGCTTCTCGACGCCCTCGCGCACGTGCTCCTCGTGGAGACGGCGCGCCAGCTGGAGGAGGTTGTTGGTCGCGTTCGGGTCGTTCGCGTCGTCGGCGGGCGCCTGGTAGGCGGCGGCGGGGGCAGCCTGCGCCTGCTGCGACTGCTGCTCGGCCTGCTGCTTGGCCGCAGCGGCCTCCTGCTGAGCCTGGGCGAGGCGCTGCTTGAGCTCCTCGTTCTCGCGCTGGAGGCGCTCGGCCTCACCGTTGTCGGCCTGCGCTGCTGCCGCGACGGGGGCGGCACCGCCCTGGCCGCCGCTGCGCTGCAGCTCGGCGATGCGGGAATCGGCCGCCACGAGACGCTGCTTGAGCTCCTCGTTCTCCTGGTTGAGGCGACGCAGCTCGACGACGACCTCGTCGAGGAAGTCGTCGACCTCGTCCTGGTCGTAGCCCTCGCGGAACTTCGTCGGCTGGAACCGCTTGTTGACTACATCTTCCGGAGTCAGCGCCATGGTGAGCCACCTTCGTGAAATTGGAACAGAAACGCGTTCAGCCAACGCTAGCAAAGCGGGCGGGAGTCGCGCACTCCACCGCACGCTCAGCGCGTCGGCTCGTCAACGATACAACGCGACCCGGGCGCGACACGGGAGCGACGCTCAGCGGAATCCCAGCGTGACGTACAAGCCGATGATGACCACCAGCATGGTCAGGCTCCAGCCGAAGTCGATCGCGACCGGACCCATCGAGACGCGCGGGATCACGCGCCGGAAGAAACGGATGGGCGGATCGGTCACCACGTAGGTCGACTCCGCCAGGAGGAGGCCGAACCCCCGGGGCCGCCACTGCCGCGCGAAGACGCGGACCAGATCCAGCACGAACCGGGCCCACAGCACGAAGAAGTAGATCAGGAGCGCGTAATAGAGGACGGTCGCGAGGATCGAGACGACAAACACTCTCCCAGTATGGACGAAAGCGCACCGCCTCCCCTGGAGACGGTGCGCTTTCGGTGCGTCTGTTGAGCGGTGTATCAGGCCTGGGCGAAGAAGGAGGCGTCGACCTCTGCGTCCTGGCCGCCGTGCTCGCCGGAGACGACGACGTGGCTCGGCGACAGGAGGAACACCTTGGGGGTGACCCGCTCGATCTTGCCGTAGAGGCCCTGCGACAGGCCGCTGGCGAAGTCGATGAGGCGGCGGGCGTCGCCCTCGCTCATCTGCGACAGGTTGATGATGACCGGGATGCCCTCCCGGAACGACTCGGCGATCGCCTGCGCGTCGCGGTACTGGCGGGGGTGGACCGTGAGGATCTCGTTCATTTCCTGTACCGATGCATTCCGTGCGGTGGACGACGACTTGCGCAGCGGGGTGACCGGAGCGCGGCCGGCCGCGGGTGCGACCGGAGCGGGATGGGGGACGGCCTGCACCGGCGACGCGGCCGGGGTGTGGACCGGGGTTTCGCGGCGGGGCTGGTGCTGAGCCTGCTCCTGCGGCTGCTCCTCGAACTCCAGTTCCTCGTCGGCGAGGCCCAGGTAGACCATCGTCTTCTTCAGCGGGTTGGCCATGGGTTCCTCCGTACAGACCTGCGCGTCGACGCCTCGCCACGCACTTCGAACTCTTCTTTTCGAGATTAACGAAGCTCCGGCCGATTCCCGGTAATGGCGGTCCCGATCCGAAGGTGTGTCGCGCCGGCGGCGATCGCCTCGCGGTAGTCCTGCGACATCCCGGCGGAGATTTTCCACGCGTCGGGAGCGAGGGCGCGGACGCGATCGGACGCCGCACGGACGCGCTCGAACGCGCGCGCGGGCTCCTCGTCGAGCGGGGCCACGGCCATGACGCCGAGCAGCCGGAGGCCGGGGGTGGCGAGCACGTGCTCCACCAGCGGCTCGAGGTCGCGATCGGCGACGCCGCCGCGTCCTGGGTCGTCGGTGAGATTGAGCTGGACGAACGCATCCACGTCGCCGTCGGCGTCTCCATCGCGGTTCGCGAGCGCATCCACGAGCGAGAAGCGGTCGATCGAGTGGATGACGGAGGCGTAGCGGCGCGCCTGCCGCGCCTTCTTGCTCTGCAGCTGGCCCACGAAGTGCCAGGTCAGGTCGAGGTCGGCGAGCTCTGCCGCCTTCTCCTGCGCCTCCTGGTGACGGTTCTCCCCCACGTCGCGCACGCCGAGCTCCGCGAGCTCGCGCACCAGCGACGCCGGGTGGAACTTCGTGACCACGATGGTGGTCAATTCCTCCGGCGAACGGCCCGCGGCCCGGGCGGCGTCGGTGACACCCTCCCGGACCGCGGCGAGCCGTTCGGCCAGCCCGTTACTTGAGGAAATCGGGGATGTCGAGGTCGTCATTCTCGTCGTCGAACGCCGGGTCCTTCTGGGGGGCCGCCTCGGTGACCGGGCTCTCGCCGGTCTGCCAGGCGTCGGTGGTCGTCGGAGCCGGGATCTCGCCCGCCTCGACCTCGGCGGAGGAGGCCACCTGCGACTGCTCGGAGCCCGCCTCCACGTAGCTCGCGCGGCGGCTGTCCGCCGTGACGGGACGCGAGTTCGGCTCGCCTCCGTCGAAGCCGGCGGCGATGACGGTCACGCGGACCTCGTCGCCGAGCGTGTCGTCGATGACCGCACCGAAGATGATGTTCGCCTCCGGGTGCACGGCCTCCTGGACCAGCCGGGCGGCGTCGTTGATCTCGAAGATGCCGAGGTTCGATCCACCCTGGATGGACAGGAGCACGCCGTGCGCACCGTCGATGGATGCTTCCAGCAGCGGCGACGCGACCGCCAGCTCGGCGGCCTTGATGGCCCGGTCGGCTCCCCGCGAGGAGCCGATGCCCATCAGGGCGGAGCCCGCGCCCTGCATGACCGACTTCACGTCGGCGAAGTCGAGGTTGATCAGACCCGGCGTGGTGATCAGGTCGGTGATGCCCTGGACACCGGCGAGGAGGACCTGGTCGGCGGTGGAGAACGCCTCCAGCATGCTGATGCCGCGGTCGCTGATCTCCAGCAGCCGGTCGTTCGGCACCACGATGAGGGTGTCGACCTCTTCCTTCAGGCGCTGGACGCCGGCCTCGGCCTGCTGCTGGCGGCGCTTGCCCTCGAACGAGAACGGCTTGGTGACGACACCGATGGTGAGCGCGCCGATCGACTTCGCGATGCGCGCGACGACCGGAGCACCGCCCGTGCCGGTCCCGCCGCCCTCACCCGCGGTGACGAAGACCATGTCGGCGCCGGCGAGCGCCTCCTCGATCTCCTCCGCGTGGTCCTCGGCGGCGCGACGGCCGACCTCCGGGTCCGCTCCGGCGCCGAGGCCGCGGGTGATCTCACGGCCGACATCGAGCTTGACGTCGGCGTCGCTCATGAGCAGCGCCTGCGCGTCCGTGTTGATGGCGATGAACTCGACGCCGCGGAGGCCGAGCTCGATCATGCGGTTGACGGCGTTGACGCCGCCTCCGCCGATGCCGACGACCTTGATCACGGCGAGGTAGTTCTGTTGTGCTGTCACGTCCGGCCTCCACGGGAACCTTCAACCTCTAGCTGAGGCTTAAAGTCTTGCTGAGTATGCAATTCTTGATTCGACGTTAGGTGCGCGCGCCCTCCGCCTCCGTAACCCGGTAGGCGTGTCGGAAAAGTCTCGTTCATGAGCGCGCTCAACCCGTCGTCACGCTGTGCGGGGACGACACGTCGTAGCGCGACGCGTCGCCCGCGCTCTTCAGCAGCGCGGCGAGATCCGCCGCCTTCAGCGACGAGTCCTCCGCGCTCCCCCAGACGACCGTCGCATGGCGGCCCCGAAGGGTGAAGCTCACGTCGTCCTTCGTCTTCGCGGCGATGGTGTCGACCTGCGCCAGCACGTCGGCGGGCAGTGCGCTCAGCACGCTGGCCGCCGCCGCGAACCCGGAGTCGGCATCCACATCGGCGGCGCCGCCGCTGGCGGCGATCATCGGGTACCCGTCCGGTCGCTTCTCGCTGCTCGAGATCGGGATCTTGGCCGCATCCACAAGTGTGTACGCAGTCCCCTGCTGGATGACGCCCACGGGCTGCCGCTCCACCACGCGGACCACGATCGAGTCGGGGGGATGGCTCTCCACCGCGTAGCTGCGGATGAGCGGGAACGCGGCGAGGTCGCTCGAGATGCTCGCCTGATCGAGCAGGGGCAGCGGGGTGCCGAGCTGGTCCGTCAGCTTCTTCTCGACGGCGCTCGCATCCAGCCGGGAGGTCCCCGTGACCTGGATGTGCTTCAGCGCCAGCAGCGGCGAGTACGCCACGAGACCCACGGCCACGACGAGGAGCACGACGACTCCCGCGACGGCGAGCCAGGCCAGGCGGCGCCGCCGCGACCGCTTGGTGAAACGACGGACCTCGCCGCGCTCCAGCCGCTTCCGCTCCCGGCGGGCGGCGCGGAGCGCCTTGTCGATCTCCCGGTTGCTCGGGAGGCGCGAGTACGGCGACGAGTCCGTCTCCCGGCTGGGCGCGGGGGCGCTCAGCGGGGACGCCTGTGTCGTCGCGCGCTCGGGCCGGACCACCGGGATCGGCTCGGTCACGGTCCCGACGGAGCGCGACGGACCGCTCGAAGTCCGGACGTCGCGCCCGGCCGGGTCGGACGGCCGGGATGCGGGCGCGGAGGCCGGCACCTCCTGCCGGTCGTGACCCTGGGGACGCTTCACAGAGGGGTCCCGCTACTCCGCCGCGGCGGCGTCCGGGTGCTCCCGGCGCAGCGAGTCGAGCAGCTGGGGCACGATCCGGTACACGTCGCCGCAGCCGAGCGTGATGACGAAGTCGCCCTCGCGCGCGATCTGCGCCGTGTGGTCGGCGGCCTGCTGCCAGTCGGCGATGAACGCCACCTTGTCGGGATGCTCGAAGCGGTCGGCGACGAGCGCTCCCGTCACGCCGGGCTCCGGGTCCTCCCGGGCGCCGTAGACGTCGAGCACCACGGTCTCGTCGGCGTACTGCTCGAGGGTCTCGGCGAACTCCTTCGCGAACAGGCGCGTGCGGCTGTACAGGTGCGGCTGGTGGACGGCGATGATCCGTCCCTCCCCGACGACCGTGCGGGCGGCGGACAGGGCCGCCGCGACCTCGGTCGGGTGGTGGGCGTAGTCGTCGTACACGCTGACGCCCGCGACGGTGCCGTGCAGCTCGAAGCGGCGCTCGGTGCCGCCGAACTCCGCGATGGCGGCCAGGGAGGCTGCAGGGTCGAAGCCGAGGCCGGTGAGGACGGCGAAGGCGCCGGCCGCGTTGATCGCGTTGTGCCGGCCCGGGACGCGGAGCTGGGCGGCGAAGTCGTCGCCGCGGTACCGGAGGGCGAACGACACCGGACCGTCGGTCACGATGCTGTGGACGCGGACCTCCGCATCCTCCGCCTCGCCGAAGGTGACGATGCGCTTGTCCGGCGCCTGCTCGCGCAGCCGTCCGGTCACGTGCACGGCGCCGGGGTCGTCGGACGACACCACCACGAACTCGTCCGCCTCGCGGGCGAACGTCACGAACGCCTCCTCGAAGGCCTCCAGCGAGCCGTAGTGGTCGAGGTGGTCGGGGTCGACGTTGGTGATCAGGGCGACGGCGGTGTCGTACAGCAGGAACGAACCGTCCGACTCGTCCGCCTCGACGACGAACAGCTCGCCGGTGCCCGTCTGCGAGCTCTTGCCGAGGGAGGCGATCACACCGCCGTTGACGAAGCTCGGGTCTTCGCCCAGACCGAGAAGGCCGGTGATGATCATGCCGGTCGACGTGGTCTTGCCGTGCGCTCCCGCGACGGCGACCAGGCGCGAGCGGTTGATCAGCCAGGCGAGGGCCTGCGAGCGGTGCAGCACCGGCAGCCCCTTCGAGAGGGCCAGCTGGTACTCGGGGTTGTCCTGCCAGAGCGCGCCGGTGACGACGAGCGTGTCGGCGTCGCCGACGTTGGCCGCGTCGTGGCCGATGGCGACCGTCGCCCCCAGGGCGCGCAGGGCGTCGATGTTCGCGGAGTGCCGCACATCCGATCCCGTCACCGTGTGGCCGGCCTCGAGGAACAGGCGGGCGATGCCGCTCATCCCGGAGCCGCCGATGCCGACGAAGTGCAGCTTCCCGAGGTCGTCGGGCAGGGTGAGGGTCGGGTCGGGCTTGATCGTCACAGGTACAGCTTTCGGTTACGCGAGAAGGACTCCATCAAGTATGAGGCTACGCGGCGAAGGTGCGGATCGGCCCCAGGCTCACCGTTCGCTCTCAGCCGACCAGGAGCGCGCCGCGGATGAGCGCGACCATGCGGTCGGACCCGTCGCGGACCCCCGCCGAGGCGGCCCGCCGGCCCATCTCGGCCACGCGGTCGCGGTCGGCGAGAAGCGGCAGCAGCTGCGCATCCACCCAGGCCGGCTGGAACTCGGCGTCGTCGACCAGCACGCCTCCCCCGGCCCGGAGGACGCCGGCGGCGTTGTAGCGCTGCTCGCCGTTCCCGATCGGGAAAGGGACGTACACGGCAGGGATGCCGAGAGCCGCGAACTCGCAGACGGTCGCGGCCCCCGCGCGGGCGACCGCGAGGTCGGCGATGGCGAGGGCGAGGTCCATCCGGTCGCAGTAGTCGAGCAGGCGGTAGTGCTCGACGCCGGGATCGGTCAGCTCGCCGCGGCCGCCCTGGATGTGCAGCACCTGCCAGCCGGCCGCGGTCAGCTCCTGTGCCCGCGCGGCGATGGTCTGGTTGATGCGACGGGCGCCCAGAGAGCCGCCGGTCACCAGCAGCGTCGGACGCTCCGGGTCCAGCTCGAACTCGGCGGCCGCCTCGGGGCGTGCGGCGGCGCGGTCGAGCTGCTCGATCTCGACCCGGAGAGGCATGCCCACGAAGGTGGGATGCGGCAGCGGCGTGCCCTCGAAGGCCACCCCGACCCAGGGCGTGTAACGCGCGCCCAGGCGGTTCGCCAGTCCGGGCCGGGCGTTCGCCTCGTGGAGCACGAGGGGCACGCCCTCCTTGCGGGCGGCGGAATAGGCCGGAGCGGCGGCGTAGCCGCCGAAGCCCACGACGGCGTCGATCCCTCGGGAGCGGATGAGGTCGCGCACGCTCGCGATCGACCGCCGGTACTCGCCGGGGAAACGCAGCGCGGCGGCGTTCGGGCGGCGCGGGAACGGCAGTTTCGGGATGGTCGCCAGCTCGTATCCGCGCTGAGGGACGAGGCGCGCCTCCAACCCCTCCTTCGTGCCGAGGACCAGCACCTCTGCGGCGGGGTCGTCTCGGCGCAGACGGTCGGCCACGGCGAGCAGGGGGTTCACGTGGCCGGCGGTGCCCCCGCCGGCAAGAAGGTAGCGCGTCATGCCCGCGGGCCCGCCGCACCGGCGTCGTGGGCGGCCAGGGAGTCACGGTGGGACTGCCGCGCGAACGACAGCACGATTCCGATGGCGATCATGGAACTGATCATCGCAGTTCCACCCGCAGAGATCAGTGGGAGCGGCACGCCCAGGACCGGGATGACGCCCAGCACGACCGCGATGTTCACGAACGCCTGCCCGATCAGCCACACCATGATGGCGGCCGTCGTGACGCGTGCGAACGGGTCGGTCGACGCGTGGATGATGCGGAGGAACACGACCGCGAGCATGACGAACAGCAGCAGGACGACGATCGCGCCGATCAGTCCGAGCTCCTCGCCGATGATCGCGAAGATGAAGTCGGTGTCGGCGGCCGGAAGCCACGACCACTTCGAGTGCGAGTTGCCGAGACCGACGCCGAAGACACCGCCCGACGCGAGCGCGTAGAAGCCGTTGTTGATCTGCCAATTGACGTCGGGGTTGGCCGCGCTCGACCCGCCGAACATGGCGGCGATGCGGCCGAGCCGGCTGGCGCTCGAGATGGCGACGAAGAACGCCACGACCGCCACTCCGACGACGCCGGCCGCCAGGTAGCGCATCCGCACACCCGCGAAGAACAGTGCGCCGAGGATCAGGGCGGCCATGATCATGGTCGTCCCCAGGTCGCCGCCGAGGGTCACCAGCGCAACGGCGCCGCCCGCGACCGGGACCACCGGGATCGCGACGTGCTTCCACTGCGTGAGGACGTCCCGCTTGCGGGCGAGCACGACGCCCAGCCAGACGACGAGGGCCAGCTTGATCGCCTCGGACGGCTGCACCGTCAGCGAACCGATCTTCAGCCAGTTGCGGTTGCCGCCGATCTCCATGCCCAGCGGGGTGAAGAGCACGAGCAGTTGCAGGAAGCAGGCGGCGGCGAGGAAGAACCAGATCGTCCGGCGCCAGAACGCCCGCGGGATGCGCGACACCACGAACATCAGCGGCAGGCCAACGAGCGTGTACGCGCCCTGCGACCAGAACCGTGAGAAGAAGTTGTCGCTGTCGTTGTGCGACTCGACCGACGAGGACGACAGCACCATGACGAGGCCGAACACGACCATGAACAGCGTGATGCCGAGCAGCATGAAGTAGTTGGCCGACTCGGAGGTCATGGAGCGACCGAGTTGGATGCGCGTGGTCAGCGCGCCGAGGCGCGTGGTGGCCTGCTCGGCCGGCGGCTCCTGCGGCGCGTGCGGCTGTGGCCGCTGAGCGTGCTGACGCTGGGCGTGCTGCTGCTGCGCGGCTCGGTCAGCCCTGCTGCGGGTCGGGACGCGGGGCGGACTCGTCATCCGCCTCACCTCCCAAATACTCGTTGACCGCTGCCTGGAACAGGCGGCCGCGTTCTGCGTAGTCGGCGAACTGGTCCATCGATGCCGCCGCCGGAGCGAGCAGCACGGTGTCGCCCTCACGGGCGAGACCGCCGGCCAGCCGCACCGCCGTCGGCATGACCTCTTCAGTCTCGCGGGCGTCGACCTCCAGCACGGGAAGCTCGGGCGCGTGTCGCTCGAATGCGGCCCGCAGGGCGTCGCGGTCGACGCCGATCAGTACCGCACCGCGCAGGCGCCCGACGTGCCGGCCGACCAGCGCATCCACGTCGACGCCCTTGAGCAGGCCCCCGACCAGCCAGACCACCGAGGGATAGGCGCGCAGCGACGCGTCGGCCGCATGCGGGTTCGTGGCCTTCGAGTCGTCGACCCAGTTCACGCCCGCCTCGGCCCGGACCAGCTCGATCCGGTGGGCGTCGAGGCGGAAGGCGGTCAGCACGTCACGGATGACCTGCGGGTCGACGCCGTACGAGCGGGCGAGCGCACTGGCCGCGAGGATGTTCGCCACGACGTGCGGGGCGGCGAGTCCGGCCTCCTGCAGCTCGTCCAGCGTGGTGAGCTCGATCGCGGCGTGCGCCCGGTCCTCCAGGAACGCGCGGTCGCAGAGGATGCCGTCCACGATCCCGAAATCGCTCGGGCCGGGAACGCCCAGCCCGAAGCCGATCGCGCGGGCGCCCTCGACGACCTCGGCCTCCTCGACCATGCGCAGCGTGTTCTGATCGGCCTTGTTGTAGACGCAGGCGACCTGCGTGTTGTCGTAGACCTTCGCCTTAGCGGCGATGTACGCCTCCAGAGAGCCATGCCAGTCGAGGTGGTCGTCGGCGATGTTGAGGCAGGCGGAGGAGTACGGCGAGAGTTCGCCGCCCGCGTTCCGGTTCACCCAGTGCAGCTGATAGCTGGAGAGCTCGACGACGAGCGCGTCGAAGCCCTGAGGATCGCGGATCGCGTCGAGCACGGGGACGCCGATGTTGCCGCACGGGGCGACGCGGCGACCGGCGGCGAGGATCATCGTCGCGGTGAGCTGCACCGTCGTGGTCTTGCCGTTCGTGCCGGTCACGCAGATCCAGTCCGCCGGACCCTCGGCGCCATCGGGACGCGCGACCTTGTCGCGCAGCCGCCACGCCAGCTCGATGTCGCCCCAGACGGCCGTGCCGCGCTGCTGCGCCCAGACGAGGAGCGGGTGGTCCCAGTGGAAACCGGGCGACGCGATGACGAGTTCCGGATCGAACGCGGTCAACCGCTCCGGCGGCGCCTCGAGGTCGGCCTGCTCGACGAGGTCGGCGCCGATCACCTCGAGCAGCATGCGCCGCTCGTCGTCGGCCTTCGCCGCGACCACCAGGACGTCCGCGCCGAGTTCGGCGAGGGTGTCGGCGACGGAGAAGCCGGTGACGCCCAGGCCGTAAACGGCGACGCGCAGGCCGCTCCAGTCGGAGTGCCAGCTGGTGAGCGACGCGAGCCGCTCGTCGAGCTCGCTCATGTGGCGAGCCATTCGAGGTAGAAGGAGCCGACGCCGGCCGCGACCAGCAGGCCGCCGATGATCCAGAACCGGACGACGACGGTCACCTCCGCCCATCCCTTCAATTCGAAGTGATGGTGGATGGGACTCATCAGGAAGATGCGTCTGCCGTGCGTGAGCTTGAAGTACGCCCGTTGCACGATCACCGACCCGGCCTCGATGACGAAGATGCCGCCGATGAGCACGAGCAGCAGTTCGGTACGGCTCAGGATCGCGAGGGCCGCGACCGCGCCGCCGAGCGCGAGCGAGCCGGTGTCGCCGAGGAAGATCTGAGCGGGCGAGGTGTTCCACCACAGGAAGCCGACCACCGCACCGACGATCGCCGTCGCCACGATGGCGAGGTCGAACGGGTCGCGGACGTCGTAGCACTTCGGGATGTTCTCGGGGTTCAGGTTGACGCTCGCGCATGACTGGATCGACTGCCAGAACCCGATGATGATGTAGGCGCCGATCGCCAGGATCGACGCGCCCGAGGCGAGCCCGTCGAGCCCGTCGGTGACGTTCACCCCGTTGGACGCGGCGGCGACCAGGAAGTTGATCCAGATCAGGTAGAGCCCGTAGCCGACGAGCACGCCGATCACGCCGAACTTGGTGATCGAGCCGAAGTCGATCGCCGGGAGGTCGCGGATGAACGAGACGCTCATCGACGCCGGTGTGTAGTCGTTGCCGTTGGGGAACCGGATGGCGAGGAACGCCCAGACCGTCGCCACGACCACCTGCCCGGCGACCTTGGCCCACCCGGTCAGGCCGAGACTGCGTTCCCGTCGGGTCTTGAGGAAGTCGTCGATGAAGCCGACGACGCCCAAGCCGACCATCAGGAACAGGACGAGCAGGGCTGAGACGCTGGTCTCGTCCCCGGTCAGCAGGAGCGCCGTGAAGTAGCCGAACAGCGTGCCGAGGATGACGACGATCCCGCCCATCGTGGCGGTGCCGCGCTTGGCGTGGTGGCTCTGCGGGCCGTCGTCGCGGATGAACTGCCCCCACTGGAGGCGGCGGAAGAGCCGGATGAACAGCGGCGTCAGGAACAGCGTGAACGCCATCGACAGCGCACCGGAGGTCAGCAGGGCTCTCACGAGAAGGATTCTCCCAGTCGGTCGCCGAGGAAGCGCAGCCCGGCCGAGTTGGAGGACTTCACGAGCACCGTGTCGCCGGGGCGCAATGCACCCTGGAGGTGGTCGAGCGCGGCGTCCTGCGTGTCGAAGTACAGCGATTCGCCGTCCCACGACCCCTCGTTGATCGCGGTGATGTGCATGCGACGCGCGGCCGGTCCGACGATCACCAGCTGGTCGATCCCGAGGCGGACCGCGAGCAGCCCGATGCGGTCGTGCTCCTCGCCGGAGAACTCGCCGAGCTCGCTCATCTCGCCGAGGACGGCGATCGTGCGCCCGCCGGGCTCGGCGATTTGCGCGAGCGTCTTCAGCGCGGCCGCCATCGAGTCGGGGCTCGCGTTGTAGGCGTCGTTGATGACGGTCACCTCGCTGCTGCCCATGACCTCCATGCGCCAGCGCTCCGCGGTCTCCACCGTCTGCAGGGCGGCGACGATCGTGTCGATGTCGACGTCCAGCGTGTGGGCCGAGGCAGCCGCGGCCAGCGCGTTCATCACGTGGTGCTCGCCGAGCACCTGGAAACGCACGGGACGGGACGGGCCCTCTCCCCCGTCGGGCGACGGCAGGTGGAGCGTGAACGAGGTGCCCCGGCGATCGGAGACGATGTCGGTGGCCCGCACGTCGGCGCGCTCGTCCAGCCCGAACCACAGCACCCGGGCGACGGTCTTGTCCGCCATGGAGGCGACGCGCGGGTCGTCCATGTTCAGGATGGCGACGTCGGACTCCAGCAGATCGGTGACCATCTCGGTCTTCGCCTGCAGGGTCTTCTCGATCCCGCCGAACTCGCCCGCGTGGGCGAGGCCCACCTTGAGCACCACGCCGACGTCCGGACGGGCCATCCGCACAAGGCGGGCGATCTCTCCGATGCCGCTGGCGCCCATCTCGGCGACGAGGAACTGCGTCTCCTCTGTCACCTGCAGCATCGTCACCGGCGCGCCCACCTCGTTGTTGAACGAGGCGCGCGGGGCGATCGTGGGGCCGACCTGCTCGAGCACGGCCCGAAGCAGGTTCTTGGTGGTGGTCTTGCCGTTGGAGCCGGTGATCCCGACGATCTTGAGCAGGCCCAGGGCACGAACGCGGGCGATGACCTCGGTGGCGAGGTCTCCGAGGGCGACCACGGTGTCCTCGACCAGCAGCTGCGGGACGGGCAGCTCGAGCGGGTGATCGACGACGACCAGTGCCGCTCCGGCCTCGACGGCCTGGGGCGCGAAGAGGTGACCATCGGTCACCTCGCCGGGCTTGGCGAAGAAGATGGTCCCGGGGACGACCTCGCGGGAGTCGGTGGTCGACGGCCCGGAGAGCTCGGTCTCCGGGGAGACGTGGGTGCCGTCGAGCAGCAGGGTGCCGCGGGTGGCCTCCGCGATCTCGGCCAGGGTGAGGGCGATCATCTACAGCCACCCGGCCTCTCGCAGCGCGAGACGCACATCCTCGCGGGCGGAGTACGGCAGCCGCTGGCCGGCCACCTCCTGGTAGTCCTCGTGGCCCGGTCCGGCGTACAGGACGACATCGCCCTCGCCCGCGAGCGAAAGAGCCGTGCGGAACGCCGTGCGGGGGTCGGGCACCTCGTACAGCTCGAGGTCGGGCACGGCGCCGCGCGCCCCCTCCAGCAGGGCCGCCCGGATGCCCGCCGGGTCCTCCCATCGCGGGTGGAAGTCGGTGATCACCACGGCGTCCGAACCGCGCGCGGCGATGGCGCCCATGTCGGTGCGCTTCGTGGTGTCGCGGTCGCCGTCGGCGCCGAACACCATGACGATGCGTCCGTCGGTGACCTTGCGCAGGGCGCTCAGCGTGGAGAGGAAGGCGTCGGGGCTGTGGCCGTAGTCGATGAAGACGACCGGGCCGCGGTCTCCCGAAAGGCGCTCGGCGCGGCCGGGGATGTACGCGTCGATCCCGCCGTCGCGCTCCAGCGCCGCTCCGATGGCGTCGAGGTCGTAGCCGGACTCGACCAGCATGACGATCGCGAGCGCCGCGTTCGAGGCGTTGTACGCACCGAGCAGCGGAACGCGCGTCTCGAGCCGGCGGCCGTCCGGGCCCTCCAGCGCGAAGGACGTGTGCGTGAGGGACTCCTCGAGCACCGTGAGCCTCCACTCGGCGTCCGTGCCGGGCGAGCTGGTCAGCGTCGCGACGGGGATGCGCGACTGCTCGACCACGCCGCGGCCCCAGTCGGAGTCGACCGTGACGACACCGCGTCGCGCGCGGTCGGGCTGGAACAGCTCGAGCTTCGCGGCGAAGTACTCGTCCATGTGGGCGTAGTCGTCGAGGTGGTCGTGGCTGAGGTTGGTGAATCCGACCACGTCGAAGACGATGCCGTCGACGCGGCGGCGCGTGAGCGCCTGCGCGGAGACCTCGATGGCGACGGCGCGCACACCCTCCTCGCGCATCCGGGCCAGCAGGGCGTGCAGCTCGCTCGCCTCCGGCGTCGTGAGCTTGCTCGTGATGGCGGTGTCGCCGATCCGGCGCTCGGCCGTCGAACTGAGGCCGGACACGACTCCCAGCTGGCCGAGGATCGCGTTCAGCAGGTAGACGACGCTGGTCTTGCCGTTGGTCCCCGTGACGCCGAACAGCGTCGCCGAGTTCTCGTCGGTGCGGTAGATCCAGGCCGAGACGGCGCCGAGGGCGCCGCGCGGGTCGGGCGTGACGATGACCGGCAGTCCGGAGGCGGCCGCGAGAGCCGCGCCGTCCTCGTCGGTGAGCACGGCGATCGCCCCCGCCTCGGCGGCAGCGGTCGCATAGCTCGCGCCGTGCGCGTTGCGGCCGGGCACGCCGACGTAGAGATCGCCGGGTTCCACGGCGGAGCTCGCCAGGGCTGCGCCCGTGACCTCGACGCCGTCGAGGTCGCCGCGGCTGTCCAGCCCGAACTCCGCTACCAGCTGGGCGAGCGGGCGGGCGACGGGATGCTCGGGGCGCAGAGAGATGGGCGCCGGTCCTGTCACGGGGCTCACTTTCAGTAGTACGGAGGGTAGTCGGCCGGGCTCGACGTCGAGGGCTTCACCCGGTAGGTCTTCAGCACCTGACTCATGATCGTGTGGAACAGCGGAGCGGCGGCTGCCGACGAAGTAATGGTAGTCGGGTATCCGAGGTTGACCGAAACGACGTACTGCGGATCGTCCACCGGAGCGACGCCCATCACGGACACGTAGTACGACGGCAGGTACCCGCCCTTGCCGTCCGGTTGCTGGGCCGTTCCGGTCTTGGCGGCGATGCGGTAGCCCGGGATCTGCAGCTGCTTCTTGAGCTCGCCCGAGGTGACGATGGACTCCATCATCCCGAGCGTCGTCGCGGCCGCCTGCGGGGACACGACGGAAGTCGGCTTGCTGTTCGGGACGTCGGTGACCGACCCGTCCGGGTGCTCGCATCCCTCCACCATCGACAGGGGGATGCGGGTGCCCCCGTTCGCGAGCGCCTGGTACGCATCCACCATCTGCAGCTGGGTGGCCGAGACGCCCTGCCCGAACATGGTCGCGTACTTGGTCTGGTCGTCCCAGTCCTTGACGGGGTTCAGGATGCCGTCCGACTGGTTCGGGTACGGGAGGCCTGTGGAGTCGCCGATGCCGAACTTCTTGAGGTAGTCGTAGCGGGTCTGGTCCGTCAGCGCCCTGCCCAGCTGCGACATGCCCGTGTTCGACGACATCATCAGCACACCGGTGAGGGTGAGCCGCAGCGGATCGTGGTAGCCGGAGTCGTGCAGGTCGGCCCCGTTGCCCGACTTCCACGAATAGGGGGCGAGCACCGGAGTCGTCGGCGTCGCCTTCCCCTGGTCGATCAGCATGGAGGCGGTCAGCGCCTTGAAGGTGGAACCGGGCTCGTACGGGTCGGTGAACGGCAGCAGCCGCCAGTAGGACGGGTCCGTCGCGTCGATGTTGTTCGGATCGAGGGCCGGCCACTGCGCGATCGCCTTGACCTTCCCGGTCTTGGCCTCCGCCACGGTCACGAAACCGAACTTCGATCCGGTCGCGCCCACCTGCTGAGCCAGCGTCTGCTCGGCGAACCACTGCAGGTCGCCGTCGATCGTGAGCTTCAGGGTTCCGCCGTCCTTGGCCTGCTTCTGCACCACCGTGCTGCCGGGGATGGCGACGCCGTCGGCCCCGCGCTGGTAGGTCTCGTCGCCGTTCTCCCCCGCGAGGCAGCCGTTCTCGCTCTTCTCGAGTCCGGCGTCGCCGCCGGCGGACAGGTACCCGAGCAGGTTGCCCGCGACCGCCCCGTTCGGGTAGCTGCGTGCCTGCTTCTTGGTGAAGGTCAGCCACGGGTACGGCAGCTTGTCGAGCTTGTCGAAGGCGGCGACGTCCATCCCGGACTTGATAAGGACGTATTGCGACTTCGGGTTGTTCTTCAGCGCCGCGTCGATGAGAGCCACAACGGCGTCCCCGCCCTGGCCGGTGATCCCGCCGATCTTCGCGGCGGCCTGCACCATCTTCTCGCGGCCTCCGGCGATGGCATCCTTCGGTGAGGCGGCCGCCGTGTACGTGTAGATCGTGGTCGCGAGCACGGTGCCGTCGGTGTCGACGATGTCGCCGCGATTGCCGAGGAGGGGCGTCGACACCTCCTTGGCCTGCACCGACTGCCGCTGCAGCGCATCCGCGCGGACCACCTGGATGTCGACGAGCTTGGCGCCGAGGATGCCGACGGTCGCCGCGACGGCGAGCACCGTCACCGCGGTTCTCCGCCGCAGCATCTTCCTGTCGACCATGCCAGCGCCCGTCCCGTCGTCAGTGCGTCACCGGGGTCGGCAACGCTCCCTGCAACGGTACGGTCGGGGCGGTCCCGGCTGCGGTAGCCGCTCCCGGAGTTGTGGAATTCACAGCAGGCGACGTCGTCTGTGCAGAGTTCGCCGCGCCCTGCGGCTGGGTCACCAGCGGGACGCCCGCGAGCAGCGAGTTCGGGACGAGGTTTCCCAGGTTGCCCGTCACCGTCCCGGCCGCACCGTTGGCAGGCTGCGGCGCACCGAGGACGGCGCCGTCGGAGAGCCGCAGGTAGGCGGGACTGCTGTTGCTGACCATCCCGAGCGCGTTCGCGTTCGCGGCCAGGTTCTGCGGAGACGACACCCGGTTCAGGTCTTCGGAGACCGACTGGTAGGAGCGCTGGAGCTGCGTCTGCTTCGACTCGAGGGTCTGCAGCTGGTATGCACCCTGCGAGATGCCGATGCTCAGGAGCAGCTGCGCGACCACGACGGCCAGCAGCGTGGCGACGGCGACGCCCGCGTAGAGGGCGCGCGGCCGGGCCCGGCGCTGCGACCGGGTGGGGACGACCTCGAGGTGGGTGCGCGTCGGCTCCTCGACGGGAGCCGGCATCGCACCTCCGCGCCACAGTGCCGCCGGGCGCTTGCGCGCCGGAGCCGGGATCGCCTCTGCCAGGTTGGTGCTCACGGGCGCCTCCTCGTGTCGTCTCGTCCGGTCGCGGGACGCACCCGCTCCGCCGCCCGCAGGCGCACCGGAGTGGCCCTCGGGTTCGCGGCCTTCTCGTCCTCATCCGCCAGCTCGGCGCCGCGGATCAGCAGCTTGAGCTCGGGCCGGTGCTCGGGCAGCTCTACCGGAAGCCCGGCGGGAGCGCTCGACACCGAGCGGGCCTGCAGCTCGCGCTTCACGATGCGGTCCTCGAGCGACTGGTACGCCTCCACGACGATGCGGCCGCCGACCGCCAGCGCATCCACCGCCGCGGGGATGGCCCGTTGCAGCACCGAGAGCTCCTGGTTCACCTCGATGCGGAGCGCCTGGAACACACGCTTCGCAGGGTGGCCCTGACGCTGGACCGCGACGGGCGTCGCCTTGGTGATCAGGTCGACCAGCTGGCCCGAGCGCACGAGCGGCGCGTGCTCGCGCGCCTCGACGATCCGGGCGGCATAGCGTCCGGCGAGCTTCTCCTCGCCGTAGTCGCGGAAGATACGGCGCAGGTCCGCTTCCGAGTACTCGGCCAGCACGGTCTCGGCGGTCAGCTCGCTGGTGGAGTCCATCCGCATGTCGAGCGGTGCGTCCTTGGAGTACGAGAAGCCGCGCTCGACCCGGTCGAGCTGCAGGGATGAGACGCCGAGGTCGAACAGCACCCCGTCGATCTCGTGGAAGCCCAGGCCCTCGATCGCCTCGCGGATGCCGTCGTACACCGTGTGGACGAGGTGGACGCGGTCGCCGAAGCGCTCCAGGCGCTGCCCCGCGATCCCCAGGGCCTCGGGGTCGCGGTCGAGACCGACCAGGATCGCCTCAGGGAAGCGCTCCAGGATCCCGGCCGAGTGGCCGCCCATCCCGAGCGTCGCGTCGACGAAGACGGCGCCCGGCTTCGTCAGCGCAGGGGCGAGCAGCTCGATCACGCGCTCGAGGAGGACCGGGGTGTGGATGCGGGAGTTGTCGGAGTCGCTCATGGTCGATCGGGACGGTCCGCCGCCCCTGGTTCCGGATCCCCATCCATCCCGACCTGACACCGGGGAAGTGGTGTCAGGGCGTATGGCTGGGAGTCCGGCGTCAGGGACGCACGGCTCAGAAGAGTCCCGGGATCACCTCCTCCTCCGTGTTCGCGAACGCTGCTTCCTGCTCGGCCAGGTAGGTCTCCCACGCCTGGGCGTCCCAGATCTCGGCGCGGCTGCCCGCACCGATCACGACGAGGTCGCGATCCAGTCCCGCGTACGTCCGGAGCGAGGCCGGGATGGTCACCCGGTTCTGCTTGTCCGGCACCTCTGCGCTCGCCCCCGAGAGGAAGACGCGGAGGTAGTCGCGGGCCTGCTTGCTGGTCACCGGCGCCTGGCGGATCTTCTCGTGGAGCGATTCGAACTCCGCCTTGGAGAAGACGTAGACGCAGTGCTCCTGGCCGCGGGTCAGGACGAGGCCCGACTCGAGCTCGTCCCGGAACTTGGCCGGGAGGATGATGCGCCCCTTCTCGTCGAGCTTCGGGGCATGCGTACCGAGGAACATCGGCTGCCACCCCCACTCTCCGGCCCAGGTTGCGGTGTGCCTCCACTTTACTCCACTTTCATCCACAAATCAGGATACGGAACGCAAATTGCCCCGAAATGGGTACGCAAAGACCCGGGATTCCGCGGGAGAACCCAGTGGAGGGAAGTGGAGTGGATGTGACCGCGATCGGACACGAAAAAGGGCCGATCCGTATGGATCGGCCCTTTTTCGAAGAACTCGGTGGAGCGTTGTGGAGGGGTCTACCCCTCGTTGCCGTCGTTTCGCTTGTCCCAGCGGTCGTTCATGCGGTCCATGAACCCGGTCTGGCCTCCACGTGCCTTTGCACGCTTCGGCTCGGCTGCGCCGGGCTCGACGGCGATGCGCTTGCCGGGTGCGATGGCGACCAGCACCCCGGCGAACATGATCACGAAGCCCAGGATCCCGATGATCGGCTGCTGGTAGTAGACGCCGGCGATGAGCACGCCCACGCCGACGACGGCGAGCAGAATGCCCAGAACGATCGAACGGTACGCGGGTCTGGCCCGCTTGCCTCCGACCTTCGCGACGAAGTCTGCATCGTTCTGATAGAGACTGCGTTCCATCTCTTCGAGGAGGCGCTGCTCGTGTTCCGAAAGCGGCATCCGATTCCCCCTCTTTCTCGCGGGTTCGAGAGCTTCAGTGAGGCTGATTCTAGACCTCACGTGTCTGGCTAGGCTAGGCGTGTGTCTGAAAGCATCCGATTCGTCGACCTCATCCAGTCAAGAATCGATGGATTCTTCGATGCGCGTGCCTCCATTCTCGTCTCCATCGCCGACGAGCTCTCTCCGGTGGCAGCGTTCTCAAGGGATTTTCTCAGCGGCGGCAAGCGGTTCCGTGCGCTGTTCTGCTTCTGGGGATGGCAGGCGGTCCGGACCGCGGGGGACGACGACGCCGACGCCTCCGATGTGAGCGCGATCCCCGCGGGCGGAGCGCTCGACGCGGTGGTCTCGGTGTCGAGCGCGCTCGAGCTGTTCCACGCCGCCGCCCTCGTGCATGACGACCTGATCGACAACTCCGACACCCGCCGCGGTGCGCCCGCCGCGCACAAGCGGTTCGAGCGCCTCCACGACGCCGAAGGCTGGGGCGGTTCCGGCGCGACGTTCGGGACCGGCGCCGCGACCCTCCTGGGCGACCTGCTCCTCATCCTCAGCGACGAGCTCTTCGATGAGGGGCTCACCCAGCTGGTCAGCGCACCGGCGCGACGGGCGGCGCGGGCCGAGTTCAACCGGATGCGGATCGACGTGACCGCCGGACAGTATCTCGACATCTTCGAGGAGATCGGCTGGGCCGGCCGGCCCGACGCGGACCAGTTGGCCCGCGCCGAGCGCGTCATCGTCTACAAGTCGGCCAAGTACTCCATCGAGTCGCCCCTGCTGATCGGCGCGAGTCTCGCGGGCGCGACCGTCGGCCAGCTGGATGCGCTGCGCTCGTTCGGGCTCCCCCTCGGGATCGCGTACCAGCTGCGCGACGACCTGCTGGGTGTCTTCGGCGACGCGGATGTGACCGGGAAGCCGAGCGGGGACGACCTCCGCGAAGGCAAGCGGACCGTCCTCATCGCGCTCACGCGCCAGGCGGTCCCCTCCGGGGCGCGGGCGACGCTGGACGAATTGCTCGGCGACCCCGACCTGACGCCGGAGCAGGTGCGGACGCTGCAGCTCACCATCCGGGAATCGGGTGCGGTGGACACCGTGGAGCGCATGATCGCCGAGAACGTCGCGCGGGCGATCTCGGCGCTCGACGCGGCGCCGCTCGGAGCGGGCGCGAAAGCTCAGCTGCGCGATCTCGCGATCACGGTCACACGCCGCAGCGCGTGAGTCGCGCGTCCTGAATCCAGGCCACGCGCGGAGGCCGGGCGTCCCGGATCAGGCGAGCGCCTGGGCCACGCGGCGCACCTCGGCCTTGCGGCCGGCGCGCAGGGCCTCGATCGGCGAGGTCCCGAGGCTCTCCTCCTCGGACAGCAGCCAGTCCACCGCCTCGTCGTCGCTGAAGCCGTCGTCGGCGAGGACGATGAGCGTGCCGTGCAATTCGCTCAGCGGCTCGCCGTCCTTCAGGAACGACGCGGGCACCTTGAGGACGCCGTCGATCCGCTTGGCGCCCAGGTGGCGGTCCTCGATCAATCGGCGAACCCGGCTCACGCTCAGGCCCAGCGTCTCGACGAGGTCGGGTACGGTCAACCACTCGGTGGTCTGCACGTGCTCGGTCACCCTTCCAGCGTGCCATGGATTGCAGCCGGGTGAGAGCCGGGGTAATTGTTACGATCATGTAAACTGCTTTCACATCTGTCACTCCTGTTGACTCCTCTTATCTCTTGTGTCAGCGTGGGGTGTCGACGTGTCACTCGAAGAGGGGGGTCCTATGGCTCTGGCAGACACCGGCAAGGTTCGCAGCGTCCTGGGCACGGTCCCGATCGCTGTCGCGAGCTCCATCGCCGTCACGCTGAACCTGGTCACTCCGGCGCAGGCCGCACCGCGCGAAGAGCACTCGACCGACCACTCCGGCGACACCGGAGAAGTCACGCCGCTGGAGCGGGCGACGCTCGTCAGCACCATCGGCTCCTCCGCCGAGACCTCGGCGGCACGCACCGCCGTCGCCGCTGCACCCGCCTCCTACCGGGTGCAGTCCGGGGACACCGTGTCGGGGATCGCAGCACGCTTCGGGCTGTCGACCGCCGCCGTCCTCGCCATGAACGGGCTGAGCTGGAAGAGCCTCATCTTCCCCGGTCAGGTCCTCGCCCTCGCGGGGCCCGCCGCCGCAGCTCCCGCCCCGGCCGCTCACGCCGCACCAGCGCCTGCCCCCGCCGCACCCGCGGCACCCGCCCCCGCATCCGCGACGACATACGTGGTGGCGAAGGGCGACACGGTCAGCGGGATCGCCGGCCGCTTCGGCGTCTCCACCCGGGCCGTCCTCGCGGCCAACGGTCTGAGCGGCTCGAGTCTCATCTTCCCGGGCCAGAAGATCCGCATCCCGGGCATGACCACCGCCGCACTCAACACCCCGACGGCCGCCCCTGCACCCGCTCCGGTCGCCGCCCCCGCTCCCCTGCCCGCGGTCGCCGCCGGCCAGGTCTTCGCTCTCACCGACGAGATGCGCGCGAACGCCCAGCTCATCATCCGGATCGGCCGGCAGCAGGGCGTCCCGAACCAGGGGATCGTCGTGGCCCTCGCTGCCGCTGCCCAGGAATCCGGCCTCCGGAATGTCCGTTATGGTGACCGCGACTCGCTCGGCCTCTTCCAGCAGCGGCCGAGCACCGGATGGGGCACGCCGGAGCAGGTGCTCGACCCGGCCCGGGCGACGCTCGCGTTCTACGGGGGTGCGGGCAACCCCAACAAGGGCCGGACCCGCGGACTGCTCGACATCCCCGGATGGACCGCGATGAGCGTCACGCAGGCCGCGCAATCCGTGCAGATCTCGGCCTACCCCGTCGCCTACGCGAAGTGGGAGACCTCGGCCCGCGCCTGGCTCGCCCAGCTCGGCTGAGTCCGAATGTCACAGCCCGGTCACAGCCACCGCGTCCACCGGTGTTTTGCAGGGTTCCCGGACGGGTCGTTCCCTAGACTCGAATCGTGACCACGAGCCAGACCGACCCGATGATCGGCCGTCTCATCGACGGCCGGTATCAGGTGCGCTCGCGGATCGCCCGAGGCGGCATGGCGACCGTCTATCTGGCCACCGATCTGCGGCTCGAACGCCGCGTCGCCATCAAGATCATGCACGGTCATCTGGCCGACGACTCCACGTTCAAGAGCCGGTTCGTCCAGGAGGCCCGCTCGGCGGCGCGCCTGGCGCATCCCAATGTCGTCAACGTCTTCGACCAGGGGCAGGACTCGGACATGGCGTACCTCGTCATGGAGTACCTGCCCGGAATCACACTGCGCGACCTGCTCAAGGACTACGGGAAGCTCACCCCCGAGCAGACGATCGACATCATGGAGGCGGTCCTCTCCGGGCTCGCCGCCGCGCACAAGGCGGGCATCGTCCACCGCGACCTGAAACCCGAGAACGTCCTGCTCGCCGACGACGGCCGCATCAAGATCGGCGACTTCGGACTCGCGCGCGCGGCCAGCGCGAACACCGCGACCGGCCAGGCGCTGCTCGGGACGATCGCGTACCTCTCCCCCGAACTCGTCACCCGCGGCGTGGCGGATGCCCGCAGCGACATCTACGCGCTCGGCATCATGATGTACGAGATGCTCACCGGGCAGCAGCCGTTCCAGGGCGAGCAGCCGATGCAGATCGCGTACCAGCACGCCAACGACGCGGTCCCCTCCCCGAGCAGCAAGAACCCGGCGGTCCCCGCCGAGCTCGACGAGCTGGTGCTGTGGGCGACGGAGAAGGACCCGGACCGCCGTCCGCGCGACGCGCGGGAGATGCTCGATCGGCTGCTCGAAGCCGAGAAGGCGCTGCGCGGTGAGGCCGTGCTGCAGCCGACGATGGTGCTCCCTCCTGCTTTCGACGTGGATGCGGGCGACACCCAGATCATCAACCCGGCCATCCGCCAGCAGGTCGCCTCGGCGATTCCGGCCGCCACGGCGACGCTCACGAAGGCGGCCGCCAAGCGCCGCTCGAAGGGCTGGTGGCTGTTCGCGCTGGTCCTCGTGCTCGCGGGCGTGGCGGGAGGCACCGGCTGGTACTTCGGCTCGGGCCCCGGCTCACTGGTCGACGTGCCCAACCTGGTCAACGCGACACCGGATGCGGCGACCGCTCAGCTCGTGAAGCTCGGCTTCACGGCGGCACAGGCCCCTGAGTACAGCACGACCGTGGCCAAGGGGATGGTGTCGAGCACCGACCCCAAGGCCGGCTTCCCCGCCGCGCGGGGCAGCACAGTGACGCTTCGCGTCTCGCAGGGCCCGAAGCCGATCACCATCCCTGCTCTCGCCGGTCAGAGCATCGACGCCGCGAAGAGCGCCATCACCGGCGCGGGCGCGAAGGTCGGCGACGTGGCGACCCAGTTCGACGCGAAGGTCCCGGCGAACACCGTTCTCTCCGCCACGCGCGCCGACAACGGCGCCGACATCTCCGGCGGCGGTCCGTACTTCGAGGCCGCGGCGGTCAACATGGTGGTCTCGGCCGGCGCCATCCCCGACGTGTCCGGCAAGTCGGTGGCGGACGCCTCCGCCGCCCTCAGCAAGGTCGGACTGCTCACCTCGGCCGGTCCGCAGAGCTACAGCGACACGATCGCAGAGGGCGACGTCATCTCGGCCCAGCCCCAGCACGACCCGGTCAAGCCCGGCGACACGCTTCTGCTGGAGACGTCGAAGGGCCCCGAGCCCGTGACGGTGCCGGACGTGGTCGGAAAGACCTGGGACGTCGCGAAGAAGGCGCTCACGGATGCGGGCTTCAAGCTGAAGTACAGCGGCCTGGCCGATCTGCCCGGCGTTTCGAACTCGGTGCAGGTCTCCAAGATCTCCCCCGGAGCCGGGACGCAGCAGCCGAAAGGCTCCACGATCACGGTCAACTTCGCCGGCTTCTGACCCGGCGGGTCGCCGCACAGGCTTAGGCAGGGTGCCCTGCGCTCGCGCGAGGACGAAGAAGGGCCGCTACTCACTTCTGAGGAAGCGGCCCTAGTTGTTTCGCTGCTAAAGACCCGTCACGCTCCACACCACGTTGCGATTCCTCAACTCGTTCAGGTTGAAGCACTGCCCGGCACTTCGATAGGTCGCGTAGGTGGCAGACGACGGGAAGATGTTGACCGTCGCGCTGGAGACCCAGATGGAGGCGGCGTTGTTTCGGATCAACTGCCCGTATCCCGCCGCTCCCCACTGCTTGCTGTTGAAGGTGTCGCTGATCCAATGCTCGCCCGAGTTGAGTCCCGTGTAGACCCGAGACGCTGAGACGCCGGCGTTGCAGTTCGGAGAGTAGAAGATTTCGAAGGCCGGCGTCGACGCCGCCTCGGCCGGCGCTGCGCCGACGATCGCCGTCGCGACGGAGATAAGCGCGACGCAGGCGGTGGAAATGATGCGAGCTCGTCGCTGCTGGAACGTGAGGGGCATAGGCATGACGGTCCTTTCGATAGCCATAAAATATCGTATCGCTATTTACATGAGACATCCTAGCTCCGCCCGGAATGTGTCCCGGAAGTCGCGACGCCTGGTTGACGCAACACGCCGCCCCGGCCGAGGCCGGGGCGGCGTGTTGCGTCAGGTAGGTGCAGCGCGCGAGCGGGTCAGGCCTGCGAGAGCTCCTCGGCGACCAGGAAGGCCAGCTCGAGCGACTGCATGTGGTTGAGGCGCGGGTCGCACAGCGACTCGTAGCGCGTCGCGAGGGTCTCCTCGTCGATGTGCTCGGAACCGCCCAGGCACTCGGTCACGTCGTCGCCGGTGAGCTCGACGTGGATGCCGCCCGGGTTGGTCCCGGCGGCGCGGTGCGCCTCGAAGAAGCCCTTGACCTCGTCCACGACGTCGTCGAAGCGGCGCGTCTTGTAGCCGTTCGGCGTGGTCAGGCCGTTGCCGTGCATCGGGTCGGTGACCCAGAGCGGCTTGGCGTCGGACCGCTTGATCGCCTCGAGCAGCGGCGGGAGCGCATCCCGCACCTTGCCGGCGCCCATCCGCGTGATGAACGTCAAGCGGCCGGGCTCGCGCTCCGGATCGAGCTTGTCGATCAGGCGCAGCATGTCGTCGCGGGAGGTCGTCGGGCCGAGCTTGACACCGATCGGGTTGCGCACGCGCGACAGGAAGTCGACGTGCGCGCCGTCGAGCTCGCGGGTCCGCTCGCCGATCCAGACGAAGTGGGCCGACGTGTTGTACGGCGTGCCGGTGCGGGAGTCGATCCGCGTCATCGGCCGCTCGTAGTCCATCAGCAGAGCCTCGTGGCTGGAGTAGAACTCCACACGCGTCAGCTCGTCGAAGTCGGCGCCCGCCGCCTCCATGAACTTGATGGCGCGGTCGATCTCGCGGGCCAGGCCCTCGTAGCGCTGGTTCGCCGGGTTCGCCGCGAAGCCGCGGTTCCAGCTGTGCACCTGGCGCAGGTCGGCGAAACCACCCTGAGTGAAGGCGCGGATCAGATTCAGCGTGGATGCGGCGGTGTGGTACCCCTGCACCAGCCGGCGCGGGTCGGCCTGACGCGACTCGGGGGTGAAGTCGTAACCGTTGACGATGTCGCCGCGGTACGCCGGAAGCGTCACGCCGTTGCGCGTCTCGGTGTCGCTGGAGCGCGGCTTGGCGAACTGACCGGCCATCCGGCCCATCTTGATGACGGGAACCGAGGCGCCGTACGTCAGGACCACCGCCATCTGGAGGACGGTCTTGACCCGGTTGCGAATCTGGTCGGCAGTTGCCCCGGCGAAGGTCTCGGCGCAGTCGCCGCCCTGCAGCAGGAACGCGTTCCCCTCGGCGGCGCGGGCCAGACGCGTGCGCAGCTGGTCCACCTCACCGGCGAACACCAGCGGCGGCAGCGTCGCGATCTCCGCGGATGCGGCCGCGGCCGCCTCCGGGTCCGGCCACGCCGGCTGCTGCTTGATCGGGAGGGTGCGCCAATACTCCAGGCCCTCGATCACGGACTCGTCTGGTCGCACGACGGGCTCTGTGGTCTGCAGCACTGGTCTTCCGCTCACTCTGATCATTCGGTGGATGGGTGGATAACCGAGCCTATCGCGCCGGACGCCAGGTACAGCGCCGAAGGACTTAACGTGACAGCGTCGCCCGCTTCTCCTTGACGGTCGTCGCGTACACGTCCATGTACTCCTGCGCGCCCAGGCGCTGCAGCTCGTACATGATCTCGTCCGTGACCGAGCGCAGGATGAAGCGGTCGCCCTCCATGCCGTCGAAGCGGGAGAAGTCCAGCGGCTCCCCCACGATGATGCCGATGCGGCCGATCTTGGGGAGTCGCTTGCCGATCGGCATGATCTTCGCGGTGTCGACCATGGCGACCGGAACGACGGGCACGCCCGCCTCCAAGATCATCCGTGCGACGCCCGTACGGCCCCGGTACAGCTTGCCGTCGGGGCTGCGCGTGCCCTCGGGGTAGATCCCGAGGATCTCGCCGCGGGCGAGGACCGCGAGGCCGGTGTTCAGCGACGCCTCCGACGCCTTGCCGCCGGAGCGGTCGATCGGCAGCTGGCCGGTGGCGTTCATGAACGCTTTGGTCGCCCATCCCTTCAAGCCCCTGCGCGTGAAGTAGTCGCTCTTGGCGAGGAAGGACACGTGCCGTTCGACTTCCAGCGGCAGGAAGATCGAGTCGATGAAGGACAGGTGGTTGCTGGCGAGGATCACGGCGCCGTCGGAGGGGATGTTGTCGAGCCCGACGACCCACGGCCGGAAGATCCCGCGCAGGATCGGCCCCACGACCACGTACTTCATCAGCCAATAGAACATCGAACCGAAGCCTATCCCCGCGTTGTGCCTAGAGCGAGGAGGCGTGCAGTCGAGCCAGGTCGGCGGCGCCGACCACTCCGGCGTCGTTCACGAGCTCGGCGATCGTGAACTCCGGCTCGGGGTGGAAGCCGCGCGCGGGGAGGTTTTCCAGATACGCGAGACGGATGGGCTCGAGCAGCAGTTCGCCGGCCTGCGCGACCCCGCCGCCGAAGACGAAGAGCTGCGGGTCGAGGATGGCGCCGAGGCTCGCGCAGGCCTGGCCCAGCCAGTCGCCGAGCTGCCGGAGGGCGGCGAGCGCGCCGGGGTCGCCCGCGCTGATCAGCGCGCTGATGTCGACGCCCGTGAGGGTCCCGGCGCGCGAACGCGCATCCGCGAGCGCCTGACCGATGCCGCCGGCGTCGGCCAGCTCGTTCGCCATCCGCTGCAGGGCGCGTCCCGAGCCGTACTGCTCGATGCAGCCGTGCGCTCCGCATCCACACGGCAGACCGCCGGGGACGACGCGCATGTGCCCGATCTCTGCGCCGGCCCCGAAGCCGCCGCGGAACAGCCGGTCGTTGCTCACGATCGCGCCGCCGACACCCGTGCCGATGGTGAGGACCACCATGTCCGACACCAGCCGCCCGGCGCCGTAGCGGAACTCGGCCCAGCCGGCCGCGTTCGCGTCGTTCTCGATGATGACGGGGATGTCGAGGCGCGCCTCGAGCTTCTCCCGGAAGGGTTCGTGGCGCCAGTTGATGTTCGGCGCGTAGTAGACGGTCGACTGCGCGGCATCGATGAAGCCGGCCGCCGCGACTCCGGCTCCCGCGATCTCCTCCGGGCCGTCCGACAGCCGCTCGATCATCGCGACGACGGCGTTCTCGATCTCGACCGGCCGGGTCGCGTCGGTCGGCACCCTGTCCTCGCGGACGATCACGCCGAGCTCGTCGACGACGGCTCCCGCGATCTTGGTGCCTCCGATGTCGATGCCGATGGCGTGCACGTGTGGCCTTCCCGCGGGATGAAGGAGTGAGGAGTGGCCCACAGGGCGCGTCAGGAGACCCGCAGCAGGACCATCTAGAGTGTAATCAACCGGATCGGCGTAAGCCATTCGGTCGAACGCCCGCCCGCCGGTATCGAGGGAGCTACCGTGAATGTGATCGAAACCCCCGTCGTCGTCCCGCTCGACCCGGAGGCCAACACCACCGACCTGCTGGTCGACCGAGTGACTCAGACGCCCGATCTGCCCCTGTTCAGCCTGCCGGACGGCGGCGGTTGGAAAGACGTCACGGCAGCGGAGTTCCACCGCCAGGTCATCGCGCTCGCCAAGGGCCTCGTGGCCGCAGGCATCGAGCCCGGCGACAAGATCGGCCTCATGTCGAAGACCCGCTACGAGTGGACCCTCATCGATTTCGCCGTGTGGTTCGCCGGCGCCGTGCTGGTGCCGATCTACGAGACCTCCTCCCCCTCGCAGGTGCAGTGGAACATGTCCGACTCCGGGGCCATCGCGGTCTTCCTGGAGACGGCCGAGATGCACGCCCGCTTCGACGAGGTGCACCCGGAGCTCCCCCTCATCCGCACTGTCTGGCAGCTGCACCTGGGCGACCTCGACAAGCTCGTCGCCGCGGGCGTGGACGTTCCCGACGGCGAGATCGAGCGCCGGCGGAAGCTGGCCAAGGGCTCCGACATCGGAACCCTCATCTACACCTCCGGCTCGACTGGGCGGCCGAAGGGATGCGTCCTCACGCACGCGAACTTCGTCGAGCTGTCGCGCAACTCCGCCGAGGCGCTGAAAGAGGTCGTGCAGCAGCCGGGAGGCGCATCCACGCTGCTCTTCATCACCGCCGCGCACGTGTTCGCGCGCTTCATCTCCGTCCTGAGCGTCACGGGCGGCGTGAAGGTCGGGCACCAGGCCGACACGAAGCAGCTGCTGCCCGCGCTGGCGAGCTTCAAGCCGACGTTCCTCCTGGCCGTGCCGCGCGTGTTCGAGAAGGTCTACAACTCGGCCGAGCAGAAGGCGGAGTCGGGCGGCCGCGGCAAGATCTTCCGCGCCGCCGCCGAGGTCGCGGTCGCGCACTCGAAGGCCCTCGAGACCGGTGCGGTGCCGTTCGCGCTGAAGCTGAAGTTCGCGCTGTACGACCGGCTGGTCTTCTCGAAGCTCCGCGCCGCCATGGGTGGCCGCGTGAAGTTCGCCGTCTCGGGTTCCGCTCCGCTCGGCTCGCACCTCGGACACTTCTTCCACAGCCTCGGCATCAAGGTGCTGGAGGGCTACGGCCTCACCGAGACGACAGCACCGGCCACGGTCAGCCGACCCGACCGGTTCAAGATCGGCACCGTCGGCCCCGCCCTCCCCGGTGTGGACCTGCGCCTCGCGGCGGACGGCGAGATCCAGGTGCGCGGCATCAACGTCTTCAAGGAGTACTGGAAGAACCCGGAGGCGACCGCTGCGGCGTTCGACGACGGCTGGTTCCGCACGGGCGATCTCGGGTCGTTCGACGAGGACGGGTTCCTCACCATCACCGGCCGGAAGAAGGAGATCATCGTCACGGCGGGCGGCAAGAATGTCTCCCCTGCTGCGCTCGAGGACCCCATCCGCTCCAACCCGCTGGTCGGCCAGGTGATCGTGGTCGGCGACCAGAAGCCGTTCATCTCGGCGCTGGTCACCCTCGACACCGAGATGCTGCCGACCTGGCTCGCGAACAACGGCGAGGACAAGGACATGACCCTCGCCGAGGCGTCCGTGAACCCGGCGGTGCACGCCGAGATCCAGCGTGCGATCGACCACGCGAACGCGGGAGTCTCGCGCGCCGAGAGCGTCCGCAAGTTCGTCGTTCTCGCGACGGAGCTGAGCGAGGCGAGCGGGCACCTCACGCCGAAGCTCAGCATCAAGCGCAACGTCATCCTCGCCGACTTCGCCGACGTGATCGACGGCCTCTACAGCGACAACCCGAGCACGCAGGGCTTCTCGCTCGCCCACTGAGCGGCTGACCATTCGTCACGAATCCTGAGCATTCGTGACGAATCGGCGACGTTCGTCACGAATCCGTCGAGGCGGCTGACGAACGCGTCCCGATTGTGGAAGAGATCGTCCGCGGTCACTCGGACGACTCGCCAACCTCGGGCCTCGAGCAGTTCACGGCGCCGGATGTCGGCACTCCACTGCCGACGGTCCACACGATGACCGTCACCCTCGTACTCGAACGCGAGCTGCGCCTCACGGATGATCAGGTCGGGGTGCAGCGTCAATCGACCGCCGTCGACGACCACGGGTCGATTGACTTCGATGTCGTCGAAGCCCAACTCTTCCAGAAGCAATCGGAGAAGCGTCTCGGGTCGCGAGTCCGCACCGAACCGGATGCGCGACAGCGCCCAGGTGCGAGCCATCGCGCCTTTCGTGCGACGCATATGCCCGGCAGCGTCCGCAAGCCGCGCGAGTTCGACGAGCGGGGGACGGGATCGCGACCCTACGAGGTGATCCCCCGCCGCAACGAGGTCCGCCGGTGCGAATACGCCGGACAGCTGGCACCAGACCTGCTCCGGCGTGCAGACCGGCAGGCCGTTGAACGCTCCGCCGAGTACCGTTCCGAGGCTGTGTCCGACCACACCGCGACCTCGCGGAGGAGTACGCGGAAAGGCGACCGATACGTGCAGGGCAGCGTGAGCGACGTCCGCGGGCAGTGGGATGCCGAGCAATGCCGCCGCCGTCTGATGGCTGAAAAACGCGTCCTCCGGCATCAGAGGCAGATACGCGCGGCAGAGCGCGCCGACAGTGCCCGGGGCGGTCAGGAGGTGGACACCGTGGAACGGACGCAGCGGATCCACGGCAGGCACGCGGGGAGCCCCGCGCCCACTTGCGGATTCGCCGGTCGGCGGAGGCGCAAAAGAGGTAGGCGCTGTAACGATTCGAGAGCTTCGCATGCTTCAGGCTCCCGTGGCGGCAGTCTCCCGAGGAGGAGCCCGGCGCTTCTGTGAATAACTCCCCCATGCACAGATCCACCACGCACCTCTCCCCGCGCGAATTCGTGACGAATCTCGCACATTCGTGACGAATCTTGCACATTCGTGACGAATCACCCCAGGGAGGGCGGCTCAGACCTCGTCGCGCCAGGAGTGGGTGGGGGCGTAGCCGAGGATGCGGCGAGCCTTGTCGATCGACAGCAGCGTGTCGTTGACGCCGAGGTCGCGCTTGAGCGGCACGCCGGGGAAGACCTCGGCCACGAGCTCGTCGTTGGGGCGGCTCATCACCGTGTCGGCGGCGGCGATGATGAAGCGGTCGAAGCCGGTCGTATCCCACTCCAGCGCGCGGCGGATGGCCTGCGCGCCGTCGCGGGCGTCGATGTAGCCCCACAGGTTCCACTTGCGCGCCCACGGGTCGTCGTCGAAGGCGGGGAACGCGGCGTAGTCCTCCGGGTCCATCACGTTCGAGAACCGGAGTGCGACGATCTTGAGCGCCGGGTCCCAGCGGACCAGCTCGATCGCCATCTGCTCCTCGAGGTGCTTCACCAGCGAGTACGTGCTCTCGGGACGCGCCGGGTAGTCCTCGTCTACGGGGATGTACGGCGGAGGCACGTCGAACGGCAGGCCCAGCACGGTCTCGCTGGACGCGTAGACGATGTTCCGGATGCCCGCTCGGCGAGCAGCCTGGAAAACGTTGTAGGTGACGCGGATGTTGTTGTGGAAGGTGGCGACATCGGGGAGGATGCCCGGCGCCGGGATCGCGGCCAGATGCACGATCGCGTCGAAGCCGTCGTGCTGGTCGTTGACGCCGAAGATCGCATCCACCGTCTGGCCGTAGTCGGTCAGGTCCACGCGGACGAAGCCCGGACCACGCTCCCCCACTGCGTCGAGGGAGACGACGACGTCCCCCGATTTCCGCAGCTCGCGCACGACCGTGCGCCCGAGCTTGCCCGACCCTCCAGTGACCGCGATTCGCATGCGGTCCAGTCTAGGCGGGGCCGTTCAGAACCCGTTCAGAACCAGTTCGACTCGCGAACCTGCTTCATCGCCTCGCGGCGGGACTCCTTGTCGAGACGGTCGAGGTAGAGCTTCCCGTCGAGGTGGTCCGTCTCGTGCTGCAGCGCCTGCGCCAGCACGCCCGTTCCGGAGACCTCGATCTCGTTGCCGTCCAGGTCGATACCCGTCACCCGCGCGAACGGGTAGCGCAACGTCTTGAACCAGAGGCCGGGGACCGAGAGGCAGCCCTCGTCCATGAGCTCCGGCTCCCCCGACACCTCGACCAGCACGGGGTTGATGACATAGCCGACCTGGCCGTCGACGTTGTAGCTGAACGCGCGCTCGTTGACGCCGATCTGCGGCGCGGCTACACCGGCCCGGCCGGGCGGGAGGACGCTGTCCACCAGGTCCTCGACGAGCCCGCGCACGCCCTCGTCGATCTCACCGATCGGGTCGGACGGCGTCTTCAGCACGGGGTCGCCGAACAGGCGGATCTGACGTTCGGTCACAGGTACTCCTCGAGGAACGGGGTCGGTCGGGCGCCTCAGTCGCGCTCGGCCGGGAGGCCCTCGACGACGAGGGCGGCCAGGGTGCGCGCCGAGAGGCGGGTCAGCGGCTTGAGGTCCTTCCACGACACCACCGAGCCGGCGGCCAGCTGCGGGTCGTACGGGACGCGGACGATCTCGCGCACGCGCGAGCGGAAGTGCGCCTCGATCTCGTCCAGCTTGACCAGGTTGGTGGCGTGGGTGGCGGTGTTGAGCGCCACGACCGCGTTGCGGACGAGCTCGCCGTAGCCGTTCGCCTCCAGCCAGGTGAGCGTCTCCGAGGCGAGACGCGCCTCATCCACGCTGCCGCCGGACACGATCACGAGGGAGTCGGCGCGCTGCAAGGTCGCCCGCATCACCGAGTGGACGATGCCGGTGCCGCAGTCGGTCAGCACGATCGAGTAGTACCGGGCGGAGAGGTCGGCGACGACGTTGTAGTCGTTCTCGTCGAACGCCTCCGAGAGCATGGGGTCGGTGTCCGACGCGAGGATGTCGAGGCGCGTCTCGTCGCGCGAAACGAGAGTCGAGAAGTCGGTGAAGCCGCCGATGCTCGCGGCCTTGTGCACGACATCCCGGACCGTCGAGCGGGTCTGCCGAGGCACCCGCTCGGACAGCGTGCCACGGTCCGGGTTGGCGTCGATGGCGATGATGCGGTCCTCGCGCGCGGAGGCCAGCGCCATCCCGAGCAGGGTCGTGACGGTGGTCTTGCCGACGCCGCCCTTGCGGGTGAGCACCGGCACGAAGCGCGCGCCGCCCTCCAACTGCTTCTGGATGCGGTGGTCGAGCTCCTTGCGGGCGCGCACCTTCGCGGAGTCGCCCAGGTTGACGGTGCGGAACGTGACGTTGTACACGAACCGCTGCCAGGGCCCCTCCGGGCCCGGACGCGTCTTGCGGTTGACCTCGAGCAGGCGGTCGGCGGTGAGCATGGCGGCCGGCTCCGGCTGCGTTGAGTGCTCTCCGCGGAGGCGGTCGCGGCGCGAGCCGGCGTACGCATCCGCCGGCGGCAACGGGGTGGCCGCGTCCGCGGACTCCCCGGCGGCTGCGGCGGCCGTGGCCGTCTCCGTCGGGCCGGTTGCGAGCCGGGAGGCGACGATCGCCACCGACACCGTGGTCGGCTCGGCGGGAGAAGCGACGAAACCGGGGTCGACCGGGACGTCGTCGATCGCCACCGCTTCCTCGTCCTCCGGCACCTGGGGCGCGGGCGCGGGCGGGAGGTCGACGGCGATGCTCAGCGTCGAGTCCACATCCAGCGATGATGCCGGCTCGAACGAACGCGCAGGCGTCAGCTCGTCGTCGGCCGGCACGAGGTCGCGCGGTTCGCGCCCCTCGGGCGTTTCGGCGTCGGGCCTGTCTGCCACGTCGTGCGTTCTCCTTCTTCCGCAGGAACCTCCCGCGACTCGTCATTGTAGGCGCCCCGCCGGCGGGGCGCCCGTTCGGCTCCGGTCAGGAGGGCTGGATGACCACCAGCAGATCGCCCGCGTCGACCTGCTGGGTCTTCGGGATGGCGAGCCGCTCGATGGTTCCGCCGACGGGGGCGGTGATCGCCGCCTCCATCTTCATGGCCTCGATCGACGCGACCGCCTGCCCGGGCGCGACGACGTCTCCGACGGCGACCTGGAGGGTCACGACGCCCGAGAACGGGGCGGCCACCTGGCCCGGCCGGGCCGTGTCGGCCTTCTCGGCCGCCTTCGACTCGACGACGATGCTACGGTCGCGTACGAACACCGGCCGCAACTGGCCGTTGAGCGTGGTCATGACCGTGCGCATGCCCTTCTCGTCGGCCTCGCCGATCGCCTCGAGCCCGACGTACAGGCGGACGCCGCGGCTGAACTCCACCACGTGCTCCGAGCCCTGCTTGAGGCCGTACAGGTAGTCGAGCGAGTCGACCACCGAGAGGTCGCCGAACAGTTCTTTCATCTGCTCGTAGATGCGGGTCGGCGCCGGGAAGAGCAGCCGGTTGAGGGTCGCGCGGCGCTCCTCGCTGGAGCCCTCGAGCGCGGACGCGTCGTCGGACGAGAGGTCCTCCACGCCGACCTTGACCGTCTTGCCGGCCAGCACCTTCGTGCGGAACGGCTCCGGCCATCCACCCGGCAGCTCCCCGAGCTCGCCAGCCATGAAGCCGACCACGGAGTCCGGGATGTCGTAGTTCTGCGGGTTCTCGGCGAAGTCGTCCGGGTCGGCCTTCACGGCTGCGAGGTGCAGCGCGAGATCGCCGACGACCTTCGAGGACGGCGTCACCTTGGGGATGCGGCCGAGGATGCGGTTCGCGGCGGCGTACATGTCCTCCACGAGCTCGAAGTCCTCGGCGAGGCCGAGCGCCTTCGCCTGCTGACGCAGGTTGGACAGCTGGCCGCCCGGGATCTCGTGCTTGTACACGCGGCCGGTGGGGCCCGGAAGTCCGGACTCGAAGGGGCGGTAGACCTGACGGACGGCCTCCCAGTACGGCTCGAGGTCTTCGACGGCGCTCAGCGAGATGCCGGTGTCGCGCTCGGTGTGCGCGAGCGCGGCGACGAGGGCGGAGGCGCTCGGCTGGCTGGTGGTGCCGGCCATGGGCGCGCTCGCCACATCCACCGCGTCCGCTCCGGCACGGGATGCCGCGAGCAGCGTGGCCAGCTGGCCACCCGGGGTGTCGTGCGTGTGCACGTGGACGGGCAGGTCGAACCGCTCGCGGAACGCGGCCACCAGCTTCTCGGCGGCCGACGGACGAAGGAGACCGGCCATGTCCTTGATGGCGAGGATGTGCGCACCCGACTCGACGATCTGCTCGGCGAGACGCAGGTAGTAATCGAGGGTGTAGAGGTCCTCCGCCGGGTCGAGCAGGTCGCCGGTGTAGCAGACGGCGACCTCGGCGATCGCCGAACCGGTCGCGAGGACCGACTCGATCGCCGGACGCATCTGCGAAACGTCGTTGAGCGCGTCGAAGATGCGGAAGATGTCGACACCGGTAGCTGCCGCCTCCCGCACGAAGGCGTCGGTGACCTGCGTCGGGTACGGCGTGTAGCCCACGGTGTTGCGGCCGCGCAGCAGCATCTGGATGTTGATGTTCGGCAGTGCCTCGCGGAGGGTGGCCAGGCGCTCCCACGGGTCCTCGCCGAGGAAGCGGAGCGCCACGTCGTAGGTCGCCCCTCCCCACGCCTCGACCGACAGCAGCTCGGGCGTCATGCGTGCGACGTACGGAGCGACGGCGAGCAGGTCGCGGGTGCGCACGCGGGTCGCGAGCAGCGACTGGTGCGCGTCACGGAACGTCGTCTCGGTGACCGCCAGCGCCTTCTGCGCGCGGAGCGCCTCGGCGAAGCCCGCCGGGCCGAGCTCGAGCAGCCGCTGGCGCGAGCCCGCCGGTGCCGGCGCGTTGAGGTCGATCTTCGGGAGCTTGTCCGCCGGCTCGATGCTCAGCGGACGGGGGCCATTCGGCTGGTTGACCGTGACGTCGGCCAGCCAGTTGAGCACCTTCGTGCCGCGGTCCTTCGACTCGCGGCCCTTGAACAGCTCCGGGCGCTCCTCGATGAACGAGGTGGACACGTTCCCGGCGATGAAGTCGGGGTCTTCGAGGACCGCCTGCAGGAACGGGATGTTCGTGGAGACACCGCGCACGCGGAATTCGGCGAGGGCGCGGCGGGCGCGCAGGACGGCGGCCGGGAAGTCGCGGCCGCGCGTGATGAGCTTCGCCAGCATGGAGTCGAAGTGCGGGCTGATCTGGGCGCCCGGGTTGATCGTGCCGCCGTCGAGACGGATGCCCGCGCCGCCCGGGGAGCGGTAGGTGGTGATCTTGCCGGTGTCGGGACGGAAGCCCGCGGTCGGGTCCTCCGTTGTGATGCGGCACTGCAGCGCCGCGCCCCGGATCTGCACGGTGTCCTGGCTGAGGCCGAGGTCGGCGAGGGTCTCGCCCGCGGCGATCCGGATCTGCGACTGCACGAGGTCGACGTCGGTGATCTCCTCGGTGACCGTGTGCTCGACCTGGATGCGCGGGTTCATCTCGATGAAGACGTGCTGACCGGCGCGCTCCCCCGCGGTGTCGAGCAGGAACTCCACGGTGCCCGCGTTCTCGTAGCCGATCGAGCGGGCGAAGGCGACCGCGTCGCGGTACAGCGACTGGCGGATGTCGTCCGACAGGTTGGGCGCCGGCGCGATCTCGACCACCTTCTGGTGGCGGCGCTGCACGGAGCAGTCGCGCTCGAACAGGTGCATCGTGTCGCCGGTCGCGTCGGCGAGGATCTGCACCTCGATGTGACGCGGACGCAGCACGGCCTGCTCGAGGAACATGGTGGCGTCGCCGAAGGCGCTGTCCGCCTCCCGCATCGCCTCCTCCAGAGCCGGACGCAGGTCCTCCTTCGCGTTGACGCGGCGCATGCCGCGCCCGCCGCCCCCCGCGACCGCCTTGGCGAAGATCGGGAACCCGATCTCGTCCGCGGCGGCGAGGAGCTCGTCGAGGTCCTTCGACGGCTTCGACGACTTCAGAACGGGGACGCCCGCGGCGATCGCGTGCTCCTTGGCCGTGACCTTGTTGCCGGCCATCTCGAGCACTTCGGCGCGCGGACCGATGAAGGTGATGCCGGCGGCGCGAGCGGCCTCGGCCAGCTCGGGGTTCTCGGAGAGGAAGCCGTAGCCCGGGTAGATCGCGTCGGCGCCGGACTCCTTCGCGACGCGGATGATCTCCTGCACGTCGAGGTAGGCGCGCACGGGGTGACCGGGCTCGCCGATCTGATACGCCTCGTCGGCCTTCAGCCGGTGCATGGAGTTGCGGTCCTCGTACGGGAAAACGGCGACGGTCTCGGCGCCCAGCTCGTAAGCGGCGCGGAAGGCTCGGATGGCGATTTCACCGCGGTTGGCAACGAGGATCTTTCGGAACATGGGGACCTTTCGAGCAGGGGTCGACACCACACAGCAAACGGTTAGGTTCTCTAACACTAGTAAAGGTAACGTGGCTGTCGTGCACGTACTCAGCGTTAGCTCCCTCAAGGGCGGTGTCGGAAAGACCACGGTGACGCTCGGACTGGCGTCGGCGGCGTTCGCGAAGGGACTTCGCACGCTGGTCGTGGACCTCGACCCGCAGTCGGACGTGTCCACCGGGATGGACATCCAGGTCGCCGGGCACCTCAATGTGGCCGACGTGCTCGCCTCCCCCAAGGAGAAGATCGTGCGCGCGGCGATCGCGCCGTCCGGCTGGACCAAGGGCCGCTCCGGCACGATCGATGTGATGATCGGAAGCCCGTCGGCGATCAACTTCGACGGTCCGCACCCGAGCATCCGCGACATCTGGAAGCTCGAGGAGGCGCTCGCGAACGTCGAGCACGACTACGAGCTCGTGCTGATCGACTGCGCTCCGTCGCTGAACGCACTCACCCGCACGGCGTGGGCCGCGAGCGACCGCGTCGCCGTGGTGACCGAGCCGGGCCTGTTCTCGGTGGCCGCCGCGGACCGTGCACTGCGCGCGATCGAGGAGATCCGCCGCGGACTCTCGCCGCGCCTCCAGCCGCTCGGCATCATCGTCAACCGCGCGCGCGTCCAGTCGCTCGAGCACCAGTTCCGGATCAAGGAGCTGCGCGACATGTTCGGGCCGCTCGTGCTCTCCCCTCAGCTTCCGGAGCGCACCTCGCTGCAGCAGGCGCAGGGCGCGGCCAAGCCCCTCCACGTCTGGCCGGGCGAGAGCGCGCAGGAGATGGCGCACAACTTCGACATGCTGCTGGAGCGCGTGCTGCGCACCGCCCGCATCGGCGAGTACGCGACCGCCCAGTCCTGAGCCGCCGACATGGCCGTCATTCGTCACGAATGGCGGCCTTTCGTGACGAATGGCGCTCATTCGTGACGAATGGGTACGAGGCTCGCGCTGGGATTCGTGACGAATGGCGGCCATTCGTGACGAACGGCGCGCATTCGTCACGAATGCGCGGAAGGGGCGGCGCGTGGGGGCCTAGGAGGCGCGGGTGCGGGCGGCGCGGCGAGCGGCGAGCTCGTCCATGGCCTCGGCCTGCGTGTCGAGCTCGACGAGGCTCGACTCCACCTCGCGGAGGACCTTGCCGACCGCGATGCCGAAGACGCCCTGGCCGCGGCTGACCAGGTCGATGACCTCGTCGTTCGAGGTGCAGAGGTAGACGCTCGCGCCGTCGCTCATCAGCGTCGTCTGGGCCAGGTCGCTGACCCCCGACTCACGGAGCTGGTTGACGGCGGTGCGGATCTGCTGGAGCGAGATGCCGGTGTCGAGCAGGCGCTTCACGAGCTTGAGGACGAGGATGTCGCGGAAGCCGTACAGGCGCTGCGAGCCGGAACCGGCGGCGCCGCGGACGGTCGGCTCGACCAGTCCCGTGCGCGCCCAGTAGTCCAGCTGACGGTAGGAGATGCCGGCTGCGCGGGCGGCGACCGCACCGCGGTAGCCGTTCACGTCGTCCATCTCGGGGAGACCGTCGGTGAACAGGAGTCCGAGGTCGTACCGAGCGCCGTCTTCACGACTCAGTTCGCTCATGGTGTTCGCCTCTCGCCCGGGTTGCGGATCTCGCGTCGCATCCGCGTCGCTTCATCCACGGTACTCATGCGGGGGTCGCCGGGCAACGACATCCGCTGTTTCGGCTCCGGCGTGTCGAGTGGGCGCGACCGTTTCATGGCCGCAGACGCGCGATGGACGAGCGGATGATGCTGCCTCGGACCACGTCGAGCTGCGCCGCGATCTCGCGCGCCAGCTCGGCCGTCCGGGCTTTGCTGCTGACGTCGTTGCGGCGGGCGATGGGCACCAGCGCCGTCTCGATCAGGCCGATCTCGCGCTCGGCGGCCGCACGGAAACCGCGCAGGTGCCGCGGCTCGATGCCGCTGCGACGCAGCTCGGCCAGTGCCCGCAGCACCGTGAGAGCCTCGTCGCCGTAGACGTCCGAAGCGGCGATGAGCGACGTGCTGATCGCCTCCTGCAGGAGCTCGGCGTCAGCGCCGGCCTCGCGCAGCAGTTCGTCGCGGCGGTACCGGCGGGAGCCGGCGAGGATGGAGCCCGCGGGAGCGGTGCCGGGGAATGCGGGGTCGAGCCCCGCATCCACGTCGGCGAAGTACTTCTTGATGACCTTCAGCGGCAGGTAGTGGTCGCGCTGCATGGCGAGCACCGCCCGCAGCCGCTCCACATCGTCGGGCGAGAACTTGCGGTAGCCGGAGGCGGTACGGGACGGCGAGACCAGCCCGCGTTCCTCCAGGAAGCGCAGCTTCGACGACGACAGGTCGGGGAACTCGGGTGTGAGCCGAGCGAGGACCTGGCCGATGCTGAGCAGGGCCGGAGCACCATCGGCGGCCCTGGTGGCCGGCCGGGCCACTAGCCGTTCGCCGCTGCGGCGAGGTCGTGACGCGACGCGTAGAACGTGAGGCGGAACTTCCCGATCTGGACCTCGGCGGAGTCGGCGAGCAGCGCGCTCTCGATGCGGACGCCGTCGTAGTACGTGCCGTTGAGCGAGCCCAGGTCGCGGACCTCGAACGAGGTGCCGCGGCGCGTGAACTCCGCGTGGCGACGCGACACGGTCACATCGTCGAGGAAGATGTCGGCGTTCGGGTGGCGGCCCGCCGTGGTGACGTCGGCGTCGAGGAGGAAGCGGGCGCCCGCATTCGGCCCTCGCCGCACGATCAGCAGCGCGGAGCCGGACGGCAGGGCCGCGATCGCCTCCTGCTCCTCCGGCGAAACCTCACCTGAGGGGTACATCTTCGAGATGAACTCCTCGCCGAAACGCGCGGTCGTGTCCTCATTGCCCGCCGCGTCCCGGAGGGGGCCCCGGGCGGCGTCGTCGGCTCCGCCGGCTGGGCCGTTCGGGTTAATGTCTTCAGGCACCGTCTACCTCCTTGCGGTCCAGCGTATCCGATCGCGCGCCGGTGTCATCGGCCGGAAGGCGGATTACCCGGGCCGTCTCCCTGATGTACACGATTCCGGCCCACCAGTACAGGAACGCGCCCCACAGCGCGAAGGCCCAGCCGAGCGGCAGGGAGAAGGGTGCGAGCGGTGCGAACGCCTCCCCCAGCATGAGCAGCGGGAGCGCGCAGAACAGGCAGAACGTGGCCGCTTTTCCGAGGTGGTGCACCGGGAGCGGGCCGAATCCGTGGTTGGCGAGGATGACGCCGAGGATCGCGAGCATCACATCCCGCGCGATGATCACCCCGAACAGCCACCAAGGGATGACCTCGCGCCAGCACAGCCCGATGAGCGCGGCGAAGATGTACAGCCGGTCGGCGGCGGGGTCGAGCAGCTGGCCCAGCCGGGAGATCTGGTTCAGGCGCCTGGCCAGGTAGCCGTCGAGGAAGTCGGTGATGCTGGAGAAGACGAGCACCAGCAGGGCGAGGCCGTCCTGGCCGGTGATGACCAGCCAGAGGAAGACGGGCACGAAAGCGAGCCGGAGAAAGCTCAGCACGTTCGGGACCGTCCAGACCCGTGAACTCACGGCGGTGCTGTCACCCTCCACGTCTTCGAGTCTAGTGATGGCGCGGCGTCCACTCGGCGAGCCGGTCGCGCAGCCCCATCGCGTCGTAGGGCGCGCGCACCTTCACGTCGTTGTCGAAGTAGGCGTACACGTCCATGCCGCGCTGCAGCCATCCGCCGAGTTCGGCCGCCCAGCGGTCGAGCGACTCATCGGTGTAGCCGCTCGTGTACAGCTCCTCGTCGCCGTGGAGGCGCACGTAGGCGAAATCGGCGGTGAGGTCGCGGATGACCGGGTACCGGCCTGCGGTGTCGGCCAGCACGATCGCGACCCCGTGCGCCCGTGCCAGCTCGGTGAAGGCGGGCACGTCGAAGGAGGCGTGCCGCACCTCGACCGCGTGCCGCAGCGGGCGATCCTCGCTCACCGCGGTGTGCGTCCTGTCCTCGTCGAGGGTCGTCTCGCCCGCGAGCGCCGCAGCCTGGGCGGTGGTCCTGGGCAGCAGCGCGAGGAACGCATCCACCTCGTCCGGCTCGAACTGCAGCGTCGGCGGGAGCTGCCACAGCAGCGGGCCGAGCTTGTGGCCGAGCGCGAGGACGCCGGATGCGAAGAAGTTGGCGACCGCCGTGCGCGCGTTCTTGAGCCTCAGGATGTGCGTGATGTAGCGGCCGCCTTTGACCGAGAAGACGAACTGGTCGGGGGTGTGCTCGGCCCAGGTCCGGTAGCTCGTCGGCCGCTGCAGCGAGTAGAAGCTGCCGTTGATCTCGATCGAGTCCAGGCGCTCCGACGCGTACTCCAGCTCGAGGCGGTGCGGCATCTTGGGCGGGTAGAAGACCCCGCGCCAGGGCGCGTAGGTCCACCCGGAGATGCCGATGCGCGCCAGCGCCATCAACGGCCCCGGAGCTGTTCCAGCAGGCGGCGCTCCCTCTTGGTCGGCCGGCCGGCGCCGCGCTCCCGCAGCACGGCCGCGGGCGTCTCGGTGCGCGGAGGGGACGGCGGGGTGCGGTCCTCGAAGCAGTCGGCCGCCATCGCAGCGCTGACGCGCTTGGTGATCAGGCGCCGGGCGATGTAGATGCGCTCGGTGTCGCCGACGAAGGCGCGCACCTCATCCCCCACCTTGACCGGCTGCGCCGGCTTCGCCCGGTCGCCGTTCACCTTGAGGTGCCCGGCCTTGCAGGCGTCCGATGCGGCGGAGCGGGTCTTGAACAGACGGACGGCCCACGCCCACGAGTCGACGCGGACGCTGGACGGGCCACCCGTCGAGCCGGTGTGCGGGGAGGTGCCGGGCATGTCACACCGCGGCGGGCTGCGGGCTCTCGTCCGCCAGCGACGCCTTCCACTTCACCAGGCCGCGGACGGTGCGGCTGCGATCTGCGGCGAGCTTCTCCATCACGTCGGCGGGGACGAAGTAGTTGACGGCGACCCAGCCGCGCACGGTCTCGGACCGGTCGTCCGCGAGCTCCCGCAGGAGGTCGCAGGGGGTCGCCTCGTTCTTCGCTACACAGCCGCGGACGCCGGCGTCCGGATCCTTCGCGAGGGCTTCGATGACGTCGGCTGGGGCGTGGTAGCTGCTGGCGACCGCCTCCCGGATCTTCGGGTTCGGGTCCGTCGCGAGCAGGCGCAGCCGACGGATCTTGCTCTCGGTCACCTCCGGCGCGGGATGCAGTGCTGCCGCCTGTTCGGCGGTGAGCATCGCCGGCCGGTGGTCACGCATGGCCGCACGCTGTGCGGGGGTGTTGAACCGGATGCACGACATGCTCCCACCGTAGCCCGGGTTACCGTGTTCTCATGGAAACTCTGCTCGCGCGGCTCGACCGGATCGCCGGCGGGCGCCACGCCGGCTACACGGTCCCCGAGAGCGGCCGCGAGCATCCCCGGACCCGCCGGGCGTTCACCGTGGTCGGCTGGCTGCTCGCCGCGGAGCTGGTGATCGGCCTGACCGCCGTGGTCGTCGCGCTGGTGCTGACGCTGCACGGCGTCCGCATCGCCTTCCCGGTGTGGATGCGCTCGGTCATCGTCCTCGGGATGACGGTCACACTGTTCTACTTCGCCTGGCGGGCGCGCAAGGGCTACTACTGGGCGTACTCGCGCCTCCGGCTGTTCGCGAAGATCTTCCCGGTGATCACGCTGGTGATCGCGGCGATCCCGGGGCTCTACCCGCTCTGGATGGTGACCGAGCAGATCGTGTTCAGCCTCATCCTCATCGGAGTCGCGGACTACCTGGACTCCGACCACATGCGCGCCGTGTTCCCGCGCCCCGGGAACCAGGGCACCACCGGCGACGTCCGCGCCTGATACGCGGCGTACTCCGGGTAGCGGGAGCGCGTGATGCTCTCAGTGAACACGGTCGAGCCGATGAAGAGGCCGGTCAGCAGGAGCGGTCCGATCACCGTCCACTGCAGGATCGAGCCGGCGGCGACGCACCCGAACAGGAACACGACCCACCACTGCGCCTGCTCGAAGAAGAAGTTGGGGTGGCGGGAGAAGCGGAACAGCCCTGTCTGCAGGAAGCGCGGCGACGGCTGACGCCCCGCATCCGTCTCCCACTTCTTCCACTGGTGGAACCGCCACTGCTGCTGGTCGGCGATCGTCTCACCGGTCAGGAAGGCGACGAAGAGCGCGGCCAGGATGACGTCGAGCGGGCTGAGCGGGGTCTGGTGCTGGTAGGCCGTCCACGCGGGCAGCGCGATGAGCAGCAGCAGGATGTTCTGGTAGATCACGATGAAGAACAGGTTGAACAGAGCGAATGCCGCGGGGCGCATGCGCCCGCGCAGGACCTCCCAGCGGTAGTCCTCGCCGCCCGGCCGGTAGCCGCCTTTGCGCGCGAAGTTGAAGGTCAGCCGCGCACCCCACAGGGTGACGAGCACCGCCATCAGGTCGAGGCGCGGGTCGGCGAGGCCCGCGGCGCCGGCGAAGACCCAGACGTAGACCACCGGCACGAGGGACCAGATGCGGTCGACCCAGGAGTGCTCCTTGGTGACCAGCGAGAGCACCCAGGTCGCAGCGCACGCGACGACCAGGATCCAGAGACAGACGACGATGGGCTCCACGAGCACATCCTAGGACCCGGGGGCGCCGGCGGGTTCGTCGGCATGCGGTGCATCCACCGTTGGGGGGGTCGCGCTCTCCGCGATGCGCGCCTAACCTTTCCGGCGTGCCGTTTTCAACGCCGAGGACCTTTCGGGCGGTCCTTCTCCGCGATGACGGGGAGATCCCCGAGACGTTGACCCTGCCCACCGACGTGGATGTGCCGCCGAGTCGCATCCGGGTGCCGTCCGAATTCGCCGGCGCGTCGGCCTTCGACGTCTTCGAACTGGTGGATGACCGCGGCTGGCCGGAGGAGGCCACCTTCCAGTTGACGTCGACCGTGCCGCGCTCCACCGACGATCTGCCGTCGGACCGGGACCGCCACGAGGCGGACGATCTCGACAGCGACGACGAGCCGGTCTGACCCGCCGTCAGTTCTGCAGGACGGAGACCACGTTCCCGGCCGGGTCGCGGAACCAGGCGATGTCCGGCCCGCGGTCCGCCGCTCGGCCGCGCAGCACGCCCTTCTCGTCGGTCGGCAGCTCCGGGTCGTCGTAGATCGCCGTGGCGACGCCCTTCGCGTTGAGCTCGTCGACGGCCGCATCGATGTCGTCCACGACGAGGTTCAGGACGGTGAACGTCGCGGGCGTGTGATCGGCCTTCGGGTAGATGAAGACGTGACCGCCGGAGGGCAGCTCGAGGTCGAGGTTGCCCATGGCGCCGTCGGAGACCGCGAGCCCGAGCGTCTCGCCGTAGAAGGCCTTCGCCGCGGGGATGTCGTTCACGCTGAAGCCGCTGAAGATTTCGAGAGGGGTGACCATGGCGTCCACTCTGCTCGCGTCGGGCGCCCGGTGTCTATAGGGCGTCCCTCGCCCGAGCGACCGCGGCGCTCAGACGAAGCGCACGGCCTCCTGCAGCCGGGTCCGCAGCTCGAACGCCCGGTCGACGCTCTCGCGTCCGGCGGCGTTCGCGCCGTCGCGCAGAACGCGCGGGAGCAGCGACCGGCGGACCAGCATCGAGCCGGTCAGCCGTCCGCGGCGCACCACGTCGAACGGCACGTCGAGGTCGGCATCGGGCACCACGATGATGTATCCGGTGAACCGGACGCCGGCCTGCCGGCCGAAGCTCTTAGCGGCGTGGTACAGGTCGTGGAACGGCTCTTCGTCCGGGTCGATCGACGCGCCGACGACCTCGCCCTTGGCGAGTTTCACCGGGCCGCCCCAGTCGGCGGACCGGATGGCGAACAGGCCGGCGGGGCCGAGCACGATGTGGTCGATCTTGGCGTCGGTCGACGGATGGACGGCCACGTCGTTCCAGATGGTGAAGCCGATCCCGAGGCCGGTGACCGCGCGGGCCGTCGCCTCCTCGGCGAGCGCCACCGCGAGCAGCTGGCGGATCTCGCGCGGCGCCGAACGGACCAGCGCAGGGTCGTAGGGGTCGCGGTCGTCGGTGCCCCGGCCCATCCACTCGCGCATCAGACCGAGGAAGCGCTCGCGGGACCGCCCGCCGGGATGGCCGTAGCTGCGGGCCCGGACGGTGGCGCCGCGGGACGAGCCGTGGGTCGCGTGGAAGGTTGCGCTGAAGCCGCCGCCCGCCGACTCGCCCAGCACGTCATCCACTCCCGCGCTCTCCCCGCGGTCGTAGCGCGCGCGGTCCTCGGGGTCTCCGACGAGCTCCCACGCCTGCTGCACCGCCTGGAACGCGGCCGCGGTGCCGCCCGTGTCGGGGTGCGTCTCGCGGAGCAGCCGGCGGTACGCCCGGCGCAGCTCATCGTGACTCGCGTCCCGGCGCACGCCCAGCACTTCGTACGGGCTCGGGGCGGCCGGTGAGTCGCTCATCGCTCAGTGTTCGCTTTCGGTTCTCGCGTGCGTGGGACTCCGACGATATCGCGCGGATCCGCGAAATCGCCGAATCCTAATTGCGGCCGGAAAGTGACCGCATGCGGTCCTACCCTGGAGGAAAACCAACCGGAAGGGCAGTCATCATGACCATCAGCGACTGGCGCATCGAGCTCATCATCGTTCCCGTCACCGACGTCGACCGGGCCAAGGCCTTCTACGTGGATGCGCTCGGCTGGAACGCGGACCACGACCAGCGCGTCTCCCCCGAACTGCGGTTCGTGCAGGTGACGCCTCCCGGATCCGCGTGCTCGATCGCGTTCGGCCAGGGCCTCACCGACATGGCGCCCGGCACGATGAAAGGCCTGCAGATCGTCGTGCCCGACGCCGATGCGGCGCTCGCGCACCTCACCGAGCAGGGCGTCGACGCCCGCGGGGTGAACGACCTCGCCTGGGGCCGTTTCGTGGACTTCACCGACCCGGACGGCAACGCGTGGACGCTGCAGGAGCTGCCGCCCCGTCCCTAACGGCCGGCGGCGGCTAGCGCACCTGCGCCCAGAGGATGAGCAGCATCGTCAGCAGGAATCCGCAGGCGTAGTTGATCCAGAGGAAGCGGCGCCAGCCCCGGTTGGCGCCGCTCGTCTGTTCGTCGGCGACCGACCAGAACGGCGCGGCGGCCGCGATGTAGGGCAGGGCGAGGACAGCGGCGAGCGGTCCGGGCCACGGTGTGAACAGCATGGCGACGCCCGCGAGCGCCCAGGCGCCGATCGCCAGACGGACGGTCGCGGCCGCCCCGATCGCGGTGGCGATCGACGAGATGCCGCCTTCGCGGTCGGGCACCACATCCTGAACCGCTCCGAACGCGTGGCTGCCGACGCCCCACAGGAAGAACGCCAGCAGGACCAGCCAGAGCCCCGGCGTGAACGCCGCTCCCGCCAGCACCAGACCGTAGACGGCGGGGCTCACGAAGTGGACGCTCGACGTCACCGAATCGAGGAACGGGATCTCCTTGAACCGCAGACCCTTCGCCGAGTAGGCCACCACGGCGAACAGGGAGATCGCCAGCACCAGCCACGACAGCGGCGACCCCACGATCACCAGGTACACGATGAACGGGACGGTGGTCACCACCGCGGCGATCAGCGTCCGCCGGTGGGCGGAGCGGTCGAGCAGAGCGCCCTCGGCGCCGCCCTTCCGCGGATTGCGGAGATCGGACTCGTAGTCGAAGACGTCGTTGATGCCGTACATGGCGAGGTTGTACGGGATGAGGAAGAACAGCGTCCCGATGACGAACGTCGCATCGATGCGACCGGTGGTGAGCAGGTACGCGGCCGCGAACGGGAACGCGGTGTTGATCCAGCTGAGCGGGCGCGAGACCAGCACGAGCTGGCGGAACGGAGCGGGCGCCACGGTGGTCACAGCCTCCTCCCCCTCCGTCTGGTCAGCATCCATAGTGCAGGCAGGAGCAGCAGTCCCGCGAGCGGATACGCGAAGTCCTCCAGGGGGACGAGCCCCAATCGGACTCCGCTGATCCGGGCCGAGTCGTACGTCATGAACCCGACGCCGATCATCAGATTGTCGAACACCGCGGTCAGGACGAGCACCACCACGCCGGCGATCAGGACCGGAGCCCACCACCGCCGCAGCAGACGCGAGCGGTCGGGAGCGGTCGCCAGCGCCACGGCGAGCACCAGTGCGGCGATCGCGAGGAAGACGACGCTCAGCAGTGCGTACGTCATCCCTCCCCCTCCCGGCGACCCCGCTCGCGCCGATCCAGCAGCGCACGCGCGCCGAAGACGAGCACCAGGATCAGGTAGCAGAGGAAGAGGAGGAAGAAGGCCTCTTCCAGGGGCAGCTCCGGCGCGAGTTCGATGCCGGTCATGTACCGGGACTCCCCGCGTGCGAACACTCCGAGCGCGATGCCCGCAGCATCCCAGGCGAGGAAGAACGCCAGGCCGAGCGCGAGCACGATCGCCGCGCGCCGCGCGTCCCGCCAGAAGACCAGCCGGAACCGGGCATCCAGCAGCACCATCGCCCCGAGCGAGAGCAGCAGGCAGGCCAGGTAGACGAACGTCACGTCACCCGCTCCGCCTGCGGGGCGGGCAGCGGTTCGGGGAGGGGTCCGGCGCCGCCGTCGCCGCGGAGGCGCTTCAGTACGAGCTCGGCGCTGATCAGGCACATCGGCAGGCCGATCCCGGGGATCGTGGACGAGCCGGCGTAGAGGAGTCCGTCGACCTTCTTCGACGCGTTGCCCGGACGGAAGAACGCGCTCTGACGCAGCGTGTGCGCCGGTCCGAGCGCGCCGCCGCTCCACGCGTTCAGATCGGTGGCGAAGTCCTCGGGGCCGACCGTGCGACGCACGACGATCCGGTCTGCGAGGTCCGGGATGCCCGCCCACGACGAGATCTGCGCGATGGCGGCGTCGGCCGCCCGTTCGATGGCCCGGTCGCCCGCGCCGTCGATCCCGCCGGCGCCGAGGGAGGTGTCGGCGGGCACGGGAATGAGGACGAACAGGTTCTCGTAGCCCTCGGGCGCCACGTCCGGATCGGTGGCGCTCGGCATGCACACGTACAGAGACGCAGGGTCCGGGATGCCAGGGTTCGGTCCGTAGATGGTCTGGAAGTTGGCATCCCAGTCGGTCGTGAAGAAGAGGTTGTGGTGGGTCAGCTGCGGCAGCCGGCCGCGCACCCCGAGCATCGCGAGCACGACGCCGGGACCCGGGTCGCGGTGCTCCCACTTCTTCTCGGGATGCGTGCGCAGCCGCTCGGGCAGCAAGGCCGTCTCGGTGTGGTGCAGGTCCGCACCGGAGACGACGATGTCCGCGTCGAGCGTATGGGGGCGGCCCGCCGCATCCCGGTAGTCGACGCCGGTGGCACGATCGCGAGGGGAGCCGTCGGCGGTCCGGATACCCGTCACGCGCGCGCCGGTGATCAGTCGTGCTCCTGCGCCCGCGGCGAGCGCGGCGACACGGTCGATGAGCACGGAGAAGCCGCCGAGCGGATACCGCACGCCGTCATCGAGGTCGAGGTGGCTCATCAGGTGGTACATGCTCGGTGCGCGATCCGGCGAGGTGCCGAGGAACACGGCGGGATAGCCGAGCACCTGGCGCAGGCGCACATCCCGCACGAAACCGGCGGCGTAGCGGTCGAGCGGCTCCAGCAGGAGGCGCGCGAGCCGGGGAAGCCGTCGCAGCAGGTCCGCCGCCAGCATCGGTCGCAGATCAGCGAACGTGCTGTAGAGGAAACGGTCGACGGCCATGCGGTAGGTCTCCGCCGATCCCTTCAGGTACCGGTCGAGCGCGGCGCCGGCGCCCGGCTCCTCCCGCTCGAATGCCGCGCGGTTCAGCGCACCGTCGGCGCGGATGTCCAGCGGCGGCCGGCGGTCCTCCGAGAACACCCGGTACCCCGGATCTAGTGTCACCAGGTCGAGCTGCTCGGCGGTGGAGGTGCCCATCAGCCGGAAGAAGTGGTCGAAGACCTCGGGCATCAGGTACCACGACGGACCGGTGTCGAAGCGGAACCCGTCGTGCTCCCACGACCCGGCGCGTCCGCCGAGGGTCGGCCGCTGCTCGAGCAGCGTGACCGCGTACCCCTCCCGGGCCAGCAGCGCCGCGGTCGCCAGGCCCGCGATGCCGCCGCCGATCACGGCCACGCGACGGCCGGTCATCACCGGGCTCCGGTGGTCGCGAGCGCGCCCGCGGACCGCGGCAGCGCGGCCGAGACGGTCGCCCGCGCGAGGATGCCGACCTTGACGCGCGTCGGCACGCTGATCCGCCGGCTCAGCAGCTCGCTCGCGGGGGTGGCGCGGATGCGGTCGCTGAGCTCGGCGAACAGCCCGTGCGCCGCGATGATCGCGCGGCGGCAGTTGTCGGGCAGGTCCGGGATGACGTCGGCCGCCGCTCCCAGGTCGCAGTCGATGTCGACGACGAGGGCGAGCTTCTGCCTCTCCGTGAGCCGTGCCGGGTCGATCCCCGGGAAATAGCTGCGATGAAGCTCGGTCCAGTCGACGGCGAGGTCGCGGAGGAAGTTGATCTTCTGGAACGCCGCTCCGAGCCGGCGGGCGCCCGCCTCCAGCCGCAGCCGCACCTCGTCCGGTGCCGGACGGTCGGCCAAGAAGACGCGGAGGCACATCAAGCCGATGACCTCCGCAGACCCGTAGACGTAGTCGCGGAGCTCGTCCGCGGTGAAGTCGACCGGGCTCAGGTCCCTGCGCATGGAGGCGAAGAACGGGCGGGTCAGCTCGGTGCCGATCCCGGTGGCGCGGGCGGTGACCGCGAAGGAGTGGACGACCACGTTGGCACTGTACCCGGTGCGCATGGCGCGTTCGGTGTCGGCTTCGAGGGCATCGAGCAGCTCGCGCTGGTCGTCGATGTCGAGTCCGGCCTCGGCCGCGGCCCCGTCCACGATCTCGTCGGCGACGCGGACGAGGGCGTAGACGTCCTCGACCCGCGGCCGGATCTGCGGCGCGAGGAGCCGGGTGGCCATGCCGAACGAGGTCGAGTACGCGTGGATGATCGTGGCGGCGCCGGCATGCGCCGCGTCGGTGTAGGTGGCGAGGTCGGTCGGAACGGTTCCGGCCGGGGCCTCGGCTGCGCGGGTCATGAGATCCTCCCGATGCACGAGCGTGCCACGTCGGCCAGGGGTGCGGCTAGGGCCGGCGGGATGGACGGGGTGTCGAGCAGCGCGATGGCGCGGTCGACGTGGTCGGCGAGCAGGCGCTCGACGAATCGACGCGCGCCGCACTCCTCCAGCACGGCCGCGAGGCGGCCGGCTTCGGCTGCGACGAGGTCGCTGCGTCCGAGCGACGGAGCCACCTCCTCCCAGCGGGCGGTGCTGCGCGCGTAGGCGATCAGCGACGTCTCCTTGCCCTGCCGGAGGTCGCTGACGATGCTCTTCCCGGTGATGTCCTCGGATCCGAAGATGCCGAGCAGGTCGTCGCCGAGCTGGAACGCGATGCCGACCAGCCGGCCGTACTCGGCCAGCGGCGCCAGCACATCCTCTCCGCCCCCGGCGAGGAGCGCGCCGGTCATGAGCGGGCCGGAGACGGAGTAGGCCGCCGTCTTGTGCTCGGTCATCGCGAGCACGTGCTCGAGCGCCGGCCGGTCGGCGCCGAGGCCCTCGGCGAGCGCGACGTCGGCGAGTTCGCCCGCCGCGGTGACGAAGACGCCGTGGTCGAGGATGTCGAGAAGCCGCTCGCGCGTCCACTCGTCGGTGTCGATGCGGGCCAGTGCCGTGGATGCGGCGAGCAGCAGGAGGTCGCCGGCGAGGATGGCCCCCGCCTCGCCCCAGCGCCGGGCGCGGGCCGAGTCGGCGCCGCGGGCGACGGCGTCAGCGGCGAACCCGCCCGCGACGTTGGGACGGCCCCGGCGCACAGTGTCGCCGTCGAGGACGTCGTCGTGCAGCAGGAAGGCGGTGTGCAGGAGTTCGTAGGCGACCGAGGCGGTCACGGCGACGCCCGGCTCGGTGCCGCCGAGCCCGCGGTAGGCGGTGAGGATGAAGCGCGGACGGATGCGCTTGCCGCCCTCCGCGGCGTCGCGTGCGCTCTCCCAGAGCCGGCGGTAGGAGTCATCGAAGGCCGAGGATGCGGCGATCCGGTCGGAGAAGAACTGCGCGAGGCGCTCCTCCACCTCGGCGAGGTCGCGCGCCGTGTCGTCGGTGCGCTGCTCGACAGGAGTCCGTGTCTCGGGGTGCAGCTGTGTCATGCCCGGCGCTCCCTTGTCTAGCTTGGTTAGCAAATAACTTAGCACGCTTCTTACATATGGGAATAGGATGGTCGCATGACACCGGGACGGGACGACGCGCGACGCGACGCTCACCGCATTTCGGCATCGCTCACGGACCCTCGGATCATCGATCCGCGCCAGGAACTGGTCCGGCACGACGACCTGTCCGAAGAGGAACTGGCTCAGATCGTGCGGCTGCTGGCGGCCATGCGCGAGTGGCGGGACGCCGACCAGCGGCTCAGCTTCGAGTCCCGCACGCACATGAAGCTCAACGAGACGGACATGCGCGCCCTGCGGTACATCATCGCGTCGATGAACGCGCAGGTACCGGTCACCGCGGGTGCGCTCTCGGACCATCTGCGCATCTCCACCGCATCCACCACCAAGCTCCTCGACCGGCTGGAGCGCGCGGGACACGTCGTGCGCCGCCCGCATCCCACCGACCGCCGCGCGGTCACGGTCGAGATCACGCCCGAGACGCACCGCGAGGTGCGCCGCACCATGGGCCTCCAGCACGCGCGCCGGTTCGAGGTGGCGCGGGCGCTGAGTACCGCGGACCGCGACACGGTCACGCGGTTCCTGCAGGACCTCAGCGCGACGACGCTCGCCGCGGTTCCTGCTGCCCCGGCCGATCCCGATGCTGCTCCCGAGACGGATCCGGCTCCGCGAGCGGACGCGCCACGCGGCTAGCCGCCTTCGGGTGCTCCGCCTCGTAGACGATCCGGTTCGCCATCCCGTTGAAGATCACGCCGTGGAACGGCAGGATCGCGAACCAGTAGAGCCGGCCGCTGAGCCCGAGCGGGAAGAACACCGCGCGCTGGTAGTACTGCGAACCGCCGCCGTCCCGTGGGCGGACGGAAAGCTCCAGCCACGCCCTGCCGGGCACCAGCATCTCGGCGCGCAGCCGCAGGCTCCGGCCCCGCTCGATCCGCTCCACCCGCCACCAGTCGAGGGCGTCGCCGGTGTTGAGGTGGTCGGCATCCCGGCGCCCCCGGCGGAGGCCCACTCCCCCGACGAGCTTGTCGGCCCAGCCGCGCAGCGCCCACGCGAGCGGGAACGAGTACCAGCCGCGCTCCCCGCCGATGCCCTCCACGACGCGCCACAGCAGCTCCGGGTCGGCGGTCGACTCGCGCTCGCGGACATCCGTGTAGACGGTGTGCCCGGACCACTCGGGGTCGCTGGGCAGCGGATCGCTCGGAGCACCCGCGACCGACGCATCCTGCCAGCTCGTCTCGACCTCGCCGGCCCGCTCCCGCGCCAGCGCCAGCCGCACCGAGCGGCGATACCCCGTCAAGCCCTCGGGAGGCGGCGGGATGACCGCGTCGATGTCGTGCTCGCGCATCACGCAGTCGTACTGCAGCGACTCGATGATCGGGACGGCGAGGCTGCGCGGGATCGGCGTCACCAGGTTCACCCACTGCGACGCGAGCCACGGCGTGAACACCGGGAGGGACGCGATGGGACGCTGCCGCAGCCCCGCCTCGAGGGCGTAGGCGTTCATCATCTGCCCGTAGCGGAGGATGTCCGGGCCGCCGATGTCGAAGGCGCGCGAGACCTCCGGCGGCAACTCCGCCGCGGCCAGCAGGTAGTGCAGCACATCCCGGATGGCGATCGGCTGGATGCGGTTGCGCACCCAGCGCGGCGCCGGCATGTACGGGAGCACCTCGGTCAGGTGGCGGATCATCTCGAACGACGCCGAACCCGACCCGATCACCACCCCGGCCTGCAGCACAACGGTCGGCACCCCGGAGTCGAGCAGGATGCGTCCGACCGCGACCCGCGAGCGCAGGTGACGGGAGAGCTCGCCGTCCGGGTGGAGCGCGCCGAGGTACACGATGCGGCCGACGTCTGCCGCTTCAGCCGCCTCGGCGACGGTGCGCGCCGCCGACGACTCCTCCTCGTCGAAATCGCCTCGGGCGCGCATCGAGTGCACGAGGTAGTAGACGACATCCACATCCTGAACCGCCCGAGCGACCGCCTCCGGGTCGTGGAGGTCGCCCTGGACGACCTCCACATCACCGGCCCAGGGGACGTCGGTGAGCTTCTGCGGCGAGCGCGCCAGCACGCGGACGGTGTAGCCGCGGGCCAGCAGCCGCGGGACGAGGCGTCCGCCGATGTAGCCGGTGGCGCCGGTGACCAGGACTCGGGAGGCAGTCATGGGCCGAAGGGTACGCCCCGCAGCGAAGATCCGCCTGCGAGCGGGCGCCGGACGATTCCGGGAAACAACGTAACGTCCTGTACGTTTTTTCCATGGGCAAGCTCATCTATGGCGGGACGACCGAGATCGGTTTCGACGACCGGGTCCTGGCGCACCTGCAGATCGTGATCGGGCTGAAACTGCGACGCAAAGAGGGCTTCTTCTTCTCCTGGCGCGACGAGCAGAGCGTCGGCGACGGCCGCAGCGCCATCTGGGTCGACCCGGCCATCCCGCTGCTGTTCCGTTACAGCGGCGGACGCCACCCGCGCATCAACAAGAGCTGGCTCGAACAGCTCACCCTCTCCTCCAACAGCGCGCAGGGCCTGCAGCTGACCGAGGAGATCGGCGCCCTCGGCGCCGACGAGGTCGACGCCGACTCTTCGCCCGGCCGCTGAGCCCCGCCTGGCCGTCTGGCCGTCTGGCCGTCTTGGCCGCCGAGCACAGCAAAAAGGTCGCCGATCCTTCCGGATCAGCGACCTTTTTCCTGTGGCCGGGGGCTCAGCGGAGGTACTCGAGGAGCTCGGGGCTGCGGAGGCGCTTGAGGCTGCGGGTCTCGAGCTGGCGGACGCGCTCGCGCGTGATGCCGTAGACCTCGCCGACCTCGTCGAGGGTCATCGGCTTCTGGCCGTCCAGGCCGAAGCGCATGCGCACCACCTTGGCGTCACGGGGCGGCAGCTCGCGGAGGCGCTCCTCGAGGTCGCGGTGGCGGAACTCCACCTCGACGGCCTCGGGCGGTCCGGCGAAGTCGCCGTCCTCGATCAGGTCGCCGAGTTCGGCGCCCTCGTTCTCGCCGACCGGAACGGCCAGGGAGACGGTCTCGGAGTCGCTCATCTGCAGCTTGTGCACCTCGGCCGGGTCGAGGTTCGACGCCTCGGCCATCTCCTCGAGGGTGGGCGTGCGGCCGAGCTCTCCGCCCAGGTCGCGGCGGATGCGGTCGAGCTTGTCGATCTTTTCCACGGTGTGCACCGGGATGCGGATCAGGCGGGCCGTGTCCGCGATGCCGCGGAGGATGGACTGGCGGATCCACCAGGTGGCGTAGGTCGAGAACTTGTTGCCGGTGCGGTAGTCGAACTTCTCCACCGCCCGGACGAGACCGAGGTTGCCCTCCTGGATGAGGTCCATGACGGGCAGGCCACGGCCGGCGTACCGCTTCGCGATGCTGACCACCAGGCGGAGATTCGCCTCGATGAAACGCTCGAACGCACGCTTGCCGTCGTCGGCCAGGTACTGCAGTTCGCGCTTCTCTCGCGGGGTCAGGTTCGGGCGGATCGCCAGCCGCTCTCCGGCCAGCACTCCCACCTCGATCCGCTTCGCGAGAGCGACTTCCTCGTCGGCGGTCAGGAGGCGGGTGCGGCCGATGGAGTTGAGGTAATCCCGTACCGGATCGCTGGTAACTTCGAGCGTGGTCATCGTGTCATCCCATTCAGCCCGTGTACGCACGGGCACTGCCGTTGGTGCTCTCAGTTCGGGTGTCCCACCGCGTCTTGTGGACGAGTGGTTCGTTAGCCACGATAAGCAATGCACCCCATCCCACAACAAGGGGTTGACATCGCAGCCACGGGTACGCTAGCCGGTCGGAAACCCTGCTCAGGGGCGTTTGTCAAGGCGCTGCCGGGAGACTTTCAGGCGTCGTAGATTCACGCCTGTGACTGCTCACACAACGGACAAGGCGGCGTCGCTGAAGACGATCCGCACCACGATTCCCGCGCGCATGGACCGGCTTCCCTGGTCCCGCTTCCATTGGCTGGTCGTCGTCGGCCTCGGCACCGTGTGGATCCTCGACGGTCTCGAGGTGACCATCGTCGGCGCCATCGGCAGCCGGCTCACCGAGCCCAGCAGCGGCCTCGGCCTCACCACCGCGCAGGTCGGACTCGCCGCCGCGATCTACGTCGCCGGAGCCTGTGTCGGAGCGCTCGTGTTCGGCTATCTGACCGACCGGTTCGGCCGGAAGAAGCTGTTCATCCTCACGCTCGGCCTCTACCTGGTCGCGACCGTGCTGACCGCCTTCTCGTTCACGCCGTGGATGTTCTTCCTGTTCCGGTTCTTCACCGGTGCGGGAATCGGCGGCGAGTACGCGGCGATCAACTCCGCGATCGACGAGCTCATCCCGGCCCGCCGCCGCGGACTGGTCGATCTGGCGATCAACGGGTCGTACTGGCTCGGCACCGCGTTCGGCGCCGTGCTCACCGTCTTCCTGCTGAACACCTCGCTCTTCCCGGCGAACATCGGCTGGCGCATCGCGTTCGGCCTCGGTGCCGTGCTCGGCCTCGTCATCCTGCTGGTCCGCCGGAACGTGCCGGAGTCGCCGCGGTGGATGTTCATCCACGGCCAGGACGAAGAAGCCGAGAAGCTGGTCGGCGAGATCGAGGAGGGCGTCGAGGAGAACACCCACCAGAAGTTGGAGAAGGTGCCCGACGATCGCGCGATCGAGATCCACCAGCGGCGCTCGACCGGGTTCGGGGAGATCGTCCGGGTCGCGCTGGGGCAGTATCCCAAGCGGTTCGTGCTCGGGCTGTCGCTGTTCATCGGGCAGGCATTCCTGTACAACGCCGTGTTCTTCACCTACTCGCTGGTGCTGACCAAGCTGCTCCACGTGCCCGACGACGTGGCGCCGTGGGCGCTCGTGCCCATCGCCATCGGCAACTTCCTGGGGCCGTTCCTGCTCGGGCATCTGTTCGACACCGTCGGACGGCGGTTCATGATCACGCTGTCGTACATCGGCAGCGGCGTCCTGCTGGTCGGCACGGGCATCCTGTTCGACGCAGGCGTGCTCGACGCCTTCTGGCTCACCGCCTGCTGGATGGTCGTGTTCTTCTTCGCGTCGGCCGGCGCGAGCGCCGCCTACCTGACCGTCAGCGAGATCTTCCCGATGGAGACCCGGGCCATGGCGATCGCGTTCTTCTACGCGGTCGGCACCGGCATCGGCGGCATCATCGGGCCGATCCTGTTCGGGCACCTGATCGAGGGCGGCATCCACGACGTCGTGATCGGGTACTACATCGGCGCGGGCCTCATGATCGGGGCCGGGCTCGTCGAGCTGTTCCTCGGCGTGGATGCCGAGGGCAAGTCGCTCGAGGAGATCGCTGCGCCGCTCTCCGCGTCCACCAAGGCGCAAGTCCCCACCCGCTGACCCGGCGGCCGCTTGGCCGCCGAGCACAGGAAGAACGTCGCGCATCCACTCAGGATCGCGACGTTCTTCCTGTGCTCGGCGGCTCAGCTGAGGAGGTCGAGGAGGGCTGGCTCGGGGGTGCGACCGCCGGAGGTGTCGATGACCTCTCCGCTGCGGTAGCGGTCGAAGATGCGCGGGTCGATGTAGCTGTTGCGCGCGATCGCGGGCGTGTTGCCGAGTGCGGCGGCAGCCTCGTTGACCGCGGCGCTGATCCGCTTCTTCCGCTGCGAGTCCGAACCGGAGACGCCGAGGGCGGCGAGCGCCTCCGCCGCCACGATGGTGCCGTGCAGCGTCCGGAAGTCCTTCGCGGTGAACTCCCCCCGCGTCTGCCGGCGGATGTACTCGTTCAGCGACGCCGGGCGGATCGTGTGCCAGGTGCGGTCCTTCCACGACAGCAGCCGCGACCGCTGGCCGCGCAGGGCCTGGATCTGCCGGAGCAACTCCGCGAGGTCGGCGTCCGTGATGGTGCTCGTCCACTTCTGCGCCGACTTCGCCGGGAAGGTCAGCGTGATGTCGTCGTCCTCGATCCGCGCATGGCGGCACAGCAGCGTCGTGAGCCCGCGGCTGCCGTTGGCGTGCAGGTACTCCTCGCTGCCGATCCGCACGCTGCCCAGGTCGATGATCCGGAACGCGGCCGCGAGGATGCGGTCGCGCTCGAAGCCCTCCTGCCGCAGGTCCATCGTCACCTTGCGCCGGGCGGACGGCAGGGTCTCCGCCAGGAGCGCCGCGCGCTCGAACTTCACGCGGTCCTGGTTGAGCCTCCACGCGTCGTGGTAGCGGTACTGACGACGCCCGGCCTGGTCGGTGCCGACCGCCTGGATGTGCCCGCGGGCGTCCGGCGAGATCCAGACGTCCTGCCAGGCGGGCGGGAGGACGAGCGAGCGGATGCGCTCCAGCTCGCGCTCATCCACGATCCTGTTGCCTGCTTCGTCTTCATACACCGGGCCCTTGTCGGTCATCGTCCGGTGGTAGCCGGGGCCGGACGGGTTGCTGCGCTTGAGGCGCGTCACGCGGGCTTCTTCGCAGACTTCTTGGGCGCGGTCTTCCGTGTGGAAGTGGATGCGGTGGACTTCGACGCCGTGGACTTGGCGGCCGGCTTCTTCTCCGCCGAGGACGACGACTTCGAGGACGACGCCTTCGAGGACGACTTGGTCGACCGGCTGCGCTCCACACTGCGCTGCAGCGCCTCCATCAGGTCGATGACCTCGCCGCCGCCCTTCTTCGTCTCCTCCTCCTCGCCGAAGGTCGCAGCGGTGTCGACGCTCTCGCCCTGCTCGAGCTTGGCGTCGATGAGCTTGCGGAGCTCCTCCTGATAGTCGTCGCTGAACTTCTCCGGCTCGAAGTCGCCCGCGAAGCTCTCCATCAGCGCGCTCGACAGCTGCAGCTCGCGGTCGGTGATGCGCGGTGTCTGGTCGAGCGCCGGGAAGTCCGCCTCGCGGATCTCGTCGTGCCAGAGCAGGGTCTGCAGAACGAGCAGGTTGCCGCGCACGCGGAGCGCGCCGAGCCGGGTCTTCTGCCGCAGGGCGAACTCTACGATGGCCGTGCGCTCCTCGTCCTCCAGGGTCTTGCGCAGCAGGGCGTACGCCTTCAGCGACTTCGAGTCGGGTTCGAGGTAGTAGCTGCGGTCGAACATCAGCGGGTCCAGCTGGTCGTTCGGGACGAACTCCACGACGTCGATCTCGCGGCTGCGTTCCGCCGGCAGCGACGCCAGGTCCTCCGCGGTCAGGATGACCGTGCGCTCACCGTCGTCGTAGGCCTTCACGATGTGCTCGTACGGGATCACCTTGCCGTCGATCTCGCAGCGGCGCTGATAGCGGATGCGGCCGCCGTCCGCGTCGTGCACCTGGTGCAGCGGGACGTCGTGATCCTCGGTTGCGCTGTAGACCTTCACCGGCACATTGACCAGTCCGAAGGTGATGGCGCCCGTCCAAATGGCCCTCATGTGCCCATGTTGACCAGAAACACCGCGCTCCTCAACCCTCGGGGGCGAGTTCCCACCGATCGCGTCACGATCGCGCTCGTGTTTTCGTCTGCATTCTGGGGCGATCGGCCCCTCCCTCCCACAGCAAAGGAAGCACCTCCCCATGCGCACCAGCATCATCCGCCGCGGCTTCGCGGTCGCCGCTCTCGCCGTCGCCGCCACCGCCGTCCTCTCCGCGTGCAGCGTCGACACGGTCGCCGCGGGCACCGTCCAGGTGCGGATCGGCAGCGGTGCGGTGACGGTCGAGAGCAGCGGCTACACCGTCACGGGAACCGGCAAGCCGATCGAGGTCCAGGTGAACAGGGCGAAGGTCACCGTCTCCTGCAGCGGCGGGGAGGACGTCACTGTCGTCGGAGCCCACGGGACGGTCGACCTCGTCGGGTCCTGCGGCGACGTCTCGGTGACCAGTGCCGACCAGACCATCACGACCGGGTCGCTCCAGGCCCTCTCCGTGACCGGCGCGGGCAACACCATCACCACCGGCGACGTCCAGTCGATGAAGCTCGTCGGCGCCGACAACACCGTCACCTATACGTCGACGGCGAGTGCGCCCGAGCTGCTCGGCGCAGCCAACACCGTCACGGAGAAGTGAGTCCGATCGCGCGGCCGGCCCCGGGGCGTGGTGACGGGCGCCGCGCCGGGCGTACGGTGTGCCTATGGCCGCCCAGGACACCGAGGTCGTCGACATCGACGGCCACCGCCTCAAGCTGACCAACCTCGACAAGGTGATGTATCCCGAGACCGGGACCACCAAGGCCGACATCTTCGGCTACTACAACGCCGTGGCCGAGGTCATGATCCCGCACGTGCGCGACCGCATCGCGACCCGCAAGCGCTGGGTGCACGGCGTCGGGACGCCGGACCACCCGGCCGAGGTGTTCTTCCAGAAGAACCTGGACCCCGCATCCACACCGGACTGGGTGAAGCAGGCCTCGATCACCCACAAGACCAGCACGAACACCTACCCGCTGGTCAACGACCGGGCCACGCTGATCTGGCTGGCCCAGATCGCCTCCCTCGAGATCCACGTGCCGCAGTGGCGGGTGGGACGCGGCGGCGAGCGGCAGAATCCCGACCGACTGGTGCTCGACCTCGACCCGGGCGACGGCGTGACCCTCGCCGACTGCGCCGAGGTCGCCCGCCTGGCGCGCGCGATCCTCCAGGACATGGGACTGGACCCGATGCCGGTCACCTCGGGCTCCAAGGGCATCCACCTCTACGCGGCGCTCGACGGCTCGCAGACCAGCGAGCAGATCTCGGCGGTCGCGCACGAGCTGGCACGGGTGCTGGAGGCGGACCATCCGGACCTGGTGGTCAGCGACATGAAGAAGTCGCTGCGTGATGGCAAGGTGCTCGTCGACTGGAGCCAGAACAACGGCGCGAAGACCACGATCGCGCCGTACTCGCTGCGCGGGCGCTTCCACCCCACCGTCGCCGCACCGCGGACCTGGCGCGAACTGGCCTCCAAGGGCCTCCAGCACCTCGACTACCGGGAGGTGATGCAGCGGCTGAAGCGGCGCGGCGACCCGCTCGCCGAGCTCTCCACTGCGGGCGACGGGACGGGCGGCCATCCGTCCGAGCCGGACCGGCTGTCCACGTACCGCTCGATGCGTGATGCGGACAAGACGCCCGAACCGGTGCCCGTCGATCGGCCGGAGGCGCGGGAGGGGCGATCGTTCGTCATCCAGGAGCATCATGCGCGGCGGCTCCACTGGGACTTCCGTCTCGAGAACGACGGCGTGCTGGTCAGCTGGGCGCTCCCGAAGGGCACGCCGACCGACGCCAAGCAGAACCACCTGGCGGTGCACACCGAGGACCATCCGCTCGAGTACGGCGGCTTCGCCGGCGACATCCCGCACGGCGAGTACGGCGCTGGGCACGTCGACATCTGGGACCATGGCGACTACGAGCTCGAGAAGTGGCGCGACGACGAGGTGATCGCCACCCTGCACGGCCAGCCGGACGGCGGACTCGGGGGCGAGCCGCGGAAGTACGCGCTGATCCGCACGGCGCAGGGCGGGGACGAGAAGAACTGGCTGATCCACCTGATGAAGACGGACGCATCGGACGGCGAGCACGAGGCGGCTCCGTCCCGTCGTGGGAAGGCTGCGAAGCCGACCAAGACGACTGCGGCGGCCGCTGCGCCACGCACGGCCGGCGCGCCGATCACCGGCGACCCGGTCTCCCCCATGCTCGCGACGCTCGGCTCGGCGGCCGACATCAGCGACGAGGACGAGTGGGCGTTCGAGATGAAGTGGGACGGCATCCGCGCCGTGGCGGAGATCCGCGACGGGCGCCTGCGGCTGACCACCCGCAACGGCAACGACGTCACGGTCACGTACCCGGATCTCGCCGGACTCGTCGACCTGGCCGGCGACCACGAACTGGTGCTCGACGGCGAGATCGTGACGCTCAACCCGCAGGGGCGCCCGGACTTCGGGTTGCTGCAGACGCGCATGGGGCTCACGCGCCCCGGCGATGTCCAATCGGCCCTGAAGCGCGCCCCCGCGCACTACATGGTGTTCGACGTGCTGGCGGTGGACGGCACGAAGCACACCCGGGACACCTACGACGATCGCCGCGAGCTGCTCGGCGAGGTCCTGCGACCGAAGCCGAACGATCCGGTGCAGGTGCCGCCCGCCTTCGATGGGGACCTGGCGCATGCCATCGCCTCAAGCAAGGAGCTCGGACTCGAGGGCGTGATGGCGAAGCGGCGCGACAGCACCTACTCCGCCGGGCGCCGCTCCCGCTCGTGGATCAAGATCAAGCACCACCTGACCCAGGAGGTCGTGATCGGCGGATGGACGCCCGGCAACGGGCGCCGTGCCGACACCATCGGCGCTCTCCTGCTCGGCATCCCCGACGGTGACACCCTCCGCTACGTCGGAAAGGTCGGCACCGGTTTCAGCGACCGCGCGCTCGACGACCTGACGGAGAAACTGAGCGCGCACGAACGCAAGACGAGCCCGATCGAGGGGGTGCCGACGGCCGACGCGCGCGGAGCTCACTGGGTGCGTCCCGAGCTCGTCGGCGAGGTGGAGTTCGCCGAATGGACGGGACCGGGCCGGCTGCGGCAGCCGTCGTGGCGGGGGCTCCGGCCGGACAAGCGTCCGGATCAGGTGGTCCGCGAGAGCTGAGCCGCGTCCCTGCGGACCGCAGTCAGGGTGTGGGCGCGAGCGCGTCGTACCGGAGGAACGAGCGCTGGATGCGCACGACGACCGCGACGAGCACCACGATCAGCAGTCCGCCGAGCAACGGCGGGAACCAGAGCGCTCCGGTGAGCGCCAGGACACCGATGTAGAGGTCGCCCAGGCGCGGGCCGCCGGTGACAACGACGGTGAAGACGCCCTGCAACCGACCGCGCATCGCATCCGGAGCGGACGCCTGCAGGATCGTCATGCGGAAGATGGAGCTCACGTTGTCCGCGGCGCCGGACGCCGCGAGCAGGATGGTCGCCAGGACCAGCGCCGGCATGTTCGCCTGCAGCAGGGAGGCGCCCCCGCCGTTCGTCCCGGTGACGGCGACGACAGCCAGCACGATGCCGAAGCCCAGGATGCTGGCGCCGTAGACGATGATCGCGCGCTCGACCGCACGCCCCTGCCACCGCACGCTGCCGAGGCGTCCCGAGAACACGCTCGACACCAGCGTTCCCACCGCGCCCGCGGCGGTGAGGATGCCGACGGTGATCGGTCCGCCGCCGATGAGCAGGGCACCGACCGCGGGGAACAGCGCGCGCGGCTGGCCGAAGGTCATGGCGATGACGTCGAGCACGAACGTCATGCTGAGGTTGGGTGCGGTGCGGAGGAACCGCAGCCCCTCCAGGACCGATGCGAGTCCCGCGCCCTGCCGCTCCCCCTCCGGGACGATCGACGGAAGGGTGAAGATGCCGAGGAATGCGGCGGTGAAGAGCACCGCATCCACCGTGTAGGTCCACGGGACGCCGACGGTCGCGACCAGCAGGCCGGCGAGCGCGGGACCGACGGTCACCATGACGCCCATGCTGATCCCGCCCAGCGCGCTGGCTGCGGGAAGCAGCCGCACCGGGAGGAGCCGCGGCGTGATCGCCTGCCGCGTTGCACCGATCATCACGCTCGCCACCGCGTTGATGGTCGTGATCACGTAGAGGGGCCAGACGACCGGGATGTGCATCCACGCGAGGAGGGCCAGCGCAGCCGTGGAGGTCCACGCGACGATCGCCGTCACCAGGGCGACCTTGCGGCGGTCGAAGGCGTCGGCGAGCACACCGCCGTAGAGCCCGAAGACGATCATCGGCACCAGCGCGAACAGCGCCACCAGGGAGACGGCGAGAGTCGAATGCGTCAGGTCGAAGATGTGCAGTCCGACGGCGACGATGGTCATCTGCGAGCCGATGCCGGAGATCGCGCCGCCCAGCCAGAGGCGCGCGAACGCCGGCGACTCGCGCAGCGGCGAGAGGTCGACGAAGTGCCGACGGCGGGACAGGGTCTCGTCGCCGGGCAGGCGGCCGTGCGGGAGCTCGTCGGGAGCGAGTTCTCCGGGCGGGATCGACGGATCCGCCGGAGCGGTCGGATCTCCCGCTGGTGCGGAGCCGGGCCGGGGCGTCGGCTCCCCGCTCAGAAGCGGGGCTGCTTGCTGAGGCGGACAGCCGCCGTCGAGAGCACCACGCCGGCGAGCATGATCACCACGGTGACCGCCTGCAGCAGCACCTGGAAGAACGGCGAGAACGGCGTGACCGACACCCAGAGCCAGAGGATGGCGCCGATGAGCGTGATCACGTAGCTGAAGGTACGGCGCGCATACAGGGCGTTGAGCGACACGACGGTCGCCGCGACGGTCACCTGGAAGAACGGGAGGAAGTCATCGGCGTTGCCGGTCCAGGTCGCTACGAGGCTCCAGATGCCGATGACCACCGAGACCAGCACCACGAGAGTGGCGAGGAGGTTGCCGAGGGCGCTGGGCAGCGTCGTGCTGAGGCTGCGGACGAGCGTGCCCTGCTCGTCGCTGCCGACGACCTCGCGCTGGTGTTCGTTGGGCTGGGAGATGACGTGCGTGCTCACGTCGTCGATCCTACCGCCCGGCCGGAGCCGCGCGCGGCGTTCTGCACAGGGTTCTGCGCGGGGGTTCTGGACGGGGGCGATTCTCCACAACCCGGGTTGGCGCACAGACCCGGCGACGATCCGCGACCCGCCGTCTGCGCCGCGTACATTGGCGGGCATGGCAGCATCCCGTCGTCGCCCGCATCGGCGCATCCCCCTCCCCGCTCGCGTCAAGCGCGCCGACGCGCGGGTCGCCGAGCGCATCAACGCGCGCACGACCGGAGCGCTGTCCGACGGCTTCTGGGTCGGGCTCACCCGGGCCGCCAACCACGGGAAGCTGTGGTTCGCGGCCGCGGCCGTGCTGCTGGCCTTGGGCCGGCCGCGCGCGGCGGCCCGCGGCCTCGCCTCGCTGGGGCTGGCCAGCCTCGTGGCCAACCTGGTCGGCAAACGCCTGGTCGGCGGCGAGCGCCCGGCCCTCACATCCATCCCGCTCGCACGTCGCCTCGAACGGTCGCCGACGTCTCCGTCGTTCCCCTCGGGGCACACGGCGAGCGCCGCCGCGTTCGCCACCGGCGCCGCCCTGGAGTGGCCGGCGGCCGGCGCCGCGCTGGCGCCCGTGGCGGCGGGCGTCGGGTACTCGCGGCTGCACACCGGGGCGCACTGGCTCTCCGATGTGGCGGGCGGCGCTGCGATCGGGGTCGCTGCCGCCGTGGCGCTCAAGGTGGTCGTGCCCGCGGTGAAGCCCGTGGTGCGCCGCGACCCGCCGACCGCGCGCATGATCGAGCTGCCCGCGACCGAGACCGGCGAGGGCGTGTTCGTCATCGTCAATCCGGGTTCCGGCCGCGGGCTGGGGCGCCCGTCGCCGATTCCGCTGCTGCGGGAACGGCTGCCGAAGGCGCACGTCCACGAACTGGCCGACGGCGACGACATCGGCGACCTGATCGAGCAGGCGCTGCGGTCGGATGCCCCGCCGCGCGTCCTCGGCGCGTACGGCGGCGACGGCACGGTCGCGGCGGTCGCCCAGCGGGCGCGCGCGGCGGACCTCCCGCTGGTCGTCTTCCCCGGCGGGACGTTCAACCACTTCGCCAAGGCGGCGCTGCTCGACTCCGTCGACGCGACCCTCGGCGCGCTCGCGTCGGGCAGCGGCCGGGAGGTCGACGTGGCCGAGCTGTCCTTCGCCGACGGCGAGACCATCACGGTGCTCAATACGGCGTCAGTCGGGATCTATCCCGCCTTCGTCGAAGAGCGCGAGAAGCACGAGAAGCGGCTGGGCAAGCCGATCGCCGCGCTCATCGCGGCGATCCGGGTGGTTCGGCGCGGCAACCCGCTCGAGGTCGAGATCGACGGGAAGCGGCGCCAGGTGTGGTCGGTGTTCGTCGGCGTCGACCGGTACTACCCCGTCAGCGTCGCGCCGATCGAGCGCCGACGGCTGGACGACCACCTGCTCGACGTGCGCATCCTCTTCGCCGGCGGGCGCCCGCGCACCCGCGGTGCCGTCGCGCTCGCCTTCGGCGGCCGCACGGACGCCTTCGCGGCGCGCATGCCGTTCCTCCAGGGGCCGCCCGCTTTGGACGCGCGCGTGGTCGAGGAGATCAGCGTCGAGGCGGTCGGCGACGATCCGGGATACGCGCACGACGGGGAGGCGTCCGCGGAGACGCCGGGGAACCCGAAGCGGATCGCGATCGCCATCAGGCCGGGTGCGCTGCGGGTGTACTCGCCGGAGGCGTGAGGGGGCGGGGCGGCGCTGCGCTGCGCTTGGCGCGGCGACCGCCTGAGTCGAGCCGGTAACTCGGCCGGCTGGGTGGATGGCTTTGACTCGGTCGGGATCTGGTCGCCCTCGGCGGAGATTCGGGTGGATCGGCCGCCAATCTCCTGCTGCACCACGTTACGTCGGAGATTTGCCGTCCGTTCTCCGACGCAAGTATTCGGGGCGCGCTCGGCGAGTGGTCACCGCGACCCCGATGCATCCGTCACACGAAATGCGCCCCGCTCAGGACGACGCGGGTACCCGCGCCGGCAGCGGCACGGGCGCGGCCGGGCCGACGTAGCGCGACGACGGCCGGACGATCTTGCCGTCCGCGGCCTGCTCGAGGATGTGGGCCGTCCAGCCGACCACGCGGGCGGCGGCGAACGTCGGCGTGAACATCGACCGCGGGATGCCGCAGAGTTCCATCACGATCCCCGCGTAGAACTCGACGTTCGTGTGCAGCTCGCGTCCGGGCTTCAGCTCGGCGAGCAGCTCCTGCACCCGTCGCTCCACCTGCACGGCGAAATCGACCCGCGGACCGCCGAAGCCCTCGGCGAACTCGCGCAGCATCCGGGAGCGCGGGTCCTCGGTCCGGTACACCGCGTGGCCGAAGCCCATCACCCGGCCGCCCTCCTCCAGGGTGCGGCGCACCCATTCGTCGGTGCGGTCGGGTGTCCCGATCTCGTCCAGGGTGTCGAGAGCGCGGCTCGGTGCGCCGCCGTGCAGCGGTCCCGAGAGCGCGCCCAGCGCGCCCCCGACGGCCGACGGCAGATCCGCGCCCGTCGAGGCGATCACCCGTGCGGTGAAGGTAGAGGCATTGAAACCGTGGTCGATCGCTGCCGTCATGTAGGCGCTCAGCGCTCGCTCCTGCTGCTCCGTCGGGATCCTCCCGGTGACGAGGCAGAGGTAGCCGGCCACGTGACCGACATCGTCGCGCGGCTCGAGCGGTTCCCGGCCTTCGGCGAGTGCGTGCAGCGCAGCGAGGAGGACAGGCGTGACGGCGGCGGTGCGGATGGCGTCCTCGACGCGCGCGTCGGCGTCCTCGTCGTAAAGCGGCCGAGTGCCGTCGGCGGCGGCGATCGCGGCGAGCGCCATCCGCAATCCGGCCAGCGCATCCCCGCCCGTGGTGAGTCGCGCGATCGCGGGAAGGATCTCGCGCACCTCGTCCGGAAGCGCTCGAGACGCTGCGATGCGGGCGCGGAAAGCCTCCAGCTCTGCCGTCGTCGGCAACGAACCGAAGAGGAGAAGATGCCACGCCTCCTCGAACGTCCGATCGCGCGCCAGGTCCACCGCCGAGTACTGCCGATAGTGGTAGAAGCCTTCGTGCCCGCGCACGTCCCCCAGCTCCGTGCGGGCCGCGACCACATTGGTCAGGCCGCGGGGAACGTCGATGAGGGTGTCGTCCATCCTGTCCATACCGGTAGTGTGAACTGGATGCAAGTAGCAGTCAACGTTGATCGGATCAATATGGACTCCCTCCCGCGCCTCACGGCCGAACAGACCGCCGAGCGGCTCGGCGTGAAGCTCGAGACGCTGTACGCCTATGTGGCGCGCGGGCGGCTCGGTCGGGTGCGGACAGCCGACGGATCCAGCTTCGACCCGCTCGAGGTCGAGCGGTTCGCCGCGAGCAGGCGCCGCCAGTCCACTGCTGCGCCCGGGCACTCGGACGGCCGACCGCTCATGGTCATCGAGACGCGGTTCGCGCTGATCGACGACGGCGAACTGACCTATCGGGGACGGCCGGTCGACGAGCTGGCCCGCGAACCGTTCGAGACCGTCGCCCGCTGGGCGCTCACCGGCGAGTGGGATGCGGCGGCGCGCTTCCGGTCCGGCGCCGGTCTCGACGCGGCGCGGGATGTGAGCCAGGTGCTTCCCGCTTCGGCCGGTGACCGCGACCGGCAATTGGCCGCGGTCACCGCATTCGCCGCGGCGGACCCGTTGCGCGCGTCCCTCGATCCGGCCGTCGTCGCCACGGCAGCGGAGCGGCTGGTCGCCGGGATGGTGGAGGTGCTGCCCGAGCTCGGCGGCGGGGCGTCCGGAGCCGATCCCGACCTCGCGGAGCGCCTGTTCCGGCGCCTCTCCCACGGAACACCCTCCCCCGCGGACGTCGCGCTCCTCAACGCGGCCCTCGTGCTGCTCCTCGACCACGACATCGCCATCTCGACCCTCGCCGCGCGCGCAGCAGCATCCGCTCGCGCGACCCCGTACGGCGTCGTCGTCGCCGGGCTCGGTGCGCTGGACTCGCCGCTGCACGGCAACGCCAGCCGCGCCGCGTACCGGCTGCTCGACCGGGTCGTCTCGGGCGAGGATCCGGCGCGCGCGGTGGCGGATGCGGTGGTGGCCACACACGGCCCGGTCCCCGGTTTCGGCCAGCCGCTCTATCCCGACGGCGACCCGCGGGCGCGCATCCTGTTCGGGATGCTCCGAGCCGACGAGCGGCACTCCGCCGTCGCGGCGGCCGCGAAAGCCGTGTCGGAGGTCATTCGCGACCGCACGGGCGCCCATCCCAACGTCGACCTCGCCCTCGGCGCGCTGGCGCTCGCGGCCGGGATGCGCGACGACGCCGGAGAGGTCGTCTTCGCGACGGCACGCACTGTCGGCTGGATCGTGCACGCCCTCGACGAGTACGCGCAGCCCCCGCTCCGCCTGCGCCCCGTGGGGCGCTACGTCGGCCCGTGACCCCGCCGGCCCATCGAGTTGACGCGACACGCCGTCGGACCGGTGGCGGAGCGGCGTGTTGCGTCAACTCGATGCCCGGCGTCAGCGCCGCAGCGCCTTGCGGGCCAGCCAGTTGCCCAGGAACTGCGCGGCCTGCACCAGAATCACGATCGTGATCACGGCGATCCAGGTGACCGCCCAGTTGTAGCGCTGGTAGCCGTAGGAGATCGCGAAGTCGCCGAGTCCGCCGCCGCCGATGCTCCCGGCGATCGCCGACAGGTCCACGATGGCCACGAAGATGAACGTGTAGCCGAGGATGAGGGGACCGAGCGCCTCCGGGATGAGCAGCGTCGTGATGATCCTCCACGGGCTCGACCCCATCGCCCGCGCCGCCTCGATCACGCCCGGCTCGATGGTGACGAGGTTCTGCTCCACGATCCGGGAGATGCCGAACGTCGCGGCGATCGTCATCGGGAAGATCGCGGCGGGCGTGCCGAGGAACGTCCCCAGCACCAGCTGCGTCAGCGGCGCGATCGCGGTCATGAAGATGATGAACGGGATGGGCCGGATGAAGTTCACGACGACGTTCAGCACGGTGAACAGGGCCCGGTTCTCGAGCAGGCCGCCGCGCCGCGTCGTGTACAGCAGCACGCCGAGCGCGAGGCCCAGGATGCCGCCGAGCACCAGGGTCGCGACGACCATCCACAGCGTCTGACCGATGGACTGCAGGTACACGGGCCACAGGGTCGACCAGTCGGTCATGCGGCCACCTCCTCGACCTCGGTGACCGTGCGGAGGTCGGCGATGAGCGCATCCACATCGGCCGGCTCGCCCAGCAGCTCCAGCGTGAGGCTGCCGAACGAACGGCCCTGCAGAGCGGAGATGCCGCCGTAGACGATCTCGAACCGGACGTTGTACCGCCCGACCGCGTCGGACAGCACGGAGCCGAGCCGGCCGTCATCGTGGATGCGCGCCGACACGATCCGGCCGGAGTGCTTGCCACGGAGACGCTCGATGTCCGCCTCCCCCGGCTGGTTGCGCAGCACGGTTCCGACGAAGCGCTGGGCCGTAGTGGTCTGCGGGTTTGAGAACACATCGAAGATGCTCCCCGACTCGATCACCCGTCCCGCGTCGAGCACGGCGACGCGGTCGGCGATCGACCGCACCACCTCCATCTCGTGCGTGATGACGACGATGGTGACGCCGAGCTCGCGGTTCACCCGCTTGAGCAAGGCCAGGACGTCGGAGGTCGTCTCCGGGTCCAGCGCACTGGTCGCCTCGTCGGCGAGCAGGATGTCCGGATTCGTCGCCAGTGCCCGGGCGATGCCGACGCGCTGCTTCTGGCCGCCGGAGAGCTGGTCGGGGTAGCTCCACGCCTTCTCGGTGAGTCCGACGAAGGCGAGCAACTCGGTCACGCGCTCCTTGCGCTTGTCCGCGGGCCAGCCGGCGACCTTCAACGGGTAGGCGATGTTGCCGAAGACCGTCCGCGAGCGGAACAGGTTGAACTGCTGGAAGATCATCCCGATCCCCGCGCGCACCCGACGCAGCTCGCGCTCCTTCATCGTCGTCAGGTCGCGCCCGTCGACGATCACGGCACCGGCGGTGGGATGCTCCAGAGCGTTGATGAGGCGCACCAGCGTGCTCTTGCCCGCACCCGAGTAGCCGATGATCCCGAAGATCTCGCCGCGCGCGATCGACAGGTCGAGCCGGTCGACGGCGGGAACCGCGGCGTCGCCCGAGCCGAAGCTCTTGGTGACGCCGCGGAACTCGATGATAGGGCCCGCGGTGTCGCGTTCGGGCACTACTGCGCCGCCTTGATGGTCTTCTTCAGGCCGTCGAGGATGCCGATGAGGTCGGACTGGTCGCGCTTCACGATGACGGCCGTGTTCTTCGACTCGGCGAGCACCGCATCCGTCACCGCCTTGGTGTGGTACAGCTCCGCGACCTTCAGGTACGTCGCGTTGTTCTTGTCCTTGTCGCGGGCGACGAAGGCGTTGATGTACGGCTCGGCGGTCGACGACTTCGGGTCGTCCTGGAACAGGGCCGACTTGGGGTCGATCCCGGCGGTGAGCGCGTAGTTGTTGTTGACAATGGCGCCGTCGGCCGAACTGAGCGCCGGCGCGGTCTGGGCCGCATCCACCGGGATGACGGTGACCTTGGAGGCCGAGGCGTCGATGTCGGCCGGCGTCGCCAGGGTGCTGCCGCCGTTCTTCAGCTTCAGCAGACCCGCCTTCTGCAGCACGAGCAGCGCGCGCGCCTGGTTCGTCGGGTCGTTCGGGATGGCGATCTTGCCGCCCTGGGGGATGTCGTCGATGTTCTTGTACTTCGTCGAGTACAGCGGCAGCGGGACGACCAGGGTCGCGCCGATCGGGACCAGGTCCTGCTTCGCCTGCACGTCGTAGTTGGCGAGGAACTGCAGGTGCTGGAAGAGGTTCAGATCGAGCTGACCGTCGGCGAGCGCCGGGTTCGCCTGCGTGTAGTCGCGGAAGTTGACGGTCTGGATATCGATGCCCTCTTTCGCCGCCTCCTTCTTCAGAACGGCCCAGTACGGGGAGGACGCCTCAGTCGTTCCGATCTTGACGGTGACCGACTTCGCGGTCGCCGCACCGGATCCGCCGATGTTCACGACGACCAGCACGACCGCCACGATGACGGCGACCACGGCGATGCCGATGCCGACGAACAGGCCGGTGCGGGAGCGCTTGGGCTTCTCCGGCAGGGCGGGGGTGGGCGGGGTGGCGTCGGACATGGCTGTGCCTCTCTTGTGAAGGGGGGGATGTGCCGACGGACGGTTGGCGGCTGGTACGAGCCTCCCCCGAGCCTCCGACACTGGTCAAAACGTCTTGCGAAATGTGACGCCGGACGTTCATCCGGCGGCTCTTACGACGGCCGCGGCCCGCGCGTAGTGTGACGGACGTAAGCGTGCGAGACGACGGAGTGGAGACGGAATGAGCGACATCAACGACGACGACATCAGCACCGACGCAGTCGGCAGCGGCGAGGGGCCCGCCGACGGCGGCGCCAACCCCGGCGGCCACGACGGCGGAGCCGACGGCGGCGCCTCGGGCGAAGGTCCGGCGGACGGCGGCGCCAACGCGGGCGGCCACGACGGCGGAGCCGACGGCTCGGCTGGTGAGGGCACGGCCGACGGCGGCGCCAACGCCGGCGGCCACGACGGCGGAGCCGACGGGTCCGCTTGATGACGACGGACGAGCGCGGGCCGGGAGACCGGCCCGCGCTTTCGCGTTGCGTGCCGATCGGGCGCGCGGAGTTCGCGTCCGGGTTCTGGGGGAAGCGACCGCTCTTCACCCGCGCATCCGGGCTCCGGGAGGACTTCTCGGACCTGTTCAGCGTGGAGGCGGTGGATGAGCTGGTGGCCTCGCGCGCGCTCCGCACGCCGTTCGTGCGGATGGCGAAGGAGGGTTCGGTGCTCCCGGCCTCGCGGTTCACCGGGCCCGGCGGTTTCGGTGCCGAGGTCGGCGACCAGGTCGACTCGGCCAAGGTTCTGGCGGAATTCGCCGCCGGCGCGACCCTGGTCCTCCAGGGGCTCCACAAGACCTGGCCGCCCATCGCGGAGTTCACGCGGCGGCTGACGGCCGAGCTCGGGCATCCCGCCCAGGTCAATGCCTACGTCACGCCGGCGTCCTCGCGGGGGTTCGACCCTCACTACGACGTGCACGACGTGTTCGTGCTGCAGATCGCGGGCGAGAAGCACTGGCGCATCCACGAACCCGTGCATGTCGATCCGCTGCGCGACCAGCCGTGGAGCGACCACCGGGAGGCGGTCGCCGCGCGTGCGCGCGAGACGCCCGCCATCGATGAGACGTTCCGCCCCGGCGACGCGCTGTATCTTCCGCGGGGCTGGATCCACTCGGCGGAGGCTCTCGGCGGCGTCTCCGTGCACCTGACGATCGGGGTGGCTGCATACACGCGCGACGATGTGGTTCGGGAGGCGATCGCGCGGGCGGCCGACTCGGCGGACCTGCGCGCGTCGCTGCCGCTCGGGTTCGACGCGTCGGACCCCGATGCCGTGGCTCCCGTGGTCACGCAGACGGTGGAGGCGCTGATCGCGGCCCTCAGCGATCCGTCGGGCCGTTCGGCGGTCGCCGAGGCTGTGGCCGCGAGCCTGCTGCGCCGTCAGCGGTCGGACTCTCCGCCGGCGCCGGTGCGACCGCTGGCCACGATTGCGGTGGCGGACGAGCTGGTCCCCTCGACGCGCGTGCAGGCACGGGCGGGCATCCGTGCGAACGTGACGGTGGAAGTGGAGACGGTGACCGTGCGGCTGCCAGCCAAGACGATCGCTCTGCCGATCGCCGCGCGGGATGCGGTCGAGCGGTTGCTCGACGGACGGCACGTCGCGGTGGGCGAGCTGCCGCTCGACGAACGGTCGGCGGTGGTCGTCGTGCGGCGGCTGCTGCGCGAGGGGGTCGTCGTTGTCGCGGCTGCCGCATCCGAGTCGGACTTCCCCGACGTGGACCCCGCGGACGATGCCGGGGTCTCCCCCGACGGCGAGCGCAGCGCAACCGCGGACTTCGGGACCGCGACGGCGACGTGACCGCCGCCGTGCGTCCTCCCGCAGACGGCGGCGCAGGTGCCGCTGCGTCCACGGGTCGTCCGAGGGGCGAGCGCCCGGTGCCGGAGTCGGCGCCCGGACACGGGTCTCGGTCGATCACCGCGTCGGGAGGCATCGACTGGCTGCCGTGCAGCGATCGCGCGTTGGAGCGCGGCGATCCGCTGGCCGGGACGGCGGGACTCGGCGAGCGCTGGTTGCTCGTCGAGATCGAGAGTGGATGGGGTCGCCACGCGTTCTTCGACTCCGCGCTGGACCCGGCTCTGGGCGCGGCCCTCGTCGCGCGCGCCGAAGCCGCCGGAATCCGGCCGCTGACGATCCGCCGCACGCGCTTGCGCGCACCGCTGCGCCGAGAGCAGTCGTCGTGGCGATGGGCGCTGGTGGATGCGCGACCCGGCCGGGAGAGCATCCACTGGGGCACGGTCGACGACCCGGCCGACCTGCTGACGCTGCCGCTCGACGGCAGCGCCGGTGAGCCAAGCGCCGCTCCGCTCTACGCCGTCTGCACGCACGCCCGGCACGACCAGTGCTGCGCTGTGCGCGGGCGGCCCGTCGTGGAGACTCTGGCCGCCGTCCACCCCGAGCTCACCTGGGAGTGCTCGCACCTGGGCGGCGACCGGTTCGCCGCCACGATGATCGTCTTCCCCGAGGGTCTGCTCTACGGTCGCGTCCGCGCGGAGGATGCGGCCACCGTCGTCGAGCGACACTCCGCCGGGCGGGTGGTGCCGGAACTCCTGCGCGGTCGCACCTCGCTGACGACCGTCGCGCAGGCGGCCGAGGCCTTCGCCCGGGAGGCGACCGGCGACGACCGGATCGACGCTTTCCAGGTCGTGAGCGAGCACGCGCATCCACACGGCTGGACGGTCGAGTTGGCGCACGGCGACGACCGCCTCCGGGTGGAAGTCGGCGAGGAGCTCTCGCAACCGCTGCTCAGCACCTGCGCCGCGACGATCGCGCAGCCGGTGCGCGAGTTCGTGCCCGTGTCGGTCGTGCGCGCCTGACGCGCGCCCCGGCCGAGATTTGTGCCAAATGTGTGGAATCAGTGCGCCATAACGGACAATTGGCGCAAATCTCGGCTCCGCCCCGGGCGTCAGGCGTTCTGCGTGGCGGGGGCGGACTGGAGGATGCGGACCATGTTGCCGGACGGGTCGCGGAAGGCGCAGTCGCGGGGACCCCACGGCTGGTCGATCGGTTCCTGGAGCACTTCGGCGCCCGCAGCTCGCACCCGCTCGAAGGCAGTGTCGAGGTCGTCCGTGCGGAAGACGATCGGGCTCATCGAACCTTTGACGACGAGCTCCTGGAGGGCGTCGCCGTCGGCCCGCGAGCGGCCGGCGTGCGGGTCGCTGAGGACGACGGCGGCGTTGTCGTCGCCGGCCACCCCGAGGGTGATCCAGCGGTGGTCGCCGGAGGTGACGTCCTGGATGACGTCGAGGCCGAGGGCGTCCCGGTAGAACGCGAGCGACTCCTCCGGGTCGAGGACGGTGATCTGCGAGTACTGGAGTGAAACGGTCATGGGTCGACTCTAGGAAGGGCGCCGTCCCGCTGCTTCTTCAAAACTGCTCGGTTGGATGCGCGGCTCAGCGGGCGCGCGAGCGGACCGGCCGCGTCCTCTCCCGGGCGACGCAGTCGGGCATGGCCTGGACGGCCGCGTGCTCGCGCGATCGGTACTCCGTCGGGGTGATGCCGACGACGTCGCTGAATTTCGAGCTGAACGAACCGAGCGACGTACAGCCGACCGCCATGCAGGCGTCGGTGACGCTCATCCCGCCGCGCAGCAGCGCCATGGCCCGTTCGATGCGTCGCGTCATGAGGTAGCTGTAGGGGGTCTCACCGTAGGCGGCCCGGAATTGGCGGGAGAAGTGCGCGGGCGACATGTAGGCGCGGGCGGCCATCGTCGGGACGTCGAGCGGCTTCGCGTAGTCGCGGTCGATCAGGTCCCGGGCCCGGCGCAGGTGCGCCAGCGTCTGCAGCTCCTCCGGTGACACGCACAGAGCGTAACACCGTGCGGATGCCGCGCAGCAGGGTCTCCGGTCAGCCGACGGCCACGGCGGCCGTCCGCGACGCGTCTTCGACCAGGCGGATGAACGCGCTCAGCTCGGTGACTCCGGCCGGGGTGGTCGGCAGGAACTCGGTCAACTCGGGTGAGTGGACGAGGTACGCGGCCCACTTCGCACGCGAGATGGCGACGTTGAGCCGGTTCTTCATCAGCAGGAAGGACATCCCGCGGGGAACGTCGACCGCTGAGGACGCCGCGAGGCTGACGATGGCGATCGCCGCCTCCTGTCCCTGGAACTTGTCTACCGTCCCCACCCGCACGCCCCGGAGACCGTCGGCGTCGAGGAGCGCGCGGACCTCCGCCAGCTGGGCGTTGTACGGAGTGACCACGATGATGTCGTCCTCACCCAGCGGCTCGTCGTCGCGGCCCGCATCGGGATCGCTCCAGGAGCGGCCGAGGAGGTCTCGCACCAGCGTCACCACGGCCTCGGCTTCTTCGGGCGACGCGGTCGAGTTGCCGACATGCAACACGGGCACGGGATGCACTCCCGGCGCGACGCCTCCCAGCTCCCGCTCCGAGGCACCCTCGTGCGCCCGCAGCTTGCCCTCGTACGAGAGGGTCGACACGGCCGCGGCGAGCGCGGGATGCATGCGCCGGGTCTCCGCGAGGAAGTACCCGTATTCGCGAGGCAGGACGTCGTGGCCGTCGCTCACCCAGCCGAGAGCCGACCCGTCGACGGGCTCGGGATGGCGCCCTTGGCTGACCTGAGGAAGCTGCTGCGGGTCGCCCAGCAGCAGCAGGTTCTTCGCCGCGACGCCGACCGCGATGGTCGACGCCAGCGAGAACTGCCCCGCCTCATCGACGACGAGCAGATCGAGACTTCCGCGCGGTACGCGGGCTGGGTTCGCGAAGTCCCACGCCGTACCGCCCAGCACGAAGCCGCGGCCCTCGTTGATGCCGGCGAACTCGAGGTGACCGTTCGCGGGCAGCGGTGTGAATCGGTGCGGAGCGTCGCCACCCTCGACGGCCTCGGCCTCTTCGGTTCGCGCACCCCCGCTCGGGACCTTCCCGACCATCGCCGCATCGAGCCCCGCGACGACGACACGATCGAGCAGGTTCTCGACGACGGCATGCGACTGCGCGACCACGCCGACCTTCCAGCCGTGCTCCGCGACGAGGCGCGCGATGACGTGGGCGCCGAGGTAGGACTTGCCCGTCCCGGGAGGCCCCTGGACGGCGAGGTAGGACCGGTCGAGATCGAGCAGGCTCGCCACCACGGCGTCGATCCGTCCATCACCGTCATCCGAGGATGAGGATGAGGATGCCGACCCTTCCGGCACCAGCCCGCCGCGACGCGTCCGCGGTGGAGTCCGCCGCAGCAGGTCGATCGTTGCGTCCACCGGCCAGGTCTCGTGGTGCCGGGCGATCAACAGCGCCGTCCCCCACTCGCGGATCGCCTCTCCCAGTCGGCGGGAGTCCGGCGGTGCCGCAGGCGTGAGCGCGCTCGGCAGGTCGCGGTAGGGCGGCACGTCCGGCGGAAGCGTCTCCCGCACGACGATCGACCCGTCGGGCAGCGCCTCGATCACGGCGACTGTGCGTGCCGCCCGCGCGCCGGGCTGCGCCCGCGGCTGACGGAAGGGCCCGGGGTACTCGTACAGCAGGTAGGGGCCGGTGCGCTCGCTCACCCGAACTGCGCTGCCCGCGCCCCAGGGCCCGGACAGCAGCAGCTCGCGACGCTCCACGCGCTGGCCTTCGTCGAGATACCAGTCGCGGAGCACGACCGCGCGCTCGACCACCAGGACGTCGCGGGTCTCGGCCCACTCCTCGATCGGCTGGATGAGCCGCGCGAAGTGCGACTGCCAGAAGCTCTTCTGTTCACGCCGGTGGAAGTCGATGGCGGCGGCCGCCAGCGCCATGGCCCGACGGTCGGCGGTGCGGTGCGGGTCGAGCGGATCGCCGGCGAAGGCGAGCAGCCCCGCGCGGAGCGGCGACTCCTCGGTGCCGCCCTCGATCTCCTCCATCGGTGCGGACCCGACCGGGATGCCGTTCTCGGCCGCGCGAGCGAGCAGCCAGTCGCGCAACCGCAGTGTCGACACGCAGTCGTAGCGGTTGTACTCACCGATGTCGTCGAGGAGCGGCTGGGCTTCGTCGAGCCGGCCGAGTGCGAGCAGGTCGCGGGCGTTCGCGTACTCGGTGATGGAGTCGGCGCCGTTCGTGACGTCGCTTTCGCGGAGTTCGTCGCCCATGTAGAGCGGCTCGAGCTTCTTGATCGAGTACGACCGCGATCCGACCCGGACCGCCTTGCGCACCAGCGGGTAGAGATCGACCATTACGTTCTCGCGCAGCAAGGCGTCGACTTCTTCTTCGCCGACTCCGTGCCGAGCGGCCAGGGCGAGCAGGTGCGTCTGCTCGTAAGCGGCGTAGTGGTAGATGTGCATGCCGGGATACTGCGCGCGACGATCGCGCACAAACGCGAGGAACGCCTCCAGAGCCACCCGCTCGGCGGCGAAGTCGTGGGCCCAGAACGCGGTGAAACGCTCCTCCTGGTCGACCAGCCCGAAGAGGTAGTCGAGGTTCCAGCGCTCCCCGGCCCCTTCGGTGTAGAGCGGGTCGCCTTCGAAGTCGAAGAAGATGTCCCCCGGGTTCGGGTGCGGCAGCACGGCGAGCACGGGAGCGTTGAAGACGCGGACCGGCGGCGGGCTCCCCGGCTCCGCCTGCAGCTGGAGTCGCGCCTGCTCGCGCAGCCCCTCAAGGGTGCCGTCGGGAATGCCGTCGATCGGCCCCGTCGATGCGGCGAGCGCGTCGATAGTGGCGACTCCCGACGCGAGGAGATGCTCGCGCTGGGTCACCCGCATCCCGGCGACGAGCAGCACGTCGCGCGTGGCCTGCACCTCTGCGTCGCAGGTGTCGCAGCGTCCGTCCACAGTGAAGCGGGGATCGCCCCAGGCCACCGGCCCCGGGTCGGACACGTGCTCGGCGATGACCGACAGCAGACGTGCGCGGCGCTTGCGGTACACGGGCTCGATGTCGCTGAGCGCGTGCTCGCTCACGGAGCCGTCGCCCAGCAGCAGTTCGACGGTGTCGTCGACGTCGACCCCCATCGCGCGGAGCTGCTCCGCGTATGCCGCCAGCTGGAGCAGCGCCGTCACGCGCGCGCTTCGGGCGAGCTTGGAGTCTTGTACCCGGTAGCGGCCGTCGGGCAGCCGGACGACGAAGTCGGCGAAACCGACGAACGACCCGTCGAAGAAGGTCGCCTGGAACACCACCTCGGCCCCGCGGGCGAACGCTTCGGAGGTCTGCCGCACCGCCTCGGCGAGCGAGTCGGCGGTGAGCGGGGTCGGCCGCTCGATCTCGACCACTCCGCTGCCGAACTGCTCGCGGTACCGCTCGAGGATGCGGTGCTCGTGCTCGTCGCCCATGCGCGAAGAGCGCACGTACATCGGGTCTTCGATCTCTTCCGTCTTCTCGAGACGGCCGAGCTTCACATCGACCGTGCGGAGGAAGGCGAACTCGCACTTCGACGCTTCGGTGAGATCGCTCGCGCTGGTGACGATCATCCCGTCGAGCAGGAACATGGCGACCTCCCTTCGTTCGAGGCGGCCCAGCGGCCACCCGCACTGCGAGACTATCGGCGACCACCGACAGCCCCGGCGTCATCCACAGGACGAGCGGGGAGCGTCAAAGACGGCCGGACCTGTGGTCACTTTCCTTTCGCGGCGGCCTTCATCGCTCGCTTGTGCTCGCGCACGCGGGTCAGCGAGTCCGCATCGACGATGTCGGCCACCGAGCGGTAGCCCTCCGTGCCGTAGTCGCCCGCGGCCTGCTGCCATCCCGCGGCCGTGAGTCCCTTCTGCTTGCCGAGCAGCGCCAGGAAGATCTTGGCCTTCTGCTCGCCGAACCCCGGCAGGCCCTTGAGCCGGCGGAGCACCTCGGCGCCGTCCGGGTCGCCCTGTGTCCAGATCGCGGCGGTGTCGCCTCCCCAGTCGGACACGATGGCCGCAGCGAGCGCCTGCACCCGCCCGGCCATCGAGCCCGGGTACCGGTGAACGGCAGGGGTCTGCTTCATCACCTCGACGAGCTTCTCCGGGTCGACCGCAGCGACGGTCGCGGGGTCGAGCGCGCCGAGCCGGTCGCGCAGCTTGGCCGGACCCGCGAAGGCGGTCTCCATCGGCACCTGCTGGTCGAGCAGCATCCCGGTCAGGAGAGCGAACGCGGACTGGTCGAGCAGGGCGTCCGCCTCGGGATCGCCGGTGATGTTCAGAGCCATGACCCTCAGCCTGCCACCAGGAGCAGCACGCCCGCCACAGCGGACAGCGCGGCGAGCAGCAGGGCCACTCCGAGCAGCACAGCGTGCACGACGAGGAAAGGGGTCGCGCGACCCGCCGCATCCCGGGCCCGTTCGTCCTTCCGCACCCGGGTGAAGAACCGGGGCCAGGCGAACACGTTGAAGACGGCGTTGAGGAAGAGCACGATGGCGGCGAAGACGGTCATTGTGCCTTCAGCCTACGGTGCCGCGGCGCGACCGATTCAGTCGTCGGAGGCGACGAGCTGCACCCGCAGGGAGTCGACGCGAGTGGCGATCAGGTCGTCGTTCGCCCAGCGCTGCGCCAGGCGCGCGAGGATCGCATCGAGCTCCTCCCTGGTGAGCCCGGAGGCCAGGGAGAGCCGGACGACCAGCTCCTCCCCCGCCAGCCGGCTGCCCGGGTCGCCCGCGACCAGTGCGACGTCGTGCACGCCGAGCTCCGAACCGATGGATGCGCGGAACGCCTCGACCACCTCCGGGTCGCGGTCACTCGGCACCCACGTCGTGCCCTGCGCGATCGCCCACACGGCCGGACGGCGCAGCACGAACTCGGTCTCCGAAGTCGGGTCGAGCACGATCAGCTCGGTCCCCTCCGCGGCTGCGGCGAGCGCGGCGCGGCGTCCCTGTGCAGGAACCGGCCGAGCAGCCGGGTTCCACGCCTGCAACGCGGTGACCGAGGAGAACACCGGCTGGACCGTACGACCGTCCGGACCCGCCACGCGCACGATCGACAGCTCCTGGGTCTTATCGACGAGCATCCCCGCGTCGTTCTCGCCCTCCTCGCCGAGTTCGGCGACCAGCGGGATCAGCAGGCGCGCATCCCGCAGAGCATCCACGACCGCTTCGGCGCCGACCTCGCCCGCCCGGAAGGCCGCAAGCGCGCCGAGCAGAGCGGGCGGAGCGGTCCCGTCGTCCTCGCCGAAGGGATTGTCGTCGAACTGACGCCCCTCCCACGGCTGCCCGGCGGAGTCGGCGAGGGATGCGGCGAAGCCGGCCAGCCGGGCGGCCCCCTCCTCGCTGGGTGCGGGCCGGGACGGGCCGTCGTGGCGGGTGTCGTCAGCGTCCGGCGACATCCAGCGCCTCGGGCAGGGTGAACGCGCCCGCATAGAGCGCCTTGCCGACGATCGCGCCTTCCAGCCCCAGCGGGACCAGCTCGCGCAGGGCGGCGATGTCATCCAGGTTCGAGATGCCGCCGGAGGCCACGACGGGTCGCTCGGTCCGCTCGATCACCTGGCGCAGCAGGTCGAGGTTCGGGCCCCGCAGAGTGCCGTCCTTGGTCACGTCGGTGACGACGTAGCGCGCGCAGCCGGCATCCTCGAGGCGATCGAGCACCTCCCACAGGTCGCCGCCCTCGCGGGTCCAGCCACGCGCGGCGAGCGTGGTGCCGCGCACGTCGAGGCCGACGGCCACCGCTTCGCCGAACCGGCTGATCGCGCTAGCCGCCCACTCGGGGTTCTCCAGTGCCGCGGTGCCCAGGTTCACCCGAGTCGCCCCGGCGTCGAGTGCCTGCTGCAGGGACTCGTCGTCGCGGATGCCGCCCGAGAGCTCGACGCTCACCCCGTGCACCTCGCGGATGACCCTGCGCAGCAGCGAACGGTTCTCTCCGCGGCCGAACGCGGCGTCGAGGTCGACGAGGTGGATCCATTCCGCGCCCGCGTCCGCCCACTCCGCGGCCGCATCCACCGGGTCGCCGTAGCTGGTCTCGCTGCCGGCTTCGCCCTGGGTGAGACGCACGGCCTTGCCGTCGGCGACATCCACCGCGGGAAGAAGGACGAGCCGGGGCGTGGAGATGAAGTCGGTCATGTGTTTCCTCGTATCGGTCCGCGGGCGCGGACGGGTGGCCGGGGTGCGGCTAGAGCGAGCGGACCCAGTTCTGGAGCAGCTGGATGCCCGCGCGGCCGGACTTCTCGGGGTGGAACTGCGTCGCGCTGAGCGGGCCGTTCTCGACCGCTGCGACGAACGGGGAGCCGTGGTTCGCCCAGGTGACCTTCGGCTTGGGGAACGGTCCCGTCGGCTCCAGCGTCCAGTCCTGGGCGGCGTAGGAGTGGACGAAGTAGAAGCGCTCGTCGTGGAGGCCGGCGAACAGCGCGGAGTCCTCCGGCGCCTGGATCGTGTTCCAGCCCATGTGCGGCACGACGTCGGCCTGGAGCAGGTCCACCGTCCCCGGCCACTCGCCCAGACCCTCGGTCGCGAGGCCGTTCTCCACGCCGCGGTCGAACATGACCTGCATCCCTACGCAGATCCCGAGCACGGGACGGCCGCCGGCGAGCCGCCGGTCGACGACCTCGTCGCCGTGGGAGGCGCGCAACGCTTCGGCCACGGCGGTGAACGCCCCGACACCCGGGACGAGCAAGCCGTCGGCCTCTTGTGCGCGGCGACGGTTGCCGGTCAGCTCCACTTCGGCGCCCGCGGCCTCCAGCGCCTTGACGGCCGAGTGGACGTTGCCCGTCCCGTAGTCGAAGACGACGACATCCGGCTTGCGCCCGTCGATCACAGCGCCCCCTTGGTGGAGGGGATGCCGCTGATCAGCGGATCGAGCGCCTTGGCCTCGCGGAACGCGCGGGCGAACGCCTTGAACTCGGCCTCCGCGATGTGGTGCGGGTCGCGGCCGCCGACGACGGTGATGTGGGTGGTGATGCGCGCGTTGAACGAGATCGCCTCGAACACGTGACGCACCATCGAGCCGGTGAAGTGGCCGCCGATGAGGTGCAGTTCGAACCCCGCGGGCTCACCCGCGTGCACCAGGTAGGGACGGCCCGAGATGTCGACGACTGCCTGCACGAGCGCCTCGTCGAGCGGCACCAGGGCGTCGCCGTACCGTGAGATCCCGGCCTTGTCTCCGAGGGCCTCGAGGATCGCCTGACCGAGGACGATCCCGATGTCTTCGACGGTGTGGTGCACGTCGATGTCGGTGTCACCCGTGGCGCGGATGCGCAGATCGGTCAGCGAGTGCTTGGCGAACGCGGTCAGCAAGTGGTCGTAGAAGGGGACGCTCGTCTGGATGTCGGACGTGCCGGTGCCGTCGAGGTCGAGGGTCAGCTCGATGCTCGACTCGCTCGTCTCCCGCGTGACCGTGGCGGTGCGATTCGTCATGCGTCCGAGTCTACCGGGGCGTCCTGCGCCCGCTCCGGGGCCTCGTCCGCCGCGGCGGCAGCGCCGGGGCGGCCCAGCGCGGCGAGCGCCTCGAGGAAGGCGGTCGTCTCCGTCTCCGTGCCGGCGGTCACCCGCAGGTGGTGCGGGATCCCGACGTCACGGATGAGGATGCCGCGCTCGGCGAGCGCCTCGAACGTCGCGTGCGGGTCGTCCACGCCACCGAACAGCACGAAGTTGCTTCCGCTCCGGTGAGGTGTGTAGCCGAGCCGTGCGAGCTCGGCGACCAGCCGGTCGCGCTGTCCGCGGATCTCGTCGACCGTCGCCAGCATCTCGCCGGAGTGGGCCAGCGCCCCGAGTGCGGCGGCCTGCGTGATGGCCGACAGGTGATACGGCAGCCGGACGAGTCGGAGGGCGTCGTTCACGGCGGGGTCGGCGGCGAGGTAGCCGACGCGCGCGCCGGCGAAGGCGAAGGCCTTGCTCATGGTGCGGGAGACCAGCAGCCGCGGGCGGCCCGGCAGCAGCGACAGAGCGGACGGCGCTCCCTCCGGCATGAACTCCGCGTAGGCCTCGTCGACGACGACGATCCCCCGGGAGGCGTCGTAGGCGGCCTCGATGGTGTCGAGTCCGAGAGGTGTGCCCGTCGGGTTGTTCGGCGAGCAGAGGATGACGATGTCCGGGTCGAGCCGGCGGATCTCGGCGACCGCGGTCTCGGGCGAGAGCTCGTAGTCGGCATCCCGCGCACCGGCGAGGTAAGCGGTGCCGGTGCCGGACGCGAGCAGCGGGTACATCGAGTAGGTGGGCGCGAAGCCGAGCAGTGTGCGTCCCGGGCCCCCGAACGCCTGCAGGATGTGCTGCAGCACCTCGTTCGACCCGTTCGCCGCCCAGATGTTCTCCGGGGTGAGGTCGTGTCCGAGGTACCGCGCGAACGCGGCGCGCAGCTCGGAGAACTCGCGATCGGGGTAGCGGTTGACGCCCCCGACCGCTGCGGCGACCCGCGCGACGATGTCGGCCGCGACGTCCTCCGGCACCGGATGCGTGTTCTCGTTCACGTTCAGCGCGACGGGCACGGGACGCTGCGGAGCGCCGTACGGGGAACGGCCACGGAGGTCGTCCCGGATCGGGAGCTCGGAGAGAGAAGTCACTCTTCAATCGTAGTCAGAGGCGCAGGAGCTGGTCGGCTGCATGACAGCGGCCAACGCAACAGAATGCGTGCGTTAGGGATAACACCCGCGTCATCACCTCGGTCGATGCTTCGTCCTCAGAGGTAGAACGGAAAGTCTCCGTTGACCTGCTGAGGCAGGTTCCTTCTAGGGAGCAAGCGAATGAACTACGACGAGATCACGGTGGAGATGTCCAATGAGCAGGGCTACATCGCCACCCTCTTCGCCGGCTGGAACCACGGCGCAGCAATGTACTGATCGGGTTCGCAGGGGCCGGCCCATGCTGTGCCGGCCCCTGGAAGGAAGGAAGGAAGGACGACATGAAGGCAAGTCAGCTCGTCGCAGAGTACGTAACCGACCACCACGCGGAAGCCCGCGCGGCCCTCCACCCACGCTTCGTTACGACGATGAAGAACGCCCGGCTGTCCGGCAACGAGTTCGTCCGCGCTTCGCGGGGTGACCACGCTCCCCTCACCGACCTCCGGCTGCGCCGGGATGAGAGCTCCCGGCAGATGTTCCTCCTCAACATCCGAGCATGGGACGAAGCATCGCCCGGCGTTCTCAGAGCACTCCAAAACACGGCGCGAAGCGCGGAGATCGTCGACGGTCCGGGCTGGGATGTTCTCACGGCCGGCCGGTCGGCGTCGTCCGGGTCAGCCGCCTTCGCGCCTCGTGAACTCGCCAGAGCCCCAAGGGAGGACGTGTACGAATCGCTACTCAAATACGTCAACGCGTTCGGAAACTGGGACGAGGCAGAAGCAACGGCCTACGCCTACGCGAGCGATCCCGCCTTTCCCGACGGACGGCTGCGCGGACTGACCTCAGGGCTAGCAGGAGTGGTCGTCGGCCTTGCCGGTGACACGGACACGTGCGATCGGCTCTTCGAAGATTCTGTCAAGAACCTCGTGGGCACCCCCGAGCAGTTCTTCGTCTATCTGCGCTGGGCGAGTCTGACGGCGAAACGACGAGGAGACCTCGACCGCGCAGACGGCATCGTCGACCGCGCGGAGCACTGTATCGAGAATTCATCAGAAGCAGATCGCGATGTGGCCCTCGGTCTCTCCTCGAACTTGCGCGCTCTTTTCGCATTGCGGCGAGGCGACATCGCCGGCAGTAGCCGCCTCGTCTGCGATGCCATCAGCCGCTTGGCCGCGGCTCACGACACCGGCGCGGCGCGGAGCATCGGAAGCCCCGAGGCTGCGCGCTACCTCTGGATGGCCGAACTCAACGCGGCCCAACTCGATTTGTCGCAGCAGAGACATGACCTCGCCATCGAGCGACTGCAGCGATTGCGCGAGTTCGCGCAACGACACGACCCCGGGGCGATTCACACCACTCTCTCCCTGTTGGCTTACATCCATCTCGTCCGCGGAGATGCCGCCACCGCGGCCCCGCTCCTGAGGGACGCCCTCGGTCTTCTCCGCGACGAGTACGACCCCAGCGTCGTCCTTCAGGTCCGCAAGATGCTCTATCGCGCCTACGTCGAACTGGGCGACCGTGCGCGCGCACGACGCGTATCCACGATGACGCCGTACTTCTGGCTGACATCAGATGAGGAACAGGGCCATGACCATTGAAATCTCGGGACTCTCGCGGGTCTACCACGCCAAGCGGGGCCAACGAGCGATTCCAGCGCTGACAGACATCGACCTCTCGATCGGCGAGGGCGAATTGTTCGGCATCCTGGGGCCCAACGGGGCGGGAAAGACCACACTCGTGCGCATCCTCACCACATTGCTCACCCCATCGAGCGGCGCTGCCGAGGTGTGCGGCCACGACGTGGTTCGAGAGATGAAGACCGTACGACGAATGATCGGTGTGGCCTTCGGCGGTGAGCGAGGACTGTACGACCGCCTCTCGGCTCGCGACAACCTCCTCTTCGCCGCGCAGCTGTACGACGTTCCCCGCCGCGACGTCGCCCGTCGCGTGAATGAGGTCTTAGACCTGGTCGATCTTCACGAGCGCGCAGACTCGAGGGTTGAGACATTCTCGCGTGGGATGAAGCAGCGTCTGCATATCGCCCGGGCCTTGATCCATGACCCGGCAGTCGTCTTCCTGGACGAACCCAGTTCCGGCCTGGACCCGGTGGCAGCTCGATCGCTCCGGGACCTCACGAAAGAGCTGCAGGGTCGCGGCAAGACCATCCTCATCACAACACACGAGATGTTCGAGGCGGACATCCTCTGTGATCGAGTCGCCGTATTGGTGGGCGGACGAGTTCGCCAGGTGGGCTCACCGGATGACATCAAGTCGTCCGTGACTCTCGAACGCGTCATCGAGGTCGAAGTGCGCGACGAACTCGGACGCTCGGAGGCTGACGTGCGGGCGCTCGACGGTGTGTCAGGCCTCGACATCGAGAGCCGAGGACCAGTCAATCTCCTGTCCGTTCGCGTTGGCAACGGCAGCTCCACCCGCCTTGTCGACGTATTGCGAGCCATTCCTCACCTGTCGGTGGGGTCGTCGTTGGAGCGCACGCCGACGCTTGAGGACGCCTACGTGGCGATCGTCGAGGAGCAGAAGGACGAGGTGGTGACGTGAGACTGCTGGTAGCTGCCTGGTGGCTGCAGTTCAGGCTCCTTTCACGCTCGCCGTTCTTCTTGGGGATGTCTCTCATGACGCCGCTGGCGTACGGAGGAGTCACGCTGTTGATGTCCGGCGGGGAGGCCTCGCTGCGGGCCATCTTGGGCGCGGGACTTCTCGGAGCCTGGTCCGCCACGATGTTCGGCGCAGCGGAGGCGCTGTTCATGCAGCGCTTCGCCGGCACGTTGGAATTCTTGATCGGCGCACCGCGCTCACTCGTGGCCCCCGTGTTCGGCTTCACGGCCGCCACCGTCACCCTGGGTGTCTATTCGCTTGCCGCTGTCTCCGTCATGGCGATCGCGTTCGCGCGCCTGGGGCCGATCGCCATCTCTGATCCGTGGGGACTCATTGCCGCACTCATTGCGGTCCTGGTCTCCCTCGTCTCGATGGGCACGCTTCTCGCGGGCCTCTACGTTCTGACCCGCCACGCCATAGAAATCACGAACGTCATGGAATATCCGATCTGGCTGGCGTGCGGTCTCGTCGTGCCGTCTGCGGCACTGTGGCCGCCGCTTTCGGCCGCCGGTCACCTCTTTCCCCTCGGATGGGGGATGGATGCCCTGGACGGGGCGATATCGGGCTCCGGCGCGTGGGGGGCCGCGGCCGCGGCAGTCGCGTTGGCAGCGATGTACGGAGTCGCCGGGATTCTGTTCTTGTACCGCGTGGACGTTCTGGCGCGTCGACGCGGAACCTTGAGATTGAGGTGACGACGTGACCTTCTTCAATACGGCCCTGATCTCCGGCCGCCTCGGTTACCGGGCGCTCTTCGCTTGGAACACACCTGCCCTCTTCGTGGCATCGCTCCTCATCACCCCTGCGTTGCAGACGATCTTCTTCGTCACGCTCGGCAACGCGAATGGTTATGGAAGCCAGCAATTCTTCATCACCGGAAACGCCGTCCAAGCGACGGCCGCGGCCGGAGTGGGGGGAATGGTGAGCGTGATCGCCGACGAACGACGGTTCGGCACCCTGTCGGCTCTGCTCGCCTCGCCTGCGCCCCGGACGGCCGTCTTCGTCGGCCGGCTGATCCCCGGCGTGGTGTGCGGCATCGCCGTTTCCGTCGTCATCTCCGTATTCGGGTTCCTCGTGGCGGGCCTGCCCTTTCCGCCGGAGGACATCGGTCTCTACGCAGTCGCAGTGGTGCTTGCGGCTTTCTCCTGCTCGACTCTCGGCCTCGCCCTCAGCGCCTTCGGCTTGATCTACCGCGATATCTACCAACTCGCCACCGGGACCTACCTGGTGATGCTCGTCACCTCCGGAGCAAATATCGCATCGTCGGACCTTCCGGCACCTCTGGCCTGGATCGGTGCGGTGCTGCCCAGCAGCCACGCCATCGAAGGCATCAGGTCTCTGAGCGGAGCCGGCACAGGCGACTATTGGGTCCAGTGCGGTGTGGAGACCTGCGTCGCCGTGATCTGGCTGGTGATGAGCTTGGTGCTCCTTCGCCACTTCGAGCAACAAGCGCGAGCAACGGCCCGCGTCGATCTCTCGTGAGGGACGGGCTATCGATCGGCATCCTTGCGGACGGCATCCTGGTTATCAGCGAGCGTCTTCGCGGGCGCCGCATCCAGTGCTTCGAAGTCCGCGTGGGCACCGGATACGGCAGCGATCCGGAAAGCGCGTGCGGCCTCGCGCATCTCGTCGAGCACCTCGTCCTGCGTCGTGCCGACGGCACGCCGCTGAGCACCCGCACTCGATCGCTGGAGGAGCTCGGCGCGCGACCGACGGCAGCCACCGCTCGCGATTTCACATCGTTCGGGGTGACCGTTCCCAATGACCAGGCGGCGATCGCGCTCGACGAACTCCATCGCATGATCCTCCAGCCAGAACTCTCTGTCAGCGCGGTGGAAGCGGAACAGCGAATCATCGCTGCAGAACGGGCGATTCAGCAAGGTGACCCCCTGCGTGCGCTGTCGCGTGTCGCAGAGAAGCACCTGTTCAGCCAGAGATCGATGGCCCCGGGCACAAGCGAGTGGTTGGCGGGAGCACACCGGTTCTGGTCAGACCACTATCGACCCGGAAACATCACCATCTTCACGAGCGGCCCCGCGAACACTGACGCCCTCGGCCTCGCGACAGGTGCTCGGCAACATGGCTCCGCGCCGCCCAAGACATCGGGTGCTACCTCGGCATCGCCGGCGAAACTGCGCGTGCTCCATATTCGCAAAGCCGACACGCAGCGCGGTCACACGCATCTGCTCTCGTGTTACACGGTTCCCAACCGCAGCGGCGAACACCGTGCGGTTGCGAATGTCCTCGTCGCGCTTCTCGGTGGAGGCTTCTCGTCGCTGCTCGTCCGACAGCTCCGAACCGATCGGCAACTGTCCTACTCCCCGCGTACGTTCTATACCGACTACGGCACGATCGGGCTGATCAGCGCATTCGCCACCGTGGCTACATCAGACGAGGATGCGGCAGCGCGAGCAATGGCGGACGCTATGCACGACCTCGCCTCAGATCCGCTGCTCGCAGAACGAGTCGACGTGGCGAAAGCACATCTGAGGACGGGGACCTTGATCGCCTATGACGATCTTCCGAGGCGGGTGAGCGCACTGGCGAGTTCCTGGGAGCGGCGGCGCCGGTTCTCGCCTGCGGAAGTCATCCGGGCTATCGATCGCATTCGCCCAGCGTCGGTCGCGGCGCTGGCGGGAGTCCTCTCGTCATCGCCTGTCGAGTTCATCGGCCACGAGGACGAAAGCGGAGGAATCAGATGGCACTGGGACTGACATCCACAGCGAGACGGTTGGCTGAAAGCGTCGCCCGCCCTCCGGATGCATGGCTCGGTCGGGTCTCACGCGTTGATCGACGCTCGATCAGCGCCTTGGACCCGTCCGGCGCAGAACATGCCGCCACGCTGCCCGGCGATCGGGATGTCTTGGTGGGCGATTGGGCATGGATTTCGCCGGGAGACGAGGGAGAGGCGTCCGTGCGGTTTGCACCGCGCTACCACGTCCTCACCAGGGCGAAGTCATCTGGCGAGGTCCAGCCCCTCGTGTCCAATGTCGATCTCGTCCTCCTGACGTTGACGGCCAGGGAGGCTATGCGACCGGGACTCGTCGAGAGGCTGGCGGTCACCGGATGGGAGTCGGGTGCCACTCCCCACTTCCTCGTGACGAAGGTCGAGGAGCTTTCTGACCGCGAACGTGGATACGCCCTCGAGGTCATCGCGGCGTCAGCACCCGGCATCGATACGACCGTCACCTCGGCGGTCACAGACGAGGGGATCCAGACGCTGGGAGATCTCCTCAGCGAACCGATGTCGGCAGTGCTTCTCGGTCACTCCGGGGTCGGGAAATCCACCCTGGTGAACAGGCTGTCCTCCACCGACGTCCAGGCGACGCAGGCCGTGCGGGAGCGCGATGGAAAAGGCCGGCACACCACGACCGCCCGGACCATCACTCCCCTGCCCGGCGGAGTGAGCGTCATCATCGACACGCCGGGCATACGACAACTCGGAGTGTCGACACGTGCGCCGCTCGAGGAAGTCTTCACCGACATCGAAGCCTTCGCCGAATCCTGCCGGTTCACGGATTGCTCCCACACCCAGGATGCGGGCTGCGCCGTCCGCCGCGCCGCCGAAAGCGGCGCGATCTCGAGAGAACGTTACCGACGCTACCTCGCGCTCGTGCGAGAACGAGAGTTCATGCAACGTCGTGAGAATCCCCAGCGCCGAAACAAGGGAACCGAATACTCGCGGTTCGCCCGAGAGTACCGCCGAGCCCGAGGGCACTGACGAGCCCGACGGTCGCCGGAGTGCGACCGGACTAGTGCGCGTACTTCGAGGGGATGGCGAGCTGCTGCCCCGGGGACACGACGGCGGAGTCGAGGCCGTTGAGCGAGACGATGTCGGAGATCACGTCGCGGGGGTCGGCGTTCGGGGCCACGCGCTGCGCCACCGACCAGAGGGAGTCGCCCGACTCGACGCTGACGTACTGGAAGCTGACGTGGGCCTGCTCGCCGTTCGCGACGGCGCCTCCGCCGTTCAGTGCGAAGACGAGGGCTCCGATCACCAGCGGGAGTGCGACGAGGGCCGAGAGCACTGCACGGCCGCGGCGCGTGAGGCGCAGGCGCACACGCGCTCCTTCGGGGAGCGGCGGGACCGCACGAAGGGTAGGAACCGACTCGCTCATCAGTACTGCACTCATGCTCGTGACCTCCTCAGGCTCGCGGGTGCGAAGCTGTGTTCCGAATGTATCTTCGAATGTCTGAATCCGCAAGGCGCGCTCATTTGGCCTATTTGCCGGAAAAGTTGGCGACACGCTCGAACACATGTTTGTCTTCCCTTCCCGACGCGGATACAGTTTCGACTGTCTGAGGACATCAGATCAGGTACCACCGACATTCCTGCCGGGACCCATCCCGGCGGACGCCCGAAGGCCAGGAGAGGACGCCCGTGTCGAACGACAACCAGGCCCGCGGAGGCACACGCCGCCGCAAGAACCTGAGCGACAAGCAGCTGGCGATCCTCGATGTGATCCAGCGCTCCGTGAGCCAGCGCGGCTATCCGCCGAGCATGCGCGAGATCGGCGACGCCGTCGGCCTCTCGTCGCTCTCCTCGGTGACGCACCAGCTGAACCAGCTCGAGCTGAGCGGCTACCTGCGGCGCGACCCCAACCGCCCGCGCGCGCTCGAGATCCTCATCGACCTGCCATCGTCCTCCGGCGCGACTCCGGACTACGAGAACCAGACGCCGGTCGGCGACGCCGCCATGGTCCCCCTGGTCGGCCGCATCGCCGCGGGCATCCCGATCACGGCCGAGCAGCAGGTGGACGAGGTCTTCCCGCTCCCCCGCCAGCTCGTGGGCAACGGCGAACTGTTCATGCTGAAGGTCGTCGGAGAGTCGATGATCGACGCGGCCATCTGCGACGGGGACTGGGTGGTCATCCGCGCGCAGAACACGGCCGAGAACGGGGACATCGTCGCGGCGATGCTCGACGAGGAGGCGACCGTCAAGGTCTTCCGGCAGCGCGACGGCCACACGTGGCTGCTGCCCCGGAACTCCAACTTCGAGCCGATCCTCGGCGACTTCGCGACAGTGCTCGGCAAGGTCGTCGCGGTCCTCCGGGCCGTCTGAGCGACCTCAGCCGAGTGGATGGGCTCCCGCCCAGCCGGGCTCACGCCCAGCCGAGCTCCCGCAACCGCTCGTCCGACAGCCCGAAGTAGTGCCCGATCTCGTGCACGAGCGTGACCCGCACCCGGGCCCGTAGCTCGTCCTCGGTCCGTGCCGATGCCTCGAGGTTGTTGCGGAACAACGTGATGCGGTCGGGCAGCTCGCCGAACCCGTAGACGGAGCGGCGGGTCAGCGGACGGCCGCTGTACAGCCCGAACAGCCGCGGCCGCGCTCCGGGCGGCTGATCCTCGATGAGGATCGCTACGTTCTCCAGCGGCCCCACCATGTCGTCGGGGAGCCCGTCGAAGATGTCGCCGACCATCCGCTCGAAGTCGTCGTCCGGGATGTGCACCACACGGTCATCCTCACACGGCGCCCGCATAGGCACCGGCCCCGGTTCGCTGTGCGCGTACCGGGGCCGGCTCCGTCGTAGGGACGTGTCAGGCCGAGACCGACGCCCGCTCCCGGACCCCGCGCGTGGCCTCGATGATGTTCCGCAGCGAGGCGACCGTCTCGTCGTAGCCACGGGTCTTCAGACCGCAGTCCGGGTTCACCCACAGCTGGCGGCCCGGGATCGCGCCCAGCGCCGTCTCCAGCAGCTCGGTGACCTCCTCGACCGACGGCACCCGCGGTGAGTGGATGTCGTAGACGCCCGGGCCGATGCCGTGCTCGAAGCCGGAGCGCTGGATGTCGTGCACGACCTCCATCCGGCTGCGCGCGGCCTCGATGCTGGTCACGTCCGCGTCGAGGTTGCGGATCGCGTCGATCACCACGCCGAACTCCGAGTAGCAGAGGTGCGTGTGGATCTGCGTCCGGTCGGCGACGCCCGAGGTCGCGAGCCGGAACGATCCGACCGACCACTCCAGGTACTCGTCCTGCGCCGCCTTCTTGAGCGGCAGCAGCTCACGGAGCGCCGGCTCGTCCACCTGGACGACGCGGATGCCCGCCTCCTCCAGGTCGGCGATCTCGTCCCGGAGCGCGAGCGCCACCTGACGGGCCGTCTCGCCGAGCGGCTGGTCGTCGCGAACGAACGACCAGGCGAGGATGGTGACCGGGCCGGTCAGCATCCCCTTCACCGGCTTGGCGGTGAGGCTCTGCGTGTAGGTCGACCAGTCGACGGTGATCGGGGCAGTGCGGGAGACATCGCCCCAGAGGATGGACGGGCGCGTACAGCGCGAGCCGTACGACTGCACCCAGCCGTTCTGGGTGACCGCGAAGCCCTCCAGGTTCTCGGCGAAGTACTGGACCATGTCGTTGCGCTCCGGCTCGCCGTGAACGATGACGTCGATCCCGATCTCCTCCTGGAGGTCGACGACGCGCTTGATCTCGTCGCGCATCCGGCCGAGGTACTCGGCTTCGCTGATGAGGCCCTTGGCGAGCTGCGCGCGCGACCGGCGGATGTCGGCCGTCTGGGGGAAGGATCCGATGGTCGTCGTGGGGAGGAACGGCAGCCCGAGCGCCTCCTCCTGGGCCGTCAGGCGGTCCGTGTACTCGCCGCGGCGGAAGTCGGCGTCGGTGAGCGCCGCCTCCCGCTCGCGGACGGCGGGAACCCGCACGCCGGGGGCTCCCGCGCGGTCGGCCAGCGCCGCCGTCGCCGCCGTCAGCTCGTCCTGGATCGCTTCGTGCCCGTCGACGATGCCGCGGGCCAGCACTGCCACCTGGGCGACCTTCTGGTCGGCGAAGGCGAGCCACGACTTCAGCCGCGCATCCAGCTCCGGCTCGTCCTCGACATCGTGCGGGACGTGCAGCAGCGAGGTGGACGTCGACACCGCGACGTCGGGACTGAGCGACAGAAGCTCGGTGAGCGTTCCGAATGCGGCCTCCAGGTCGCCGCGCCAGATGTTGTGGCCGTCGATCACGCCACCGACCAGCGTCTTCTCTGCGAGTGCAGACGCCGTTGCCGTGTCCAGCCCGGTCGGGAGCGACCCGCGCACGAGGTCGAGCGAAATCGCCTCGACCGGCGTGGCCGCCAGCGCCGGGAGGGCGTCGTCCAGGCTGCCGTACGGAGCGGCGACGAAGATCGCCGGCCGGTCGGAAGTCGCGCCGAGTTCGTCGTAGGCCGTGCGTACCGCGGCGAGCACCGCATCCCGGCCCTCGTCGATGCTCTCGCTGACGAGGGCCGGCTCGTCGAGCTGCACCCAGGGTGCGCCCGCGGCGGCCAGCCGCGCGAGCAGCTCGCGGTACACCGGGAGCAGGTCGCCGAGGCGCGACAGCGGGCGGAAGCCCTCGGGCGCGTCGTCACTCGCCTTGCTCAGCAGGAGGAACGTCACGGGCCCCACGATCACCGGGCGGGTGACGAAGCCCGCGGCCGCGGCCTCCTCGAATTCACGCACGATGCGGTCCGACGCCAGCCGGAAGTCGGTCTCCGGACCGATCTCCGGTACGAGGTAGTGGTAGTTCGAGTCGAACCACTTCGTCATCTCCAGCGGCGGGTTCTCCCCTTCGCCGCGGGCGATCGTGAAATACCCGGCCAGGTCGACGGAGCCGACTGCACCGGCGAGCCCCGCGAACCGCGCGGGCAGCGCACCGACCGCGACGGCCGCATCCAGCACCTGGTCGTAGAAGCTGAAGCTCTCCGGGATGGAGGCGTCGGTGCGTCCCAGCCCCAACGACGCGAGCCGCTCGCGGGTGACCGACCGCAGGTCGGCCGCTGTCGCCTCCAGCTCGTCGGCCGTGATGCTGCCGGCCCAGAACGCCTCCACCGCCTTCTTGAGCTCGCGGCGGCGGCCGATGCGCGGGTAGCCGATGATCGTGCCCGCCGGGAAGGCGGGACGCTGGGCTGCGCGGGTGGTGTCGGTCATGCTGGTTCCCTTTCGGTGGCCGATTCCTCGGAGGTGGTGCGGGGGCTCTCCACTGCCGGGAGCACCCCGATACGGTCGAGCACGGACAGGACGGCCTCGTGCTGGTTGAAGGTGTACAGGTGCAGGCCCGGGGCGCCGCCGTCGAGCAGCCGTTCGCCGAGCCGTGCCGCCCAGGCGATGCCGATCTCCCGGCGACCCTCGTCGGTCGGCTCGACCTCGAGCTCGATGGCGAGGTCGCTCGGCAGGTCCTCGCCGCTCAGCTCCAGCATCCGCTTCAGGCGGGCGGGACTGGTGACGGGCATGATGCCGGGAAGGATGGGGAAGTCGACCCCCGCGTCCGCCGCCCGCTGGGTGAAGTGGAAGTAGTCCTCCGCGTGGAAGAACAGCTGGGTGATGCCGAGGTTGGCGCCCGCGGCCTGCTTCGCCAGCAGCGCGTCGATGTCCTGGGAGACGGAGCGGGACGAGGGATGCCCGTTCGGGAAGGCCGCGACGGCGATCTGCACGTGCTCGCGATGGTCGAGCACGGCGTGGGCGTGCAGCTCCGGCACGTCCAGCTCACCGTAGGGGGCGCGCTCGGCCTGCACCCGGTGGATGAGCTGCACCAGCTCGGCCGTCGTCCGGATGTCTCCGATGCCGTCCTCCCCCGCCGTCAAGCCCTCGGGCGGGTCGCCGCGCACGGCGAGGAACCGCCGGACGCCGGCGTCCAGGAAGTCGCGGATCAGCCGGTGCGCCTCTTCGTGCGACGAGCTGACACAGGTCAGGTGGGCCATCGGGCTCACGTCGGTGTGCTCGAGGATGTAGCGGAGCACCTCCAGGGAGGCGGTCCGCGACGAGCCGCCTGCGCCGTACGTCACCGAGATGAAGTCGGGCCGGACGGCCGCGAGGCGGTCGATCGTGGCCGGGAGCGCCTCGGCGGCGCGCTCGTTGCGCGGTGGGTACAACTCGAAGGAGTACCGGGCCTCGGTACAGCTCATGGGCTCCTCGACTGGTCGGACAGCGGCACGGGACGCCCCGCCACCGGTGTCCGGTGGCGGGAATTCACGGGCGGGTGCCGGGCTCGGCTGTCGCACCACGTCAGCGGTCGCCCGCTTCGGTTGTCACGCAATCTAGCAACGCAGAAGGCCGGACGGAATCGCCTGCGTCATCCTGTGACACATGCGATCCGGTCCGGCCCTGTGGACGGAAGACGCCGACTACTCCGCGGCAGCGACCTCGAACGGCTCGAACGCCGCGTGGTATTCGGGCATGATCCGCGCGGTGACGCGGGTTCCCTCCTCCACGTAGTCGGTCGAGATGACCCGGCCGCGCTCGTGCAGAGCGGAGATCAGGTCGCCCCGGTCGTACGGCACCACGAGCTCCACCTCGAGGGAGGGGTCGGGCAGCAGCCGCGCGATGGCGGCGAGCACCTCATCCACGCCCTCGCCGGTGCGGGCCGACGCGAAGATCGCGCCCGGCTCCAGGCCGCGCAGCACCAGACGGTCGTCCGGGGAGATCAGGTCGGCCTTGTTGAAGACCACGATCTCCGGGATGTCGCGCGCACCGACCTCGCCGATCACGTCGCGCACCGTCGCCAGCTGCGCCGCGGGGTCCGGATGCGAGCCGTCGACGACGTGAACGATGACGTCGGAATCGGCGACCTCCTCCAAGGTCGAGCGGAACGCCTCCACCAGCTGATGCGGGAGGTTGCGCACGAAGCCGACGGTGTCGGCCAGCGTGTACAGCCGGCCGTCAGCGGTCACACTGCGGCGCACGGTCGCGTCGAGGGTCGCGAACAGCGCGTTCTCGACCAGCACGCCGGCCTTCGTCACGCGGTTCAGCAGGCTCGACTTGCCCGCGTTGGTGTAGCCGGCGATCGCCACGGACGGCACCGAGTTGCGGTTGCGGTTCGCGCGCTTGGCCTCGCGCGCCGGCTTGAAGCCGGCGATCTGCTTGCGCAGACGGGCCATGCGCGTGTGGATGCGACGACGGTCCAGCTCGATCTTGGTCTCACCGGGACCACGCGATCCCATACCGGCGCCGGCGCCACCCACCTGGCCACCGGCCTGGCGGGACATCGACTCACCCCAGCCTCGAAGGCGCGGGAGCAGGTACTCGAGCTGTGCGAGCTCGACCTGCGCCTTGCCCTCGCGGCTCTTGGCGTGCTGGCTGAAGATGTCGAGGATCACCGCCGTGCGGTCGATCACCTTCACCTTCACCACGTCCTCCAGCGCACGTCGCTGGCTGGGGGCCAGCTCGGTGTCGGCGATCACGGTGTCGGCGCCGAGCGCTGCCACGAGCCCGGCGAGCTCCTCCGCCTTTCCGCGGCCGAGGTAGGTGCTCGCGTCGGGATGCGGTCGGCGCTGCAGCAGGCCGTCGAGGACGGCCGCTCCGGCGGTCTCGGCCAGTGCGGCGAGTTCGCGCATGGAGTTCTCAGCGTCCTGCAGGGAGCCCTGCGAGTAGACGCCGATGAGCACCACGTTCTCCAGCCGCAGCTGCCGGTACTCGACCTCGGTGACGTCCTGGAGCTCGGTCGAAAGACCCGAGACGCGGCGCAACGCCGCGCGCTCCTCGCGGTCGAACTGGTCGCCGTCGTGGGAGCCGCCGTCGGCTCCGTCGCTCTGCAGAGCCTGCGCCCGGGAGGAGGTCGCGCCGCCGAACAGCGTTACGCTGGCGCGGTTCCCCTCGGTCGCGAGCACGCGTGCGACGACGTCGTCTGCATCGTGTTCGCGGATGTCGGTGTTATCAGTCATTCAGTTCCCCGATCCGGGTTAACCCTAGTTTGTTCGTGTCCTGTACGGTCTGCTTATGGCCAGCGGAGATCACTACTTTTCCCCGGCGCCCGAGAGCGAGATGAACCTGCGGCCGTTCACCGCACGCCTCGCCGGTCACACCTACGAGTTGGTGACGGCCAACGGCATCTTCAGCCCGGAGCGCGTCGATATGGGTACGCGAGTGCTGCTGGACCATGTCCCCGCGCCTCCGCCCGGAGGTCAGTTGCTCGACCTCGGCTGCGGCTGGGGCCCGGTGGCTCTCACACTTGCTCTCGAATCCCCTCATGCGACGGTGTGGGCCGTCGACGTCAATACCCGAGCGCTGGATCTGGTGCGCAGGAATGCGCAGAAGCTCGGTCTCACCAATGTAAACCCGGTGACGCCCGAAAATCTTCCCGATGACGTGCGATTTACGACCATCTGGTCGAATCCGCCGATCCGCGTCGGCAAGAACGAACTGCACAACATCCTGGAGAAGTGGCTGCCGCGGCTGGAGCCGGGATCGGACGCGTGGCTGGTCGTGCAGCGCAACCTCGGCAGCGACTCTCTGCACCGCTGGATGCAGACCACGTTCCCGGAGCTGACGACGACGCGCGCTGCGACCTCCAAGGGCTACCGCGTTCTACGGGCTCGCGCGCACGCCTGAGACGGGGAGCTCGTCGAACGCGGGTGCCTCGGGGATGCGTCAGGCGAGCTCGAGGGTGCCGGTGAAGACGAGGGCGGCCGGGCCGGAGAGTCCGACGTGCTCGCCGTCCTCCGTGGGGAACATGCGCACCCCGACCGTGCCGCCGGGCACATCCACGCGCCACTGGTTGGGCGCACCCTCACCGGCCCAATAGCGGACAGCGAGCGCGGCGGCAGCCGCACCCGTGCCGCACGACAGCGTCTCGCCGCTGCCCCGCTCGTGCACGCGCATCCGGATGCGGCCGACGCCGTCCGTGATCAGCGGCTCGTGCGGGACGACGAACTCGACGTTCGCGCCGTGCTCCGGGGTCGGCTCGAGGTGCGGGATGTACGAGAGGTCGGCCGCATCCAGCTCGTCGTCGTCGGCCACCGCCACGACCACGTGCGGATTGCCCATGTCGATGCCCAGCCCCGGGCGGGCGACCGGCAGCTCCTTGGCGCGGACCAGCGGCTCGCCTCCGGCGAGATCCCAGCGCCCGAGGTCGACCTGGAAGCCGTTGGTGCTGCGCTGGACGTCGCGCACGCCGGACCGGGTTCCGATCGCGATCGTCCCCCCGGCGGGCAGTTCGGCGAGCCCGGTCTCCAGCAGATAGCGGACGTAGACGCGGATACCGTTTCCGCACATCTCCGCGGGCGACCCGTCGGCGTTGTAGTAGTCCATGAACCAGGTCGCGGCCTCGTCCTCCGCCAGTGCCGCCTCACCCTCCGGCAGGTGCTCGGAGCGGACGGCGCGGATCACGCCGTCGGCGCCGACGCCGAAGTGCCGGTCGCAGACCTCCGCGATCTGGGAGGCGGTGAGCGGCAGGCGCCCCTCCGGGTCGGAGTACAGCACGAAGTCGTTGCCCGTGCCCTGACCCTTGGTGAAGTGGATGGTCGCCATGCGTTCCAGCCTAGCGACCGTCGCCGAGTAGTTCGGCGGCCTCGACGAGCGCGAGCGCCGCATCCACCAGGTCCGGCGCGTCGAAGTCGAGCCAATGGATGTCCGGGTAGCGCTTGAACCAGCTGACCTGGCGGCGGGCGTACCGCCGGGTGAGCTGCTGGGTCTGGGTGACGGCTTCGTCGCGGGTGAGCTCGCCGCGCAGCTCGGAGAGCGCCTGCGCGTAGCCGATCGCACGCCGTGCGGTGACGCCGCGATCGATCCCGGCGGGGACGAGCCCGGCGACCTCGGCGGGCAGGCCGTCGGCCCACATCCTCTCGACCCGGGCGTCCAGCCGTTCGACCAGTTGCTCGCGCGGCGCGGAGAGCCCGATGACGACGGTCGGCTCGTGCCACAGCTGCGGTTCGTCGGGGAGCGTGCCGGAGACGGAGGTGCCGGTCAGTTCGGCGACCTCGAGGGCTCGGACGATGCGGCGGCCGTTGCTGGATCCGATCCGGCGCGCGGCCTCCGGGTCGCGTTCGGCGAGGCGCTGGTAGAGCATCCCGGGTCCGTGCTCGGTGAGGTCGGCCTCCAGTCGGGCGCGGAGTTCGGGGTCGGTGCCCGGGAAGCGGAGGTCGAAGAGGACGCTCGACACGTAGAGCCCCGACCCGCCGACCAGGATAGGGACCGCTCCCCGCGCCAGGATCTGCCGGATGGCCTCCCGGGCGTCCAGCTGGTACCGGGCGACGGTCGCCTCATCGGTCACGTCGAGCACGTCGAAGAGGTGATGCGGGATGCCGCGCCACTCGCTCGACGGCAGCTTGGCCGTGCCGATGTCCATGCCGCGGTAGAGCTGCATGGCGTCGGCGTTGACCACCTCGGCGGATCGACCCCGGGCGCTGAGCGCGCCTGCGAGAGCGAGGGAGAGGTCGGTCTTGCCCGTTCCGGTCGGCCCGACGATGGCGACGAGCGGCGGGACGGGTCCGGCGCTCAGCGCTGGCCGTCCGTCGGGTCGTAGATGGGCATGGTGCCGACGCCGGGCGACGTGAGCGGCTCGCGGGTGAGCGGGCGGAGGGCCGGGAGCCCGACGCGTAGCTCGGGCAGGCCGAGCGAGACGCGGCCCGGTTCGGCGGAGCCGCTCCCGGCGCTGCCGTGGGCGGGTACTGCGCAGGATTCGGCCTCAGCGCGGTCCCAGGCGTCGCCGGCGCGCGTCCGGCGGATGCGGAGGGGGGCGCCGTCGACGGAGTCGGCGATGAGATGGTGCGGAGCGGACTGCGTCACGCGAACCATGACGACGTCTCCCGGACGCGGCAGCTCGGAGCCGGCCGGGACCTCGAAGTGGACGAGCCGGCTGTCGCGGGCGCGCCCGCTGAGGCGGCGGGTGTCCGCGTCCTTGCGGCCCTCGCCGTTCGCGACGAGGAGCTCGACCTCCCGGCCGATCAGCTTCTGATTCTCCTCCTGCGAGATGCGCTCCTGGAGGGCGATGAGGCGCTCATAGCGCTCCTGGACGATCTCCTTGGGCACCTGGTCGGCCATGGTGGCCGCCGGCGTTCCGGGGCGGATCGAGTACTGGAACGTGAACGCGGAGGCGAATCGTGCCGCCTCGACGACGCGGAGGGTCTCCTGGAAGTCCTCCTCCGTCTCCCCCGGGAAGCCGACGATGATGTCGGTGCTGATCGCCGCCTCCGGAAGCTTCGCCCGAACGCGGTCGAGGATGCCGAGGAACTTCTCCGACCGGTACGAGCGCCTCATCGAACGGAGGATGCGGTCGGAGCCGGACTGCAGCGGCATGTGCAGCTGCGGCATGACGTTGGGCGTCTCGGCCATGGCGTCGATCACGTCGTCCGTGAACGCGGCCGGGTGCGGGCTGGTGAAGCGGATGCGCTCCAGCCCGTCGATCTGGCCCGCCGCCCGGAGCAGCTTGCTGAACGCCTGTCGGTCGCCGAACTCGACGCCGTAGGAGTTCACGTTCTGACCGAGGAGGGTGACCTCGATGGCGCCGTCGTCGACGAGTGCCTGGATCTCGGCGAGGATGTCGCCCGGACGGCGGTCCTTCTCCTTGCCGCGCAGCGACGGGACGATGCAGAACGTGCAGGTGTTGTTGCAGCCGACCGAGATGGAGACCCAGCCGGAGTAGGAGGAGTCCCGCTTCGTGGGCAGCGTCGACGGGAAGGTCTCGAGCGACTCGAGGATCTCGATCTCCGCCGCGTCGTTGTGGCGGGCCCGCTCGAGCAGGCTCGGGAGCGCGCCCATGTTGTGGGTGCCGAAGACCACGTCGACCCACGGGGCCTTCTCGAGGATGACGTTCTTGTCCTTCTGCGCGAGGCAGCCGCCTACGGCGATCTGCATCCCCTCGTGGCGGCGCTTCACCCCGGCGAGATGCCCGAGGTTGCCGTAGAGCTTGTTGTCCGCGTTCTCGCGCACGGCGCAGGTGTTGATGACGACGATGTCGGCTTCTTCACCGTTCGCCGGAACGTACCCGGCCGCTTCGAGCGACCCACTGAGCCGCTCGGAGTCGTGGACGTTCATCTGGCAGCCGAACGTGCGTACCTCGTACGTTCGCGCCCGGCCGTCGGCGCGGACCGCCGCCTCGGAGGGCTCGATGACGCTGCGCTGTTCCAGGATGCTCATAATGGCGACAAGTCTACGTTTCCGACGGGCCGCGCGACGACCCGCTGTCCCCAGCCTTCCGTCACTGGAAGCGGACGCCGGAGCCGCCGCGCGAACGCCGTCCGGCGAAGGCCGCATCCATCGCCTGCCGCACCACGTCGGAGGCGTAGCCCTTGCGGGCGAGGAACCCGTGCAGCCGCCGGCGTGCGGTCTCGTCGTCGTAGGACGAGAGCTGCCCCATGCGCTTGACCGCGAGCTCGGTGGCACGCTCGAGCTCGTCGTCTTCGCCGATGTCGGCGAGTGCCGCCTCGATGAATTCGGGAGCGATGTGCCGGCTCTTGAGCTCTTGCGCGATCGCGGAGCGCCCCAGCCCCTTCCGGCTGTGCTGCGTGAAGGCGAGCGTCACCGCGAGGGAGGCGTCATCGATCACGCCGAGTGCTTCGAGGCGGTCGAGTTCGGGGCCATAGACCTCGGGCTCGATCTCGCGCTTGTTCAGAACCTGTTCGAGTTCCCACCGCGACATGCCTCGACGCGCCAGTTGCCGGATGGCGAGACCGCTCGTCTTGCGTGTCTGCCGAATCGTCTCCTCATCGGGCTCTTCGGCGGCCGCCGCCACCGACGCCGGCGCCTCTGTGCCCCACGTGTTGTTCCACCCGCCGGTGTTGTTCCGCGCGGCGGTGTTGTTCCGGCCGCCGGCAGAGCTGTTCAACCCGACCACGGGCCGCGCGGTGCCACGGCGAGAGGGATGATCGTCACTGCCCTCCGGGCGGGCGGCCGCCGCACGACGCAGCGGAGTGACAGGAGCGAGACGCTCCTGCTCCCCCACTTCGTCACGCGGCGTGCCGTCGCCCGCGTCGTCCTCCGGCGAGGACGGGAACTTCACCACCACGAGGATTCCCTTCGGGAGGCGGAGGACGCGATCACGCGCCCTTGCGAGCCTTCAGCTTGTCTTCGATCGAACCGACGTTGGACGGCTCCTCGCCGGCCACGGCGTTCGGGTCGGCGACGATCCCGAGCTTGATCTTGATCTTCTGCTCGATCTCGGCTGCGATGTCCGGGTTGGCGATGAGGAAGTTGCGCGAGTTCTCTTTGCCCTGACCGAGCTGGTCGCCCTCGTAGGTGTACCAGGCGCCCGACTTCTTGACGAGGCCGTGCTCCACACCGAAGTCGATGAGGCTGCCCTCGCGCGAGATGCCCACACCGTAGAGGATGTCGAACTCGGCCTGCTTGAACGGCGGCGCCATCTTGTTCTTGACGACCTTGACGCGCGTGCGGTTACCCACCGCGTCGGTGCCGTCCTTCAGGGTCTCGATACGACGGATGTCGAGTCGGACCGAGGCGTAGAACTTGAGCGCCTTACCACCGGCGGTGGTCTCCGGGCTTCCGAAGAACACGCCGATCTTCTCGCGCAGCTGGTTGATGAAGATCATCGTGGTGTTGGTCTGGTTCAGCCCACCGGTCAGCTTCCGGAGCGCCTGCGACATGAGGCGAGCCTGCAGACCGACGTGGGAATCACCCATCTCGCCCTCGATCTCAGCGCGCGGGACGAGCGCTGCGACGGAGTCGATGACGATGAGGTCGATGGAGCCGGACCGCACCAGCATGTCGGCGATCTCGAGCGCCTGCTCACCGGTGTCGGGCTGGGAGACGAGCAGTGCGTCGATGTCGACGCCGAGCTTGCGCGCGTACTCCGGGTCGAGCGCGTGCTCCGCGTCGACGAAGGCCGCGATGCCACCGGCCCGCTGGGCATTGGCGATGGCGTGAAGGGTCAGGGTCGTCTTACCCGACGACTCCGGACCGTAGATCTCGACGATGCGGCCACGCGGTAGGCCGCCGATGCCGAGCGCAACATCGAGTGCGATCGAACCGGTGGGAACGACCTCGACGGGAGCGCGCTCATCGCTGCCCAGTCGCATGACGGAGCCCTTGCCGAACTGACGGTCGATCTGCGCGAGGGCAGTCTCCAGGGCTTTCTCGCGGTCTGCGGGTGATGGCATTGCGGTTCTCCTTCGTGGGCTTCGCTTCGGTTCGACTCTAGGAGGGACGTCCGACACTCGAAGCGAGGGACGCGCATCTGTGGACAACCGGTTTTCGACTGCCGTTGTGAAGAAGTGTAGCCAGTTCCGAACATATCTTCGAGAGTTCCGAACCGGCGTGTCGCAGCCTCGTTCAGGCCTTCGGCGCGGGCTTCCCGGCGCCGTACCAGTGCGACGGCGGAACGCCGGTCTCTTTGCAGAGCGCGAGCCAGACCTCGCGCGGCGGAATGCCGGCGGTGATCGCCTCCTGCGGCGTTCGGCCGCCGAGTTCGCCCAGCACGAGGTCGGCCATTAGCGCCTGACCGTAGGAACTGCCGAACTCGTCCGAGACGGCTCGCTGGAACTCGCTGAGCTTCATGGGTCCTTACTTCAGAGAACAGGGGTGTGGAAAACGAAGGACGCCCCGCGACTGCGGGGCGTCCTCGAGAGCTTTCGGGATCAGCGGGCGACCAGGTCCGAGTCCATCGCCGAGACGAACTCGTCCGGAACGGTGTCCGGAATCACGGGCTCGAGACCCTCGAGCACGGCGATGCGGTCGCCGACCTCGCGCATGATGACCGAGACCGGGGTCTCGAGCGCATCTGCGACGGAAGCGAGGATCTCACTCGACGCCTCCTTCTGTCCGCGCTCGACCTCGCTGAGGTACCCGAGCGCGACGCTCGCCTTGCTGGCGACCTGGCGGAGCGTACGACCCTTTTGCAGGCGGAAGTCCCTGAGCACGTCGCCGATTTCCTGACGTACAAGAATCATTCGGAGCCTCCCTCTCTTACCCTGCCGACGTATCGATGGGATACGAATGTACCGCATCCCTGTACTCCACGATATCGAGGGCCACTGGGCTTTTCTTGTGAATGCAGCAGGTGTAACCAGACCGAAACCTCGCGTATTCCCGCGGTAATACGGGAACTTTACACAGCTGTGATGCGAAGCTCGGCGGCCAGCGCCCGCACCGCCTCCGCGACCGTCGCGCGGCGGATCGCGTCGCGATCGCCCGACAGTTCGAGCGCGATCGCGCGCGACCCTTCGGAGGAGGCCACACCGAGGTACACGGTCCCGACCGGCCGGCCGCCTTGCGGGTCGGGCCCGGCGACACCCGTGGTCGCCACGCCGAGGTCTGCCGGTCGCCCGTCCACTGCGAGCCGCTCACGCACCCCCGCGGCGAGCTGGCGCGCGACCTCCGGGTGCACCGGGCCCTCCGCGGCGAGCAGCGCGTCATCGACGCCGAGCAGCGTGTGCTTCAGCTCGGTGGCATAGACCACCGCTCCGCCGAGCACGACGGCGGAGGCGCCCGGCACGCTGGTGAGCTCGGCCGTGAGCAGTCCGCCGGTGAGGGACTCCGCCGCAGCGATGGTGAGGCGCCGTTCGATCAGGGTGCGGACGAGCGCGACGGTGTCCGCCGCCTCAGGCGACGGCACGCTTGGCCCTCCGGCCCTTCCAGGCCTGCCAGAGGTAGTCGATCCCCGTCCACACGGTGAGGATCACGGCTGCCGTCATGAGGATGCCGTTCACCCAGAAGATCCAGTCGCCGAAGACCGTCCACAGCGGCACGAGTGCGAACGAGATGGCGACGGACTGCACGATCGTCTTGATCTTGCCGCCACGCGACGCCGCGATCACCCCCTGCCGGATGACCACGAAGCGGTAGATGGTGATGCCCACTTCGCGCACCAGGATGACGACGGTGACCCACCACGGGAGCTCGCCGAGGATCGATAGCGCGATCAGCGCGCCGCCGGTGAGCACCTTGTCGGCGATCGGGTCGAGCAGCTTGCCGAGATCGGTGACGAGGCCGTTGCGCCGCGCCAGTGCGCCGTCCACCCCGTCGGTCGCGATCGCGATGATGAACAGCGCGGCCGCGGCCCACCGCAGCCAGCCGTCCTCGCCCCCATCGGCGAGCAGCATCCACACGAACAGCGGGGCCAGCAGGATGCGCACCACGGTGATCGCGTTGGGCAGGTTCCAGTTGCTCACGCGGTCTGTTCCGCCGTCCGCCGCGGTGGGCGGAGGCGTTTCGGGCACCGACATCGCGGTCTTCTACTCCCTGCCGGTCAGCTGCCAGGCGTCCTCGTTCGAGTCGCCCTCGACCTCAGGATAGCCCGCTGTCATCTCGGCGACGGGGTCGGCTCCGTAGCGGTCCTCGTCGTCTCCGGCCGGGACGGCCGCGGTCGATGTGGCAGCGGATGCCGCTGTCGTCGCCGGCGCGCCGCTCGCGGGCGCTCCGGCCGGGGGCTCCTCGCCTCGCAGGCGAGCGATCACCTGCGGCAGCTGTTCGGCCGTGACCAGCACATCCCGGGCTTTGGACCCTTCCGACGGACCGACGATCTCGCGCGACTCCAGCAGGTCCATCAGTCGGCCGGCCTTGGCGAAGCCCACGCGGAGCTTGCGCTGCAGCATCGAGGTGGACCCGAACTGCGAGGACACCACCAGCTCCGCGGCCGCGAGCAACAGCTCGAGGTCGTCGCCGATGTCCGAGTCGATCTGCTTCTTCTCGGCGCCCACCGCGACATCCTGACGGTACTCCGGACGAGCCTGGCGCGTGACGTGGTCGACGACCTTCTGGATCTCGGCCTCGTTGACCCAGGCGCCCTGCACGCGAATGGCCTTCGAGGCGCCCATGGGGAGGAAGAGACCGTCGCCCTGGCCGATGAGCTTGTCGGCTCCCGGCTGGTCGAGGATGACGCGGGAGTCCGTGACGCTGGTCACCGCGAAGGCGAGCCGCGAGGGCACGTTGGCCTTGATGAGGCCCGTGACGACATCGACCGACGGACGCTGCGTGGCCAGCACCAGGTGGATGCCGGAGGCCCGCGCGAGCTGCGTGATGCGGACGATCGAGTCCTCGACGTCGCGCGGGGCGACCATCATGAGGTCGGCGAGCTCGTCGACGACCACCAGGAGGTACGGATACGGCTTGAGCTTGCGCTCGCTCCCGGCGGGAAGGACGATCTCGTCGTTGATCACCGCGCGGTTGAAGTCGTCGATGTGCCGGAATCCGAAGCTGGCGAGGTCGTCGTACCGCATGTCCATCTCCTTCACGACCCACTGCAACGCTTCCGCGGCCTTCTTCGGGTTCGTGATGATGGGCGTGATGAGGTGCGGGACGCCGCCGTAGATCGTCAGCTCGACGCGCTTGGGGTCGATGAGGACCATCCGCACCTCGGACGGCTTGGCGCGCATCAGCAGGCTGGTGATCATCGAGTTGACGAAGCTCGACTTTCCGGAGCCGGTGGAACCGGCGACCAGGAGGTGCGGCATCTTCGCGAGGTTGGCGACGACGAAGCCGCCGCCGACGTCTTTGCCCACGCCGATCGTCATCGGGTGGGTGCTCTTGGCGGCCGCGGGCGAACGCAGGATGTCGCCGAGCGAGACGATCTCGCGGTCGCTGTTGGGGATCTCGACGCCGATGGCGCTCTTCCCGGGGATCGGCGAGAGGATGCGGACCTCGTTGCTCGCGACCGCGTACGACAGGTTCTTGCTGAGCGCCGTGACGCGCTCCACCTTCACGCCGGGGCCGAGCTCGATCTCGTACTGGGTGACCGTCGGGCCGCGCGAGTAGCCGGTGACCTTCGCGTCCACGCCGAACTGGGTGAGCACGGACGTGATCGCGGCGACGATCTCGTCGTTCGCGCCCGACCGCGTCTTCGCGGGCGTTCCCGCGGAGAGCATCGAGGCGGACGGCAGGTCGTACGGGGTGGAGGGTTCCGGCAGCGCCGGCGCGCCGGCCTCCTCCTCGTCGAAGTCGTCGGCCGCGGCGCCCGGCTGGAACCCGGGTAGCACGGCAGCCCCGCCGGGTGTTCCGGTCATCGGGGGCAGCGGCGCGACCGCGGTGGCCGGCTGCTCGCCGGTGAACCGCTGGAGTGCGTCCTCCGCGTGCGCCAGCTGGCTGAGCACCTCGGTGTTGTAGTGGTCGCTCGCCGGGTCGGGCTCGAGCGGCGTCGCGAATTCGCCCTTGCCGCGCTGGCCTGCTCCGAAGACGCTGGTGAGGTCGTCTGCCGGGCTGGCGTCGTAGTCCGGGTCTTCTTCGCGCTGCGACTTGTTGCGCCGCCACCAGGGCAGGTTGCCCTCCGGCTCCTGCTCCTCGTCGTCGATGCCGTCGAACTCGACCTGCTTCGACTTCGCGCCGCGGGCCGACTCCTTGGCCTCCTGGCGCTCGTCCTCCGTCGGGAGCTGGGCGCCGAAGAGGTAGGCGTAGAGCTCGCGGATGCGTGCGGGCAGCTTGTTCGGCGGTGTCTTGGTGATGATGAAGAGACTCAGGATGAGCAGCAGGATGATCACGGCTCCGGCGCCGTACGGCGTGATCACCAGCGAGAGCGGGGCGGCGATGAGCCAGCCGAGCACTCCCCCGGCCTGCGCGAGAGCGGCCATGCCGTCGCTCGGCGAGGGATGCGGGCTGAACAGGTGGCACAGCCCGGACACCATGAGCAGCAGGAGGCTGAGGCCGATGCCGATCCGGGTGTTGTCGTGCACGGAGCTCGGATGACGGAACAGCCAGGCGGCGAAGAGCACCATCACGACCGGGAGCGCGAAGGCGACGCGGCCGAACAGGCCGCCGAAGGTCCAGGCGTCGAGAGTGCGGGCGACCTGGTCGTTGATCAGGAACCACTCCACCACCGCACCCGCGATCGCGAGCAGCACGAGGAAGAAGGGGAAGCCGTCGCGGCGCTCCTCTTTGCTCAGCTTCTCGGGGCCGAGGGCGCGGAAGGCCGCGCCGGTGAGGTGCGCCAGACCCATCCAGGCGCGGATGAGCGGACTGGGGCCTGCGTCGGCCGCCGGGTAGGCGACCGTCTTCTGCTGGGCGGTCTTCGACGCCGGCTTGCGCGCGGTCGACCCGCCGCGGCCGGAGTTCCGGGCGCCGGAATTCGACTTGGTGCTCGTGGCCATGGGCACAACGCTACGTCGTGCCCCCGTCATCACGCGGTTCCCGCGCCTGGTTTGTGGAAAATCGGCCCGGTCAGCGAACGGTGCGCACCATCGTGTCGGAGCCGTCACCGGACGCGACCGTCACGTATCCCTCGCTCACGTACAGGCGCTGGGCGAAGTTGGCGCGCTGCACGCTCAGGCTGAGCCGGGCGTGGCCGCGGGCGGCCGCCGTGCGCGCCAGCTCGCGCAGCAGCGCCCGGCCGGCGCCCTGCGCGCGCCACTGCGGGTACACGCCGAGAGTGAGTTCCGGCACCCCCGCGGCCACGAACCCGTAGCCCGGGTCGTCCGCGGAGAACAGCCGCGCCCAGCACGCGCCGACGACCACGCCTTTGGCATCTTCGGCCACACAGCCGAAATCCCCGGGGCGCTGCCAGCCCGCGACGTAGTGCCGCACGGCCGGATCCTCGAGGACCGTCACGCGCGAGCGGGCGCGCACCGGGTTCCAGTTCGCCGCCTCGACCAGCATGTCCGCGAGCACGCGCGCATCCTGGCCGGTGGCCGGTCGGATGCGGAACGCCTGCATGCAGGAACGCTACCCGCCCGCGTGTTTCCGGCGGGTTACGTTCCGCTCTCCCGGAAGAGCGACGCCCGGGCTACGCCTCGATGACGAGCGGCACGATCATCGGACGGCGCCGGTAGCTCGTGTTCACCCAGCGGCCGACCGTGCGGCGGACCACCTGGGACATCGCGTGCGAGTCGCGGACACCGTTCTGAGCAGCCTCCGCGAGGGCGGCTGCGATCTTCGGCTTCACGTCGTCGAACACGGCGTCGTCCTCCGCGAACCCGCGGGCGTGGACCTCGGGGCCGGTGACGATGCGCCCGGTCGAGGCCTCGACCACGACGATGATGGAGATGAAGCCCTCCTCGCCGAGGATGCGCCGGTCCTTCAGATCGGCGTCGGTGATCTCGCCGACACTCGACCCGTCGACGTAGACGAAGCCGAGGTCGAGCTGGCCGACCACGCGCGCCACGCCGTCGCGCAGGTCGACGACCGTGCCGTCCTCCGCGAGGATCGTGTTCTTTTCCGGCACGCCCGTGTCCATCGCCAGACGTGCGTTGGCGACCAGGTGGCGGTACTCGCCGTGGACCGGCATGACGTTCTTGGGCTTCAGGATGTTGTAGCAGTACAGCAGCTCGCCCGCGGCGGCGTGGCCGGAGACGTGGACCTTCGCGTTGCCCTTGTGGACGACGTTGGCGCCGAGCTTGGTGAGCCCGTCGATGACGCGGTAGACCGCGTTCTCGTTGCCCGGGATGAGGCTGGACGCGAGGATGACGGTGTCGCCGTGGCCGACCTCGATCTGGTGATCGAGGTTCGCCATGCGCGCCAGCACGGCCATCGGCTCGCCCTGCGAGCCGGTCGACATGTAGACGATCTCGTCGTCGGGCAGGTCGGCGGCCTTCTTGTAGTCGATCAGCACGCCCTGGGGGACCTTGAGGTAGCCGAGCTCGGCGGCGATGGTCATGTTGCGGACCATCGAGCGGCCGAGCAGGGCGACGCGGCGCCCGTTGGATGCTGCCGCGTCGAGCACCTGCTGCACGCGGTGCACGTGGCTGGAGAAGCTGGCGACGATGACGCGCCGCGGCGCGCGGGCGATCACAGTGTCGAGGACGGGGCCGATGGACCGCTCGAGCGGCGTGAAGCCGGGGACGTCGGCGTTGGTCGAGTCGGCGAGGAAGAGGTCGACCCCCTTCTCGCCAAGCCGCGCGAAGGCGCGCAGGTCGGTGATGCGGTCGTCGAGCGGCAACTGGTCCATCTTGAAGTCGCCGGTGTGGAGAACGACGCCCGCGGGGGTCGTGATGGCGACGGCCAGCGCATCCGGGATGGAGTGGTTGACCGCGACGAACTCGAGCGAGAACGGGCCGAGCTGCTCGACCTGTCCCTCCTTCACCGTGAGGCTGTACGGCTGGATGCGGTGCTCCTTGAGCTTCGCCTCCACGAGCGCCAGCGTGAGGCCGGAGCCGATCAGCGGGATGTCCCTGCGCAGCTTGAGCAGGTACGGCACGGCGCCGATGTGGTCTTCGTGGCCGTGGGTGAGGACGACGCCCACGACATCGTCGAGCCGGTCGCGCACGGGCGCGAAGTCGGGGAGGATCAGGTCGACTCCCGGCTGGTCCTGCTCGGGGAACAGCACGCCGCAGTCGACGATGAGGAGTTTGCCTTCGTACTCGAAGACGGTCATGTTCCGCCCGATCTCGCCCAGACCGCCGGTCGGGATGATTCGGAGCGTTCCAGGCTCGAGCGCGGGAGGCTCGGAGACGAGGTTGGGCATCTGCCCTCCTATTTCTGTGTTCTGTCAGCGGGGCTTCGCGCACCCGCCCGGTGGTCGGCCGCTCGTGCGGCCGTCAGCGTGTGGTCCCGGCGATCTTCGGGAGCGCTCCGCCTGCGGCCGCGTTGCGGTCTGGGCGGAAGTTGGAGAAGTCGACGCCGGGGATGTCGGTGACGAGGTCGAGCTCGTCTTCGATCTGTGCGGCCTCCCACTCCTCGGGCCCGACGAGCGGCAGACGCACGCGGGGGCTCGAGATGCGGCCGAGGCCGTGGAGGATGTACTTCGCGGCCACTGTACCCGGCACGTGCGTCATGACGGCGCGCACCAGCGGCTCGAGCTTCATGTGGGCGGCCGTCGCGGTGGCGAGGTCGCCCGCGTTGACCGCATCGACGATCTGGCGGTACGGCGTCGGCGCGATGTTCGCCGTCACACCGATCAGCCCACTCGCCCCGATCGAGAGGTGCGGGAGCACGTTGGCGTCGTCGCCCGAGAAGTAGAGGAGGTCGGTCTGGTTGAGCACGCGGCTCACCTCGCTGAAGTCGCCCTTCGCGTCTTTGATCGCGAGCACGTTGGGGTGCTTGGCGATGCGGAGGATCGTCTCGTACTTGATCGGGACGCCCGTGCGGCCCGGGATGTCGTAGAGGATGACCGGCAGGTCGGTGGAGTCGGCGATCATCCGGAAGTGCGTGAGGATGCCGGCCTGCGTCGGCTTGTTGTAGTACGGCGTGACGACCATGACGCCGTCGGCGCCGGCCTTCTCGCTGTGCTGGTACAGCTGGATGGCGTGCGCGGTCTCGTTCGAGCCGCCGCCGGTGATGATCTTGGCGCGGCCCGCCGCGACCGACTTGCCCACCTCGACCAGGCGCAGCTTCTCCGGGTCGGTGAGGGTCGAGGTCTCCCCCGTCGTGCCGGTGACCACGATGCCGTCGGCACCGGCCTGGATCACGTCGTCGATGTGCTTCTCGACCGCCGCCCAGTCCACTTCGCCGTCGGCGGTGAACGGGGTGACCAGGGCGACGAGGACCTGGCCGAACGGATTCTGGTGAGCAGCCATGGCTCCAGGCTATCGGGTCGCTGTCACGGGGAGACACATTCGTGTCGCTCGGGAAAAGTGCCGCGTAACGTGCCGCCTGTGAACGGATTCGCTGCGCTCGGCATCGTGCTCGGACTCGTCGCCGTCGTCGCGGCAGGCGGCCTCGTCTGGCGCGCGACGACCGGGCGGGCGCGCACCCTCCGGGCGCGGGAGGCGGTCCGGCCCGGCGACGTCGGCGCAGACGCATTCGGGGCGCAGGCGACCCTCCTGCAGTTCTCGACCGAGCTCTGCTCGCCCTGCCGTTCGACCGCGCGCGTGCTCGCTGCCGCGGCTGTCGGTTCCGACGGCGTACGCCACGTGGAGATCGACGTCACTCGCCGCCCCGAACTCGCCGACCGCTTCCATCTCCTCCAAACCCCGACCACGCTGATCCTCGACGCGTCGGGCACCGTCCGCGCCCGGATCGGTGGCACTGCGCGCCCGGACGCCGTCCATTCGGCCCTCCGCACCATCCTCAGGAGCAACCATGTCTCAGCCTGATCCCCTTGCCGACCGCGGCGTCGACCCCCGATCCCCGCGCTTCGGCGCCGGGATCACCTCCCTTCTCCTGCTGGTCGATCTCTTCCTCTCGCTCGTCGGGGCGACCACGGCGGCTTTCGTGCTGCTGCTCGCCATCGCGCTGCTCTTCGCGTGGGGCGCGTTCGCCGGCGTGCAACGCCACCCGTACGGCTTCCTCTACCGGCGCCTGCTCCGGCCACGCCTCGGACCGCCCCGTGAGCTGGAGGATCCAGCACCGCCGACCTTCGCCCAGGCGGTCGGTCTGCTGGTCACCGGACTCGGGCTGGCGCTGGGGCTCGCCGGTGTCCCGTTCGCCGTTCCCGTCGCGGCGACGCTGGCCTTCATCGCTGCATTCCTCAACTCGGTCTTCGGATACTGCCTGGGCTGCCAGCTGTACCTGCTCCTGGTGCGAGCACGAGTGATCCGGCGCCGTGTCGAGGCGTGACCGCACCCCAGCAGGGAATCCGCCGAACGCCCGGTGACGCTGTCGGACCTCGTCAGTAGTGTGGGTCGGGCCCGGCCGCGCACGGCGGCCGCACGTCCCGAGGAGGCCTCAATGGCAGTCACCAGCGCATCCACCACCGTCTGGAACGGCGATCTCACGAGCGGCTCCGGCACGGTGACCCTCGACTCGTCGCGTGCAGCTGAGCTCTCCGTCAACTGGAAGGCCCGCTCGGAAGGCGGTGCGGAGGTCACGACCCCCGAAGAGCTGCTGGGTGCGGCGCACGCCGCCTGCTTCTCCATGGCGTTCTCGAACGTCCTCGCTCAGTTCGGCAACGCGCCGGAGAGCATCCGGACCACCGCCGCCGTGACCTTCGACCCCGCCCAGGGCATCACCGGAAGCCACCTGACGGTCACCGCCACCGTGCCGGGCCTCTCGGAGGAGGACTTCAAGCGCCTCGCCGACGAGGCGAAGCGCACCTGCCCTGTCTCGCGAGCGCTGGTCGGCATCCCGATCACGCTCGAGGCGTCCCTCGCCTGAGCGTCGGCGGCGCTGAGATGAGAGTGCTGCTCGCCGGCTCCTCCGGCATGATCGGCCGCGAACTGCGCGCGCAGCTCTCGGCCGCCGGTCACGACGTGCGTCGGCTCGTCCGTCGCGAGCCGACCTCGCCCGACGAGTCGCGGTGGGCACCGGAGGAACGCTCCGTCGACGTCGACGTCTTCGAATGGGCGGATGCGGTCATCGGCCTGTCCGGGAGCTCGTTGCAACGCCTGCCATGGACGCGGGCGACCAAGCGGCGCATCCTCTCCTCGCGCCTGCAGGCGACCGGCACGCTCGCCGACGGGATGCGCCGGGCCGACGACCCGCCGAAGGTCTTCGTCAGCGGGTCGGCGGTCGGGTTCTACGGCGACCGTCCCGGTCAGCAGCTGACCGAAGCCGCGAGCAAGGGACGCGGGTTCCTCGCCGACGTCGTGGACGCGTGGGAGGCCGCGGCACGCCTGGCGCCGGCGGCCACCCGGGTCGCCCTGGCGCGGACCGGGGTCGTCATCGGCCGCGGTGGCGCCCTCACACCCCTGTTGCCGATCGCCAAGGCGGGTCTCGCCGGGCCGCTCGGCAGCGGGCGTCAGCACTGGCCGTGGGTCAGCCTCCACGACGAGGCGGCGGCGCTCGTCCACCTGCTCACGTCGACACTCGACGGGCCGGTGAACATCGCGGGGCCGACGCCCGCAACCGCCGGCGAGGTCGTCCGGGCACTCGCGCAGGCGGTACGCAGGCCGTACTTCGTCCCGGTCCCGAAGTTCGCCATCGAGCTGGCGCTGCAGGACGCCGGCCGGGAGCTGCTGCTCGCGGATCAGCTGGTGGTCCCCGAGAAGCTGCTCGCCGACGGCTTCGTGTTCCGCGACCCGACGGTCGAGGACGCGATGGATCGGCTCGTGGAGGTCCGCGCGGCCTAGCGCGCCGACTGCCCGCCGGACTTGGCGGCGCTCTTCGCGTCCGCGCGCTCCAGTCGGATCGCCTGACGCAGCGCTCCGCGTGCCCGGCGCCGGTCACCGGACGCGTCGTACGCGAGACCGAGACGGAACCACGCGCGCCAGCTGTCCGGGGCGGCCTCCACCTCGGCGCGGTACTGCGGGAACTGCTCGTCCGCCGCATCGCGCAACGGACGACCGCTCGCACGGGTGGGGAGGTCTTCGACCGGCAAGCCGCCCTCCGCATCCAGCTGCCGGACGAGCCGCTCGGTGCGGACGCCGAACAGCAGCTCGCGGGCGAGCGCCCACGCGCCGACGATCGGGAGCACGAGCAGCGCGACGCCCATGGCGACGCCGATCGCCTCACCGGTCGCGATGAGCATGACCGCACGCTGGCCGGCCAGGACCAGATAGACGAGCAGGATGATCGCCATCAGAATGGCGGCCAGTCGGTTCCTCATGAGCTCTGCCGGCTCCTCATCGGGTCGGGTCGGTGCCGTCGTCGCCCGCGTCGCGCACGGTCGGGCGGGGCGGTTCGCCGTTCGGCTCCGCGATGCCGAGGTCGATCAGCTTGTCGAGCCCCACGGTCACACCGGTCATCGTCGCGGCCGCGCGAAGGGCGAGCAGGATGCCCGCCTCGTACGCCTCCGAACCGACCGTGTCGTGCCGGATGGTCAGCTGCTCCCCGGCACCGCCGAAGATCACCTGCTGCTGTGCGACGACGCCGCGCATGCGGAGGCTGTGGATGGGGACGCTCGCCACCTGCTGACCGCGGGCGCGCTGGTCGGAGTGCGGCGCCTCCACGGGCCCCTTCGCCGCGCGCGCGGCACCGATCAGCTCGGCCGTGCGCACGGCCGTCCCGGACGGCGAGTCGGTCTTGCCCGCGCCGTGCGCCTCCAGGATCTCGATCGAGTCGAAGAACCGTGCGGCGACCGTGGCGAACGCGGTGCCGAGCGCGGACCCGAGGGAGAAGTTCGGGATGACGACCGCGCCGCGACCCTCGTGCAGCGCGACCCTCCGCTCGAGGTCGAGGATGCGGTCGGCGGACCAGCCCGAGGTCCCGACGAGCACATTGAGTCCGTTGTCGATCGCGAAGGCGACGATCCCCGGGCTCACCTGCGGCAGCGTCATGTCGACGAGCACGTCGGCGCCGAGCATGTCCTCCAGCGGTGATCGCGAGTCGAGCCGTGCAACGAGTTCGAGGTCGTCGGCCTGCTCGATGAGGCGGACCGCCACGCTTCCCAGTTTTCCGGTCGCTCCGGCGACGGCCACGCGAATGCTCACCCGCCCAGCCTACCTGCGGCATCCCGGGAGTCCGTCGGGGATACGCTGGGCCGATGGTGTCTTTCGCAGACGTCGCCGTCACCGACGCGACCGCCCATCGCATGCTCTCCGACTACTTCGCCGAACGCGCCGAGACCTTCCCCACCGCGCAGGGCGCCTACCGCACGTCGTTCCCCGACCCCGGCCAGTTCGTGGCGCCGAACGGCGTCTTCCTGCTGGCGTACGACGACGGCGTCGAGGTGGGATGCGGCGGCATCCGGGAACTCCCCGTGCCGCTGACCGAGCAGGAGGACGGCATCCCGGTCGTCCGCTACGAGATCAAGCACCTGTGGGTGCCGAAGGCCCGGCGCGGCAACGGCTTCGGCCGGGCGATCCTCTCCGAGCTCGAGCACCGCGCCCGCGGCTTCGGTGCGACCGAGCTCGTGCTGGACACGAATGCCAGTCTCGAAGCAGCCGGCGCGCTGTACCGCTCCCACGGCTACGAGCCCATCCAGCCCTACAACGACAACCCGAACGCGACCGACTGGTTCCGCAAGACGCTGAGCTGACCGCGCCCACCCTCCCGGCGCCGGACCTCAGACGGGTTGCAGCTCGGGGAGGCCGGTCCGGAGCTCGACCGGCAGGTGGCCCAGGTCGTTGTGCACCACGAGCACGGGCGGCTTCGCCGAGCGCACCCGGATGATGGTGAGACCGCAGTTCGCCTGGTTCAGGCCGAGCCAGCGCCAGGCCGGCGCGTCGAACACGTGGCGCACGAACCAGCCGATGACGAAGTTGTGCGTCACCAGCAGGTCGTGACGATCCCCCATCGCCGGCGTCAGGAACTCGTGGACCGCGTCCTCCATCTGCGCCCGCCCGGCCTCGATCTCCGCCTCGGTCACGGGGCCGAAGAACGATTCGAAGGCCCTCGGCATGTCCGGCGTCGGGCCCGACGGGATGCAGTCGAACAGCAGGCTCGACGGCTGCGGCTCCAGCGCCGGCATCCGCTCGGCCATGATGGCCGCCGTCTCCGTCGCGCGATTGAGCGGCGAGTGGTACATCGAGGTGAACGGGATGCCGCTGAGTCGCTCGGCGATGAGCTGGGCCTGTCGCTTGCCCCGCGGGGAGAGCGGGCCGTCCGGCAGACCGTGCTCGGCATCCTGCTGCTCGCCGTGGCGCACGAGGTAGAGGTAGTGGGGCACGAGGGGACCTTTCGGTGGAACGGACGGGAGGCGGATCAGGGGACGAGACCGGCGAACGCGTCGTCGGTCAGGCTCCCCACCGCGGCGATGGAGATCGGCCGGCCGGCCAGGTCGGCGGCCAGTTCCCGCACGTCGTCGGCGGTGACGAGGTGCAGGCGGCGGAGACTCTCATCGAGGTCGGCGAACTCGCCGAGGGTGATCTCGGCGCGGCCGAGCCGGGACATGCGGGTGTCGGAGTCCTCCAGGGCGAGGGCCGCCCCGCCGGACAGCTGACCGACCGCGCGCCGGAGCTCGTCGGGGGTGACCCCGTCGGCGGCCAGCCGGCGCAGCTCCTCGAGCATGAGCTCGGTGACCTGGCGCGCCTTCGCGGGCGCGCATCCCGCATAGAGGCCGAAGACGCCGGCGTCCGAGTACGAGCCGGAGAAGGAGTACACGGCGTAGGCGAGGCCGCGACGCTCGCGGACCTCCTGGAACAGCCGGCTGGACATCCCTCCGCCGAGGACCGAGTTGAGCACGCTCATGGTGGTGCGGCGCGGGTCGGTGGCGAGGATGCCGGGCATCCCGACGAACAGGTTCGCCTGCTCGGTGGGGCGCTGCACCGTGATGAGCGGGGTGCCGCGCTGGATGACCGCGGGCACGGCTCCTCGGCGCGAGACGGGCGTGGCGGCCAGGTCGAGGTCCCAGCCGGCCGAGGTCAGAGCGTTCTCGACACCGGCGACGAGGAGGTCGTGGTCGACGGCGCCCGCGGCCGTCACCACCAGGTCCTGCGGGCGGTAGTTGGCGCGGTAGTGCTCCCAGACGCCATCGCGGGTGGCCGCGTGGATGGTGTCCGGGCGGCCGCCGATGGGCCGGCCGAGAGGATGGTCGCCCAGCACGGCCTGGAACATCCGCTCGTTCGCGACGTCGCCCGGGTCGTCCTCCGCCATCGACAGCTCTTCGAGGATGACCCCGCGCTCGTTCTCGAACTCGGCGGGGTCGAGCAGTGAGGAGGTCAGCATGTCGCCGATGACCTCGACCGCCATCGCGAGATCGCGATCCTGCACCTTGGCGTAGTAGCAGGTGTACTCCTTGGCGGTCATCGCGTTGTGCTCGCCGCCGACCGAGTCGAAGCTCACGGCGATGTCGAGTGCGGTCCGTGTCCGCGTGCCCTTGAAGAGCAGGTGCTCGAGGAAGTGGGTGGATCCGAGCGTTCCGGGATGTCCGGCGCCGCCCTCGCTCTCGTCGCGGGAGCCGACCGCCACCCAGTAGCCGAGCGTGGCGCTCCGCGACCCGGGGACGTGCTCGCTGAGGATGCGCACGCCGCTCGGGAGGACGGTCCGGCGGACCAGCGCCTCGCCGGACGCGGCGAAGGTGAGGTCGGCCATACCGAGCGGAAGGTCGACTGCGCTGTTCATCCCCACCAGCCTACGCCAGACGGTGCGCCATTCCCTCGCTGAGAAAACGGGGACAAACAGACTCTTCTGTCTACGGCTATACTGTGAGAACCATCGGGTTCGGCGTCCCCTGCGCCGGAACCCGGTGGCCCCTGAACCGCAAGCCGGAGGCCACCAGGCCTCCTCACAGAAGGAGTCGTCCGGATGGTCGTAAGTGCCCGAGCGACCATCCGGCCGCCAGCGCCGTCGAAGGTCAAGATCCTCGCAACGGCGGACCAGCTCTTCTACCAGGAGGGCATCCACACGGTCGGCGTCGACCGGATCATCGCCGGAGCCCGCGTCACCAAGGCGACGTTCTACAAGCACTACCGGTCCAAGGACCTTCTGATCATCGCCTACGTCGAGGGCCGCGACCGCCAGGTGCGCGAGTGGTTCGCCGAGCAGGAGACGAAGTTCGACGACCCGCGCGACATCGCGCGGGCCCTCGTCGACGCGATCAACCAGGATGCGGTCGACCCCGGATTCCACGGCGACCCGTTCATCAACGCGGCGGCCCAGTTCGCGGACGAGACCGACCCCGTGCGCCTCGCCGTCACCGCCCACCGCGACTGGTACGCCGACCGCATCGAGGAGCTGTTCCGGCAGATCGGCCACCCGCGCCCGGGCGACGCAGCCGACGACCTCATCCTCGCGCGCGACGGCGCGCTCGCCGGCGGCTACGTCGGCGACCCCATCGCGGCGGGTGCCGCCCTGCACCGCGCGCTCGACCGCATCCTCGCCGAGGCGTAAGCCCACTCGCGCGTCACGCGGGCCAGCGCACGCAACCTGGTTGTCACGACACGTCGTCGTCGCGCGCACGCCCGACGGCGTGTTGCGTCAAGCAGGTGGGTGGCTACTCGGAGACGCGGTCGAGGTCGAGCATCTGCGCACGCGTGAGCCGGATGCCCGCCGCCGCCATCAGCGCGTCGACCTGGTCCGGGCGGCTCGCGCTCGCCACCGGTGCGACGATCGTGCGCTTGGCCAGCAGCCAGGCGAGAGCGATGCTCGCCGGAGCGACCCTGTGCTCCGCCGCGATGCGGTCGAGCACCGCGAGCACGCGCAGGCCGCGGCGGTTCAGGTACGCCGACGCACGGACGCTGCGCGCCCCGCCGGTGAGATCGTTCTTGCTGCGGTACTTGCCGGTGAGGAAGCCGTTCGCCAGCGCGTAGTACGGCATCACCGCGAGGCCCTGGGCCGCCGCCACGATCCGCGGCGCGCTCTCGAACTCGGTGCGGTGCATCAGGTTGTACTGCGTCTGGATCGCCACGAACTTGGGCAGCCCGGACGACGAGAGGATGCGCGCCTCGATCAGCCGGTCGGCGGTGAAGTTCGATGCTGCGAGGTAGCGAACCTTGCCGCTCTCGATCAGCCATTCCGCTGTCGCAAGGCTGTCCTCCAGCGGAGTCTCCGGGTCGTCCTCGTGGAAGTAGAGCAGGTCGATGTAGTCGGTCTGCAGCCGCTCGAGCGACGCCTCCACCGCGCGCACGACGCTGACGGCGCCGAGACCGGGGTTCTCCTGGTGGCGGCCGACCTTCGTCGCGACCACCATGCGGTCGCGGTTGCCGCGCTCGCGCATCCACTTGCCGATGAGCAGCTCGCTGCGACCGCCGACATAGCTGTCGGCGGTGTCGATGAAGTTGCCGCCGAGTTCTGCGAACCGGTCGAGGATCGCGAGCGACGTGTCTCCGTCGGCCGTCCAGCCGAAGACGCTCGCGCCGAGCGACAGCGGGTACACCGCGAGGTCGCTCTCGCCGATTCGGCGCGGAGCGATGATCGAGAGGGGACCGGTGGTCGCGATAGCAGGGTCGACGTCGATCACGCCGGTCGGAGGCTCGGCCGTTCCAGCCCGGGCGAGGTCGCGGGCGCCGGCCTCGGCGCTCGGCCGGTCCGTCGTGCGGGCGGCACGGGAGGCGTCGGAACTGCTGCGGAGACCGACGGTCTCGAGCAGGCGCAGGGGTAGAAGCTGTGGCATCTCTCCCCCTCCCCGTGACGACTGGTTCTGCCGGAACTCCGCGGACTCGAATCGATTCGAGAACCTTGGACTTCTGATTGAACACTTGCAGCGTACGTCATGCCTCCGACGCCGGAAGGACGAAACGGGTGAACCGCCGGGTAAAGCTAGGTCACAGTTTCATCACGAACGTCGGAGCACTGCTCTGGCGTGCGCAAGCACCGGTCCGTCCACCATCCGACCGGCGTGTCGGAACACTCCCCCGCCGGCGTCTCGGGCCGCTGCGAGCAGCTCCCGGGCGGCCTCCACCTCGGCCGCAGACGGCCGGTAGGCCGCCCGGATCGTCTCCACCTGACCGGGGTGGATGCACGCGGTCGCCGCGAATCCGACGGCGACCGCATCCTCCGCCTCCGCGGCCAGACCGTCCAGGTCGGCGATGTCGAGATGCACCGTGTCGATCGCGAACGCGCCGGCCGCGCCGGCGGCCAGCAGCACCGACGATCGGGCGTGGCGGTCCACATCCCGGTACCGCCCGTCGGCGTGCCGGCTGGAGGTTCCTCCGAGGGACGCGACGAGGTCCTCCGCGCCCCACATCAGGGCGAGCACCGTAGGCGCCTGCGCGAGCGCCGGGGCGGCGAGCACGCCGGCGGCGCTCTCGCAGAGGGCGATGACGTCGTACCCGCCGAGTCCGTCGAGGTCCGAGGGACGCTCGGCCTTGGGCAGCATCGCGGCCCGGTACGGGGTCGCGGCGAGCGCGGACAGGTCGGCGTCGTGGTCCGCCGTCCCCGCCGGGTTCACCCGGACGATCACGCGCGAGGGATCGAGGTCGGAGGCGACGAGCGCTTCCCGGGCGGCCGGGCGCCGCGACGGGTCCACCGCGTCCTCCAGGTCGAGGATGACCGCATCCGCCCGGTCCAGCGCCTTCGCGTAGCGCTCGGGGCGGTCGGCCGGGCAGAACAGCAGCGCCGGCCCCCAGGGGAACACCGGCGTCGCGTCAGCCGTCACAGGATGCCGTCCGGCTCGGACGCTCCCGGGTCGAGCGCACTCGCATCCGCCGCGACATCGTCGACGGCCGACGCGGGCGACGCATCCTTGCACCAGACCATGACCTGCCTGGTGGCCGTGGCGACGACCACGCCGTCCTGATTGCGGCCGGTGTGCTCGAGGGTGACGATGCCCTGACCGGGGCGGGATGCGGACAGCCGTTTCGTGACCACCACCGTCTCCGAGTAGAGCGTGTCGCCGTGGTGCAGCGGGTGCGGGAACGCGACCTCGCTGAAGCCGAGATTGGCAACGATGGTGCCCTGCGTGAGCTGGGCGACCGACGCACCGACGATGGTGGCCAGCGTGAACATGGAGTTCACCAGCCGCTCGCCGAACGGCTGCCGCGCCGACCAGGCGGCGTCGAGATGCAGCGCCTGCGTGTTCATGGTGAGCGTCGTGAAGAAGACGTTGTCGGCCTCCGTCACCGTGCGTCCGGGCCGGTGGAGGTAGCGGGTCTCCGGCTCGAACTCCTCGTAGTACAGCCCGCGCTGCTCGATCTCTCTCATGCCGCCTGCTCCACTTCTATCCGCAGCGGTGCGCCCGTCGCCGCCACCACCTCGTCGACGGTCACGCCGGGCGCGACCTCCCGCAGGACGAGGCCGTCGTCGGTCACGTCGATCACCGCGAGGTCCGTGATGATCCGGTCGACGCATCCCGTGCCGGTCAGCGGGAGGGTGCATTCGCGCAGGATCTTCGGGCGGCCCTCCTTGTCGACGTGCTCCATCATGACGATGAGGCGTTTGGCGCCGAACACGAGATCCATCGCGCCGCCCATCCCCTTCACCATCTTGCCGGGGATCATCCAGTTCGCGAGGTCGCCAGTCTCCGAGACCTCCATGGCACCGAGGACAGCCAGGTCGACGTGGCCGCCGCGCACCATCCCGAACGAGAGCGACGAGTCGAAGAAGGCCGCGCCGCGGTTCACGGTCACGGTCTCCTTGCCCGCATTGATGAGGTCGGGGTCGACGGCGTCGTCGGCCGGGTAGGGGCCGACGCCGAGCACGCCGTTCTCCGAGTGGAGGATGACCTCGACGCCCTCCGGGATGTAGTTCGGGATGAGCGTGGGCATCCCGATGCCGAGGTTGACGTACTGACCGTTCTCCAGCTCGCGTGCGACCCGGGCGGCGAGTTCGGTGCGCGACAGGCTCATCGTGCGGTCCCTTCCGCGGCGGCGACCGTGCGTCGCTCGATCCGCTTCTCCACTCCGGGCGCATGGACGACGCGCTGGACGAAGATGCCCGGGCAGTGCACCGCCCCCGGGTCGAGTTCGCCGGGCTCGACCAGCTCCTCCACCTCGGCGATCGTGACCCGCCCGGCCATGGCGGCGAGCGGGTTGAAGTTCATCGCCGCGGCGTGGAACACCAGGTTGCCGTGGCGGTCGCCCTTCGCCGCGTGGACGAGCGCGAAGTCGGGGCGGAGCGACCGCTCCAGCACGTACTCCGCGTCCTCGAACGTGCGAACCTCCTTCGGCTCGCTGGCCACGGCGACGGAGCCGTCCGGTGCGTAGCGGCGCGGCAGGCCGCCGGTCGCGATCTGGGTGCCGACCCCGGCCGGGGTGAAGAAGGCAGGGATGCCGGCGCCGCCCGCGCGCAGCTTCTCGGCGAGCGTGCCCTGCGGCGTGAGTTCGACCTCCAGTTCGCCGGAGAGGAACTGGCGGGCGAACTCCTTGTTCTCACCGACGTACGAGCTGACCATCTTTCGGATGCGACGCTCGGCGAGCAAGAGACCGAGCCCCCAGTCGTCGACGCCGCAGTTGTTGCTGACCATCTCGAGGTCGGTGGTGCCCGCCTCCAGCATCGCCTGGATGAGCGCGCTCGGGATGCCGCACAGCCCGAACCCGCCCACGGCGAGGGTGCTGCCGTCCGCGATGTCGGCGACCGCCTCCGCGGCGCTCGCGACCGTCTTGTCGATCATCCGTCCTCCTCCTCGAGGTCCGTAGCCGCCTTCAGGCTAGGCGGAGAAGCCCAGCTGGCGCGAGATGACCATGAGCTGGACCTCGCTGGTGCCCTCGCCGATCTCCAGGATCTTCGAGTCGCGGTAGTGCCGCGCGACCGGGTTCTCGTTGAGGAAGCCGTAGCCGCCGAAGATCTGCGTGGCGTCGCGGGCGTTGTCCATCGCCGCCTCACTCGCGGTCAGCTTGGCGATCGACGCCTCCAGCTTGAACGGCTTGCCGGCCATCAGCTTGAAGCATGCGTCGTAGTAGGCGAGGCGTGCGGCATGCACCCGCGCCTGCATCCGCGCGATCTTGAAGGCGATGTACTGGTTGGAGCCGATCGGGCGGCCGAACACATTGCGGCTCTTGGAGTAGCGGATGGCCTCCTCCAGGCAGCCCTGGGCGGCGCCGGTGCAGAGCGCGGCGAAGGCCACGCGGCCTTCGTCGAGCGTCTCCACGAAGTTGGCGTAGCCGCGGCCGCGCTCCCCCAGCAGGTTCGCCTCGGGCACGTGCACGTCGGTCAGGGTGAGCGGGTGGGTGTCGGAGGTGTGCCAGCCGACCTTGTCGTACACCGGCTCGGCGACGAAGCCGGGGGTGCCGGTGGGGACGATGATCGCCGAGAGCTCCTTCTTGATGGAGCCGTCGGGCCGCGTCGACTCGCCGGTCACCGCGGTGATGGTGACGAGGCGCGTGATGTCGGAGCCCGAGTTGGTGATGAACTGCTTGGTCCCGTTGATCACCCACTCGCCGTCGCGCAGTTCGGCGGTCGTCTTCGTGCCCGACGCGTCGGAGCCCGCCTCCGCCTCGGTCAGCCCGAACCCGGCGAGCGCCTCGCCGCGCGCGAGCATCGGCATCCACTCCTGCTTCTGCTCTTCGGTGCCGCTCCGGAAGATCGGCATGACGCCGAGGCCGACGCCTGCCTCGAGGGTGACGCCGATGGACTGGTCCACGCGTCCCAGCTGCTCGACCGCGATGCAGAGCGACAGGTAGTCCTTGCCCTGGCCGCCGTACTCGACGGGGAAGGGCAGGCCGAACAGGCCCATCCGGCCCATCTCGGCGATGATGTCGTACGGCAGGCTGCGCTTGGTGTCGTACTCGTAGGCGGCGGGCGCGACGACGGTGTCTGCGAAGTCGCGGACCTCGTCGCGCAGCCGGCGCTGCTCGTCGGTGAGCTGGAAGCCGGCGATGTCGGTCTCGGCCGCGGCGTCGGTGCCGCCGGTGGCGCCGGTGCGGGTCATCTGCATGGTCATGCGGGTCCTGTCTCTCGTGGTGACTTTTCTCGTGCGGCGGCCGGTCGTGTCGGCGCCGCGTCCGCCTCGTGAGGCGGCACATCGGGGGTGGGGGTGGATGCGGCGGGCACGTCGTCCGCGTCGGGCACGTCGTCCGCATCCACGCGGGCGACGAGCTGGTCGAGCCGGACGAGGTCGCCGGGTGCGGCGTGCACCGTGACGGTCCCGGCCACGGGAGCCACCAGCCGGTGCTCCATCTTCATCGCCTCGACGACGACGACGGTGTCGCCGACCTCCACGCGTGCGCCCGCGTCGACGGGGACGGCGACGACCGTTCCCGGCATCGGCGAGCGGAGTTCGGGATGCGCCGCGAGCGTCCCGCGGTCGACGGCCGCGAGGCGGTCTGCGAGAACGGTCGCACGGTCGCGCAGGCGCAGCGGCCGCACGCGGCCCTCGCGGCCCAGCCAGACGGTCGTCCCGTCGCGCGCGACGTCGAACCGCACGGTCTCGCCGTCGAGCTCGAGCAGCGCGACGCCGGGCTCGCCGGCCGCCGCGGGTCCGCTCACGCGCAGCGCGGCGCGACGCGGCGCGGCAGCATCCAGGCCGACCGACACCCTCGCGTCCTCGGTCCCGCCGGCGACGGTCACGGTGACGCCCTCGACGTCGTACCGCACCGGCCGCGCCCGTCCGAGCCGCCATCCCGTCGGTGCGGCCCACAGCGGCCCGACCTCCGGCGGCGCCTCCCAGCGGTCCCGGTGCGCCATAAGCGCGGCCGCGATCAGCTCGGGCTCGGTCACGGGCGCCGGCTGGCGCTCGGAGAACCGGCGGTCGATGAGCGTGGTGTCCATGCGCCCCGCAAGCACATCGTCGTCGGAGACGAGGTCGACGAGCCACGCGACGTTCGACACGGCGCCGAGGATGCTCGTCCCGGCGAGCGCTCCGCGCAGGCGGGCGAACGCCTCGTCCCGGTCCTCGCCCCAGGCGATCACCTTCGAGAGCATCGGGTCGTAGTCGGTGACGATCGGGATGCCCGCGGCCAGCCCGCTGTCGACGCGCACGCCCTCCCCGCGCGGCTCCCGCAGCGCGAGCACGTGACCAGCGGCCGGGAGGAAGCCGCGCTCCGGGTCCTCCGCGTACACGCGGGCCTCGACGGCGTGGCCGTTCAGTCGGACCTCCGCCTGCCCGAAGGCGAGCGGCTCGCCGGCGGCGATGCGCAGCTGCTGCTCCACCAGGTCGAGGCCCGTCACCAGCTCGGTGACAGGATGCTCGACCTGCAGCCGGGTGTTCATCTCCATGAAGAAGAACTCGTCCGGCGAGTCCGCCGAGACCAGGAACTCGACCGTCCCCGCACCGACGTAGTCGACGCTCGCGGCGACCCGGCACGCGGCCTCGCCGATCCGCTCCCGGGTGGCGCTGTCGAGCAGCGGCGACGGCGCCTCCTCGACAACTTTCTGGTGGCGCCGCTGCAGCGAGCACTCGCGCTCGCCGAGGTGCACGATCCCGCCATGGCGGTCGGCCAGGACCTGCACCTCGATGTGCCGGGGGGAGGCGACCAGCCGCTCCAGGAACAGCGTGTCGTCGCCGAAGGCCGCGGCCGCGACGCGCCGTGCGGCACGAAGGGCCTCGGGGAGCTCGGCGGGCGTGTGCACCGCCTGCATCCCCTTGCCGCCGCCGCCCGCGGACGGCTTGACCAGCACGGGGAACCCGATCCGCTCGGCGGCTGCGATGAGGTCGTCGTCGCTGAGCTCCGGCTCGGCGATGCCCGGGATGGTGGGCACGTCGTACTCGGCCACGGCGTGCTTCGCGGTGATCTTGTCGCCCATGACCTCGAGCGCGCGGACGTCCGGTCCCACGAACACGATGCCCGCCCGCGCGCACGCCTCCGCGAGCGTGGGGTTCTCGGACAGGAAGCCGTATCCGGGGTGGACGGCCTCTGCGCCGGTGCGGCGAGCCGCTTCCAGGATCGCGTCGACGTTGAGGTAACTCTCGCGGGCGGCGGGCGGACCCAGGCGGACGGCGACATCGGCGAGCGCGACGTGGGGCGCGTCGCGGTCGGCGTCGCTGTAGACGGCGACCGAGCGGATGCCCAGGCGCTGCAGCGTGCGGATCACCCGGCAGGCGATCTCTCCCCGGTTGGCGACGAGGACGGTGCGGAAAGGCGTAGAGGTCACGGCGGTCACATCCGGAAGAGCCCGAAGGCGGTGTCGGGCAGCGGAGAACGGGAGACCACGTCGAGGGCGAGCCCCAGCACCGTCCGGGTCTCGGCGGGGTCGATCACGCCGTCGTCCCAGAGCCGGGCGGTCGAGTAGTACGGGTTGCCCTGCTCCTCGTACTGCTCGGTGATCGGCGCGCGGAACGCGGCCTCGTCCTCGGAGCTCCACTCCTCGCCGCGCGCCTCCAGCTGGTCGCGCTTGACGGTCGCGAGGACGCTGGACGCCTGCTGGCCGCCCATCACCGAGATGCGTGCGGCAGGCCACATCCACAGGAAGCGCGGCGAGTAGGCGCGGCCGCACATGGAGTAGTTGCCCGCACCGAAGGATCCGCCGATCACGACGGTGAGCTTCGGCACGCGGGTCGTGGCGACTGCCGTGACCATCTTGGCGCCGTTCTTGGCGATGCCGCCGGCCTCGTAGTCGCGGCCCACCATGAAGCCGGAGATGTTCTGCAGGAACAGCAGCGGGATACCGCGCTGGTCGCACAGCTCGATGAAGTGCGCGCCCTTCAGGGCGGACTCGCTGAACAGCACGCCGTTGTTGGCGACGATGCCGACGGGATGCCCGTGGATGTGCGCGAAGCCGGTCACCAGCGTCGTCCCGTACTCGGGCTTGAACTCGTGGAAGCCGCTGCCGTCGACGATGCGCGCGATGACCTCGTGCACGTCGTAGGGGGCCTGCACGTCGACCGGGACGACGCCGTACAGCTCGGCCGGATCGGCCGCCGGCTCGACCGTCTCGGTGACGGACCAGGCGGGGGCGGCGGGTGCGGGCAGCGTCGCGACGATGTCGCGCACGATCGCGAGCGCGTGCTCGTCGTCCTCCGCCAGGTGGTCGACGACGCCCGACGTGCGGGCGTGCAGGTCGCCTCCGCCGAGCTCCTCGGCGCTGACGATCTCGCCGATCGCCGCCTTCACGAGCGGCGGTCCGCCGAGGAAGATCGTGCCCTGGTTGCGCACGATCACCGTCTCGTCGCTCATCGCCGGGACGTATGCTCCGCCCGCGGTGCAGGAGCCGAGCACTGCGGCGATCTGCGGGATCTTCGCCGCCGAGAGCCGGGCCTGGTTGTAGAAGATGCGGCCGAAGTGGTCGCGGTCGGGGAAGACGTCGTCCTGCATCGGGAGGAACGCGCCTCCGGAGTCGACCAGGTAGATGCACGGGAGGCGGTTCTCCAGCGCCACTTCCTGCGCCCGGAGGTGCTTCTTGACCGTCATCGGGTAGTACGTTCCGCCCTTGACCGTCGCGTCGTTGCAGACCACCATCACGTGGCGGCCGGCGACGAGGCCGATGCCGGCGATCACGCCCGCTGCCGGGCTCTCGTCGTCGTACATCCCTGTCGCGGCCAGTGGTGCGAGCTCGAGGAAGGGACTCCCCTCGTCGAGGAGCGCGTCGATGCGGTCACGCGGCAGCAGCTTTCCGCGCGCGACGTGACGTTCGCGCGCCCGCTCGGGACCGCCGGCCGCCGCCACGGCGAGCCGTCGCCGGAGGTCGGCCACGAGCTCGCGCTGGGCCGCGTCGTTCTGCTCGAACCGGGCGTCCGTGGCGGACGCCTCACTGATCAGGGTCGGCATGCTGCTCCGTGTGTCGTCGTCGACATTCGGTTAGTGGTCACTAACTCGGTTTTAGGTTAGTGTTCATTAACCGAAATGTCCAGCGCCGCAGCTGCGGCCGAACCCCATCGAGGACGATGACCCAGCTCGACCCCGCCGCGCCGCTCGAGCGCCCGACGCAGCGCAGCCAGGCCAAGGCCGATCGCCGCGCGGCGCTGCTGGAGGCCGCCGCCGGGCTGTTCGCCGAGCGCGGCTTCAACGGGGTCTCCATCGAAGACCTCGGTGCAGCGGTCGGTGTCAGTGGACCGGCGGTCTACCGGCACTTCGCCTCCAAGCAGGCCGTGCTCGAAGCGCTCCTCGTCGGCGTCAGCGAACGGCTCCTCGCGGGAGGCCAGGCGGTCGAGGAGACCGCCGAGGACGCCGACGCCGCCCTGCGCTCCCTGATCGGCTTCCACATCGACTTCGCGCTCGGCGAGCCCGACACCATCCGCGTGCAGGACCGCGACCTCGACTCCCTCACCGAGACCGCCCGGCGCCAGGTGCGCCGCCTGCAGCGTCGCTACGTCGAGGTGTGGATGCGCGTGCTCGGCGCACTGCATCCCCGGCTCGACGACGACGAGCTCCGCGTGCGCGTGCAGGGCACCTTCGGCCTCCTCAACTCCACCCCGCACACCGCACGGGTCGGCACCCACCAGGTGGCCTCCGACGCCGTGCGCCCCGTGCTCGAACGGATGGCCTGGTCGGCGCTCACCTCGCCCTGACCGCCCGCCGGGCCGTCACGGGCATGGGATACAGTCCACAGTGACGGCGCTGCGCTACCCGACCCGAAGGAGTGACGTGGGCGAGGACACCCCCCGGCTCAGACGGCATCATCGGGTGCTGCGGGTCGTCGGCGGGGTGGTCGTCCTCCTGCTCGCACTCGTGGTCATCGCGGGCGGCGTCGGCGTCTGGACGGTGACCAGGTCCTTCCCGCAGACCTCCGGCTCGGTGGATGTGCCGGGACTCACCGCTCCGGTCACGGTGTACCGCGACGGAGCAGGCGTGCCGCAGCTGTACGCCTCCACCGCCGACGACCTCTTCCGGGCGCAGGGGTTCGTGCACGCGCAGGACCGCTTCTGGGAGATGGACTTCCGGCGGCACGTCACCTCGGGCCGGCTGTCGGAGCTCTTCGGCGCGAGCCAGGTGCCGACCGACACGTTCATCCGCACCCTCGGCTGGCGGCGCGTCGCCGAGCAGGAGGTGAAGCTGCTCGACCCGACCTCGCTGCGCTACTACCAGGACTACGCGGACGGGGTGAACGCGTACCTCGCACAGCATTCCGGTGCCGAGCTGTCGCTCGAGTACGCCGTGCTCGGGCTGCAGAATCCGTCTTACAAGCCCGAACCATGGACACCCGCCGACTCGGTCGCGTGGCTCAAGGCGATGGCCTGGGACCTCCGTTCCAACCTCGAGGACGAGGTGGACCGGGCGCTGCTCGCGACGAAACTGAAGCCCGAGCAGGTCGCCGAGCTGCATCCCGGCTACTCGTACACGAGCCATCCGACGATCACCGACCTCGGAGGCGGGAACCCGCGGGTCACGACGCCGGACGTGCGTCCCGGCGCCATCGCATCCTCAGCGGACGACGGCTCGGCAAGCGCCGCAGCAGTGAACCCGTCGGATTACGCCTCGCAACTGCAGCAGATCGCCGCCAGCGTGGACCGCCTGCCGCAGCTGATGGGACCGGCGGGAGACGACATCGGCTCGAACTCGTGGGTCGTCGGCGGCGCGCACACCGCGAGCGGCAAGCCGTTGCTCGCCAACGACCCGCACCTGGGCGCAGCCCTCCCCTCCGTCTGGTACCAGATGGGCCTCCACTGCACGAAGCCGGGCCCCGCCTGCCCGTTCGAGGTATCCGGGTTCAGCTTCTCCGGCTTCCCGGGCATCATCATCGGGCACAACGACCGCATCTCCTGGGGCTTCACGAATCTCGGCCCGGATGTCGCCGACCTGTTCGTCGAGAAGGTCACCGGCAGCACGTACGAGTACGACGGCAAGCAGGTGCCGCTGCAGAAGCGCACCGAGCGCATCCACGTCGCCGGCGGCGCGGACGTGACGATCACCGTCCGCTCGACCCTCCACGGCCCGATCGTGACCGACATCGGCGATGCCTACGCCGCCATCGCGAAAGACCAGGCGGGCAAGCTCGGGGTCCCCGCGCAGCAGTTCCAGCTCTCGCTCGCCTGGACCGCGCTGACGCCGGGCACGACCGCGAACGCGATCTTCGCCTTCGACACTGCGCGGGACTGGGCCGGATTCCGTGCCGCCGCGCAGTCCTTCCAGGTCCCGTCGCAGAACCTCGTCTACGCCGACGTGGACGGGCACATCGGCTACCAGGCGCCCGGGCTCATCCCCACACGCCGTGGGGGCGACGGAACGCTGCCGGTCCCGGGATGGACCAGCCAGTACGCCTGGACCGGCACCATCCCATTCGATCAGCTCCCCTCCGTGCTCGACCCGCCGGCCGGCTACCTCGTGACGGCCAACAACGCCGCCGTCGGCCCCGCCTATCCGCAGCTCATCACCGCGGACTGGGACCTCGGCTACCGCGCGAACCAGATCGAGGTGCGGCTGGCGACGCTGTTCGGCGCGGGGAAGAAGGTCACCTCGGCGGACATGTCGGCGATCCAGTCGGACACGTACGACGCGAACGCGGCGAACCTCGTGCCGGTGCTGCGCGCCGTGGCCGAGAAGCCGGATGCGCCCGCCGACGTACAGCGGGCGGCCCAGCTGCTCGACGGGTGGGACTACCGCGACGACGCGGACAGCGCTCCCGCCGCCTTCTTCGCCGTGTTCTGGAAGGAGCTGCTGCACGACATGTTCGCCCGGCGGCTGCCCGCGGCGACCGCGCCGACCGGCGGTGACCGCTGGTTCGCGGTGGTGGGCTCGCTGCTCGACGAGCCCGAATCGACCTGGTGGGTGGACTCCGACCTCGGCACGACCGACCGCGATGGGATGCTGACCCTCGCGGCCGGGCGCGCCTGGCGCGAGACCGGGCACCTGCTCGGCGGCGATCCGTCGTCGTGGCGCTGGGACCGCCTCCACACCCTGACGCTGGAGAACGCCAGCCTCGGGGAGTCCGGCGTCGCACCGATCGAGTGGCTGTTCAACCGCGGACCGTGGCACGTCGGGGGCGGCTCGTCGGTCGTGGATGCGACCGGCTGGGACGCATCCGTCGGTTACGGCGTCTCGCGCGTCCCCTCGATGCGGATGGTCGTGGACCTCGCCGACCTCGACAAGAGCACCTGGATCAACCTGACCGGAGCCTCCGGGCACGCCTTCGACGCGCACTACACCGACCAGACGGATCTCTGGGCGGTCGGGAAGACGCGTCCGTGGCCGTTCACCGCCGCCGCGGTCCGCGCGGCCGCGACGCAGACCCTCACCCTGCGACCGCCGCACTGACGACCGGCTGTGGCTCAGCGGCCGAGGTCGCGCTCCGGGGAGCCGACGTACAGCTGCTGCGGGCGGCCGATCTTCGTCTGCGGGTCGAGGTTCATCTCGCGCCAGTGGGCCACCCATCCGGGGAGCCGGCCGATCGCGAACAGCACCGTGAACATCCGCGTCGGGAAGCCCATGGCCTTATAGATCACGCCCGTGTAGAAGTCGACGTTCGGGTACAGCTTCCGGTCGACGAAGTACTGGTCGGCCAGAGCGACCTCCTCCAGCTCCTTCGCGATGTCGAGCAGCGGGTCGTGCACGCCGAGCGCTTCGAGCACCTCGTCCGCCGACTGCTTCACGAGCTTGGCGCGCGGGTCGAAGTTCTTGTAGACGCGGTGACCGAAGCCCATCAGCTTGACGCCGGACTCCTTGTTCTTCACCCGCTCCACGAACTTCTGGACGCTCTCGCCGGAGTCGCGGATGCCCGCGAGCATCTGAAGCACGGCCTCGTTCGCGCCGCCGTGCAGCGGGCCGTAGAGGGCGTTGATCCCGGCGGAGACCGAGGCGAACAGGTTCGCCTGCGTCGAGCCGACCAGACGGACGGTCGAGGTGGAGGCGTTCTGCTCGTGGTCCTCGTGGAGGATCAGCAGACGCTCCAGCGCGCGCGACAGCACAGGGTTCACCTCGTACGGCTCGGCCAGCGTGCCGAAGTTGAGGCGCAGGAAATTGTCGACGAAGCTCAGCGAATTGTCCGGGTACAGGAACGCCTGGCCCAGGCTCTTCTTGTGCGCGTACGCGGCGATCACCGGGAGTTTCGCGAGAAGACGGATGGTCGACAGCTCGATCTGCTCGGGATCGTGCACGCTCAGCGAGTCCTGGTAGAAGGTCGACAGCGCGGAGACCGCGCTCGACAGCACCGACATCGGGTGCGCGTCGTGCGGGAGCGCGTCGAAGAAGCGGCGCAGGTCCTCGTGCAGGAGGGTGTGACGGCGGATGCGCTCGTCGAACTCCGCCAGCTCGGCCGGCGTCGGGAGCTCACCGTGGATGAGCAGCCAGGCGACCTCGAGGAACGTGGAGTTCTCGGCGAGCTGCTCGATCGGGTAGCCGCGGTAGCGCAGGATGCCCTGCTCGCCGTCGATGTAGGTGATCGAGGAGCGCGTGGCCGCCGTGTTGACGAAGCCGTAGTCGAGGCTGGTGAGCCCGGTCTGCTTGGTCAGGGTGGAGAAGTCGATGCTCGAGGCACCGTCGACGCTGGGACGGATCGGGAACTCCGCGACGCCCCCCGGGTAGCTCAGCGAGGCCGTCGCGAGCTCGGTCTCCGGCGCGAGGTCGGCCTCGGTGGGGGCCTTCTCGGTGCCAGTGCTCTCGGTGCCGAGTCCGCTCACAACGCCTCCTGGTGGGGATAGTCGGGGTCTTGCGCGCCGGTTGTGGCAGCGCTGCACAGTGCCGCGCGCTAGCGGCCCTGCCGGTACAGCCTAACGAACCTCGGCGACAACTGCGGCATCGGGCAAAGCCTGCGCGGATCGGTTAGAGGGAGTCTCCAAAGGCGCGCAGCCGCTCCGCCGCCGCGGCCACCCGCTCATCCGTCGCGGTGAGCGACAGCCGCACGTGCTGCGGGAAGAACTCGCCGTAGAAGTGGCCCGGACCGGCGAGGATGCCGAGGTCGGCGAGACGACCGATGCTGTCCCAGGCGTCACGCCCCTCCGTGGCCCAGAGGTACAGGCCGCCCTCGCTGCGATCGACGCGGAAGCCCGCCGCCTCGAGTGCCGGCTTCAGCAGCTCGCGGCGTGCGCGGTAGCGCTCCTTCTGCGCCTCCACGTGCTCCTCGTCTCCGAGTGCGGCCACCATGGCGGCCTGCAGCGGGGCGGGGAGCATCAGGCCGGCGTGCTTCCGCACGTTGACCAGCCGCGACACGACCGTGCGGCAGCCGGCGACGAACGCGGCACGGTATCCGGCGAGGTTCGACTGCTTGCTGAGCGAGTAGACGGCGAGCACGTTCTCGCGGTTCTGCCCGATCACGCGGGGGTCGAGGATGCTGGGGACGCGCTCCGCATCCCACGGCGCCTCCCAGCCCAGCTCCGCGTAGCACTCGTCGCTGGCGATGTAGGCGCCGAGCTCGCGCGCGCGGGCGACGGCCGCGCGCAGCTCGTCCACCGAGAGGATGCGCCCGTCCGGGTTGCCCGGCGAGTTCAGCCAGACCAGGCGCGTGCCCTCCGGCCACTCGGCCGGTTCGTCGCTCGCGACGGCGGTCGCGCCGGCGATGGTCGCCCCGACGGCGTACGTCGGGTAGGCGGCACGCGGGTGCACGACGATGTCGCCCTCCCCGAGCCCCAGCATGAACGGCAGCAGCGCCACGAGCTCTTTGGAGCCGATGGTCGGCAGGACGTTGTCGACGGTGAGCCCGCGCACCCCGCGGCGGCGCTCGAACCAGTCCACGATCGCTTCGCGCAGGGCGGGCGTGCCCACCGTCTGCGGGTATGCGTGCGCGTCGGTCGCCTCGGCGAGCGCGCGGCGGATGAGGTCGGGCGTCGGATCGACGGGCGAACCGATCGACAGATCCACGATGCCGTCGGCGTGCGCACGCGCACGCTCGGCGTACGGGACCATCAGGTCCCAAGGGTAGTCCGGGAGCTCCTGCAGAGCCACAGCGCGCGGCCGCTCAGTGGGCCTGCGGAGGCAGCGCGGCGATCACGGGGTGGTCCTTCTGGATCACGCCCACCTTCGAGGCGCCCCCGGGCGAGCCGATGTCGTCGAAGAACTCCACGTTCGCGCGGTAGTAGTCCTTCCACTCCTCGGGCAGGTCGTCCTCGTAGTAGATCGCCTCGACGGGGCAGACCGGCTCGCAGGCGCCGCAGTCGACGCACTCGTCGGGGTGGATGTAGAGCGACCGTTCGCCCTCGTAGATGCAGTCGACGGGGCACTCGTCGATACAGGCCCTGTCCTTCACATCGACGCACGGGAGAGCGATGACATAGGTCACAGTGGTTCGGATCCCTTCACGAGGAGCGGTTCTTCTAGCTTATGCCGTCGCCGACGCGTCGGCGGCCCTGCACGTCCGGCCAGGCGACGACGACCGCCGCGATGAGGATGGGCGCGACGAGCCAGACCTGCCCGGCGAGGTTGTTCGGGATGAGCACCGACCCTCCCCCGCTCTGCTGCGTGAAGAGCAGGATGACCGCGATCGCGCCGAGCGCCGCGAGCAGCGCCGGGAGGCGGCTGTGCCCGAGCAGGCGGAGGCCGACCAGCAGCGACGTGTAGGCGAGCAGAGACAGGATCAGGCCGAGCGGGATCGGGATGCCCCACGCCACCGTGAGTTGGTGGGCGATGGTTCCGATCGCACCGATCGCGGCCCCGGCCAGCACGAGGAGGATGGCGCTGACGATCCGGCTGAGCATCCTCGAATCCTACCTGGACACTCTCGGAGACGTGATCTACAGTCGAATGGGTAAGGTTAGCCTTACCAACCTCAGCCCCCGATCCTGGACAAGGTCCCCTGTGCTCGCGAACTACCTGATCGGCCTCCGTGAAGGCCTCGAGATGGCGCTCATCGTCACCATCCTGGTCGCCTACGTCGTCAAGCTCGGTCGCACCGAGGTGCTCTCGAAGCTCTGGATCGGCGTCGGTATCGCGCTCATCATCCCGCTCGCAATCGGCGCCGCGCTGACCTGGGGGCCCTACGGCATGAGCTTCGAGGCTCAGGAGATCCTCGGCGGCTCGCTCTCGTTGGTCGCAGTCGGGTTCGTCACATGGATGGTGTTCTGGATGGGCAAGACGGCCCGCTCCATGAAGTCCACCCTCCACAACCGTCTCGACTCGGCACTCGTCGGTGCCGGCTGGGGCGTCGTGCTCCTGGCCATGCTCAGCGTCGGCCGCGAAGGCATCGAGACCTCGCTGTTCGTCTGGGCGACGGTCGCGAGCACCGGCGGCAGCTGGGAACCCGCGGTCGGCGCGCTCCTCGGGCTCGCCACGGCGGCAGTGCTCGGCTTCCTGCTCTACCGCGGCATGGTCAAGATCAACCTCGGCACGTTCTTCACCTGGACCGGCGTGTTCCTCATCGTCGTCGCGGCCGGCGTCTTCGCGTACGGCCTGGGCGACCTCCAGGAGGCGGGCCTCATCCCCGGCGGCGGCGTCCACGCCTACGACGTCAGCGGCGCCATCCCCTCCTCCAGCTGGTACGGCACCCTCGCCGCCGGCATCCTGAACTTCAACCCGTCGCCGACCTGGCTGCAGGTGGTCGCGTGGGTCGCGTACCTCGCGGTCGTCGGGTTCTTCTACGTGCGGCAGCACCGCGCCTCGGCGCGCCCTGCGGCCCGGAAGCCGGCTGCCGCCACCGCGTCGCACGCGCCCATCGCCTCCTGACCCCCTCCCCTCACCTTCCCGACGCCCCAGAGAAAGCGCAGCACACCCATGCCCCGACTCCGCCCGGTGACCACCCGCACGGCCCGCCCGGTCCGCCGCCGCCTCGTCGCCACCGCCGGATCCCTCGCCGGAGCCGCCGCCCTCGCCGCCGCACTGACCGGCTGCGTGCCCAATCAGGCGACCGCGTCCGACGAGGCCATCGCCGTCACGCTGACCGACTCGAAGTGCACCGTCTCGACCAGCACGGCGAAGGCGGGACCGATCACCTTCCAGGTGACCAACAACGGCGCCGACGTCAACGAGTTCGAGCTGCTCGCGACGGACAAGCTGCGCATCGTCGGCGAGAAGGAGAACATCGGCCCGGGCACCACCGTCAACTACGTGGTGCAGCTGCCCGAAGGCGACTACTTCTCGGCGTGCCGCAAGGGGATGGTAGGCCAGCCGGCGCACGTCGCCGCGTTCACGGTCACACCCGGATCGGGGAAGGCCGTCTCGCAGAGCGAGAGCAAGCAGGTCGGCCAGGCGGTCACGAACTACATCGGATACGTCAAGGACCAGTCGGGAGCGCTCCTGACCGCCACGAAGTCGTTCGCGGCGGCGTACGCCGGCGGCGACGCGGCCGCTGCGCGGGCGCAGTACGCCGCGACCCGGGCCTTCTACGAGCGGATCGAGCCCACCGCCGAGCAGTTCGGCGACCTCGACCCCGCGCTCGACCTCCGCGAGGCCGACCTGGCCGAGGGCCAGGACTGGACCGGCTGGCACCGCATCGAGAAGGACCTCTGGGCACCCGCGGGCTACACCCCGGCCGACGGCGCGACGCGTATCCAGCTCGCGGACAAACTGGTCGCCGACACCCAGCGCCTCTACGACCTCGTGCACGCGAAGTCCTTCACGCTGACCATCGACCAGATCTCCAACGGGGCCATCGGCCTGATGGAGGAGGTCGCGGGATCGAAGATCACCGGCGAGGAGGAGGCCTTCTCGCACACCGACCTGCAGGACTTCCAGGCGAACCTCGAAGGAGCCCAGGTGGCGTACGGGGTCGTCCGCGACATCGCGGAGTCGAAGGGCAGCAGCGGGAAGGACGTCGTCACGAAGCTCGACTCCGAGTTCACGACGATCGCCACGACCCTGGCCCAGTACAAGAGCGGCGACGGTTTCGTCAGCTACACCGCGCTCAGCACCGACCAGGTGAAGCAGCTCTCCGACCAGGTCAACGCGCTCAGCGAGCCGCTCAGCCGACTGACCTCGATCATCGTCAAGTAGGGCGCGTGTCGCAGCAGAACCACGAGAGCGCCGAGCGGCCGGAATCCGCGCACGCGGCCATCGAGCAGGACGCCGGGCAGCAGGATGCCGGGCGGCAGGACGCCGGGCGGCAGGACGCCGGGCGGCAGGACGCCGGGCGCCCGGGGCTGTCGCGGCGCGGGATGCTCGGGCTCGCCGGCGCGACCGTCGGCGCCGGGCTCGTGGGCGCTGCTGCGGGCGTGGGCGTGGACCGCGCGGTGGCCGCGGCAACGGCCGGGTCCGCATCCACTTACCCGTTCTACGGCGCGCACCAGGCCGGCATCACCACGCCCGCTCAGGACCGGCTGCACTTCGCCGCGTTCGACGTCGCCCCCGGGCTCGACCGGGACGGCCTGATCGAGCTGCTGCACGACTGGACCACGGCCGCCGCGCGGATGACGCAGGGCCGACCGGCCGGCAAGTACGGACCGACGTCGGGCCCGTCCGACGCTCCCCCGGACGACACCGGCGAGGCCCTCGACCTGCCGCCCGGCGGGCTCACGCTGACGTTCGGGTTCGGCGCCACCCTGTTCCGCACCGCCGCCGGCGTCGACCGCTTCGGCATCGCCTCCCGGCGCCCGGCGGCACTGGTCGACCTGCCGCGCTTCCCCGGCGACGCCCTGCTCGACGCGATCACCGGCGGCGACCTGTGCGTACAGGCGTGCAGCGACGACCCGCAGGTCGCCGTCCATGCCATCCGCAACCTGTCGCGCATCGCGTTCGGGCGTGCGGCGATCCGCTGGTCGCAGCTCGGCTTCGGCCGCACCTCCTCCACATCGCGCGCCCAGGCGACTCCGCGCAACCTGTTCGGCTTCAAGGACGGCACCGCGAACATCAAGTCCGAGGACCAGTCCGTGGTCGAAGACCAGGTGTGGGCCGCGGGCGACGACGGCGCCGCTTGGATGCACGGCGGCTCGTACCTCGTCGCGCGGAAGATCCGCATGGTGATCGAGACCTGGGACCGGCAGCAGCTCGGCGAGCAGGAGCGGATCATCGGACGCGACAAGGGCGAGGGCGCCCCGCTCTCCGGCGGCACCGAGTTCACCCCGCCCAACTTCCTCGCGCTGGCGAAGGACGGCGGCACGAAGATCGACCCCGACTCGCACGTGAAGCTCGCGCATCCCACCTCCAATGGGGGCGCGCAGCTGCTGCGCCGCGGCTACAACTTCGTCGACGGCAACGACGAGCTCGGACGGCTCAACGCCGGCCTGTTCTTCATCGCGTTCCAGCGCGACCCGCGCACGCAGTTCATCCCGATCCAGCAGCGCCTCGCGTCGAACGACCTGATGAACGAATACGTGCGCCACGTCGGCTCGGGTGTTTTCGCCGTGCCCCCCGGCGCGAAGGAAGGGTCGTATGTGGGGGCCGGGCTGTTCGCCTGACGGCCCCGGCTGTCACGACCCCGCGGTCGGTGTCGGGCTCGGCGCCTTGCCCTTGGACACGGAGTAGTTGGCCACCCAGCCGTTGCTGCCCGCGTCCGTGACGACCACGAGCACCCCGTACGTGCCGTTGCTGAACGTGCCCGTGCCGCCGCCGTTCGGCCCGCGTGCGCCGAACTCGCCGCTGAAGCCCGCATCGGTCAGCTGCTTCTCGATGGCGGTGTACGCGTCTCCCCCGTCGACCTTGACCGTAACGTTCCACACCTTGTCGTCGCCGGAGCCGAGGCCCGCACCGAAGACCACGTCGCCGCTGGCCAGGGGCACGTCCTTCGGGAAGTCGGACGGCACGGAGGTGCCGCCGATGTCGACGTTGCCGCCGGAGAGGTCCTTCACGGCGCCCTGGAAGCTGCACCCGCTGAGCGCGGGCGCCGACCCGAGCAGCAGCGCGGCGACGAGCGGGACGACGAGGAGGCGACGGCGGTTCATGCCTCCATTGTCCCCGACGCATCCGCGCAGCAGGCTGCATGATCCGCCTGCGCGTCCTCCCGTCGGATCCGTGGCAACGGAGGAGTCCGGGTCCCAAATCTCCGACGTACCGCGGTGCGGGAGGAGATTCGGGGCCGAATTGGCCGCATCTCCTTCCGTAGCGCCGGGATCTCCGACGCAACCCGGTTCCGCCCCGGCCCCGACACGAAGGAGGCCCGCCTGCGCAGTGCGCGGGCGGGCCTCCGGAGGAACAGCAGCGGCCGTCAGACCGCGGCGGCGGCGTCCTGGCGCTTCAGGCGGGCGGCGGCGCGGCCGCGCGCGGTCGCATCCAGCTCGACCTTGCGGATGCGGACGGCCTCCGGGGTCACCTCGACGCATTCGTCGTCGCGGGCGAACTCCAGGCACTCCTCGAGCGTCAGCTGGCGCGACGGCGTCATCGACTCGAAGTTGTCGGCGGTCGACTGACGCATGTTGGTCAGCTTCTTCTCCTTGGTGATGTTCACGTCCATGTCGTCGGCGCGCGAGTTCTCGCCGATGACCATGCCCTCGTAGACCTCTTCGGTCGGGTTGACGAAGAACGTCATGCGCTCCTGCAGGGCGATGATCGCGAACGGGGTGACCACGCCGGAGCGGTCGGCCACGATGGAGCCGTTGCTGCGGGTCACAATGTGGCCGGCCCAGTCGTCGTATCCGTGGGCGATCGCGTTCGCGATGCCCGTACCGCGGGTGGTGGTCAGGAACTCGGTGCGGAAGCCGATCAGGCCGCGCGACGGGACGATGAACTCCATGCGGACCCAGCCGGTGCCGTGGTTCGCCATGTTCTCCATGCGGCCCTTGCGGGCGGCGAGCAGCTGCGTGATCGCGCCGAGGTACTCCTCGGGGGCGTCGATCGTCAGGTGCTCGAACGGCTCCTGCAGCTTGCCGTCGACGCGCTTGGTGACGACCTGCGGCTTGCCGACGGTGAGCTCGTAGCCTTCGCGTCGCATCTGCTCGACGAGGATGGCGAGCGCCAGCTCGCCGCGGCCCTGCACCTCCCACGCGTCGGGACGGCCGATGTCGAGCACGCGCAGCGACACGTTGCCGATGAGCTCGCGGTCGAGGCGGTCCTTGACCATGCGCGCGGTGAGCTTGTGGCCCTTCACCTTTCCGACCAGCGGGGAGGTGTTGGTGCCGATGGTCATCGAGATCGCGGGCTCGTCGACGTGGATCGCGGGCAGCGGGCGCACGTCGTCCGGGTCGGCCAGCGTGTCGCCGATCATGATGTCGGCGAAGCCTGCCACGGCGACGATGTCGCCGGGGCCGCCGGACTCGGCCGGATAGCGGTCGAGCGCCTTCGTCATCAGCAGCTCGGTGACGCGCACGTTGTGCACGTCGCCGTCGTGGCGAACCCACGCGACGGTCTGGCCCTTCTTGAGGGTGCCGTTGAAGATGCGGAGCAGGGCGAGACGGCCGAGGAACGGCGAGGCGTCGAGGTTCGTCACGTGCGCCTGCAGGGGCGCCTCGGGGTCGTAGCTGGGGGCCGGGATGTGCTCGAGGATGGCCTCGAACAGCGGCTCGAGGTCGTCGTTGTCGGGCAGCTCGCCGTTCGCGGGCTGGTTGCGGCTCGCGGCGCCGGCGCGGCCGGACGCGTAGACGACCGGCACGTCGAGGATGGCGTCGAGGTCGAGGTCGGGCACGTCGTCCGCGAGGTCGCTGGCGAGGCCGAGCAGCAGGTCCTGGCTCTCGCTCACGACCTCCTCGATGCGCGCGTCGCCGCGGTCGGTCTTGTTGACCGCGAGGATGACGGGGAGCTTCGCCTCGAGCGCCTTGCGCAGCACGAAGCGCGTCTGCGGCAGCGGGCCCTCGGACGCGTCCACCAGGAGCACGACACCGTCGACCATGGACAGGCCGCGCTCGACCTCGCCACCGAAGTCGGCGTGGCCGGGGGTGTCGATCACGTTGATGGTGATCGGGCCGTTCGCGGCGTGCTTGCCGTTGTACGAGATCGCCGTGTTCTTGGCGAGGATCGTGATGCCCTTCTCACGCTCGAGCTCGTTGGAGTCCATCGCGCGGTCTTCCACGTGAGCGTGCGCATCGAACGAGTTCGTCTGCTTGAGCATGGCGTCGACCAGCGTGGTCTTGCCGTGGTCGACGTGTGCGACGATCGCGACATTGCGCAGATCGTCGCGGCGGGCGACGGCGTTCTCGGACATGCGTGAAGACTCGACTCTCGTCAGAAGGAAGAAGGGGAACGGTCCATTCTATCCTGGATCCGCTCCCCTTCTCCTGTGTCCGCTGTCAGCGAGCGCTACAGCCCCTGCGCGACGGGCGGCTCGGGCGTCTGCGGCTCCTGCGGGATGGGCCCGGTCTGGGCCTCGTCCGAGCCGGCGGCGAGCAGCTCCAGCCGCAGCGCACGGCGGGCGCGCTGCTGGTCCGGGTCCGGGAGGGGCACCGCGGCGAGCAGTCGCTGCGTGTACGCCTCCTTGGGGTAGCGGAGGATCTCGTCGCGGGTTCCGACCTCCACCAGGCGCCCGTGGTGCATCACCGCGATGCGGTCGGCGAGGACGTCGATGACGGCGAGGTCGTGGGTGATGAACAGGCAGGCGAAGTTCATCTCCTTCTGCAGCGACTGCATGAGCTCCAGCACGCGGGCCTGGACCGACACGTCGAGCGCGCTCGTCGGCTCGTCCGCGATGAGCACCTGCGGCTTGAGCGACAGCGCGCGGGCGATGCCGACACGCTGCTTCTGGCCGCCGGAGAGCTCGTGCGGGAACCGGCTGCGGTAGGCGCGCGGCAGCTCGACGCTGTCGAGCAGGCGGTCGACCTCGCGCGCGAGCTCCGGTCCCTTCAGCTTCTTCGCCAGGCGCAAAGGCTCGGCGATGGAGTCGGAGATCTGGAGGCGCGGATTCAGCGACGACGACGGGTCCTGGAACACGATGCCGACGTTGCGGTGCAGCGCCCGGATCTCATCCCGGCTGGGCTTGCTGATGTCCTGACCGGCGACGACCAGCTTGCCCGAGTGGATGGGCAGCAGCGCGATCGCCGCACGGCCGAGCGTGGTCTTGCCGGAGCCCGACTCGCCCACGAGGCCGACGACCTCGCCCTCGTGGATCTTGAGGTCGATGTCGCTCGCCGCGCGGAAGGCCGGAACGCGGCCGTGCTTCGGGTACTCGATCGCGACGTTCGAGAAGTCGACGACGATCTTGCGCTTGTCCATCTCGGACTTCTCGTGCTCGGCCTGCGCCGCGCGCTCGTTGGCGCGGATCCGCTCGGTGAACGAGGCGTCCGGGTTCTCGGTGCCCGCCGCGAGGGCGGCCGTCGTGTCGATCTCCTCGTCTTCGCGCTGGCCCAGGTGCGGGACGGCGTTCAGCAGCGCGATCGTGTACGGGTGCTGCGGGTTGGCGAAGACCTCCTTCACCGTGCCGGACTCGACGATGTCGCCCTTGCGCATGACGACGATGTTGTCGGCCAGGTCGGCGACGACGCCCATGTCGTGGGTGATCAGCAGGATCGCGCTGTCCAGGCGGTCGCGGAGGCTGCGCAGCAGCTCCAGGATCTCGGCCTGCACCGTCACGTCGAGCGCGGTGGTCGGCTCGTCGGCGATCAGCAGCTTCGGGTCGCACGAGATCGACTGGGCGATCATGGCGCGCTGACGCTGTCCGCCGGAGAGCTGGTGCGGGTACGAGTCGAACGCCTTCTTCGGGTCCGGCAGCTCGACCATCGCGAGCAGCTCGAGCGCGCGCTCCTTGGCCTCGTGCGGCGACATCCCGAAGTGGATGCGCAGGGTCTCGATGATCTGCGAACCGACCGTGTACACGGGGTTCAGAGCCGTCATCGGCTCCTGGAAGATCACGGACACCTGACGGCCGCGCACGCGGCGCATCTGCTGCGGGCCCAGGCCGGTGAGCTCGCGCCCGTCCAGCTTGATCGAACCGCGGATGCGGGAGTTCTTCGGCAGCAGGTCGAGGATCGCCATCGAGCTGGCGCTCTTGCCCGAGCCGGACTCACCCACGATGGCGAGCACCTCGCCGGCCTTGATCTGGTAGTCCAGGTTCTTCGCGGCGGGCACCCATGCGCCGTCCACCCCGAAGTCGACGGACAGGCCGTTCACCTCGAGGACGGGGCCGCCCGGGGTGGCGGTGCCGACCGGAGCCGTTGTGGTCTCGGTCATGATTCGTGGTTCCTTTCGGGGGCGTCCGGACGGGATGAGAGCATGGAGCCATGCCCTACGTCTCCTCCGCCGAACGCGAGGTTTTCGTGTCCCGGTTCAACCGGGTCCTTGCCATCCTGGTCTGGGCGGCCGCCGCTGCGCTGGCCGTCGGCCTGCTGCTCAGCGTGCAGGACGCCCGGCTGCTGTACATCGTGCCGTGCGCGCTGTTCGCCTTCGTGGCCTGGGCCATGCTGTGGCGCCCGAGCTTCACCGTCGCGGACGACGGGCTCACCGCCGTCAACGTCACGCGCACCGTGCACGTTCCGTGGGAGGCGCTCATCCACGTTGACACCAAGTACGCGCTGACCCTGTACACGCCCGGGCACAAGTACCCGGTGTGGGCCGCTCCCGCGCCCGGTACCGCGCGCACCCTGCGCGCGACCCGCAACGAGACGAAGGGCCGCATCGGCCGGCCGAGCGTCGAGGACACCGTGCGGCGCCCCGGCGATCTGCTGTCCACCGAGTCCGGCGCGGCCGCCGAGGTGGTCCGCCGCCGCTGGACCCAGCTGCAGGACGCGGGCGTCCTCGAAGCGGGTCGCGCCGACTCCACGCCGGTGACCGTGCGCTGGCACATCGCGTCGCTGGTCGTGCTGGTGCTGCTCGCGGCGGGCGCCGTCGCCGCGCTGCTGCTGGCCTGATCGGGCCTGCGGCAGCGCGACGGGCGCGGTGATCACAGCACGTCCTCCGCGAGGGCTGCTCCGGTCCGCGGAGCGCGGTCGTCGCCCTCGCCCTCCTCCGGCTCCTGCTCGCGCATCTTGCGGAGGTTGAACCGGCGGTGCCGCGGGTCGAAGGCGTCGCGCAGTCCGTCGCCGACGAAGTTGACCAGCAGCGCGAGCGTCACGATGAACGCACCCGGCCACCAGAACAGCCACGGACGGGTCTGGAACGCCGACTCGTTCGAGCTGATCAGCAAGCCGAGCGAGACGTCCGGCGGACGGATCCCGAAGCCGAGGAACGACAGCGCCGTCTCCAGCAGGATTGCGGAGGCCATGATCAGCGTCGACGAGACGATGACCACGCCGATGGCGTTGGGGAGGATGTGCTTGAAGATGATGCGCGCATCCGAGGCGCCGGCGACCCGGGCAGCCTCGACGAACTCCCGCTCGCGCAGCGACAGGAACTCGCCGCGGACCAGACGAGCGATGCCCATCCACGAGAAGAAGCCGAGCATCAGGGCCAGGAAGAACGCCCCGAGTCCGCCGAACATGTGACCGACGACCGAGCCGATCACCAGAGCGGGGATCACGATGAAGACGTCGGTGATACGCATCAGGATGGCGTCGACGACACCGCGGAAGTAGCCCGCGATGGCTCCGACGACCACGCCGACGACGCTCGCGATCACACCGAGCACCACCATGACGAGCACCGAGTTCTGGATGCCGCGCATGGTGAGGGCGAAGTAGTCCTTGCCGATGCGGTCCTGGCCGAACGGGTGCTCCCACGTCGGGGTGCCCTGCTTGACCTGGTCGTTCAGCTCGGTGAAGTTGTACTTCCACCAGCCGGGGATCGGTCCGAGACCGATCGCCGAGATGGAGAACAGCACGATGACGATGAACAGGATCGCGCTCGCGACGGCCACCTTGTTCGAGAGGAAGCGCTTCCAGATGAGCTTGCCCTGGCTGACAGGCGGAGCACTCGGCTCCTGCAGCTCGTCGGCGATCATGGGTTCTGAGGTGGACATCAACGGACCCTCACTCTCGGGTCGAGCGCCGCGTAACTCAGGTCGGCCAGGAAGTTGAACAGGATGGCCATGGTCGCGATCACGACGAAGTACGCCATGACCGGGTTCAGGTCACCGCGGAACAGGCCCGCGTAGAACAGCGAACCCATGCCCGGGATGGCGAACACCTTCTCGGTGATGATCGCACCACCGAGCAGGGCGCCCACGTCGAACGCGACGAGCGTCGTGATCGGGATGAGCATGTTGCGGAACGCGTGCCGCACCACCACGGTGCGCTCGGGGAGGCCCTTCGCACGCGCGGTGCGGATGAAGTCCTGGTTGAGGACCTCGAGCATCCCGGCCCGGGAGTACCGGGTGTACGAGGCGAACGAGATCAGCAGCAGGGCGATCGTGGGCAGCAGCAGGTGCGTGAAGGTGTCGAGACCCGTCACCCACATGTCGCCGTCGAGCCCCGGCGTCGAGGAGCCGACGGTCGCGATGGGGCGGCCGTTGGTGTCCTGGAAGTACGTCGGCCAGGCCTGCATGAAGCGGTCGACGATGATGAAGAAGCCGGACACGATGGCGACGATGACCGCGACGCGCATGTTCAGGCCGCGGTCGTATCCGCCCACGAACCAGCCGATCGCCAGGCTGACCACGATGGAGACGATGGCCAGGATGACGATCGTCGCGACGGTCGACACATTGAACAGCGGCTGCAGCACGAAGTAGCAGACGAGCGACACCGCGCCGGTGATCGCAGCCGCGATCAGAGCGCGCCGGTTCTGCAGACCCGCGATCAGCGCGGTCGCGCCGACGACGGCGGCCGCGATGAGCAGGATCATCACCACCGGGCCGAGACCCGGGAAGAGGAACCAGTTCGTCACCGACATCAGGAGCAGCACTCCAGCGGTGGCGACGCCCGAGATGACGAACGTCAGCAGGCGGCGCCTGCGGTCGCCGCCGATGAGGGACTGCCAGATCAGACCGGCGACCACCCCGATGATCAGGGCCAGCCACCACGGGATGACCGGATGCACCAGGAAGTCGTTGAAGCCGATGGCGACGAACTCCTTGAGCAGCACCGCGACGAGGAAGGCCGGGAGCGAGTACAGGAAGAAGCTGAGGAACGTGACGACGTTGTCGAGTCCGCTGTACTGGCGCAGGGCCGTGACGATACCGATGGTGACACCGAGGAGGATCGCGAGGATCAGGGCGACCGTGACCAGCTGGACCGTCGAGCCGAGGGCCTGCGGGAGGATGTCGGTCACCTTCGCGTTCGAGATGGTCGACCCCAGGTCGCAGGCGTTGGCGAACGGGATGAGGCACTTGGCCGCACCGCCCAGCCACAACAGCCAGCGCAGCGGCGGCACGACATCCAGCTGCAGGAGCTGGATACGCGCGTTGATCAGCTGCGTTTTGTTGGGGGAATTGCTGCTTCGGAGGTCCTGGAGCGGGTCGGCACTGTAGGCCACCAGCATGTACATCAGGAACGAAGCGGCGATGATGATGAGCACTGAGACTAGAAGTCGCCTCAGGATGAAACTCGCCATAGGTTCAAAACCTTCACTGACAGGACGCGCCATGCGGGTCAGCGGCGGTAGGGGGTACGCCGCCAGGCGCGTTATCTAAGGGGCGGACGGATCACGTCCACCGACTACATGATACGGGGCGCCGGCCGGAACCGACGCCCCGCGCAGGAGAGTGCCCGGGGTTCTCCCGGGCACTCTCACTTACGGAGCTGTTACTTCGTGGAGGACTTGACCGACCACTCCCAGAAGTTCCAGAACGGGCCGGACTGCCCGCCGTTGTACTTGACGCCGTCAACCCGCGCGGTGGTCGCGAAGACACCCGGGAGCTGGAACAGCGGCAGGCCGTAGCCGTCGGCGAAGGTCTGCTTGTCGATCTGGTACTCGATCTTCGTCAGCTCATCCTTGTCCAGGGTGGTCTGCGACTTGAGGGCCAGGTCGTTGGTGCCCGTGTAGCGGTTGTAGTTACCGCCACCCTGCGAGGCGAACACCTGCGGCAGCTGCGTGGTGCCTGCACCCGGGCTGATCCAGCCGAAGAGCGAGGCGTCGTAGTTGCCACCCGGGAGGAGCTTGCTCCAGTCGGGCGAACCGGCGTCCACAACCTTGATGCCGGCCTTGGCGGCCGACGCCTGGATCGACTGGAACTCGTCGACACGGTTGGGGTTGTTCGTGTTGTACAGGATGCGGATCGACGGGGTGGCGCCGGCGAGCAGCTGCTTGGCGCCGTCGATGTCGACCTTGTCGTACTTGTCAGAGCCGTTCTGCTTGACGCTGCCCTCGTACTGCTCCTGGTTCGGCAGGAAGATCTGCGAGTTCAGGACCTTGGCCTTCGAGTCGACCGGGGTGACGATCGAGTCGAGGATCTGCTGACGCGGGATCGTCTTGAGGAACGCCTCGCGAACCTTGGCGTCGGCGAAGACCGGCGAGCCGAAGTTCAGGTCGAGGTGGTCGTACGACGCCTGCGCACCCGTCAGGATCTTCGCGCTGGTCTGCTTGAGCGCGGTGATCGTGTCGGCGGACGCCTGCGGGTTGATGATGTCGACCTCACCGTTCTGGAGAGCGGTGACCTGGGCGTTCGCGTCCGGGATGATGCGGAAGACGATCTTGTCCACGTTCGGCTTGAGACCGCCGGCGTAGTACTTGTTCGGCGACATCGTCAGCGACTGACCGGGGGTCCACGACGAGACGACGAACGGGCCGGAGGAGACCAGCAGGTCCTTGTCGGTCGGGAACGCGGTGACGTCGTAGCCGGTGTTGACGAAGTCAGCAGCCTTCTTCAGCGTCGGGTCGGCCGGCTGCGGGTTCGCCGGGTCGCCCTTGGGCAGGCCCTTCAGCAGCTTGGTCAGGTCGGCGGCCGAGGAGAGGCCCGCCTTCTTGGCGACGATGTGCGCGGGCTGCGCGATCGGGTTGACGAGCTCCCAGTCGACGTACGGCGTCGCGTACTTGAGGGTGATCGTGCGGTTGTCGTTGCTGACGGCCGGGAAGTCGGTCGCGTCGACACCCGCGGTCGAACCCGCGATCTGGAAGTACTGCGTACCGCTGGAGACGTTGCCCTGGTCGTCGAACTTCGCGGAGTCGTAGTGACCGGAGGCGATGGCCCACGCAAGGATCATGTCATCGGCGGTGACGGGCTGGCCGTCGCTCCACTTGTCGTCCTTGTTCAGCGTGTACTTGACCGTCAGCGGGTCGTCCGAGGTCTTCTCGAACGTGCCGAACTTGTCGTCGTGGACGATCTTGTAGTTGTTGTCGATGTACTGGAATCCGGTTCCGTACGATCCGTTCAGGTACCCGACCTGGCCGTTGGTGTCCAGGTTGCCCTGCGGCGTCTGCGAGTTGAACGAGGTGAAGTCGTTGACAACAGCGACCGTCACGGTGCCGCCCTTGGCAGCGGACGAGGTGCTGGTGCTACCGGACGTGGTGCAGGCGGACAGGGCGAGTGCGGCGACGCCTGCGACGGCGACAGCACTGAGCCCGAGCCTGACCTTTCTTCCGTTGGTGTGCAATGTTCCTCCTGTGCGAAGTGTGCGACGGTGCAAGCATGCGAGAACGCCTGTCCCGCGCGGGATAAGAATGACCCTAGGTATCGCCGCCAGCGATTGCAAAACAGGGCGGGAAAACGTTACAGAGTGGTAACTCAGTCGGTGGATTCCTGCACGAAGCGCACAAAAACGGAGGAATACTTCGCGCTATGCAACGATCTGATGGTTTCCCGCGTGGCCTGGCAGGATGCCCCTATGACCATCTCGCCGACCTGGACCGCTGAGACACCGGTGCAGCGCACATCCCGCCCGCGGCTGTGGTGGGAGGTCGCGATCGTGCTGGGCCTGTCGCTCGGCCAGTCCGCCGTGTACTCGATCGTCACGATCATCGACCGGTCGACGCAGAGCACGCCCCTGGCGCAGCAGAAGGCCGAGGTGAACCCCGCCCAGTCGAGCCGGGAGGTCTTCGACTTCCTGTACCAGGTGCTCGGCAACCTGTTCCCCCTCTTCGCCGTCGCGCTGGTGATCTACCTGCTCTGGCAGCCGCAGAGAAGCGGGTTCCGGCGGATCGGGCTCGACCTCACGCGACCCGGGCGCGACCTCGCTGGGGGCGGGCTGCTGTTCCTCGTGATCGGCGTGCCGGGCATCCTTTTCTACGCGGTCACCCGACTGCTCGGGATCACCGTCACGGTCGAGGCGTCGACTCTGAACGCCCACTGGTGGACGGTGCCGGTCCTTATCCTCGCGGCACTGCGGGCGGCGCTGCAGGAGGAGGTGATCGTCGTCGGCTACCTGTTCACGCGCCTGCGCCAGCTCGGTTGGGGACAGGGTCCTCTGGGGAAGTGGACGATCATCCTGTCGGCGGCGGTGCTGCGCGGCAGCTACCACCTCTACCAGGGCTTCGGGCCGTTCGTCGGCAACGCCGTGATGGGCGTCGTCTTCGGCTGGTGCTACACCCGCTGGGGCCGTGTGATGCCGCTCGTGATCGCGCACACGATCATCGACATCGTCTCCTTCGTCGGCTACCCCCTGGCCGTCGCATGGTGGCCCCACATCTTCGCCTGACCGCCCTCCCGTCGAGCTGCCAGGCCGCCGAGCACAGGAAAAACGCCGCCGAATCGCGTGGATCGGCGGCGTTTTTCCTGTGCTCGGCGGCTACGGGCTAGGCGAAGGCCTCGGGCGGGGGGCAGGCGCAGAAGAGGTTGCGGTCGCCGTAGGCCTGGTCGATGCGGCGGACGGGCGGCCAGTACTTCGTGCGCACCAGGGCCGGGACGGGGTACACGGCCTGCTCTCGCGAGTAGGGGTGCGTCCAGTCCGAGGCGACGGCCGACTCCGCGGTGTGTGGAGCGTTGCGCAGCGGGTTGTCGTCGGTCGGCCAGTCCCCCGCGGCGACGGCGTCGGCCTCCGCGCGGATCGCGATCATCGCGGCCACAAAGCGGTCGAGCTCCGCGAGGTCCTCGCTCTCGGTCGGCTCCACCATGAGGGTGCCGGCGACCGGGAACGACATGGTCGGCGCGTGGAAGCCGTAGTCGATGAGCCGCTTCGCGACATCGTCGACGGTCACGCCGGTGCGCTCGGTGAGCGGGCGCACGTCCAGGATGCACTCGTGCGCGACCAGGCCGTCCTCCCCCGCGTAGAGCACCGGGAAGTGCTCGCGCAGACGGGCGGCGACGTAGTTGGCGGCGAGCACGGCCGCGCCGGTCGCATCCTTGAGGCCCTCCGCCCCCATCATCCGGACGTACGCCCAGCTGATCGGGAGGATGCTCGGGCTGCCGTACGGCGCCGCCGAGACCGGGGCGCCGCCGTGCTCGACCCGGCCTCCGCCGGCGAGCGGGTGCGTCGCATCCTGGGCGAGCGGATGCCCGGGCAGGAACGGCGCGAGGTGCGCCTTGGCCGCGACCGGACCGACGCCCGGCCCGCCTCCGCCGTGCGGGATGCAGAAGGTCTTGTGCAGGTTGAGGTGGCTGACGTCGCCGCCGAAGTCGCCGAACCGGGCGTATCCGAGCAGGGCGTTCAGGTTGGCGCCGTCGACGTACACCTGGCCGCCCGCGTCGTGCACGGCCTGGGTGATCGCCACGACCTCGTGCTCGTAGACGCCGTGCGTCGACGGGTACGTGATCATCAGGGCGGCGAGCGTGTCGGCGTGCTCCGCGATCTTGGCGCGGAGGTCGTCCAGGTCGACGTTGCCCAAGTCGTCGGTGGCGACCACGACGACGCTCATCCCGGCGAGCACTGCGGAGGCGGCGTTCGTGCCGTGCGCCGACTGCGGGATGAGGCAGACCGTGCGCGCCAGGTCGCCGCGCGAGCGGTGGTATCCCCGGATCGCCAGCAGGCCGGCGAGCTCGCCCTGGCTGCCCGCGTTGGGCTGCAGGGAGACGGTGTCGTAGCCGGTGACGTCGGCGAGCCAGCGCTCCAGCTGGTCGATCAGCTCGAGCGAGCCGGCGACGTCCGCGGCGGGGGCGAAGGGATGGAGGGCCGCGAACTCGGGCCAGGTCACCGCCTCCATCTCGGTCGCCGCGTTGAGCTTCATCGTGCACGAGCCGAGCGGGATCATGCCCCGGTCGAGCGCGTAGTCGCGGTCCTGCAGCAGGCGCAGGTAGCGCATCATCGCGGTCTCGGAGTGGTGCGTGTTGAAGACCGGGTGGGTGAGGAAGTCCGACTCGCGCACCAGGGCGGAGTCGAACGACGTCTCGGCCGCCAGCTGCAGCTCGATGCCGTCGTCGACCGTGCCGCCGAGGACCTCGATGAGGTCGGCGAGCGGGAACGTGCCGTCGCGCAGGTCGGCGGCAGACTCCTCGTCGAGGCTGAGCGCGACGAGTCCGGCGTCGGTGGCATGCAGCAGCAGGCCGCGGTCGTGGGCCCGGGCGACGACCGTGGCGGCGTCGTCCACCTCGACCTGGAGGGTGTCGAAGAACGAGTGCGAGACGACCTCGACCCCCGCGGCGCGCAGCGCCTCGGCGACGGCGGCGGTCGACAGGTGCACCTGACGTCCGATCGCCCGCAGGCCGGCGGGGCCGTGGTACACCGCGTACATCGCGGCCATGACCGCGAGGAGCACCTGGGCGGTGCAGATGTTGGAGGTCGCCTTCTCACGGCGGATGTGCTGCTCGCGTGTCTGCAGGGTCAGGCGGTAGGCGGGCTTGCCGACCGCATCCTGCGAGACGCCGACGAGCCGGCCCGGGAGCTGCCGCTCGAGGCCCTTGCGCACGGCCATGTAGCCGGCGTGCGGGCCGCCGAAGCCCATCGGCACGCCGAAGCGCTGGCTGGTGCCGACGGCGACGTCGGCACCCAGTTCGCCGGGGGCACGCAGCTGGGTGAGCGCGAGCAGGTCGGCGGCGGCGACGATGACCGCGCCGGCGTCCTTCGCCGTGCGGATGACGGCGCTCGGGTCCCAGACCCGGCCCGAGGCCCCCGGGTACTGCACGAACAGCCCGAAGGCGTCGCTCAATTCCGGGGCGTCGGCCGGGAGGCTCGCGAGGTCGAGCACGATGAGGTCGATCCCGACGGCCTCGGCGCGGTTGCGCAGCAGCGCAAGGGTCTGCGGGAACGTGTCGGCGTCGACCACGAACGACGAGGACTTCGCCTTGGATGCGCGGCGCGCTAGCAGCATCCCCTCGACCACCGCGGTGCCCTCGTCGAGCATGGAGGCGTTCGCGGTGTCGAGCCCGGTGAGGTCGGACACCATGGTCTGGAAGTTGATCAGCGCCTCCAGCCGGCCCTGCGAGATCTCCGGCTGGTACGGCGTGTAGGCCGTGTACCAGCCCGGGTTCTCGAGCACGTTGCGCTTGATCACCGCCGGCGTGATGGTGCCGTAGTAGCCGAGGCCGATCAGGCTGCGGTTGACGGTGTTGCGGGACGCGATGGCGCGCAGCTCGCGGATCGCGGCGCGCTCGCCGATCGGCTCGGGCAGGAGCGACGTGCGGTCGCCGTCCACCCGGATGGAGTCGGGGACGGCGGCGGCGACGAGCGCCTCGACGGAGTCCCGCTCGCGGGAGGACGCGGCGCCGATCGCGGACAGCATGGTGCTCTGCGCGTCGCCATCGGTGCCGATGTGACGCATCGGGAAGAGGTCGGTCATGAAGAGTGAAGAACCTTACTCGCCGGTCAGTGCGGCGTACTCGTCGTAGCTCAGCAGGTTGTCGGGGAGTTGCGTGAAGGTCACCTTGACCAGCCAGCCCTCGCCGAAGGGGTCGGTGTTCACCAGCTCGGGCGCATCCACCACGGCCGAGTTGGCCTCGGCGACGATGCCGTCGACCGGGGCGAAGAGCTCGCCGACCGACTTGGTCGACTCAATCTCGCCCACGACGCGGCCCGCGGTGACGTCGCTGCCCGCCTCGGGCAGCTCGACGAAGACGACGTCGCCCAGCTTCTCGGCGGCGTACGACGTGATGCCGACGGTCGCCACATCGCCCTCGACGAGCAGCCACTCGTGCTCGGCGGTGTACTTCAGGTCTCGTTCTGCGGCCATGGCTAGCGCTTCTTTCTGCTGTAGAAGGGGAGGGCGGTGACGGTGAACTTCAGGCGGGTGCCGCGCACATCCACATCGAGCACGGTGTTCTCGCGGGCGAAGCGCGGCGCGACGTACGCCATGGCGATCGGGCGGCCCAGGGTCGGCGAGAGCGCACCGGACGTGACGACGCCCACCTCGGCGTCCTCCTCCGTGGTCTCGTCGGGGGCGAAGACGGGGTAGCCGGCACGGGCGGCGCGCTTGCCCTCGCCGGTGAGACCGACCAGGACGCGGGCGTCCGGGTGCGGGCCCTCCTCGCTGGCGAACCGGCCGACGAAGTCGGTGTCCTTCGCGAGGTTGACGACGCGACCGAGGCCGGCCTGCGCGGGCATGGTGTCGAGGCCGAGCTCGTGGCCGTACAGCGGCATCCCCGCCTCGAGGCGCAGGGTGTCGCGGCTGGCGAGGCCGGCCGGGACCAGGCCCTGCTCGGTGCCCGCCTCGGTGAGCGCATCCCAGAGGGCCCGGGCGTTGTCGGGTGCGAGGTAGAGCTCGAAGCCGTCCTCGCCGGTGTAGCCGGTGCGGGCGATCAGCACAGGGTGCGTCTCGAACTCGGCCGGGAGCGACCAGTAGTACTTGAGTGCGGAGAGGCGCTCGCCGAAGTCGGCGCCGCCCACCGCACCCGCGTCGGCCGAGAGACCGGGAGTGGCGAGGAGGATGGAGAGGGCCGCCGGACCCTGCACCGCGATCAGCGCGATGTCGTCCGACTCGTCGAACACCTCCACGTCGAACGGGGCGGTGCGGTCGCGCAGCTCTTCGGCGACCGCGTCGCGGTTGGAGGCGTTGGCGACCACCATGTAGCGGTCGTCGCCCGTGCGGTAGACGACGAGGTCGTCGATGATCCCGCCGGTGCGCGAGAGCAGGAGGCTGTACTTCGCCTGGTCGATGGCGAGCGCCGACAGCTTGCCCGCGAGCGCGTAGTCGAGCGCCTGGCCGGCCTCCGGCCCGATGAGCACGATCTCGCCCATGTGGGAGAGGTCGAACAGGCCCGCGGCGGTGCGCACGGCGTGGTGCTCGGCCAGGTCGGACGAGTACCGGACCGGCATCTGCCAGCCGGCGAAGTCGGTGAAGGAGGCGCCGGCGGCGGTGTGGGCGTCGTGGAGCGGGGAGTGGCGTTCGCCGGGCGTCGATCCGCTCTGCGTGCTCTGCTGCGAGGTCATGAGTTCTCCGATTCGCCGGCCGTCCGGCCGGGGGCTGCGGGGGCGTGACCGCTCCCGGGAAGAACTCCCCCTCTGTCATCCGGCCTGAGAGTTTCACCGCATCCGAGGGGATGGCGGCTTTCACCGTGGGCGAGGACGGCGGGCGCCGTCCTGCTTTTCAGAGTGGCCAGTCCGATGCGGTACGCGTACCTGAGAGATTGTCGGGGAGGATTGCTCCTTCGGTGCCGGCCCGCTTGCGCGTGCACGGCTCTCCCGCATCGACCTCGTTGGCCCTGTATTCGTTTGTGTGCCGCCAGCATATCCGCTCCCGCCCTCCCCCGCGCGCGTCCTCCCCCGCGAGATTCGTGACGAATGGTCGCCATTCGTGACGAATGACGACCATTCGTCACGAATCAGGAGAGGAAGAGGGAGGGCTTGGTGTTTTGGTCGGGGTGACACTAAGATGAAGTGGAGTTAGTGTCAGGTTGACCATTAGGTCGGGAGGCGAGCATGACCGCACGGCACGAGCGCGCGAGCGCGATCCTCGCGGTGTCGACCGTCATCTTCGCGCTGCGCAACGACGACGAGACGATGGGGGTGCCGCAGGTGTGGCTGCCGCTCGTCCGCCGCATCCGGGAGCCGTTCGAAGGGCGCTGGGCGCTGCCCGGCGGTCCGCTCCGCGTCGGCGAGGACCTCGCGTACGCCGCCGCCCGCACCCTCAGCGACACCACCGGCCTGACCCCCAGCTACCTGGAGCAGCTGTACGCGTTCGGCGACGCCGACCGCTCCCCCGGCGCCGACCGCGTCGTCTCCGTCGTGTACTGGGCCCTCGTCCGCAGCGAGGAGGCCGAACGGGCCAGCGTCGGCGAGAACGTCCGCTGGTTCCCCGCCGACGACCTGCCCGAACTGGCCTTCGACCACAACGTCATCGTCGAGTACGCCCTCTGGCGGCTCCGCACGAAGATGGAGTACTCGCGCATCGCCCACGCCTTCCTCGGCGAGCGCTTCACGCTGGCCCAGCTGCGCGCCGTCCACGAAGCCGTGCTCGGCAAGGCGCTCGACCCGGCCAACTTCCGCCGCACCATCGAGGGCTCCGGCGCGGTCGTCGCCACCGACGAATACCTCACCGGCACGCCGCACCGCCCCCCGCGCCTGTACCGCTACAACGACTCGATCGACCTCGCCGACGCGGGGCCGCTCCCCCGCCAGCAGCATCCGTTCGAAGCAAGAGGAAGAAGCGAATCATGACCATCGCCTCGGGATCGATCGCCTCAGTCGACACGACCATCCAGCTCATCGCTGCCGGCCAGGTCGACGGCGAGACCTGTACGCCCGAGCTCGCCGAAGCTCCGTGGGAGTTCGACAGCCTGCTCCCCTCCTACGGTCCGGGCGCGTCGCTCGGCGACCCCATCCCGGCGAATGCGCCCCGGCAGGGCGAGCTTCCGGAGGAGTACCGCACGGCCTCGGCGGTCGAGCTGGGCGACCGCATCCGTGCCGCCAAGGCCACGCTCGGCGACCGCGTCGCCGTCATGGGCCACTTCTACCAGCGCGATGAGGTGGTGCAGTACGCCGACTTCGTGGGCGATTCCTTCCAGCTGGCGAACGCGGCGAAGGCCCGGCCGGAGGCTGAGGCGATCGTGTTCTGCGGCGTCCACTTCATGGCCGAGACCGCGGACATCGTCTCGCGCCCCGACCAGAGCGTCATCCTCCCGAACCTCGCCGCGGGCTGCTCGATGGCCGACATGGCCGACCTCGACTCGGTGCAGGAGTGCTGGGAGCAGCTGGAGGAGCTGTACGGGACCGAGCCGGACGCGGACGGCCGCGTGCCGGTCATCCCCGTCACCTACATGAACTCGTCGGCGGCGCTGAAGGCGTTCTGCGGCGAGCGCGGCGGCATCGTGTGCACGTCGTCCAACGCATCCACCGTCCTGCAGTGGGCGTTCGAGCGCGGGCAGCGCGTCCTCTTCTTCCCCGACCAGCACCTCGGCCGCAACACCGCCAAGGCGATGGGCGTGCCGCTCGAGCGGATGCCGCTGTGGAACCCGCGCAAGGCGTGGGGCGGGACGGACGCCCAGACGCTGCAGGACGCCGAGGTGATCCTGTGGCACGGCTTCTGCTCCGTGCACAAGCGCTTCACCGTCGGCCAGATCGAGCACGCGCGTGCCGAGTTCCCGGGCGTCCGGGTGATCGTGCACCCCGAGTGCCCGATGGATGTGGTGGATGCGGCTGACGAGTACGGCTCGACCGACTACATCGTGAAGGCGATCCAGGCCGCACCGGCCGGGTCGACCTTCGCGATCGGCACCGAGATCAACCTGGTGCAGAGGCTCGCGGCGCAGTTCCCGCAGCACACGATCTTCTGCCTCGACGCGGTGGTGTGCCCCTGCTCGACGATGTACCGCATCCACCCCGGCTACCTGGCCTGGGTGCTGGAGGGTCTGGTGCGCGGCGAGGTGCTCAACCAGGTGACCGTGCCGGCGTCGGTCGCCGAGCCCGCGCGGGTGGCGCTCGAGCGGATGCTCGCCGCGCGGCCCGATACGACGATGGCGGCGTGACATGAGCCGCGTCGTCGTCGTCGGAAGCGGGATCGCGGGGCTCGCGGCCGCTCTGCGCGCGGACGCCCTCGGACACGACGTGACGGTCGTGACCAAGGCGGCGCTCAGCGACGGAAGCACCCGGTACGCGCAGGGCGGCATCGCCGCCGCGCTGTCCCCGGACGACAGCATCCACGCGCACGTCGCGGACACGCTGCGCGCGGGCGCCGGGCTCACCGTCCGGGAGGCGGTGGAGGTGCTGTGCACGGACGGACCCGACCGCGTCCGCGAGCTGATCGCGCTCGGCGCCGTGTTCGACCGCGACGGCGACACGCTCGCCCGCGGTCTGGAGGCGGCGCACTCGGCCGCGCGGGTGCTGCACGCCGGAGGGGATGCGACCGGCGCCGAGTTGGAGCGTGCACTGGTGACGGCGCTGCGGGCGGCGCGCATCCCGACGATCGAGAATGCGTTCCTCAGCGACGTGCTCGTCCGCACCGGCCGCGCGGCCGGTGCCGTGTTGCGGCTCGCGGACGGATCCACCCTGACGCTCGACGCCGACGCGGTCGTCCTGGCGACCGGCGGCTGGGGGCAGCTCTACGCCCACACCACCAACCCGGCCGTGGCGACCGGCGACGGCGTCGCCGCCGCGTGGCGCGCGGGGGCCGTACTCGCCGACCTCGAGTTCACGCAGTTCCACCCCACGGCGCTGTCCGCGCCGGGCCGTGGCGCCGCCTTCCTGGTGTCGGAGGCGGTCCGGGGCGAGGGCGCTGTCCTGCGCAACGCCGCGGGCGACCGGTTCATGCTCGACGTGCACCCGGATGCCGAACTCGCGCCGCGAGACGTGGTCGCACGCGGCATCGCGGTCGAGATGGCGGCGCAGAACGGACGGCCCGTCTTCCTCGATGCGACCGTGCTCGGCGGCGCGTTCCTCGCCCGGCGCTTCCCGACCATCGATGCGGCCGCGCGCGCGGCCGGGTACGACTGGGGGCAGCACCCCATCCCGGTCACGCCCGCGGCGCACTATGCGATGGGCGGCGTCGCCACCGACACGTCCGGCCGCACCTCCGTCCCCGGGCTCTTCGCCGTCGGCGAGGTCGCGTGCACGGGGGCCCACGGGGGCAACCGGCTGGCGTCGAACTCGCTGCTGGAGGGGCTGGTCTTCGGCACCCGCGCGGCTGAGGCGCTCGACGAGCCGTGGACGGACGGACCGGAGTGGACCCGGGATGCGGCCGTCGCCGAGCCGGCCGATGCCGCGCCCACCGCATCCCGGCCCTTCGATCGAGCCCGCCTGCGCGCGCTGATGTGGGACGCCGCCGGCGTGCACCGCGACGGCGCACGGCTGGCCGCGGCCGCTTCCGAGCTGGCCGCGACCGTCGACCCGGCGCCCGGGGAGGACGCGAACCTCCTCACCCTCGGCCGACTCGTCATCGCCGCGGCGCTCTCGCGCGAGGAGTCCCGTGGGGCGCACTTCCGCTCCGACTTCCCGCTGACGGCGCCCGGCGAGCCGGCGCACACCGTCCTGCTCCCCGCCTCCGCCTCCCTTCTCGCCCACCGAACCGCTCTCGAGGTGCCCGCCGCATGCTGACCCGCCAGCTCATCCACACCGCCGTCCAGGCCGCACTCGTCGAGGACGCGCCCTGGGGCGACGTGACCAGCCAGCTCCTCATCCCGGAGGCGGCGAGCGCGACCGCGCGCCTGGTCGCGCGCGAACCGGGGACCTTCGCCGGCGGTGAGGTGTTCGCCGCGGCGATGACCCTGACCGACCCGGCGATCGAGGTGACCATCCATGTGCCGGACGGCGCCGCGTTCGAGGCCGGAGACGCCCTCGCCACGGTCAGCGGCCCGGCCCGCTCGGTGCTGCAGGGTGAGCGCGTCGCCCTCAACTTCGTGCAGCGGATGAGCGGCATCGCCACCCTCACCGCCGCCTTCGTCGCCGAGGTGGCCCACACCTCCGCCCGCATCGTCGACACCCGCAAGACGACGCCGGGGCTCCGCGCCTTCGAGCGCCACGCGGTCCGTGCGGGCGGCGGCCACAACCACCGCTACTCGCTGTCGGATGCGGTCATGGCGAAGGACAACCACCTCGCGGTCCTCACCGCGCAGACCGGGCTCTCGGTCACGGATGCGCTGCTGCGGGTGCGGGAGCAGTTGTCGCACACGACGCACCTCGAGGTCGAGGTCGACCGGATGGACCAGATCGAGCCGGTGCTGGCGGCCGGCGTCGACACGATCATGCTCGACAACTTCACCCTCGACGAGCTGCGCGAGGGGGTCGCCTTGGTCGCCGGCCGGGCGATCGTGGAAGCCAGCGGCAACGTCGGCCTGGCGACCGTCCGGAGCATCGCCGAGACCGGCGTCGACGTCATCTCCTCCGGAGCCCTCACCCACAGCGTCCGCTCCCTCGACCTCGGACTGGATGTGGTGGTCGAGTGATCTACCTGGACGCCGCCGCCACCTCCCCGGTCCGCCGGGAGGTGCTGGAGGCGATGTGGCCGTACCTGACGGGCGACTTCGGGAACCCGTCGAGCCACCACACCGTCGGCGAGTCCGCGGCGCGCGCCCTCGCGGACGCGCGGTCGGAGGTCGCAGCGTGGCTCGGCTGCCGGGCGTCCGAGATCACGTTCACCTCCGGCGGGACGGAGGCCGACAACCTCGCCATCAAGGGCATCGCGCTGGCGAATCCGCGCGGCCGGCACCTCGTGACGACCCGCATCGAGCACGAGGCGGTGCTGGAGTCGGTCGACTACCTCGTGCGGCTGCACGGCTTCGAGGCCACGTTCGTCCCCGTCGGCAGGGACGGCCTGGTCTCCCCCGACGACTTCGCCGCCGCGCTCCGGCCGGACACCACGCTCGCGAGCGTGATGCTCGCCAACAACGAGGTGGGGACCGTGCAGCCGATCGCCGCACTCGCCGCACTCGCGCACGAGCACGCGGTTCCCTTCCACACGGACGCCGTGCAGGCCGCCGGCTGGCTGCCGCTCGACGTCGGCGCACTGGGGGTGGATGCGCTCAGCGTGTCCGGCCACAAGATCGGGGCGCCGAAGGGCGTCGGCGCGCTGTTCGTGCGCGGGCGAATCCCGCTCGAGCCGCTCATTCACGGCGGCGGTCAGGAGCGCGGACGGCGGTCGGGTACGGAGAACGTCGCCGGAGCCGTCGCGCTGGCGACGGCGGCGCGACTCACCGCGCGCGGCCTGGAGGAGCGTGCGGAGGCCGCGACCGCCGCACGCGACGCCTTCGTGGCGGCGGTGCGTGCGGCGGCGCCCGGCGCATCCCTCACCGGGCACCCGACATCGCGGCTGCCGGGGACGGCGTCGTTCGTCTTCCCGGGGACGAACGGGGAAGCGGTCCTGCTGGAACTCGAACGGCGAGGCGTCGTGTCGTCGAGCGGATCGGCGTGTGCGGCAGGGAGCGAGGACGCGTCCCACGTGCTGCTGGCGCTGGGGTATCCGGAGGATCTCGCCCGCACCGCAGTTCGGTTCTCCTGGGGACCGGAGGTGACGGCCGAGCAGCTCGCGGCGGTGGCACCGGCGGTGGGCGACGCGGTGCGAACGGTCGCCGGCCTCGGCGGCTGACGTCCTCTGGTCACGAAGGTTACCCACAGGCTCCTCTAGCCGGACTAGGAAATCAACCTCCTGTGCCCGCCTCTCCCTGCCGCTTACCGTCCTCGGCAACCGACAGGGACCGCGTCAGCGGAGATCCGGGAAGAGGACGCCATGACAGATTCAACGCCACCGCCGGAGTACCGACAGCCGGGCGATGCCGTCTACGACCGCGACGCGACCGGCGCAGCCGTCCCCGTCGACCGCACCCACACGCTGCGCAATGATGTGCTGGAGCGTGAGAAGAGCGAATTCGGCGGGATGAAGTTCGGCTCCGCCTTCTTCGGCTGGCTGACCGCCACCGGCACCGCCGTCCTGCTGACCGCGCTCGTCGCCGCGGCGGGAGCAGCGGTCGGACTCGGCGCAGCGGGCGGAAGCGCCGACAAGGCCGCGAACCAGGCCAACCAGAACGCCTCGACCGTCGGCGTCATCGGTGCGATCGCGCTCGCCGTCATCCTGTTCGTCGCCTACTACTGCGGCGGCTACGTCGCCGGGCGCATGGCGCGCTTCGACGGCGCCAAGCAGGGCATCGCCGTCTGGCTCTGGGCCGTCGTCATCGCGGTGGTCGTCGCCGTGCTGAGCCTGATCCTGGGCAGCCAGTACAACATCCTGGGCAACCTCAACAGTTTCCCGCGCATCCCGCTCAACGAGGGATCCGTCACCGTCACAGGCATCATCACGGCGATCATCGTCGCGATCGTGAGCCTGGGCGGCGCCGTCCTGGGCGGGATCGCCGGGATGCGCTATCACCGTCGTGTCGACCGGGTGGGACTCGGTCGCTAGACACGGCGAGTCCCGGCGACGGGACCGCCCGAGCGGGGCACCTGCTCGCCGCGGCGAGCGCAACCACACGAGGGAGAACGACATGATCAGCGAGAACAACATTGCAGCACTGATCGGAGCGAAGGTCATCGATCGCGACGGCGACAAGATCGGCAGCGTCGGCCAGATCTATGTGGACCCGTCCACCGGACGCCCGAACTGGGCTTCGGTGCGCACCGGCCTGTTCGGAACATCGGAGAGCTTCGTCCCGCTCGAGGATGCGGTGGAGGACGGAGACGGCCTGCGCGTCCCGTACGAGAAGTCGACGGTCAAGGACGCGCCGCGCATCGATGACGACGCCGAGCTGAGCCCGCAGGAGGAGGACCAGCTGTACGCGTACTACCACGGCAGCGGAGCATCCGGATCGGCCACGGCCGGTGCGGGCGTGACCGATGCGGGCGTGGCCGATGCGGGCGTGGCCGGCGCGGGCACGACGGACACCGGGCGCAGCGACGGGTACGATACGTCCGGCCCGACGACCGACGACGCCATGACCCGATCCGAGGAGCGACTCGACGTCGGCACCGAGCGTGTCGAGACCGGCCGCGCCCGGCTGCGCAAGTACGTCGTCACCGAGAACCAGCAGGTCGAGGTCCCCGTCACCCGCGAGGAGGTCCGGGTCGAGCGTGAGCCGATCACCGACGCGAATGTCGGGGACGCCCTGGACGGCCCCGCGATCAGCGAGGAGGAGCACGAGGTCGTCCTTCACGAGGAGCGCCCGGTGGTCGAGAAGGAGACCGTGCCGGTGGAGCGGGTGCGGCTCGACGCGCAGGAGGTCACGGGCACCGAGACGGTGAACGAGGATGTCCGCAAGGAGCGCATCGACGTCGAGAGCGACGCACGCGGATCGGGCGTCTGAGCTTCGAGCCGAAAGGGGAGGGCGTCCGTGCGGACGTCCTCCCCTTTCCGTCGGTGTTCCAGCGGCCCGTCAGAGGGTCTCGGCGATCTCCTTGATCGCGGCCAGGCGGCGGTCCCACTCGGCGCCGATCCGCTCCAGGCGCTGTGCCGTCGCGCTGAGCTGGGAGCCGAGCACCCGGTACCGCACCTCGCGACCGACCCGGACCGGCTCCACCAGCCCGACGGCTTCCAGAACCGCGAGGTGCTTCGCGATCGCCTGCCTGCTCACCGGGAGGCGATCGGCGAGCGCGGATGCCGACGCGTCGCCCTGTCCGAGCGCCTCCAGGACGCTCCAGCGGGTCTCGTCGCCGAGCGCCGCGAACACGGGGACCAGCGTCCCGCTGGTCATGCGCCGCGCTCGACGGCGGTGTCGGCCGTCTCGAACAGCGCGACGAGCTTGTCGAGCTCCGACACCCAGCCGATGGCGTGGTCCGCCAGGTTCTCGGAGGGCGCGTCCGTGCGCTCGAAGCCGGTCTCGACGACCGTGAGCCGTGTCCCGTCGGCGTCGGGGTCGAGCGTGAAGGTGAAGACGGTGGAGGTCGCCGGCTCGCCCCAGCGGTAGGACACGCTGCGCGGCTCGTCCAGCTCTTCGACCACGATCGCGATGTCGGGGTACCCGTCGAAGGACATGGTTCCGCGAGCGCCAGGGCCCGAGCCGTCGAGGACCGTCTGCCCGAACCACCGGGAGATGTGCTCGGGTTCGGTGACGGCCGACCACACCTTGTGCACGGGCGCGGCGATGTGGATGGTGCGGCTGACGGTGAACGCCTCTTCGTCGATGACGGAGGCCGGGTTGTCTGACATTGCGGTTGTCCTTCCGGGATGCGGTTCGTGCCGTTCCTGCGGCTTGTGCAACCTCAGAGTTGCACAGTGTGGATGCTTAGCGCAACCCTTCGGTTGCAAATCTTCGGAACTGCCCAGGCCGGAAATGTTCGCTCTTCTGCGGAGAGCGAACTTCTCCACAGTTCACACGATCGACACCCACGATGTCGGTGGCCCTCGATAGGTTGTACCGGTGACTGAGAAGACCTCACCTGTGCCGTCGATCGACGCCGGGGAAGCCCTGCGGCAAGCCGCGCCCCCCGCGCGCATCGCGCCGCGCGATCAGCGCGTCATCTGGCTGCTCCTCGCAGCTACCTTCGTCGTGATCCTCAACGAGACGATCATGGCCGTCGCCATCCCGAAGCTGATGGACGACCTCCACGTCGACGCCCTCGCGGCGCAGTGGCTGTCGACGGCGTTCATGCTGACGATGGCGGTCGTCATCCCGATCACGGGCATCCTGCTGCAGCGCTTCACGACACGGCAGATGTTCATCGCCGCGATGTCGCTGTTCTCGCTCGGCACCCTCTCCGCTGCGCTCGCCCCGGGCTTCCTGGTGCTCGTCGCCGCTCGGGTGATCCAGGCGTCGGGCACGGCGATCATGATCCCGCTGCTCATGACCACGCTGATGACCCTGGTGCCGCCGGCGATGCGCGGGCGCACGATGGGCAACGTCTCGATCGTCATCTCGGTGGCGCCGGCCATCGGGCCGACGATCGGCGGACTCATCCTGAACTTCCTCGCGTGGCGCTGGATCTTCCTCATCGTCCTGCCGATCGCGCTCGTGATGCTGCTGATCGGCATGAAGTTCGTCGAGAACGTCACCGAGACGAAGAAGGTCCGCATCGACGTGCTGTCGGTCATCCTCTCCGCCTTCGGGTTCGGCGGACTGGTGTACGGGCTCACGCTCTCCGGCGAGTCCGGGGCCGCGTCCGCCAGCCCGCTCATGCTGTGGGGGTCCCTGACCGTCGGCGTCCTGGCGCTGGCCGCCTTCATCATCCGTCAGCTGCTGCTGCAGCGCCGGGATCGTGCTCTGCTCGATCTGCGGACCTTCACATTCCCGATCTTCACGATCTCGATCGTTCTCATGGCGATCACGACCGCCTCCATGTTCGGCGTGATCATCGTCCTGCCGCTCTACCTGCAGCACGTGCTACACCTCGACACGCTCTCGACGGGCCTCATCCTGCTCCCCGGCGGGCTGATCATGGGTCTCGCGGCGCCGTTCGTCGGGCGGCTCTACGATCGGTTCGGGCCGCGCCTCCTGGTGGCGCCCGGCTCCATCCTGGTCAGCCTGGTGCTGTGGTCGCTGAGCATGGTCACCGAGAACACGCCGGTGGGCCTGATCATCGCCGCGCACGTCGTGATGAGCCTCGGGCTCGCCATGATGTTCACGCCGCTCTTCACTGCAGGGCTCGGGGCGGTTCCTCCGCGCCTGTACTCGCACGGCAGCGCCATCCTCGGCACCGTCCAGCAGGTCGGCGGCGCGGCAGGGACCGCCCTCCTGATCGCCGTCCTCACGCTCCAGTCGACCGCACTCGCGGCGGGCGGCGCGAGCGTCGACGCTGCGCAGGCCGGCGGAATCCGGGCGGCGTTCATGGCGGGCGCGGTCATCTCGCTGTTCGCGGTCGTCGGCTCGTTCTTCATGCGGAAGCCGGCCGACTCCCCCGCGGGCGAAGCGGCGTTCGCCCACTAGTCGTCGAGGGAGAGCCGGAGTTGCCCGGGTGGCTGCAGGTCGTCCTCGGGGTCGTCGGAGGCCTGATCCTGCTGTAGCTGATCCTGGTCATCGTGCTCTGGGTCCAGCAGCGCAAGGCGGGCCGGGACACGGACTGGCGCGCGATCGCGCGGCTGGGGCCGGACGTCGTGCGACTCATCCGGCGTCTGGCCGTCGACCCCGCCGTGCCGCGGGCGACCCGCTGGTGGCTGGTGGCGCTCCTCGTGTATCTGCTGCTGCCGATCGACCTCATCCCCGACTTCCTCCCCGTCATCGGGTACGCCGACGACGCGATCATCACGGCGATCGCCCTACGGTTCGCGATCAAGCACGCCGGATTCGGTGCGCTCGAACGCAACTGGCCGGGAACCGCGGACGGGCTCGCCAGCGTGCTCTCGCTCGCGCGGATCCGGCCCCCCGATACGGCGAGCTGAGGCTCTGGCGCGGCGGTGCGACGACCCACCCCTAGCTCCGGCTGCGCTCTCGCAGCAGAATGGGACGACTGGTCCCAAGGAGTCGAACGTGCCCTACCTTCCCGCCCCGGAACCGTGCCGCAGATCGGAGTCGCTCCGCGGAGCACTCCCGGCGGCGCCGTGAGGGACACCGCACGCGCGCGGGCCCTCGCCGCGTTCCAGGGCCTGGCGCTCGGGGACGCCCTCGGCATGCCCACCCAGTCGATGTCGCGCGAGCGCATCGCCGCCGATCATGGGCGCATCCGCGGGCTCGTCGCGGCCGGACCCCACCAGCAGATCGCGGCGGGCATGCCGGCCGGGTCGATCACCGACGACACCGAGCAGGCGATCCTGCTCGCGCGCCTCCTGATCGACGGAGGCGGCACCGTGAGTCCCGCCGTGTTCGCGGCGGAACTCCTCGCCTGGGAGCGGGCGATGGAGGCGCGCGGCTCGCTCGATCTGCTCGGCCCCAGCACCCGTGCGGCGCTGCAGCGGCTGCAGGACGGCATGCCGCCAGAAGAGGCCGGCCGTTTCGGCGCGACGAACGGCGCGGCCATGCGCATCACGCCCGTCGGCATCGCGGAACCCGTCGAACCCCTCCGCGCCTTCGTGGACGCCGTCGCGGCGGTGAGCGCCCTCACCCACAACACCGCCATCGGCATCGCGAGCGCGGCCGCCGTCGGCGCCGCCGTAAGCGCGGGCATCGACGGCGCGGACACCCCCGAGGCTCTGGATGTGGCGGTCGCGGCCGCACGGGAGGGCGCGCGTCGTGGCCACTGGGTCGCGGGTGGCGACATCGCCGCACGGCTGGAGTGGTCCATCCCCTACCTCCTCGACCGAGCGCCCCGCGAGCAGGACGACGCCCTGGCCGAGGTGATCGGCACGTCCGTCGCCGCCCAGGAGTCGGTCGTCGCGGCCCTCGCGCTCGTCGCCGCGACCATCGCCGGCAGCGAGCCCGCGCATCCCGACCCCGACGCCGCCTGGGACACCCTCTGCCGCGCCGCCTCCCTCGGCGGGGACACCGACACGATCGCGGCGATGGCTGGCGCCGTGCTGGGGGCGACCGGTGCGGCCGACTGGCCGCGCTCAGCCGTCGAGACGGTCCGCCGCGTCAACGGGATCGAGTTGGAGCGCCTCGTCGACGGACTGCTGCAGCTGAGGAGGCGACATGGCTGACGGACGCCTGATCTTCACCGGAACGGTCGTCGTCGACCTGCTGCTGCGGGTGGATGCGCTCCCCGAGCACGGCGGCGACGTGCTCGCGGCATCGTCCGGGATGGCGGCGGGCGGCGGCTTCAACGTCATGGCCGCTGCCGCGCGCGACGGCGCCGAGGTGGTGTTCGCCGGCCGCTCCGGCACCGGCCCGTTCGGCGAAGTGGTCGCGGAAGCGCTCTGGCGCGAGGGCATCTCGGTGGCGAATCCTCCCCTGGAGACGGTGGACAACGGATACTGCGTCGTCCTGGTCGACGCGGGCGCCGAGCGCACGTTCGTCACGGCGCCCGGCGCCGAGGGGATGCTCAGCCGCGCCGACCTCGACGCCGTACGGCCGCTCGCCGGAGACATCGTGTACGCCACCGGCTACAGCCTCGCCCATCCCGGGTCCGGTCCGGCGGTCGCCGGGTGGCTCACCGCGCTCGACCCTGATACCCGGGTGGTCTTCGACCCCTCTCCGCTCGTCGGAGCCCTCGACCCCGAGCTGCTCGAGTCGGTGCTCCGCCGAACCGACCTGCTCAGTGCGAACGCCCGCGAGGCCCGCGTCCTCCGCGCCCACGCGCATCCCGCACCGGCGGCCGGAGCTCTGCGCGGCATGCTGCGGGACGGCGGGGTGGCGGTCGTCCGCGACGGCGCCTCCGGCTGCTGGGTCGCGACCGGCGACCCTGCGCCGGCGCACATCCCCGCTTTCCCGGTGACGGCGGTCGACACGACCGGCGCCGGCGACGCCTTCGGTGGCGTGCTGGCCGCCGCCCTCGCGAGGGGCGCGGGCGTCATGGAGGCGGCACGCCGCGCTTCGGCCGCAGCAGCCATCGCCGTCACGCGGGAGGGACCGGCGACAGCTCCGACATCCGCCGAGATCGACGCACTGCTGGCCGCGCACTGACGGCCGGGTCCACACTGTCGCCGAGGAGGCATCCCGTGTTCACCGTGAAGCGCATCTACGAACCCGCCTCGCCCGACGACGGCTACCGCGTGCTCGTCGACCGGCTGTGGCCGCGCGGCATCAGCAAAGAGCGTGCCGCCCTCGACCTGTGGCTGAAGGAGGTCGCGCCCTCGACGGAGCTCCGCCGGTGGTTCCATCACGACGCGGCCGCCGAGGGGGAGGTCTTCGACGAGTTCCGCACCCGCTACGAGAAGGAGCTCGACGGCAACCCGGCCGTGGCCGAGCTCCGCCGGATCGGCGACGAGCATCCGACCGTCACCCTCCTGGTCGGCGCCCGGGACCCCGAGCTCGACCACGGCGTCGTGCTCAAGCAGTACCTCGAGCAGCACGCGTGAAGGAAGGGGTGCAGACCGCGTCCGCACCCCTTCGTTTCGACTCCCGACCGTGACGCCGCCGGCGCCGGCGCCGCGTCAGTCCTCCACGAGTACCAGCACCGCGACGCCGTACGGGTCGAGCGTGATCGACGGGGACGGCTCGCCCTCCAGCGTCCGGAGCTCGCCCGCGACCGACGGGGTCAGCGTCACCGCGGTCTCGTGCTGCGAGACGAAGACGACGAAGCGGCGGCCGTCCTCGTGCACGAGCGCGTCGGCGAAGACGAGCGGGTCGTCGAGGCGTACGTCGCGTTCGACGTCCGCCACGGTCGCCAGCGCGTCGTACAGCCGCCAGGTCTGCTCCGGGTTCACCCGGGCCTGCGCCGACGCGAAGTACTCGAGCGGATACGTGCTCAGCACCGCGCGCCCCGCACCGTGGTCGTTGACGACGATCGCCGGGCGGCCGTGCGCATCCACCGCGACGACGCGCCCGGAGGTCGCTCGCACCGGGAGATACGTGCGTCCGTTCTCGTTTCCCGCCGCCGCGAACGACAGCTCGGTCCCGGGCTCGAAGGGCCCGAACGACTCCGTGAACCGCAGCACCACGGTGTCGTCGGCGACCGGCTCGGCGAGGCCGTAGGCGCTCTCCATCCGCACGCCGAAGAGTTCCTCGGTGTGCGCCCACCACGGCCCCCGCTGCACGCCGCTCGGGCCGTGCGCGTACGACGCGTAGACGGTCGCGCCGTCCCGGGCGAGCGACACCAGCTGCTCCCACGAGGTCGCGCACAACTGCTTGACCGACGGCAGCAGGTACAGGCCGTACCCGGTCGGCAGGCCGCCGTCCTCCCTCTCACGCACCACGGCGACGGGGATGTGCGCCTCATGCGCCGCCACATACGCCTGCTCGCCGGTCGCTACGATGTGCGCCCGCTCGTCCTCGTTGGTGAACGGATAGTCCTCGGCGAGGTGCGAGGGGACGACGAGCGCCGCATCCACCGGCGCCCGCTTCACCGACGGCAGGTCGATCGCCGCGAGGTCGGCGGCGAAGCGCGCCAGTTCGAGCAGCGGCGGCTTGGGGTCGCCGTGCCGGTCGGTGATCCCGAAGTGCATTTCGAAGGGATGGTGCGAGTACGGCCGCTGGTCCGCGAGATCGTCGTAGTCGGTGTTGTTCCAGGCGATCCAGCCGGTCGCTCCGGCCAGCAGCGTCGAGTAGAGCAGCTGGCGGTAGTAGGAGGCGGCGCCCTCGTCCGAGACGAAGTCGCTGGTCAGACCGAACTCCTCCATCACGACCGGGAGGCCGTCGGTCGCCGACAGCTCGGCGATGAACGCGGCCTTCAGATGCTGGCGGACCTGGTCGGTCTCCATCCGGTAGACGTGCGGCCCGATGAAGTCGGTGAACTTCGCCAGGTCGCGCACCGAGAACCCGTTGTCGTGCCCGGTCGTCTCGATCCCCCATGCGCCGTCACCGACCGCGACCGGCTGCGTTCCGCCGCCCGCGCGCACCGCATCCACCAGCAGCGACGCCCACGCGTCCACGATGGGACGCGGCGCCTCGCCGCCGTAGATCGGCACCTCGTTGGTCAGCAGCCAGCCGGCGACCGCGGGATGCGCGGCGAACCGCGCCGTCAGCTCCCGGACGTACCAGGCCTGACGCCCCACGAACCACACGTCGCGATACAGATCGCGGCCGTCGCGCCAGGCCGGGTCCCAGTTCTCCCCCGACATGTGCCCGACCAGGAACGTCGGCACCGTCGTCATCCCGACCTCGGTGTGGGCGTCGAGGAAGTCGGCGAAGTTCGCCACGCACTGCTCGTCGAGCGAGTCGGGGGTCGGGTGGAAGTCCGGCCAGTAGAAGAAGGAGCGCGTCATGTTCAGGCCGTGCTCGGCCAGCACGCGCAGCTCTTCGCGCACGATGGCCGCGTCGTAGCGCGTCCACATGAGCGGGCCGCCGGTGCGGGACCAGAAGTTGGCGCCGAGCCACACCACAGGGGCGTCGTCGACCTGCAAGACCGGGGAGGGGCGATCCATGATGCCTTTCAGAAGGAAGTGCTGAAGAAGAAGCGGTGCGGGCCGCGCGTCACTTCACCGCGCCGGCGGTCAGCCCGGCGACGAAGTTGCGCTGCAGCAGCAGGAAGGCGACCACGATCGGGACCGATACCACCAGCGAAGCCGCCATGATCTGGTTCCAGTACACGTTCGTCTGCGTGGAGTAGAGCTGAAGGCCGACCGCGAGCGTCCGGTTCTCGTCCGTCGTCATCACGGAGGCGAACAGCACCTCTCCCCAACTCGTCATGAACGAGTAGATCGCGACCGCGATCAGGCCCGGGCGGGCCGCCGGGAGGACGACGTGCCAGAGCGCGCCCATCGGGCCCGACCCATCCACCTTGGCGGCCTCGTCGAGCTCGTGCGGGATGTTGTCGAAGTAGCCGGCGAGCATCCAGATCGAGAACGGCAACACGAACGTGAAGTAGGTGATGATGAGTCCCCAGCGGGTGCCAACCAGCTGGATCCCGGTCGCCTGGTTGATGTTCACGAAGATGAGGAACAGCGGCAGCAGGAACAGCACGCCGGGGAACATCTGCGTCGACAGCACCGTCGTGGTGAACACGTTGCGGCCCTTGAACCGGTAGCGCGACACCGCATAGGCGGCGAAGACGGCGATCACCAGCGAGATCAGCGTCGCAGCGCTCGACACGATGAGGCTGTTGACGAAGTACGAGGCGAGCGGGACGGTCGTCCACATATCGATGAACGGCTGGATGGTGAAGGTCTGCGGCCACCAGGTGAACGCGGACTGCACCTCCGACAGCGGCTTCACCGACGAGGTGACCATGACGTACAGCGGCACCACCGTGAAGACGGTCAGGAAGGCGATGGTGACCCAGCGGAAGACGTGGGAAGAGCGGGTCTCACGCATTGCGGTTCCTCCGGTTCACGACGAGCAGGTAGGCGCCGGTGACGACCAGCAGGAACAGCAGCAGCAGGACGCTCATCGCGGCGCCCGAGCCGAAGTTCCAGGTCAGGAACGACGCGTTGTAGATGTGGAACGAGATCAGGTCGCCGCCCGGCGGTTGGGCGGTGCTCCCGAACAGGACGAACGGCGTATTGAAGTCGTTGAACGTCCACAGGAACATCACGAGCAGCAGCACCGCGTTCACCGGCCGCACCATCGGCAGCGTGATCGAACGCCATTGCCGGAACGGCTTGGCGCCGTCGACCGCGGAGGCCTCGTAGACCTCGGCGGGGACGGACTGAAGTCCCGCCATCAGCATCAGGAACGCGAACGGCCAGAGCCGCCAGATCGCGACGATGACGATCGACCAGAAGGCGTTGCCGCCGATCAGCCAGAACGGCTTGTCGCCGGGAAGCCCCAGGTTGTCGAACAGGAAGTGGTTGATCGCGCCGGTGTCCTTCTGGAACATGAACTTCCAGGTGATGATGCCCGCGTAGAGCGGCAGCGCGTAGGGCACCAGGAACAGCGTGCGGAAGAACGCCCGCCCGCGGAAGCGCTCCTGCAGCGCGACGGCCGCGGCCATCCCGAGCGCCCAGGAGAGGCCGACGACCAGGATGGTGAAGCCGACGGTCACGAAGAAGGACTTGAGCAGTCCCTGGCCGACCGAGCCGCTGAAGTCGAGGGCGACGGCGTAGTTCTTCAGCCCGACGAACGGGGCCTCGCCCCAGTTCGCGATGTAGAACTTGGTGAGCTGCAGGAAGCTGATCCAGATGCCGGTGAGCATCGGGACGACGTGGATGAGGAGCTCGAACACGATCGCGGGCGCGAGCAGGATGAACGGCAGCCACCATCCCTTCGGGCGGCGGCGCTTCGGCTTGGGCGGTGCGGCCGCAGCCGGCACGGTGACGGCGGGGCCTCGGACGTCTGTCGTCGTCGACATGGGTCTCCTTACAGGGTGTGGCTGTCACCGGGCGGGACGCGGAGCCGCGGATGCGGTCGCGCCCCGCCCGGCAGAGCAGGTCTCCGGGATCAGCCGCCCAGCGACTGCTTGACCTGGTCCTGCGCGTTCTTCAGCGCGGTCTTGATGTCGGAGTCGGAGACCGTGCTGCCGGTGGCGATCTTGGCGAACATGTCGTTCATCGCCTTGCCGACGGTGTTCTCGAACTGGTCCTCTGCGGGAACCAGCGGGAGCGGCTTCGACATGGTGTTGTAGATCTTCTGGAACGTCGCGGCCTCTTCGGCGTTGTCCGTGAAGACGGCCTTGGCGTCGTTGAGCACCGGCAGGCTGGCGTACGGCTTGCCCAGAGTGGTCTGGACGTCCTTGCTCGTCATGTACTTGACGAACTTGAGGGCCGCATCCTTCTGCTTCGTGTTCTTGAAGATCGACAGGTTGATGCCGGCGATGAAGGTGGCGATCGGCTTGCCGCCGTCCGGGGCCGGGAACGGCACGACGCCGTACTGGTCGTTCTTCATGCCGTTGGCGACGATGGAGGCGTCGGCGTTGTTCTGGCTGAGGATCATCGCGACCTTGCCGGTGGCGAAGTCGTTGACCGCCTGGACACCGTTGTCGTACTGAGCGTTCGACGGGTTGACGACCTTGTCGGTCTGCATCAGGTCGAGGTAGCGCTTGATGCCGTCGATGTTCGCCTGGCTGTCGAACGTCGGGTTGCCCTTCTTGTCGAACCACTCGCCGCCGTTCTGGGCCGAGTTGATGAACGCGAAGTGGACGTTCTCGGTGTAGCTGCCCGCTGCGAGCGAGAAGCCGTACTGCGAGCCGTTGGTGAGCTTCTTCGCGTCGGTGACCAGTTCCTCCCACGTCGTCGGGGGCTGCACGCCGGCGTCGGAGAACATCTTCTTGTTGTAGTAGAGGCCGTAGGCGAGACCGTAGAGCGGGACGCTGGTGACCGGCTTGCCCTCGGCGCCGCCGGTGGCGAGCGCGGCCTTGACGAACTTGTCGCTGCCGCCGATCGCCTTCATGTTGGCGTCGTCGAAGGGCAGGAACGCGCCGGTCGCCTGCAGGGAGGCGGCCCAGGTGTTTCCGATGTTCAGGACGTCCGGGCCCTGGCCCGACGTGACGGCGGTCTGGATGCGCGTCTGCAGGTCGTTCCAGCCGATGACCTCGAGCTTGACCTTGATGCCGGTCTGCTTGGTGAAGTCGTCCAGGACGGGGGTGAGGACCTGCTTGTCGTTGTCGAGGCTCGTTCCCTGGTTGCTGGCCCAGTAGGTGAGCGTCGCCCCGCTGGACGACCCTCCGGATCCCGAGCTGCTGCAGCCCGCGACCACGAGCGAGACCGCAGCGGCGACTGCCGCGACGGCAATGGCGCGTTTCCTCATTGTGACTCCTTCGTCTCTTGATGGGGGGCGATCCCGGCTCTGGTGCGAGAGCCGAGCGCGGGAGCGCCACGCTGAGCCTAACTTAACCGGTTCAGGTGTCAATCCTTGACTTCGCCTCGTCCGAGGGTATACCGGCTCGTCCGCCTGCCCGGCGGCTTTCGATAACGCTTCGGCGACGTTCCCGCCCCGCGGGATTCGTCACGAATCGGCGGCATTCGTGACGAATGTGCGCGATTCGTGACGAATGACGGCCCGGCCTCCCGTGGTGGCGGAAGGCGCGTCAGCGGGCGGCGCGTCAGCGGGCAGCGCAGGTCAGCGGGCAGCGGCGCGTCAGCGCGCGGCGGGCTGCGGCGCGCGGAGGCTCGTGGCGCGCGGCACGAGCCGGCTCGGCCGGGCGCGCCGGTCGAACGCGGGCTTGCCGGCCAGCTGGTCCAGCAGGAGGCGCGTCGACCTCCGGCCCTGCTCCTCCGGGTACCGGTCGAGGGCGGTGATGGGACGCGTCCCCAGCCGGCAGAGCAGGGAGTCGTCCCAGCTGACGATCGCCACATCCTCGCGCCCGGCGTGGGTGAGCGCCGTCTGGGCGCCGAGCGCCAGCAGGTCGTTGGACGTGAGCACCCCGGTGATCGACGGATCGTCGCCCACCACCGACGCGGCGATCCGCTCCCCCGCCTCCATCGAGTAGTCCGACGGGGCGAAGACGAACTCCAGCCCGAGCTCACGCCCGTGGTCGGCGACCGAGTCGCGGCGGTCCTTCTCGTGCTCGAACTCGGCGGGACCCGCGATGTGCAGTGCGCGCCGGTGGCCGAGCGAGGCGAGGTGCCCGACCAGCAGACCCGCGTCCGCCCGGGCGTTGTAGAGCAGCACCTTCCCGGGCGCGATGGTCTCGCGGTTGCCGTGCAGCACGTAGGCGAGCCCGAGCTCCTCCAGCAGCTGCGGGCGCGGGTCCTCGAACGTGATGTCGAACAACATCACTCCGTCCACCCGGGCCTCGGCGCTCCAGCGCCGGTACGCCGCGACCTCCTGGCCGGTGTCCGCCCCGACCATCCGGAGCAGCAGCGACTGGCCCGTCTCCGAGAGTTCGCTCTCGACGCCCGCAAGCAGGCTCATGTAGTACGGCTCGGCGCCGAGCAGCCCCGGATCCCGCCGCAGGACGATGCCGATCGTGTCCGAGCGCGCACGCGACAGTGCCCGCGCGGACGAGCTGGGATGCCATCCCAGCTGCTCGGCGAGGGCCAGCACCCGCTCCCGCGTCTCCTCGCTCACACCCGGCAGCCCGTTGAGCGCGTACGAGACCGACGCCTTCGACAGCCCCAGCTGGTCGGCCAGCCCCGCGATCGTCACGCGCCCCGCTCCGTTGCTCACGGCCGCCTCCCTTCCTTGGTGCGCGGCCAACATTACTTGTTCGCGCGCTCGGCGTACCTCGAGCATCGTGCATCCCGAACCGGCGCCGGACGGAATGCACGGAGCGTCCCGGCTTTCCCGACGAACGGGTGCGGGCGCGTCCGGCAGAATGTGGCCGTGAGCCCATCCCGGACCAGCACCGTCTTCGAGCGGCGACGACCCGACGACGCGGTCGTCCGACACGCCCTCGCCCCCGCCCGCCAGGCGGTGTTCTGGACGGAGGACGCGCCCGGCGACCACTACCCCCGGCTCCGCGGCGACGTCAGCTGCGACCTGGCCGTGGTCGGCGGCGGCTACACCGGGTTGTGGACGGCGCTGCTGGCGAAGCGCGAGGACCCGTCGGCCCGGGTCGTCCTCGTCGAGGGGCGGAGGATCGGATGGGCTGCCTCCGGGCGCAACGGCGGCTTCGCCGAGGCCAGCCTCACCCACGGCGACGAGAACGGCCGTTCCCGCTGGCCCAGCGAGTTCGACGTCCTGCAGCGGCTCGGGATGCAGAACCTCGACGAGATAGAGGCGACCGTCGCCGAGCTGGGGCTCGACGCGGAGTTCGAGCGCAACGGCGGCCTGGATGTCGCCACCGAGCCGCACCAGGTGGAGTGGCTCCGCGAGGCGGCGGGCCCGGACGCGACCTTCCTCGACCGGGATGCGGTGCAGTCGCTCGTCCACTCCCCCAGCTATGAGGCCGGACTGCTGCGCCACAGGGATTCGGCCCTCGTCCACCCGGCGAAGCTCGCGCGGGCACTGGCACGCGCCTGCGTGGAGGCGGGCGTCGAGATATTCGAGCGCAGCCCGGTGGAGGGCATCGGCGACGGGACGGAACTGGAGACCCCGACCGGGACCCTCCGCTCGCAGCGCACGGCGCTCGCGACGAACGTGTTCCCCAGCCTGCTGCGCCGGAACCGCCTCGCAACCGTCCCCGTGTACGACTACGTCCTGATGTCGGAGCCGCTCAGCGCATCACGGCGGGAGTCGATCGGCTGGATGGGGCGGCAGGGCATCGGCGACTCGGCGAACCAGTTCCATTACTACCGGCTGACCGCCGACGACCGCATCCTCTTCGGCGGCTACGACGCGGTGTACCACTACGGCGGCCGCGTCCGCTCCGCGTACGAGGACCGTCCGGAGACCTTCCGGCAGCTTGCGAGCCACTTCTTCACGACCTTCCCGCAGCTCGAGGGCCTGACGTTCACGCACCGGTGGGCCGGCGCGATCGACACCTGCAGCCGGTTCTGCGCGTTCTTCGGTTCGGCGCGCGAGGGACGCGTCGCGTACGCCGCGGGCTACACCGGCCTGGGCGTCGCCGCGACGCACTTCGGCGCGAAGGTGATGCTCGACCTGCTCGCCGGTCGGACGACCGAACGGACCGAGCTGGAGATGGTGCGCAGCCGCCCGATCCCGTTCCCGCCGGAGCCGGCGGCATCCCTCGGCATCAACCTCACCCGGTGGTCGCTCGACCAGGCCGACCACCGGTCCGGGCACCGCAACGCCTTCCTGCGCACGCTGGATGCGGTCGGCCTCGGCTTCGACTCCTGACGGCCGCGGCCTCTCCCAAGCTGCTGACGGAAGATTTGCGCCAAATCGTGGTTCTGCGGGGCGCAGAACCACGATTTGGCGCAAATCGAGAAACGGGACGGACGCCGGCGGTCAGCGGGAGGACGTCCGACCGCGCGCCAGAACGGCCGCGTGGAGCGCCGCGACGGTCTCGCCTTCGTCCAGGTCCATCCCGAGCAGCTCTTCGATGAGGGCGATGCGCTGGTAGAAGACCGACCGGGACAGATGGCTCGCGGCGGCGGCGCGGGTGCGGTTGCCGGGGTGGCTGAGGTACGCCCGGAGCACCTCCACCAGGTCGCCGCCGGTCGCGAGGTCGTGCTCGATGAGCGGGCGCAGCATCTGCTCCGTGTGCTCCAGCATCCGCGGGTCGTTGCCCAGGGCGTTGACCAGCCGGAGCAGCGGACGGTGCTGCACGCGCTGCACCACCGGCCGGCGGCCGAGGCGCGCCTCGGGGGGTGTGGGCGCTCCCGTCGCCAGTTCGACCGCCTCCTCCAGCGACGACAGCAGCCCGGTGATCCCGCGCGCGTCCGACCCCACGGCGACGACGGTCGCCGGGTCGTCGAGCCGAACGGATCCGGCGGCTTCGGCGATCGCCTGGAACACCGCGTCGTCGAGCCGGGCACCCGGGCGGCCGGAGACCGCGACCACGAGCGTCCCCGCCTGCTCGGGATGCCGCCCGGCGACCGCATCCACACCCGCCGACCGCGCCGCCTCGACCGCGCGCGCCGTAGCCGGCACCGGCAGCGTCCCGGACCGCAGGCGCACGGCCGCCCCGGCGACCGGACGCCCGACGATGGGGAGCCCGACCGCCTCGAAGCGGGCCGTGATGCCGCCGTCCCCCGAGAACCGGCGACCCAGCAGGGCCGCGAGCAGCGCATCGTGGCTGCGCCGCGTCCACTCGTCCTCGTCGCGATCGGACAGCCGGCTGAGCGCGAGCGCCACCGCCGCCTGCTCGAGCACGTTCGTCCGGCCGGCGGGATGCGGCTCCCCGGGAAGCCCGACGAGCCGGCCCCAGCGCATCCCCCTCGCTTCGACCGGCACGATCGTCCAGTCGCCGTCCCCCGACCGGTGCGCTGCGCGGGAGCGCTGCTCCCAGCCGCTGAGCTCCGCGCCGCGGGTCTCCGCCTCGCCGAGCTCCCCGGCGGCGGCGATCACACGGTGGCTGGTGTCCTCCAGCACGACCGGCGAGCCGAGGACGCGCGCCGCCTGCTCCACGATGAAGTCGGCCGGGCTCCCGCGCAGGCTGAGGTCGGTGAACAGGGCGTGGATGTCGTCCCGCGCGCGCAGCGCGGCCATCTGCTCGGCGATGATCCGGGAGTGCACGGCCTCCGTGATCGCCACGAAGCGCGCCTCCCGGTGCAGCACCGCGAACGGCAGCCCGGCCGCCGCGAACTCGTCGACGAGCGCGGCCGGAGCAGCGGGCATCGGCGGTCCCAGCTCGAGCACGAGGCCGGCGATCTCCGCCTCGATCAGCACCCGTCCGAGTCGCCGGAGGGCCGCGTCCTCAGCGGGCCAGCCGACGCCCGTCGCGAGCAGCAGTTCGCCGCCCGAACCGAGCCGTGCCGCCTCCGCGGTCTCGGCGACGTGCACCCAGCGCACGGGCGCATCCAGCCGGTCCCGGCCGGTCACGACCTCGGGCAGCGCGCCCGCGACCGGCTCCATCCGCAGCACCTCGCGGATCGTCGGAAGCACGGATGTCACCGGCGCCGACGCTTCCGGACGGACTGTTCGACCCGTGGCCGGGTCCCGACGATCTGCCATCGCTCGCGCCCCTCCGCTCTGTGATCATGGGGATGTAAGCCTACTGTCACCGCCGGGCAGAACGTCCGGCGAAACCGCGAGGAGGATCCCCGTGGCCCTGATCCGCCACTTCATCGCCGGCGAGGAGACGCCCGCCGAGCACACCCTGGAGCTCCGCACCGGCCCGGTCTTCAACCCGGCCACCGGCGAGCGCCAGCACGACGTCGCCCTCGCCGACGCCGCCCAGACGGAACGGGCCATCGCGGCCGCGCGCGCCGCCTTTCCGGCCTGGCGCGCCACCAGTCTGACCAAGCGCGCCGACGTCTTCTTCCGCCTCCGCCACCTGCTGACCGAGCGCCGGGACGAGCTCGCCGCCATCGTCACCAGCGAGCACGGCAAGGTGCTCTCGGACGCTGCGGGCGAGATCGGACGCGGCCTCGAGAACGTCGAGTTCGCCTCCGGCCTCATCGACAAGCTGAAGGGCGAGTTCAGCGAGCAGGTCTCGAGCGGCATCGACGTGCACAGCGTCAAGCAGCCGGTCGGCGTGGTCGGCTGCATCACCCCGTTCAACTTCCCCGTGATGGTCCCGCTGTGGATGGTCGCCAGCGCCATCGCGTGCGGCAACACCGTCGTGCTGAAGCCGAGCGAGAAGGACCCGAGCGCCTCCGTCTTCCTCGCGCAGCTGTTCCGCGAGGCCGGCCTGCCCGACGGCGTGCTGAACGTCGTGCACGGCGACAAGGAGGCGGTGGACGCCATCCTCGACTCCCCCGACGTCTCCGCCGTCTCGTTCGTCGGCTCGACCCCGATCGCCCGCTCGATCTACCAGCGCGCCTCCGGCAACGGCAAGCGCGTGCAGGCCCTCGGCGGCGCCAAGAACCACATGGTGGTGCTGGCCGACGCCGACATCGACGCCGCCGCGGACGCCGCCGTCTCGGCCGCCTACGGCTCCGCCGGCGAGCGCTGCATGGCCGTGAGCGTGCTGGTCGCGGTCGGCGACGTTGGCGACCGGCTGGTTCCCGCCATCCAATCGCGACTGGATGCTCTGCGCATCGGCCCCGGTACGGATGCGTCGAGCGAGATGGGCCCGCTGATCACGCGCGAGCACCGCGACAAGGTCGCCTCCTACGTGACCGGCGCGGCCGCCGAAGGAGCGACGGTCGTCGAGGACGGCACCCAGCGCACCTTCGACGGCGACGGCTTCTTCGTCGGCGTCAGCCTGCTCGACCATGTGAAGCCCGGGATGAAGGCGTACGACGACGAGATCTTCGGGCCTGTGCTGTCGGTCGTGCGCGTCGACACCTTCGACGAGGCGATCGAGCTCATCAACGACAACCCGTACGGCAACGGCGTGGCGCTGTTCACCCGCGACGGCGGCGCCGCCCGCCGCTTCGAGTTCGAGGTCGAGGTCGGGATGGTCGGCATCAACGTCCCCATCCCGGTGCCGGTCGGTGCGTACTCGTTCGGCGGCTGGAAGAACTCGCTGTTCGGTGACTCGCACATCTACGGTCCCGAGTCGTTCCACTTCTACACGCGGAGCAAGGTGGTCACCACGCGGTGGCCCGACCCGGTGCACTCGCGCATCGAGCTCTCGTTCCCCGGCAACTCCTGATCGAAGGCGCAGAGAAATGACCGACACCATCCAGACCGCCGCAGACTCGCGGACGGGCTACGTCGATCGGAACGGCGTCGAGCACGCGTTCGGCGACGCTGCGGCCGAGCGGCAGGTGCGCAGCGACGACCGCACCCACGTCTTCCACTCGTGGAGTGCGCAGGCGAAGATCGACCCGCTCCCGATCGCCGCCGGCGAAGGCTCGACCTTCTGGGACTACGAGGGCAACGCCTACCTCGACTTCAGCTCCCAGCTGGTCAACCTGAACCTCGGCCACCAGCATCCGGACCTCGTCGCGGCCATCCAGCAGCAGGCGGGGCGGCTCACGACCATCCAGCCGTCGATGGCGAACGACGTGCGCGGGGAGCTGGCCCGCCGCATCGCCGACGTCGCACCCGGCACCCTGAACAAGGTGTTCTTCACCAACGGCGGAGCGGATGCGAACGAGTACGCCGTCCGCCTCGCGCGCCGGGTGACCGGGCGTCAGAAGGTCCTGTCGATGTACCGCTCGTATCACGGCGGCACCGCGACCGCGATCGCGCTCACCGGCGACCCGCGGCGGTGGGCCAACGAGCCGAGCGACCCGTCCGTGGCGCACTTCTTCGGGCCGTACTCCTACCGCAGCGCCTTCCACTCGACGACGCCCGAGGAGGAGACGCAGCGCGCCCTCGAGCACCTCGAGAACGTGATCGTGCTGGAGGGCGCCACCACCGTCGCGGCGATCATCGCCGAGACGATCGTCGGGACGAACGGTGTGCTCGTTCCGCCGCCGGGCTATCTCGCCGGCGTCCGCGAGCTGTGCGACCGCTACGGGATCGTGTACATCGCCGACGAGGTCATGGTCGGCTTCGGCCGGGTCGGCGAGTGGTTCGCGGTGGATGCGTTCGGTGTGGTCCCCGACCTCATCACCTTCGCCAAGGGCGTCAACTCGGGCTACGTGCCGCTCGGCGGCGTCGTCATCTCCGACGAGATCGCGTCGTACTTCGACGACGTGGCGTTCCAGGGCGGGCTGACCTACTCCGGGCACCCGCTCGCGTGCGCGGCCGGGGTCGCCACGTTCGAGGTCTTCGAGCGCGACGGCGTGCTGGAGCGGGTGCGAGACCTGGGCTCGCGCGTCGTCGAGCCGGAGCTGCGCTCGTGGCTCGACCGGCATCCTTCGCTGGGCGAGGTGCGCGGACGGGGCTTGTTCTGGGCGCTCGAGCTGGTGCGGGACCGCGACACGCGCGAACCGCTCGTCCCGTTCAACGCGGCGGGATCGGATGCGGCGCCGATGGCGGAGGTCGCGGCGGCGTGCAAAGCGGCCGGGGTGTGGCCCTTCACGCACTTCAACCGGGTGCACGTCGCGCCTCCGCTGGTCATCTCCGAGGACGAGCTGCGGCGCGGGCTGGCGGCGATCGACGCGGCTCTGAACGTTGCCGATCGCTACGTCCGCGGCTGACCGTCCGCGCCGGGATCGGCGTGTGCGCGCGGCGTCGTCCACAGCCTCCGGGTCCTCCCCATCCCGCGCCCGCCCGACTCCACCGAGGCGGGCGCGGGATATCGTGGCAGCATGAGTGAACCCGGAGACGGCCGCGTCGCTGTCTACATCGACTTCGACAACATCGTCATCTCGCGCTACGACCAGGTGCACGGTCGCGGCACGTACATGCGCGACCGCCCGAAGTCGAGCTCCAGCCAGCCGAAGACGGGATTCGCCGAGAAGCTGGCCGAAGCGCGCGTCGACCTCGGCGCGGTGATCGACTTCGCCTCGTCCTTCGGCACGCTGGTCCTCACCCGCGCCTACGCCGACTGGTCGTCGGCGGTCAACGCCGAGTACCGCGGCCAGCTGGTCGGCCGGGCGGTCGACCTCGTGCAGCTGTTCCCGGCTGCCGCGTACGCGAAGAACGGCGCCGACATCCGGCTCGCCGTCGACGCAGTGGAGGACGCCTTCCGTCTCCCCGAACTCACGCACGTCGTGATCGTGGCGGGCGACTCGGACTACGTGCCGCTGGCCCAGCGGGTGAAGCGGCTCGGCCGGTACGTCATCGGGATCGGCGTGGCCGGATCCACCGCGAAGTCTCTCGCCGCAGCGTGCGACGAGTTCGTCAGCTACGACGACCTGCCCGGGGTCGCCCGGGACGAGGCCGCCGACGCCGAGGAGCTGGAGATCGGCGAGGTCGAGGGCAGTGACGCCGAGGTCGTCGCTGCGCACGGCAACGCCGCGACCGCTACCGCGGCACCCGCCCGCAGCCGCTCGCGGCGAGGAGCGAAGGCGGCGGCTGCCGCCGAAGGTTCCGCTGCAGATGGAGCCGCCGCCGGCGCCGTAGCCGATGGAGCTGCCGTGACCGGCGTCGGCGACTCCGGCGATGCGGCCGCGGCCGGCGAGGTGGCAGGCGGCGACGAGACACCGGAACCCGCCGAGCGCCCCAAGCGCGGCGGCCGCCGGCGGTCCGCGGCAGCGGACGTCGACACCGACGAGGAGGAGCAGGCGGAGGACCCGCAGCACGTCGCGACGCGCCTGCTCGCGCGCGCCATGCAGCTGGGCCACGAGAAGGACGACTCTCCGTGGCTGCACAGCTCGACCGTCAAAGGCCAGATGAAGCGGATGGACCCGTCCTTCAGCGAGAAGGCACTCGGCTACCGGTCGTTCAGCGACTTCATCAAGTCGCGCAGCGACCTGGTGGAGCTCGACGACAGTTCGACCGCGCAGATGCTCCGCCTCGCCCCCACTCGGCCGCGGCGGGCACGGCACAGCGGCCGGGCCACGGATCGGGTCTCCGCTTCGTGAGGCGGCGCACTTCTTGAGCCGGCACACTTCTTGAGCCCGCACACAGCCGGCCGGAGTTGACTGCGGCCATGGCACGACAGTGGAGAGCGACGCGGTGGGGTGGACCGGAGACGTGGGAGTTCGCGGAGGTCGAGACACCTGAACCCCGGCAGGGAGAGGTCACCGTCGCGGTTCGCGCCGCGGGTGTGAACCCGGCGGACTACAAGCACGTGTCGGCTCCGCGCCCCGGTCTGGAGCTACCCGTGCCGATCGGCTACGAGGTCGCCGGCGTCATCACCGCGATCGGGCCCGACACCGAGATCGCTTCCGGAGGGGGCGCGGTGGGTGACGCCGTGGTGGCGTACCGCATCCAGGGCGGGTATGCGACCGAGGTCACGGTCGCGACCAAGGATGTGTTCGCCAAGCCCGAGCGGCTCGCCGACGAGGAGGCCGCGAACCTCCTCCTGGTGGGAACGACGGCGGCTCAGATGCTGGACGTGACGCACGTGCGCGCCAGCGAGACGATCCTCGTGCACGGGGCGTCCGGTGCCGTCGGCGTGAGCATCCTGCAGCAGGCGGCGGAACTCGGGGTCCGGGTGATCGGCACAGCGGCGGAGCAGAGTTTCGCGCGGGTGCGCCGGTTCGGCGGAGTGCCGATCGCGTATGGACCGGGCCTAGCCGAGCGCGCCGTCGAGGCCGCCCAGGGGCCGATCGCTGCGGCGCTCGACACCGTGGGCACCTCCGAAGCGATCGACGTCTCGCTGCAGCTGGTCCCCGACCGTCGGCGCATCGTGACCATCGTCGACGCCCAGCGCGCCGAGCAGGAGGGAATCCTCGCGGTCTTCGGGGCGCAGCCGGAAAGCCAGGCGTTCCGCGACGCGGCCCGGGGTCGCCTGCTCGAGCTCTCCGGCAGCGGTCGGCTGCAGGTTCCGATCGCCCGCACGTATCCACTGGCGGAGGCGCAGGAAGCGCTGGCCTTCCTGGCGGACGGGCACCCGGGCGGAAAGCTCGCGCTGCTCCCCTAGCTCAGGCGCCGGGATGCAGTCCTTCTGCCTCCTGCTCGGAGATGATCACCATGCCCCCGGTGCGCTGGCTGGACTGCAGGAGTGCCTCCATCCACCGCTCGTTCAGCTTCGCGGGCCGGCTGCTGCTGAACACGAAGGCCATCGGGACTTCGCGGCTGATCCAGAGACTGACACGGCCGCCGCCCAGTTCCGCCGGGAACTGCCAGTTCAGCAGGAAGCTCTCGTGCCTCCGCAGCTTGGTGACGAGCGCCATCTTGACGTGCGCAAGCGTGCGGTCGTCGAAGTCGTACTTCTGGGACGAGTAGCCGTAGATGAGCGTGCCCACCTCATGCCCCGTTCTGACGCTTCCCGTTCTTCGCCTTGCTCTCGCGGTAGCTGCCCTGCGGCATCTCTTCGCGGATCTCCGCGCGCAGCTCATCCTCCAGCATCAGCCCCGAGTTGCTGTTCGCACGCTCGCTGAGGATGGTCAGCCAGTCCCGGTTCAGCTCCGGCAGCACGGGCTTCGCGAATACGAACTGCAGGGAGATCGACGGGTCCAGCCAGATCGACCGCAGTATCGCCTCCGGGCCGGCCGTCCGGTCCATCCAGATCAGCAGGAAGCCCTCCCGGCGGCGCAACTTCGTCTGGATGACCGCCTGCAGGTGCGCGAGCACCCGGTCGTCGAACGTGAAGCCGTCCGCACCGTCGTAGATCAGCGTTCCCACGCGACTCCCTCCCTGGTGTCAACACTTTCTCGGAACGACCGCGCGCCGTCAAGTCAGCAGTGCGTGCACCGCCGTAAAGTCCGAACATGGACGCTCTCACGCGAACCATCAAAGCGGCCCTCCTCTACGAGGACGGCCGGACTCTGGACAGCGTCGTCGTCGTTCCCCTGATCGGTGGATGCCCGCCGGGCGAGATCCGCGTCGCCACCACGTTCGCTGGAGCCCTGGCCTACGACGTGTACGAGCTGGCCGACGAGCAGGAGTACTCGTCCATGCCCGCCTACCCCTACCGCTCGACCGTCCCGGTCACCACGGACGACCTCCGCGACTGAACCGAAGGCGCGACGGCCGTCCGCTCCCGCGCGGGTAGCGTTGCCTGAGTGACTCCCCCCGCCGATCCCCGACGCCCGCGCACCGGCGCCGCGGTGGCCGTGCTCAGCCTCGGCACGCTCCTCAATCCGCTGAACTCGTCGATGATCGCTGTGGCTCTGGTGCCGCTGCAGCACGACTTCGGCGTGGATGTGACCGCGGTCACCTGGGTGATCACCTCCTTCTACCTGGCGTCCGCCGCAGGCCAGCCGCTGATGGGGCGCCTGGCCGACCGGTTCGGCCCACGCCGGCTCTTCCTGTTCGGGATGCTCGTCGTGGCGCTCGCGTGCGCCGCCACACCGTTCGCGGGATCGTTCGCCGCCGTCTGCGCCGGGCGGGTGGCGCTCGCGGTGGGCACGGCGACCGCCTTCCCGTCGGCGATCGCCATGCTGCGTCCGCTCTCGCGGGACTCGGGCGTCGGCACGCCGCGGCTGCTGGGGCGCATCCAGATCGCCAACACCTCGGGCGCGGCCATCGGGCCGGTGCTCGGCGGTGCGCTGATCACCTTCCTGGGCTGGCAGTCCATCTTCTGGGTGAACGTGCCGCTGGCCCTGCTCGCGTTCGCGGGAGCGTGGCTGTACGCTCCGCGGGACGCCGCTCGCGAGCGGACGCCTCTGGCCCGGACGCTCGCGGAATCGGACATCCCGGGCATCCTGCTCTTCATCGCCACGCTGACGTCGTTGCTGGTCTTCCTACTCGACCTGAACCCGCGGCCTCTGTGGTGGCTGCTGCCCGTCTGCGCGGTAGCCGGCGCGCTGTTCGTCTGGCGCGAGCTGCGCACCTCCCACCCGTTCCTCGACCTGCGCCTGCTCGCGGCGAACCGGCGGCTTCTGCTCGTCTACCTGTCGTTCGCGATCTTCAACGTCGTGTACTACTCGGCGTTCTTCGGCCTTCCGCAATACCTGCAGACGCACGGCGGCTACAGTGCGGGCGTCGCCGGGCTGCTGATGTTCCCGCTGGCGGCGGTCACGATCGTCGTCACTCCTCTCGCCGCCCGCGCGATCGAGGCGGCGGGCCTGCGGCCCACACTGATCACCGGAGCGATCGCCCTGGTCGTCGGCGCCGCGCTGCTGGCTGTGGCCGCCGCAACCACGGCTCCGTGGGCCGTGCTGCTGCTGACGGCGGCTCTCGGCATCCCCTACTGCGTCGTCAGCATCGGGATGAACCAGGCGCTGTTCTCGGCGGCCCGCCCGGAGGACAGCGGCGTCGCGGCGGGGATCTTCCAGACCTCGCGCTACGTCGGCGCGATCGTCGCGACCACGGTGCTCGGTCTGCTGTTCAGCGGCGGGACCTCGGCCGGGAGCTGGCTGGTGGCCGTCGGGGTGGCGACGGTGCTGGCGCTGGTGCACCTGGCGCTGCTCGTGTTCGTGCGCCCGGGGCGAGGTCGCGCGGAGCAGGCGACGCAGCCGGCCGAGGGATGAGGCTCCCCGGTGGCCGCAGATGTGCGGTGCGCCGGGAGGCCCGACGAACCTAGACTCCCCGCATGGCCCTCTGGCTGGGTGGGACGGAACTCTGGACGCAGCTGCTGCTGCTCCTCCTCGCGTTCGTGCTGTCGGCGGTCATCGGGGTGGAGCGCGAGCGCCGGCTGAAGAGCGCGGGGCTGCGGACGCACATCCTGGTCGGCCTGGGGTCCGCCCTGTTCACCCTCGTCTCGGCGTACGGCTTCGCACCGCTGGGGCTGCCCACGACGGACCCGTCCCGCATCGCTGCGCAGGTGGTGACCGGCATCGGTTTCGTCGGAGCCGGCGTCATCTTCGTCAACCGTGGAAACGTGGTGGGACTGACGACCGCCGCATCCATCTGGGTCACGGCCGCGGTGGGGATGGCCTGCGGGGCCGGCCTCCCGGTGATCGCGGTCGCCGGGACGCTGCTGCACCTGATCGCCGTGGGAACGCTCCCGACCGCCGAGCGGGTCCTGCGCCGGACCTCCGTGACCGTCCTGACGGTTCGAGCGTCGACCAGCGGCGAGACGCTCGCGCGCGTGGTCGACGTGTGCGAGGCCGCCGGCCCCCGGGCGAGCATCCACGATCTCCGGCGGACGACGGGGCCTGACGGCGTCGAGCTCCGCGTGCGGATCCGTGCGAGCGCAGCCGACACCCAGCTGCTCGCCGCGCAATTGGCCGCGCTCGACGGCGTGACGACCGTCCGGACCGGTGCGCCGGTGGAGTGAGGCCGCGCGTGCCGCACGCCTCTCGTCTCTCGCCTGTCAGGCGACGAGCGTGGCGCTCCCCGGCGGAGCGGTGCGCTGCTCCGTCCCCGACAGTGGACACAGCGGATTGCGGCAGCCCACCGGCACCGCCACCACTGCCCATGAACCGCGCGACGTCGGCACCAATCGCCGCTCGGCGGAGATCGGCCCTCCGCACGCCCTGCACACCCGTGAGTCTGCGACCATCGTGATCTTCCCCATCCGACCCGTGGCGCCCGCTTCGCCACTTCCATGGTCCGCCCGCGCGGCGCCGGAAGCAAGGGTGCTCTGGACGGTGAGGGCACGAGGTGTGCGGAATCCCTCCACAGGAACGGGCTCTCCACAGGCCGATCCCTCCCCCGCCGGTACGAGGGCGGACCCGGTAGCGTCGTCGACATGCAGATCGATGTCCCCACGTCCGTCGGCCTCGGCCGGTTGACGGTCTCCGCCGCCGAGCACCCCGCGGCTGTCCTGTGGCTCGGTCACGGCGCGGGCGGCGGAATCGACGCGGTCGACCTGTCCGTGCTGGCGTCGCGGCTGCCTGCCGAGGGGATCACCGTCGTCCGTTACGAGCAACCGTGGCGCGTCGCAGGCAAGCGCGTCGCGGCCCGCCCGGCGACCCTGGACATCGCGTGGACGGAGACCGCGCCGCGGGTGCGCGAGCTGGCGGCCGGGCTGCCGGTCGTCGTGGGCGGCCGGAGCGCAGGCGCGCGCGTGGCCTGCCGGACCGCAGCCGCAGTGGATGCGGCGGGAGTGGTCTGTCTCGCGTTCCCGTTGCATCCGCCGGGAAAGCCGGATGCGTCGCGGCTGGAAGAGCTGCTCGAACCGGTCGTGCCGGTCGTGGTGCTCCAGGGCGGCGGGGACACGTTCGGGAGCGCGGCGGCGCTGGCCGCGGAGGTCGGGGCAGCCGGAGTCGGCGCGGATGCGCGCATCCGGATCGTGGAGGTGCCCGGCGCCGATCACGGGATGAAGGTGCCGAAGGCCTCGCCGCTGGGTGCCGCGGGCGTGCGCGACCTCATGTCCACGACCGTCGGGGAGTTCGTCCGTGGCCTCCTGTGAGGCCGGGCGGGACGCCGCGACCGGACCGTCAGTATTCGCTCTTGATCACGAAGTAGGACCCGCGGATTGTGCCCGCGAGCTTCGACCGCTGGCGCGCGAACTTGAAAGCCGACAGCTCCTCCGGCACGTCCATCCCGTCGGAGAGCTTGAAGCCGACCGCGCGCTTGCCGCCCTCCGCCAGCGTGTACATGACGTTGATCGAGAGGCCCGACTCGTAGAAGACGTAGGTCATGCGGATCCCGTCGACCTCGAAGTCGGTCGCTTCGAGCGGACGCGACGCGATGACGATGCCGCGCTCGTCCTTCAGGATGCGCGCCACCCGGTCCACCGCCGCCGCTTCTTCCTCCGCGGTCCCGACCGTGAACGTGTGCTCGTACTTGTTCCGGAAGTAGCGCGCCTCGTTCGCGCGCAGCCCGGCGGCTGCGTCCGCGACCGGCGACGACTCCAGTCCGACGGTGGAGACGTTCTCGAAGTCGACGACGTAGGGCATGGTTCCTCCTGGGATGCGGCGTTCCGACCCACCGTAGCGCGGTGCCGTCGCCTTCGCTCGCCCAGGCGTGTCCGCTTCGCCGCCCGCCGTCGCAGCGCGAGGATCATGTGATGTCCGGCCTGCTCATGCGCATCCACAGCCCGGAGTTCCAGGCGATGTCCCGTCGCGTGCTCGAAGTGACCGCGCTCACGTCGCGCCTCAACGTGCTGCCCTTCGACGACGAAGCGGGAAAGGCCGAACTCTTCGCGCAGATCCTCGGCCGGCCGCTCGGGTCCGGCGTGACGATCTACCCGCCGTTCTTCACCGATCACGGCCGCAATCTCGAGCTGGCCGACCGGGTCTTCATCAACCAGAACTGCACGTTCCTCGACTACGCCGGCATCCGGCTCGCCGAGCGCGTCATGGTGGCTCCCCGGGCCACCTTCATCACGGTGGGTCATCCCGTCGACACGGCCGATCGCCGGATCTGGCTGACCGGCGGCCCGATCGACGTGCACGAGAACGTGTGGATCGGCGCCGGCGCGACCATCCTCCCCGGGGTCACCATCGGACGGGATTCCGTCATCGCCGCCGGCGCGGTCGTCGCCGACGACGTCCCTCCGCGCAGCCTCGTCACCGGGACGAAGGCGGCGGTGCGGCGGACGTGGGAGGACTAGCCCGGCATGCCGCATCTTCTCACCGCCGCCTGATGAACCGCGATCAGGGAGGAAATCGCTTCCGAGAGACCGGCCGAACGCAGGGAACGGAGGAGGTTTTCCACCCGCCCGGCGCTCATCTCCTCCGTTTTCGGCGGCGCGAGACCAGGGTCAGCTTCACGTTGCGGTGGAACTCGACCACGTCGCCGTAGGGAGAGTCAGCCCGAATCAGCAGGTCCGTAGGGCAGCCACGCCGGGTCCCAGCGCAGCGGGCCCACCGATCAGCACGACGTTGGAGATGCCGAGCCACTGGATCTCCGCCTTGGTCGCGGCAGGCACGCATGTCGACGGGGTGGTGAACAGCGGGCCCATCTGTGTGGTGGCGAGCGACGACTCGGCGAGAGCGTCAGGGAAGTTGCTTCCGGTAGCGAGGAAGGCGTTGTAGCTGGTGGGGAAGATGCTTTGGGCCACGGCGACGGCGGTCCCGTACCGGTCTGCGCCCGCCGCGCGGTCCACCCGCGCGAAGGCCCTCACACTCTCCTCCAGCTGGGGGCTGATCGCCGCTGGTCCGCCGACGAGGGTCACGTCGGTGGTCCCCAGGCGCTGCAGGGTGGCTCGGGTCGCATCGTCGATGGCGGATGCGTTTCCGTCCACGAGCAGCAGCGGCCCGATGATCGAATCGGCCGCAGTCGCCCCGGCCAGCGCGTCGGGGAAGTTGTTGGCCGTCGCCATCAGCACGTGAGGCGCCGAGGCGAAGACGGAATCCACCAGCTTTTCGGCCGTCTCCTCGCGGTTGCTACCCGCGATGCGGACGACGGTCGGCGCCAGGGCGCGCAACTCCCGTTCCACGGCATCGGAGACGACGTTGACGCCACCGACGACGATGATCTTCGACGGCTTCAGTCGCGTGATCTCTGCGGAGACGTCCGCGCGGAGCGCTCCGGGTGCCGTCAGCAGCAGAGGGCCGTTCACGAATCCGGCGACGGGCCCCGCCGCAAGGGCGTCCGGGAAGTTCGCGCCGGTCGCGACGACGACCGTCGGCGCCGAAGACGGGAAGCCTGCCTTAGACAGTGCGACCGCAGTCGCGTAACGGTCTGCACCGGCGAGGCGGGTAACGGTGACCGGCTTGGGATTGGTCACCATGACGGGCGATTCGACGACTGAGCTACGATCCGCCTTGATCAGGTCGAGTTCAGGCATCAGTGGACGGTATTGCGACGAGAAGAAGGGTGTGAAGTCGGCAGAAGGCGGCACGGTCACTGTCAGCGTGGACAGGTCGGCACTGATTCTCGGGGTGAGAGCAACGGCATCCCATGCTTGACCCATCTCGCCCTCAAGGTAGGCATCCCAGGCGCCGGAGAAGAATCCGGCAGGTCCGACGACCCGGATCGTGTCTCCTCGTTTGACCTGGACACGGTCCGTCGGCACGGCCCAGTAATCTCTATAGTCGCTGACGCGGTCACCGGTCCGCCCACGGTCCAGGGATTCATGAAGCGCTGATGGACCCGCGGTGCTGACCACAGGAATTGTTCCGCGGAGGCTGAATTCGTAATCGGGCGAAGCGTGATCACGCTCGGCGGGAGGGAACGGCACCGATGCAGCCGGAGATGAATAGCCGCGCAATTCGAACTCGTCCACGCCGGCATCCGGATGTATCACCGTCCCCGTGGAGACTCCGTTCAGCACAGCAAAGGTGACGGAGTTCGCCTTCGCATCGATTGTGGCGAATCCCGACCAGTTCTCACCGGTGGCGCCAGACAACATGAGGGTTGCCTGCGTGATCCCGCGACGCTGCCATTCCCCCGTCGGGAGGCCGAACGTGATCGACGTCGTCTGCGGGGTGATCGGGTTGTCGAGCACCGTGAAATCTCCGCTCGTCCCTCCGGTGTATGGGTCGGAAGGAACACCGATCGTGTACGTCGACGTGTTCGCAGGGGCGGCTGTCGCCGCCGAAACGCCGACGGGTGCGAATACGGCACAGATGCCGGCGACCACGATCGCTGAAATGGCCGAACGCCGATAAACCCCTGACCGCATCGGCCGACTCCCCCTGCTCAGCCGGCGGCCACGCCGGGCGACGTCAGCCTAGCGGGGATGTGGCCGGCAAAACGACGGAATGAACACGACTACCCAGTTCGGCAGCTACCCACCGTGATCGGGCGACAAAAATGAACTTCCTAGCCACCGCACTCCGGGCAGTCGAGGCGAATCGCGACAAAGCGAATTCGCAGTCTTCGCGGTCGGGATTCTGGCGAACGCCGCCTCGAAGAGCCGCGCCGAACCGTCGGCGGAGCTGAGCTTCAGCGACATGCCGCCAGCTTCTCACTACCGCCTCAATGCACCGCGATGGAGGGAGGAAATCGCCGTCGAGACCCCGCCCGAACGCAGCGAACGGAGGACGATTCCCGTCCACCCGGCGCTGATCTCCTCCGTTTTCGACGTCGAAGCGAAACCCAGGTCAGCTACACGTTGAAGCGGAACTCCACCACGTCGCCGTCCTGCATGACGTAGTCCTTGCCCTCCATGCGGGCCTTGCCGCGGGAGCGGGCCTCGGCGATGCTTCCGGCGTCCATCAGGTCGTCGAAGGAGATGACCTCTGCCTTGATGAAGCCCTTCTCGAAGTCGGTGTGGATGACGCCCGCGGCCTGCGGGGCCTTCGCGCCCTTGGGGACCGTCCACGCGCGCGACTCCTTGGGGCCGGCGGTCAGGTAGGTCTGGAGGCCCAGCGTGTCGAAGCCGATGCGGGCCAGCTGGTCGAGGCCGGACTCCTCCTGGCCGGTGGAAGCGAGCAGCTCGGCCGCGTCCTCGGGGTCCAGGTCGATCAGCTCGGACTCCAGCTTGGCGTCGAGGAAGACGGCCTGCGCGGGCGCGACCAGGGCGGCCAGCTCGGCGCGGCGGGATTCGTCGGTCAGGACGTCCTCGTCCACGTTGAAGACGTAGATGAACGGCTTCGCGGTGAGGAGGCCCAACTCGCGCACCGGCTCGAGGTCGATGGACGACGTCGACAGCGGCTTGCCGGAGTTGAGGTACTCGATCGCGGCGCGCGCGGTCTCGAGCACGACGGGCTCCAGCTTGCGTCCCTTGACCTCCTTCTCGTACCGCTGCTCCGCCTTCTCGAGGGTCTGCAGGTCAGCGAGGATGAGCTCGGTGTTGATGGTCTCCATGTCGCCGGCGGGGTCGGTCTTGCCGGCGACGTGCACCACATCCGCGTCGCTGAAACCGCGCACGACCTGCGCGATGGCGTCGGCCTCACGGATGTTGGCGAGGAACTTGTTGCCGAGCCCCTCCCCCTCGCTGGCGCCCTTCACGATGCCGGCGATGTCGACGAACGACACGGGAGCGGGCACGATGCGCTCACTGTGGAACAGCTCGGCCAGGCGGTCGAGCCGCGGGTCGGGCAGGTTCACCACGCCGACATTCGGCTCGATGGTCGCGAACGGGTAGTTCGCCGCCAGAGCGTCGTTCTTGGTCAGCGCGTTGAACAGGGTGGACTTGCCCACATTGGGCAGCCCGACGATTCCGATAGTGAGAGCCACGGTCGTCCATTCTACGGGCCGGGAGGGAGGCGCACGCCCGGCGGCCGGTGCACGGTCAGCCCTCGCGCGTGGCTCGGTAGCTGCGGGTCACGTACGGCAGCTCGAAGGTGTCGCGGCCCGCGAGATCGGGATGCTCGCGCGCCAGCCGTCGCAGCGACTGGATGACCGCGGCCTGGGCGTCCGGATCCTTGGTGATGAAGTAGCTGCGCGACCGCGCGAGGTCGAGCAGCCCGTCGACGGTCAGCGCCTGCACCCATCGCGTCTCGTGCCGCTCCAGCGGGCCGAACGGCGGCGCCAGCTCGGGTTCTGACTCGTCGTCGAACGCGGCGGATCCCGCATCCATCAGCTCGCCGAGCTCCTTCACCCAGGCGACGCTCTCGTCGCGCTCGTTCCAGACCAGTCCGATCCGGCCTCCGGGACGCAACACGCGCGCGACCTCGGGGATGGCGCGGTCGGCATCCACCCAGTGCCACGCCTGCGCGACGACCGCCAGACCGAAGGCGGCATCGGCAGAGGGGATGCGCTCGGCGGTCCCTTCACGGGCGTCGACCGACTCGACCCGGTCCGCGAGCACACGCAGCATCTCCGGCGACGGATCAACCGCCGTGACATCGAAACCCCGGTCGACGAGGGATGCGGTGAGCTTGCCCGTGCCCGCCCCGAGGTCGAGGACGGGACCCTCGATCCCCTCCGTCAGCCAGGTCACAGCGTCGGCCGGATACGACGGACGGGCGGCGTCGTAGACGTCGGCGGCCCGGTCGAAAGAGGCCGCGTGGAGGTCGCGCTGGTTTCGGGATCGCATGCCGCCGATCGTACGCGCGGGACGCCTCCCGAGCCCGATCGCGATCGTGAGGTGCTCGCAGATGCGGGCGCGCACGGCGTGCCGGGTGCAACGACGAGCACTTCGGCGAGCCCGCCGAGCCGGATGCCGCGGCGCGCGGGCAGGATGCGGGGCGGCGTCGGTGGGCCGTGTCAGCATGACGACGTGACCCTGGATTTCACCGCCATCGACTTCGAGACCGCCAACTCCTCCCCTGCATCGGCCTGCTCGGTCGGGCTGGTGAAGGTCCGGGACGGGAAGGTCGTCGACCGCGCGGGATGGTTCATCCGGCCGCCGCTCGGACACGACGACTTCCAGGAGTGGAACGTGCGCATCCACGGCATCCAGCCGCACGACGTGGCGGATGCCGCGAGCTGGGTCGACCAGCTGGCGGATCTCGTCGAGTTCGCCGAGGACGACCACCTGGTGGCCCACAACGCCGGGTTCGACATGAACGTGATCCGCGCCGCCTGCGCCGCGACGCTCGTCGAGTGCCCCGAGTACCGGTACCTGTGCAGCCTGCAGGTCGCCCGCCGCACCTACCACCTCGAGTCGTACCGCCTGCCCGTCGCGGCGATGGCGGCCGGCTTCGAAGACTTCTCGCACCACGACGCGCTGGCCGACGCGGAGGCCTGCGCCGCCATCGTCATCCACGCCGCGCGGCGGCACGACGCGGCGACGATCGCGGACCTCTCCGAGCTGACCGGCGCGCGCCTCGGCCGCATCGGCATCCCGGTCGCCGCCTGATCCGTCCCGGGTCCCGCGCCGCACGCCCGTCGCTCGTCGCCCCATCGAGTGGTGACATGATGTCGCAACTCGGCACCGATTCGCGCGATTACTCACGACTCGAACGGGACTCGCGGCGCGCGCGGCATCCAGTGTCGGCGGCCGCTGACACACTGAGGGCATGGACATCCTCGCCCTGCTCTTCGGCCTCCTGATCGGGCTCCTCGTCGGCGCGATCGGCGCGGGCTTCGCCGTCGTGAAGCTCGTGCGCTCGCGCACGTCGGCCGAGCCGGCCGCCCCGGTCATCGACCCCGCCGTCGTCGCGGCGCAGCACCAGGCGGAGCTCGCCGAGGTGCGAGCGGCGGAGGCGGCTGTGCAGGCCGAGATCCGAGCCGATCTGGCAGCGGCGCACGGTCGCGTCGACGCCCTGCAGGAGCAGGTGCGCGCCGCGCAGGAGCAGTACCGCGAGACCGTCGAACGGCACCGCGCCGAGGCGGAGGCCCGGTCGGAGCGCGAGCGCGCCGAGAGCAAGGTGCTGCAGGCGCTGGCGCCGGTCCGTGAGAGCCTGACCGACATGCAGCGCAAGGTCATCGAGCTCGAGACGCAGCGCAACCAGCAGCACGGTCAGCTGGCCCAGCAGTTGCGGTCGGCCGCCGAGTCGGAGGAGCGCCTGCGCAGCACCGCGGAGGCGCTGGCCTCGGCCCTGCGATCGAACAGCACGCGAGGCGTCTGGGGCGAGACGCAGCTGCGCAGCGTGGTGGAGGCCGCGGGCCTTCTCGAGCGCGTCGACTTCGACGTGCAGTCCAGCATCCACTCAGAGTCGGGCGCCGGCCGGCCGGACATGATCGTGCGCCTCCCCGGCGGCAAGAGCATCGCTCTCGACGCCAAGGTGCCGTTCAACGCCTACCTCGAAGCCAGCCAGATCCCGGCGACGGCGACCGGGAGCGAAGGCGCCCAGCGGGATGCGCTGCTCAAGCAGCACGTGAAGGCGGTGCGCGACCACATCACGGCCCTCGGGAGCAAGGCGTACTGGACGGGCCTGGAGGCGTCGCCCGAGCTCGTCATCGCGTTCATCCCGAGCGAGTCGCTGGTCTCGTCGGCGCTGGAAGCCGATCCGTCCATCATGGAGTTCGCCTTCGGCAAGCGGGTCGCTCTCGCCTCCCCGGTCACTCTGTGGTCGGTGCTCAAGACGGTCGCCTTCAGCTGGCAGCAGGACGTGCTGACCCAGGAGGCCAAGCAGCTGTTCGACCTCAGCCGCACCCTCTACAGCCGACTGGCGACGACGGCCGGGCACATCGAGAAGCTGGGCCGATCGCTGGAACGCACGGTGAAGGACTACAACGGCTTCGTCGGATCGTTCGAGCGCCAGGTGTTCCCCGCCGCGCGCAAGCTCAACGCCCTCGACGAGTCGAAGGTCATCGGGGCGCTCGGCGGCATCGAGGAGGCTCCGCGCGAGCTGACCGCGTTCGAACTGGTCAGCGAACTCGAACCCCGCGACATGCACGGGATCGACAAGCTGGCCCTCGAAGAGCAGGATCGCGCAGCCGAGAGCCCGCGACGCGAACCCGGGGTGGCGTAGCCCGCGCGAGCGGCCGTCGACCGCTCAGAGCTGGTCGGGCTCCAGCCACTTCGCGGCGAGGTGGTCAGCCAGCACACGGCGGGCCGTGCCCGACTTCGAGCGCAGGACGATCGACTCGGTCCGGATGATCGGACCCTTGCGCCGCACACCCTCGACGAGGCCGCCGTCGGTGACACCGGTCGCCACGAAGAACGTGTTGTCGCCCTGGACCAGGTCGTCGATGGAGAGGATCGTGTCCATCTTCAGACCCGCGGCGATGCCCTTCGCCCGCTCTTCGTCGTCACCGGGCGCCAGCATCCCCTGCATGAACCCGCCCAGAGCCTTCACCGCTGCCGCTGTGATCACGCCCTCGGGGCTGCCGCCGATACCGACGCACATGTCGATCCGCGACTCGTAGCGGGCTGCGTTGATACCGCCCGCGACGTCCCCGTCCAGCAGCAGTCTCGTGCCGGCGCCCGCAGCGCGGATCTCCTCGATCAGCCCCTCGTGCCGCGGCCGGTCCAGTACGGCGACCCGGATCTCCGAGACCGGCTTGCCCAGGGCCTTCGCCAGGGCGCGGATGTTGTCCCCGATCGGCTGCGACAGGTCCACCACCCCGCGCCCGGCCGCCCCGGTCACGATCTTGTTCATCCGGAACACGCTCGACGCATCCAGCATCGTGCCGCGGTCCGAGACGGCGATCACCGACAGCGCGTTCTGGCGACCCGCCGCCGTCAGCGAGGTGCCATCGATCGGGTCGACCGCGATGTCCACGGCCGGCCCCCGGCCGTTGCCGACATGCTCGCCGTTGAACAGCATGGGCGCGTGGTCCTTCTCACCCTCGCCGATCACGATGACGCCGTCGAAGTTGACCGTCCCCAGGAACTTGCGCATCGCATCCACCGCCGCGCCGTCGGCCGCGTTCTTGTCGCCGCGCCCGATCCACGGCGTCGCCCGGATGGCCGCCGCCTCCGTCGCCCGCACCAGCTCCATCGCCAGGTTCCGGTCGGGGTGCTGATAGTTCGTGGCGGTGTCGGTCATGCTCATGATGGGTCCTCCCGGACGGATTCGGAACGTCGTCGTCGATGCCGCCGGGAACGGGTCCCGGCGGACGCTGTCAGTGTATCCACCGGGTCCCGCGCCGTGAGGGGCCCTGCACGAACGTCCAGCACCCGCGTCCGCCGACCCGAGCCGGACCACACCGCACGGCACCGACCGGCACCGGGGCCCACCAAGCGCGTCGGTATGATGAGGGCGTTCGACATCCCCATCCCAAGGAGCCGTAATGCCCATCGCCACGCCGGACCAGTACGCAGAGATGCTCGACAAAGCGAAGGCCGGCGGATTCGCCTACCCGGCGTTCAACGTGTCGTCGTCGCAGACGATCAACGCGGTACTGCAGGGTCTGACCGAAGCAGGCAGCGACGGCATCATCCAGGTGACCACCGGAGGCGCGGACTACTTCGCCGGCCAGACGGTCAAGGCGCGGGCCACCGGCGCGCTCGCGTTCGCCAAGTTCGCCACCGAGGTCGCGAAGAACTACCCGATCACGGTCGCGCTGCACACCGACCACTGCCCCAAGGATGCGCTCGACGGCTTCGTCCTGCCGCTGATCGCCGCCTCCGAGGAGGAGGTGAAGGCGGGCCGCAATCCGATCTTCCAGTCGCACATGTGGGACGGCTCCGCTGTCCCGCTGGACGAGAACCTGCGCATCGCCGAGGACATGCTGAAGCGCACCAAGGCGATCAACGCCATCCTCGAGGTCGAGATCGGCGTCGTCGGGGGCGAGGAGGACGGCGTCAGCCACGAGATCAATGAGCACCTCTACACGACGCTCGACGACGCCATCAAGACGGTGGAGGCGCTCGGGCTCGGCGAGAAGGGCCGCTACATGGCGGCTCTCACCTTCGGCAACGTGCACGGCGTGTACAAGCCGGGCAACGTCAAGCTGCGCCCGGAGCTCCTCAAGGACATCCAGGACGGCCTGGCGGCCAAGTACGGCCACGGCCCGAAGCCGCTCGACCTCGTCTTCCACGGCGGGTCCGGCTCGACCGACGAGGAGATCGCCGAGGCCGTGCGCAACGGCGTCGTCAAGATGAACATCGACACCGACACCCAGTACGCGTTCACGCGCACCATCGCCGGCTACATGTTCCAGAACTACGACAGCGTCCTCAAGATCGACGGCGAGGTCGGCAACAAGAAGGTCTACGACCCGCGCGCCTGGGGCAAGGTCGCCGAGTCCGGGATGGCTGCGCGCGTCGTCGAGGCGACCCAGCAGCTCGGCTCGGCCGGCCACTCCGGCAAGTAGTACACGAGGAGGCGGCCGCGATGGCCGAGCAGGAACCGCAGCCGGACGAGCGGCCGCGGCCGCAGTACGGCGAGCTGGCCCCGCCCGGCTGGGTCTGGCATCCCCCGGCGGACGCCGACCGGCTGGACACGTCGCGGCCGCTGGAACGGGAGGACGACGCGCCGGCACCATACGGCGCGGCGTCCCCCGGTCCCGCGCTGCCGCAGCAGCACCAGCCGCACCAACCGCACCCGGTCGCGCCGGGCCGTCCCGCCGCGCCGCGCGAAGGCGCGCCGACCTGGAATCTGACGCTCACCGTCCTGCTCGCGGTCTTCGGCTTCTTCGGGATGTCGTACTCGATCGCGACGCTGCAGGCCATCCCCGCGTCGATGCAGCTCCTGCACAGCACCAACGGCCTCGGCGACTACACGCCGGTCCCGCTGGTGGGCACGCTCGTGCTCGTCGGCTCGATTTTGATGGTCGCGATCTGGATCGTGTCCGCCGTGATCGCAGCGCTGCTGCTGGTGAAGCGCCGGCTCGCCTTCTGGGTGCCGCTGGTCGCGGGGATCGTTGCGATGGTCGTGCTGCTGATCTTCGCGGGTGCGGTTCTCGCCACCGACCCGGTCCTCCTCGGGTTCTACAGCGGCGTCACTCCGTCGTCACCGCTCCAGACGCCGTAGGGCTCAGCGCCCGCGACCACCGAGCGCGCGCGCATCCTGCTTGCCCGAAATGTCCTTGCGGAGCTCCTTCGGCAGCGAGAACATGAGGTCCTCCTCCGCCGTCTTGACCTCCTGCACGTCGCGGTAGCCGGCGCCGGACAGGTCGTCGAGCACCTCCTGCACGAGGACCTCGGGCACGGAGGCGCCGCTCGTCACGCCGACGGAGGCGACGCCGTCGAGCCACTCCTGCTTGATCTCGCTCGCGTAGTCGACGCGGTAGGCGGCCTTGGCGCCGTATTCGAGGGCGACCTCGACCAGACGCACGGAGTTCGAGGAGTTCGCGGAGCCGACCACGATGACCAGCTCGGCCTGCTCGGCGACCTTCTTGATCGCCACCTGGCGGTTCTGGGTGGCGTAGCAGATGTCGTCGCTCGGCGGGTCCTGCAGGTTGGGGAAGCGCTCGCGGAGACGGCGCACCGTCTCCATCGTCTCGTCGACCGACAGGGTGGTCTGCGAGAGCCACACGACCTTGTCGGGATCGGCGACGACCAGCGAGTCCACGTCGTCCGGACCGTTCACCAGGGTCACGTGATCGGGCGCCTCGCCCGCCGTGCCCTCGACCTCTTCGTGGCCTTCGTGGCCGATGAGCAGGATCTGGAAGTCGTCGCGCGCGAACCGCACCGCCTCACGGTGCACCTTGGTGACCAGCGGGCACGTCGCGTCGATCGCGCGCAGGCCCCGGTCGGCCGCGGCGTTCACGACCGCAGGCGAGACGCCGTGCGCGGAGAACACGACGTGCGAGCCCGTCGGCACCTCGTCGACCTCGTCGACGAAGATCGCGCCCTGCTGCTCCAGCTCGGACACGACGTGGACGTTGTGCACGATCTGCTTGCGCACGTACACGGGCGCTCCGTACAGGTCGAGCGCCTTCTCGACGGCCACGACCGCCCGGTCGACTCCGGCGCAGTAGCCGCGGGGGGCCGCCAGCAGAACCCGCTTATGTCCGACGACCGGGTTATCCTGAAGCCGTCGCCTCGCGCCGGGAATCCGCGGCATCGGGAGGCTGATGGTTGCGTCGCTCACCCTTCGATCCTACGTGAGCCCGCTGGACACGAAATGGGAGGTACGGGTGAGCGAGACCTCGACGGTCACCATGCAGGCCGCTCCCCCGACTGTCGACGCGCCGTGGCCGGTCGCGCTGCTCAGCAGCAAGATCAAGGGATGGATCGATCGGCTCGGCACCGCCTGGGTCGAGGGCGAGATCACCCAGTGGGGCATCTCCGGCGGGAACGTCTACGGCAAGCTCAAAGACCTCGACGAGGACGCCACGATCAGCTTCACGATCTGGTCGTCGGTGAAGGCGCGCATCCCGGCCGATCTTAAGCAGGGCGACCGGGTCGTGGCTGCGATCAAGCCGAACTTCTGGGTCAAGGGCGGCACCCTGACGATGCAGGTCTACGACATGAAGCACGTCGGCCTCGGCGACCTGCTCGAGCGGCTGGAGCGCCTGCGGCAGCAGCTCACCGCCGAAGGGCTGTTCGGCATCGACCGGAAGAAGCGCCTCCCCTTCCTCCCGCACACGATCGGGCTGGTGACCGGCAAGGACTCGGACGCCGAGAAGGATGTGCTCCGCAACGCACAGCTGCGCTGGCCGCAGGTGCGCTTCCGGGTCGTGCACGCGGCGGTGCAGGGCGAGCGGACGGTGCCCGAGGTGATCTCCGCGATCCGGAGGCTGGACGCCGATCCGGAGGTCGAGGTCATCATCGTCGCGCGCGGCGGTGGCGACTTCCAGAACCTCCTGGGCTTCAGCGACGAACGGCTCGTCCGCGCGGCCGCCGCCGCGCTCACCCCGATCGTCAGCGCGATCGGGCACGAGGCCGACCGGCCCCTGCTCGACGAGGTCGCCGACCTGCGCGCCTCCACGCCGACCGACGCCGCGAAACGCGTGGTGCCCGACGTCGCGGAAGAGCTGGCCCGCGTGCAGCAGGCCCGCTCCCGGATCGGCACTCGCGTCACGCATCTGATCGCGCACGAGATCGACCGCATCGGGCACCTGCGCACGCGACCCGTGCTCGCATCCCCCTCCTGGATCGTGGATGCGCGCGCGCAGGAGCTCACCCGTTACGTCGCGCGCGGCACGGAACTGGTCGACCGCTGCGTCGAGCGCGAACTCACGCGCGTCGCCGAACTCCGCGGTCAGCTGCGCGCGCTGTCCCCGCAGGGCACGCTCGACCGCGGCTACGCGATCGTGCAGACAGCGGCGGGTCACGTCGTGACCGATCCGCAGGAAGCCGCCGAAGGAACGGCGCTGCGCCTCACCGTCTCGGGCGGTTCGCTGGCCGCGACCGCGGGCGCTCCCCTGGTCTCGCCGGCACATCATCCACAGGCCCCAGCGGACCCCCAGCGCGGCAAATAGAATGGATGCCATGCCCACCACCGAGACGTCCCCCGCGGGGGATCCGCTCAGCACGCTCAGCTACGAAGAGGCGCGCGACGAGTTGATCCGCGTCGTCACCGAGCTGGAGCAGGGCACCACCACCCTCGAGGAGTCGATCGCCCTCTGGGAGCGCGGTGAGGCGCTCGCCCGCCACTGCGAGGAGTGGCTGATCGGCGCGAAGGCGCGGCTCGACGCAGCCCGCGCGGGCGCCGCCGTGGGAGCCGTCGACCCCGAATGAGCCCCCGCAACAAGCCCGCGGCGGTCGTCGCAGAGCTCGGCCGCCCGGAGACCCCCGAGGAGACCGCGGCCCGCAAGGCCGAGAACTCGGCGAATCACCGCAACCGTCAGACGGTCAACAACCTCGTCTATTCGCTGATCGCCACGCTGGCCCTCGTCGCGATCATCGTGCTCGTCGTCCCGCGCGGCAATCCGACGGCGACCAAGCCGTCGGTCGACTACACCTCGATCGCCCAGCAGGCGAAGGGCAGCGAGCCGGACGCCTTCCTGGTCCCGAAGCTGCCGTCGGGCTGGACGTCGAACAACGCGGAGCTGCGGACCAAGACGGCGGACAAGGTCGACTCCTGGTACATCGGCCTGATCACGCCGAAGCAGCAGTTCATCGGCATCACGCAGGGGTTCGGCGCCAACGACAGCTGGGTGTCCGACCAGGTGGCCAAGTCCCGCATCAAGGACACCCGTGAGATCGACGGCGTCACCTGGGATGTGTACGACAACCGCGCCGCCGGTTCGGGCAGCAACGGCAACGTCGACTACGCCCTGGTCACCACGGCGGGCGACAGCACGATCGTGGTGTTCGGCACCGCCGTCGACGCCGAGTTCCGCACCGTCGCGTCGTCGCTCGCCCCCCAGATCCGCTCACTCGGAGGAGGACAGTAGTGCCCACCACTCGCCCAGGAAAGATCTGGACCGCCATGCTCGACGGCAACGCGCGCTTCGTCGCGGGCGAGCCGCAGCATCCGCATCAGGATGTGACCCGCCGCGAGACCGTCGCCGGCGGCCAGGAGCCGGTCGCCGCGATCTTCGGCTGCGCCGACTCGCGGCTCGCGGCCGAGATCATCTTCGACATGGGCCTGGGCGACGCGTTCGTCGTCCGCAACGCGGGTCAGGTCGTCTCCGACTCGGTAATCGGGTCGCTGGAGTACGCGGTCGCGGTGCTCAACGTCCCGCTCATCCTCGTGCTCGGGCACGACAGCTGCGGCGCCGTCGCGTCGGCCATCGCCTCCCAGGCTGCGGACGCCGATCCCCTGCCGCCGCACATCGCCAACCTGATCGCTCCGATCGTCCCGGCTGTGCACCGCGTCGCCGGAGAGGGAGCGGTCGACCCGGACGCGGTCGACGCGTCCGAGGTCGGTCGCGAGCATCTGCGCGATACGGTGTCGGAGCTGCTCGCGCAGTCCGAGATCATCTCTTCCGCGGTCGCCGAGAACACCCTCGCGATCGTCGGCGCCAACTACCGGCTCGCGGAGGGCCGGGTCGTCCCCGACGTCGTCGTCGGCTTGCGCGACTGACACCAGCTCCCGCCAACAGAAAGGAAATACACACCGTGGTGGACACCCAGGCGGACGCCGAATACCGCATCGAGCACGACACGATGGGCGAGGTGCGCGTCCCCAAGTACGCCCTGTACAGCGCGCAGACGCAGCGCGCGGTCGAGAACTTCCCCATCTCGGGCTCGGTGCTCGAGCCGGCCCAGATCGCCGCACTGGCGCGCATCAAGAAGTCGGCAGCACTGGCGAACGCCCGCCTCGGCGTGCTCGACCAGGACGTCGCGGAGGCCATCGCCTCCGCCGCGGACGAGGTCGCCGCCGGCGCGCACGATGCCGAGTTCCCGATCGACGTGTACCAGACCGGTTCCGGCACGTCGTCGAACATGAACATGAACGAGGTGCTGGCGACCCTCGCCTCCGAGCGCCTCGGCCGTCCGGTGCACCCGAACGACCACGTCAACGCGTCCCAGTCGTCGAACGACGTCTTCCCGACCTCGGTGCACATCGCCGTCACCGGTGCGCTGACCGACGAGCTCATCCCCGCGCTCGACCACCTCGCGGTCGCGCTGGAGGAGAAGGCGGAGCTGTGGGCGGAGGCCGTCAAGAGCGGTCGCACGCACCTCATGGATGCCACGCCCGTCACGCTCGGCCAGGAGTTCGGCGGCTACGCCGCGCAGATCCGGTACGGCATCGAGCGCATCCGCGCCGCGCTCCCCCGCGTTGCGGAGGTCCCCCTCGGCGGAACCGCCGTCGGGACCGGCATCAACACCCCGCTCGGCTTCCCGCAGCTCGTCATCGAGCTGCTGACCGCCGAGACGGAGCTGCCGATCACGGAGGCCCGCAACCACTTCGAGGCGCAGGCCAACCGCGACGCGCTGGTCGAGGCGTCGGGCGCGCTGCGCACGATCGCGGTGTCGCTGACGAAGATCTCGAACGACCTGCGCTGGATGGGCTCCGGCCCGAACACCGGACTGGGCGAGCTCCACATCCCGGACCTGCAGCCCGGTTCGTCGATCATGCCCGGCAAGGTCAACCCGGTCATCCCGGAGGCGGTCCTCATGGTCGCCGCCCGCGTGATCGGGAACGACGCGACGATCGCCTGGAGCGGCGCCTCGGGCCTGTTCGAGCTGAACGTGGCCATCCCGGTCATGGGAACCGCCCTGCTGGAGTCGATCCGTCTGCTCACGCAGTCCAGCAGGGTGCTCGCCGACAAGACCATCCGCGGACTCGAGGCCAACCTCGAGCGAGCCCGTGCGTTCGCCGAGTCGAGCCCGTCGATCGTGACGCCGCTCAACCGTGTCATCGGCTATGAGGCGGCCGCCAAGGTCGCCAAGCACGCCGTCGCCAAGGGCATGACCGTGCGCGAGGCCGTCATCGACCTCGGCTTCGTCGACCGCGGCGAGGTCACGCTCGAGCAGCTGGACTCGGCCCTCGACGTCCTCTCGATGACCCACCCCGGCTGAGCCGCCCTCGGCCCGCCTGAAGCGCCCCGGATCCTCCGATCCGGGGCGCTTTCCTGTGTCGATGGGAAACGGAGGAGCCGCCGAGCACAGGAAAAGCGCCCCCGATCCTCACAATCGGGGGCGCTTTTCCTGTGCTCGTGGGCTAGGCGACCTCGTTGGCCTCCAGCATCTCGGTGACGAGGGCGGCGATGGCGGATCGCTCGGAGCGGGTGAGCGTCACGTGGGCGAACAGCGGGTGGCCCTTGAGCGTCTCGATCACGCTGGCGACGCCGTCGTGGCGGCCGACGCGCAGGTTGTCCCGCTGGGCCACGTCGTGGGTGAGCACGACGCGCGAGTTCTGTCCGATCCGGCTGAGCACGGTCAGCAGCACGTTGCGCTCCAGCGACTGGGCCTCGTCGACGATCACGAACGCGTCGTGCAGGGACCGGCCGCGGATGTGCGTGAGCGGCAGCACCTCGAGGATCCCGCGGTCGAGCACCTCGTCGAGCACGTTCTGAGAGACGAGAGCGCCCAGGGTGTCGAACACCGCCTGGCCCCACGGGTTCATCTTCTCGCCCGCGTCCCCGGGCAGGTAGCCGAGCTCCTGGCCGCCGACCGCGTACAGCGGGCGGAACACCATGATCTTCTTGTGCTGCCGGCGCTCCAGCACCGCCTCGAGCCCGGCGCACAGCGCGAGCGCCGACTTGCCGGTGCCGGCGCGTCCGCCGAGCGACAGGATGCCGATCTCCGGGTCGAGCAGCAGGTCGATCGCGAGTCGCTGCTCCGCCGACCGGCCGTGCAGACCGAACACGTCACGGTCGCCGCGGACCAGCTTGACCTCGCCGTCCGCGACGACGCGGCCCAGGGCCGAGCCGCGGTCGGAGTGGATGACGAGCCCGGTGTTCACCGGAAGGCCCACGGCCTGGTCGGTCCGCATCCACTCGTCCTCGTAGAGCGCTGCCATCTGGTCGCTGCCGAGGTCGAGTTCGGCGAAGCCGGTCCAGCCCGAGTCGACGGCCTGCTCGTGGCGGTACTCCTCCGCGGCGAGGCCGATCGATGCGGCCTTGACCCGCAGCGGGAGGTCCTTGGAGACGACGGTGACGGCGAGTCCGTCGTTGGACAGGTTCAGGGCGACGGCGAGGATGCGCGAGTCGTTGTCCCCCAGCTGCATGCCGCTGGGGAGGACGGACATGTTCGAGTGATTCAGTTCCACCCGCAGGGATCCGCCGTCGCCGACGGGGATCGGGAAGTCGAGGCGCTCGTGCTGCACCCGCAGATCGTCGAGGTTGCGCAGCGCCTGCCGCGCGAAGTACCCGATCTCGGGGTCGTGGCGTTTGCCTTCCAGCTCGCTCACGACGACGACCGGGATCACGACAGCGTGCTCCGCGAAACGGAAGATGGCCTTCGGATCCGAGAGGAGGACCGACGTGTCGAGCACGTACGTGCGCTCACTCGTCTTCGCTGCCCCTGCTTCCGAGCCGTTCGACCGGGTTGCTGCCTGTCGGGTTGCTGATTCCGCCACGACCACTCCCACCCCGCCGCTCCCTCGGGAGCCGGCGGATCTCACTGGCGAGACGGCCGCTTACGTTCCGAAACGAACTTACGTGGCCGTCTCGATCGGGCGCGGTGCCCGATGGGTTGAACCTACGCCCGGCCACCGACACCACTTCGAGCCCTGGCCGCGTGTCGTGTTTCGTTCAGATGAACATTCGCCCCCAGTTCGGGGAACGGGTCAGCTCACCGACGCGTACGACGTGAACGCGGCACGCAGCATGTCCAGCGTCTCCGTGCCCGTCCCCGCGTGGATGCTCAAGCGGACGCAGGTGGGCCGCACCGACGCGGAGACACCGTGGTTGTGAAGGGATGCGCCGAGCGCCGTCAGCTGCTCGGGGAGCGGCTCGAGGACGACGATGCCGGCGCGCTCGACGGGGCTCCGCGACGAGCTCACGGGAACCGCGAACTCGTCCGCGAGTTGCAGCACCTGCTCGACGTTGTCGGCGACGGCGGCCGCGACCGCCTTGACGCCGACCTCCGCGACCTCCTCCAGCGCCGCGGCGAACCGCGCTTCGGCGACGAGGTCCGGGTTGGAGACCGAGAAGGCGCCGGCGCCGCGCACCGGCTCGAGCACCTCGTCCCACGGCTGGTCCGGTCCCGAACCGGTCCAGCCACTGAACACCGGAGTCAGGTGGTGGATCGCGCGCTCGCTCAGCGCGAGGAAGCCCGTGCCCCAGCCCGCGCGCATCCACTTCTGGCCGCCCGAGACGACGACGTCCGCGACCTCCCACGGCGCATCGACCACGCCGAAGCCCTGGATGGCGTCCACGATCAGGAGGCGGTCGCCGATCACCTGGCGGATCCCGTCGATGTCGGCCAGGTACCCGGTGCGCGAGTCCACCAGGCTCACCATCACCGCGGACGTGCTGTCCGTGAGCTGCTCCCGGATGCGCGAGGGCGTCACCCGGCCGTTGTCGGTCTCGAGCCAGGTCGGAGTGATGACCCGCAGAGCCTGCGCAGCGCGCTCGGCGGCGTACGTGAGGGACGGGAACTCGGCGAGGGACAGCAGAACGTCGCCGCCGGTCAGCCCGAACGCCGCGTGCAGGAGGCCGCTGGACGCGTTCGGCTGGAACACGACCTGGTCGGCGGGGAACCGCGTCAGCGCGCTGACCGCATCGCGCAGCCTCGCGTCCTCGGCGCGCATCCGCTCGATCGTGCCGAAGCGCGCCTTGGAGAGGATCTCGTACTGCCCGATCGTCTCCGCCCGCACGGTCGCCGACAGCGGGCCGACCCGGCCGTAGTCCAGGTAGCCGGGCTCTTCGCCGAACCCGCGGGCAAACTCTTCGACCGTCGTCACGGTTCGATTCTTCCGCACCGCGCCGAGCGCGGCGAAATCCGCGGTCAGCCGCCGAAGCGGCGGTGGCGGCGAGAGTAGTCGCGGACCGCGCGGAGGAAGTCGACCTCGCGCAGGTCCGGACCCAGCGCCTCCACGAAGTAGAACTCGCTGTGCGCGCTCTGCCAGAGCATGAAGTCGCTGAGCCGCTGCTCCCCCGACGTGCGGATGACGAGGTCGGGATCGGGCTGGCCGCCGGTGTAGAGGTGCTCGCCGATCAGGTCGGGCGTGAGCAGGTCGGCGAGCGTCTCCAGGCTGCCGCCGTCGGCGTGGTGCGCCGCGACGATGCTGCGCATCGCGTCCGTGATCTCCTTGCGGCCGCCGTAGCCGACGGCGAGGTTGATGTGCATCCCGGTGTTGCCCGCGGTGCGCGCCTCGGCCTCGGCGAGCGCCTCCAGCAGCCGGGGAGGCAGCCCGGTCGCCGATCCCACGTGCTTGACCCGCCAGTCGCGGTAGCGGGACAGATCGCCGGCCAGCTGCGCGATGATCTCGATGAGGTCGCCGAGCTCCCCGCTCTCCCGGTTCGTGAGGTTGTCGGAGGAGAGGAGGTAGAGGGTGACGACCTGGATGCCGAGCTCGTCGCACCACTCCAGGAACTCGCGCATCTTCGCGGCGCCCGCACGATGACCGTGCGCGACCGTGGTGAGGCCGGCCTGCCGCGCCCAGCGGCGGTTGCCGTCGATGATCATGGCGACGTGCTTCGGGAGCGCCTCGCGGTCGATGTCGCGCCGAAGTCGTTTCTGGTAGAGCCCGTAGAGCAGGCCGCTGGCCGCGGGGGCTCCTCGTCTGCTCACGGTGCTACGTTAGCGCGGCGCGGGCGACCCGTCTCACAGCATCCGGGCACCGTCCTCCCCTACGCTGGGTCCATGTCGCCCCGAAAGACCCCGGACTTCGGCACGAGCGGCGCCCGCCGCGCCTCCGAAGACGTCGGCGAGCTCCTCGAGGAGCCGTCGACGCATCTCGATGCGTCCGACGCCGCCGTCCAGGCGGACGAGCGCGAGGCGCGCGACGGCGGCCCCGACCTCCCCAACATCCCCCTGCTGGACGCCTCCCCCGCGTTCCCCGACGAGGTCAAGCCGACCTGGCGCGGGTGGATCCACGCGGCCACGTTCCCGGTCACGATCGTCCTGGGCATCGTCCTCATCACCCTCGCGCACGGAGCGCCGGCGAAGTGGGCGTCGGCCGTCTTCGTGCTGACGTCGATGCTGCTGTTCGGCAACTCGGCGCTCTATCACCGCTTCAACTGGCGGCCGCGCACCAAGATTATCCTCAAGCGGATCGACCACGCGAACATCTTCCTGCTCATCGCGGGGACGTACACGCCGCTCGCCGTGCTGGCGCTGCCGCCGTCGAAAGGCATCCTGCTGCTGACGCTGGTGTGGGCCGGCGCCCTGATCGGCATCGGCTTCCGCGTGTTCTGGATCGGCGCACCGCGCTGGCTCTACGTTCCCATCTACGTCGCCCTCGGCTGGGCGGCGATGATGTACATCGTCGACCTGGTGGATGCGAACGTCGCGATGATGGTGCTGGTGCTCGTCGGCGGCATCTTCTACACGATCGGTGCGGTCATCTACGGGATGAAGCGTCCGAACCCCTTCCCGGGCCGGTTCGGCTTCCACGAGATCTTCCACACGCTGACCGTCCTGGCATTTCTGTGCCACTGGACGGCGACACTGCTCATCGCGATGCACCCGGCGTACAACGCGGGCTGACGCCGCTCAGGTGGGCAGGGCGCGGCGTCCCGTGACCTGTTTCATGACCAGCGTCGACGACAGCTTGCCGACGCCGGGGAGCGCGCCGAGCGGCCCGTCGAAGAGCTCCTGGTACCCGGTGAGGTCGGCGGTCAGCACCCGGAGCATGTAGTCCGGGTCCCCGAATAGGCGCTCGGCCTGCACGATGTTCGGGATGGCGAGCACGCCCTCCTCGAACGCGCCGACGGTCTCCGGATCGGTGCGGTCGATCGTGACGAAGACGATCGCCTCGAAGTCGAGGCCGACCGCCGCGGGCGAGACGACGGCGCGGTACTGCTCGATGACGCCGTCGCGTTCGAGTTCGCGCACCCGGCGGTGGCACGGCGAGAGCGTGAGGCCCACCCGTGCGGCCAGGTCGGTGAGGCTCAGCCGGCCGTCCTCTTGCAGCGCAGCAAGGATCTCCCTGTCTATCGCATCCATGCAGCAGATCCTTTCACGAATCGTGCCGCAGCGCACCGAAGTCGCAAGCACTTTCGGCCTCCCACGCCATACCTTTCCGGTGAGAGGAGGAGATCGATGGATCCGGCACTGATCATGGGCTTCTGGGACGTTGCGGCGCTCCTCGTCTGCACTCCGGGCGCCGACTGGGCGTACGCGGTCACAGCCGGCCTCGGCGGCCGGGCGCTCCTGCCGTCGATCGGCGGCATCCTGTTCGGCTACGCGCTCGTCGTGGTCGCGGTGGCGGTCGGGCTCGGCGCGCTGGTCGCGGCGAACCCGGTGCTGCTCGACGTCCTCACGGTCGCCGGCGCGCTGTACCTGCTGTGGGTGGGGATCAGCGGGCTCGTGCGTTCGGCGGGTCCGCTTGCGGCGCAGGCTGCCGACGGGTCGGCCTCTCCGCTCTCGTCGTTCCTGCGGGGCGCGGGCGTGAGCGGATTCAACCCGAAGGGGCTGCTCGTCCTGGTCGCGCTGGTCCCCCAGTTCACCTCGGTGCACGGCTCGTGGGCGCCTGCCGCGCAGATGCTGCTCCTCGGCGGGCTGTTCGTCGCGACCTGCGCGGTCGTCTACCTGACCGTTGCCGTACTGGCCCGGCGGCTGCTGGCGGCCCGGCCGCGCGGAACAGTCATCCTGGCACGGGTCTCCGCGGTCGCGATGACCCTCATCGGGCTGTCACTGCTGGTGGAGCGGGTGGCTCAAGCGTTCTGAGACGCCGGGCCGCACGGCTCAGCGCTGCGGAGCCTCCGGCTCGTCGCCGCGCTGATCCGCCTGTTCGGCATCCAGCTTCTCGGCGATCTCGGCCCGGTAGCGCACGCGTCGGATGCGACGCACCATGTCGAGCACGAGCAGCACCACGGCGATGGCGATGAAGAACGTCACGACGAAGCCGAGCACGCCCGGGGTGACCGAGTCGTCGCTCGGGGCACCGGACGGCGTGGGCGCGGGAGTCGCAGCGAGCCGGACGGACAGGTGCAGGAGGGCGTCCGCGATCATTCGGGCATCACACCGGCGAACAGGTCGGTCTCGGGCATCTCGTTCTCCACTTTCGACCAGGCCGCCGACCGGCGGGCGCCGGCATTCACAGCTTTCTCTCCTAGTCTTGTCTCAGCCTACCGTCGCCCGGCGGGAGGCCTCTGACGCGGGAGGGTTCAGCTGAACGGCAGGGCGGTGCACGCATGACGGCGACCCCGACGCTCGACACCCGTTACGGCCGCACCCGGGACCGCAAGCGGCGCGACCGCTGGCTGCTGATCGGCGGAGCGGTGGCGGTCGTCGCCATCGTGACGGCGTGGGTGTTCTGGGCCGGATGGGACAACGACCAGGCGAACCTCGAGACGACGGACACCGCCTTCACCATCCCGGACGACCAGCACGTCGACATCACCTTCACGATCAACGCGCCGGTCGGTACGCCGGTGACCTGCGCGATCCAGGCCCTCAACGAGGACTTCGCGATCGTCGGCTGGCGGATCGTCGAGTACCCCGGTTCGACCTCCCGTGTGACCACGCACAGCGAGGCCATCCGCACCGTCATGAAGCCCAATACGGGTTTGGTCAACACCTGCTGGCTGGCCTAGTATTGTGCGGATACGCCCCGGCATCGCCGGGGCGTCGACTTTAGCACCGGTACCGAACCGGCCCCCTGTGCCCACGGTGCTATCTCAACTGCAGGCGACAGCCGCAGGCACGAAGGAGTTCATCATGTCTCAGGAGCCTCAGGTCACGTTTCTGACCCAGGACGCGTACGACCGTCTCTCGGCTGAACTCGAGGAGCTCAGCATCAACGGCCGCAACGAGATCGCGAAGCGCATCGAGGCGGCCCGCGAAGAGGGCGACCTCAAGGAGAACGGCGGCTACCACGCGGCCAAGGACGAGCAGGGCAAGATCGAGGCCCGCATCGTCCAGCTCACCAACCTGCTGCGCAGCGCCACCGTCGGCGCCGCCCCGGAAAGCCACGGCGTCGTGGAGCCGGGAACGGTCATCACCGCGACGGTCGCGGGCGACGAGACCGTGTTCCTCATCGGCAACCGCGAGATCGCCGCCGGAACGGACCTCCCGGTGTACAGCGAGCAGAGCCCGCTCGGCGCCGCCATCCTCGGCCTCAACGTCGGGGACAAGACCGAGTACACCGCCCCGAACGGCCGCCAGATCGCCGTCGAGGTCACCAAGGTGGAAACCTACCTGGGCCAGTAGCAACTCGTAGCCCGGCCCATAGCCGCCGAGCACAGGAAAAACGCCCCGGATCCGCTTGGATCCGGGGCGTTTTTCCTGTGCTCGGGGGCCAGGGCGGCGGCTACTCGTCGTCTACCACGGGGTCGTAGCCGGCGGCTCGGAGCGCGTCGATGACGTGGCGCCGGTGGTCGGTGCCGCGGGTCTCGACGCTCACGTCGAGCTCGACCTGGCTGAGCTGCATCCCGCGCCCGTGGCGGGTGTGCAGCACCTCCACCACGTTGGCGTTGACACCCGCGAGGATCTCCGCGATCCGGGCGAGCTGGCCCGGTCGGTCCGGGAGCATGATCGTGAGCTTGAGGTAGCGGTCGGAGGCGGCGAGCCCCTGGCTGATGACGCGCTGCATCAGGAGCGGGTCAATGTTGCCGCCGGACAGGATGGCGACGGTCGGGCCGTCTGCCTGGATCGCTCCGGCGAGGATCGCCGCCACCCCCGCGGCGCCGGCCGGCTCGACCACGAGCTTCGCGCGCTCGAGCAGCATGACCATGGCGCGCGCGATGTCGTCCTCCGACACCGTCACTACCTGGTCGACGGCGTCTCGGATGATCTGGAAGTTCAGCGCGCCCGGGCGGCTGACGGCGATGCCGTCCGCGATGGTGGCGACGAGCGAGATGTCGGTCGGCTCCCCCGCGGCGAGCGAGGGCGGGTAGGAGGCCGCGTTGGCCGCCTGCACGCCGATGATGCGGACGGTGCGCCCTTCGGCGGCGGCGCGCTGCTTGACGGCACTGGCCACGCCGGAGATGAGCCCGCCGCCCCCGATGGGCACGATGATGGTGGAGACGTCGGGCACCGCCTCGAGGATCTCGAGACCGAGCGTGCCCTGGCCGGCCACCACATCCGGATGGTCGAACGGCGGGATCAGCACGGCACCCGTCTCGGCCGCGAAGTCTGCGGCGGCGCGCAGCGTCTCGTCGACGTAGCCGCCGCTCAGCACGACGTCAGCCCCGTAGGCGCGCGTCGCCTGGAACTTCGGGATGGCCACCCCGACGGGCATGAAGATCGTCGCGTGGATGCCCAGCTCGCGTGCCGCGAACGCGACGCCCTGCGCGTGATTACCGGCCGAGGCCGCCACCACCCCGCGTGCGCGCTCCTCGGCCGTGAGCTTCGACATCCGGTTGTAGGCGCCGCGGATCTTGTAGGAGCCGGTGCGCTGCAGGTTCTCGCACTTCAGCAGCACCGGCGCACCCAGAAGGTCGGTCAGGTAGCGGGAGCTCTCCATGGGCGTCGGCTGCGCCACGGCGGCCACGATGGCGCGCGCCGCCTCGAACTCGTCCAGGCTGGGGCCGGCGAACGGGGTGCGCGTGTGATCGGTAGCGGTTGCCACGGGCCCAGCCTAGCGGCGGTCGTATTCTCCGGGCCGCATGGGGCCGCGGATCAGGTGCGGTCCTGCGGCCGGCGCACCGTCCGCGGCACCGTCTCCCAGATCGCTCGGTCGGGCGCGTCCGTCCAGGGAACCGCTGAACCGGGTGAGCGCCAGGCGCCGCTCGAGATGTAATGCACCATCACGTTCAGCACGGCGACGAACGGCACGGCGAACAGCGCGCCGGGGATGCCGGCGAGCAGCGATCCCGCCGCCACCGAGAGCACCACGGCGAGCGGGTGCACCTTGACGGCGCTGCCCATGATGAGCGGCTGGAGCACGTGGCCCTCGATCTGCTGCACCAGCAGCACGACGCCGAGCATGATGAGCGCGAACACCCAGCCCTTGAACACGAGCGCGATGAAGATCGCCAGCGCGCCAGTCACCACGGCGCCGACCACGGGGATGAACGACCCGAGGAAGACGAGCACGGCGATGGGGATCACCAGCGGCAGTCCGAGGAAGAACGCGCCGAGGCCGATGCCGAGCGCGTCGATCGAGGCGACGAGCACCTGCACCTTCGCGAAGTTCCGCAGGGTCACCCAGCCCGCCTTGCCCGCACCGTCGACGGCCGGACGGGCGTTCTTCGGGAAGACGCGGACGATCCACGCCCAGATGCCCTTGCCGTCGATCAGGATGAAGATGGTGCTGAACAGCACCAGCAGCGCCCCGGCGAAGACGTGCCCGAGGGTGGAGCCGACCGAGAGCGCCCCGGAGAGGAAGACCTGCCCGTCCTGCTGGATGGACTTCCCGAGCGACGAGAACGCGCTGCCGATCTGAGCGTGGCTGAGTCCGAGCGGCCCGGTGGTCAGCCAGTCCTGCAGCCCGTTGAACGCCTGGACCGACTGCTTCTGCAACTGTCCGGCCTCACGCGTCACCTGCCAGATCGCGAGGTAGAACAGGCCGCCGACGATGATGACGAGCGTGATCAGCACCGCGAGGATCGCCAGCCATTTCGGCCAGCGGTGCCGCAGCAGGAAGTCCTTGAACGGCACCAGGAGTCCCCCGAGCAGCACGGCGATCAGCACCGGGATGACGATCAGCTTCAGCTGGATGACGAGGAAGATGACGACCGCGATGACCGCGCCGACCAGCAGCAGCCGCCACGACCAGGCACCGGCGATCCGCATCCCGCGCGGCACCGCCTCGTCGATCGACTCGGCGCGATCCCCCGGCTCGCGGCCACGGCGCGGGAACCACGGACGCGCAGGCACCCGGTTTCCCACCGGGCCGGCGCCGGGCGCGGTGACGGGCGGCGGGACGGGTCGGTCGGTGTCAGACATGCCCGTCAGTGTAGGCCGCGGCCCCCTCGGATCAATGGAACCGGGGCGCCGCGACCAGCCCCTTCACAGTTGGATGATGAGGGGCGGATACTCGATGGCCGTGCGGTACCACTGCCACGTGGACCCGCCGGTCTGCTGGATGGAGGCGTACGTCACCTGGGTCGCCGGGACCTGTCTGAGGCCGACGACGACGGCGACGTTCCCGTTGACGGTTCGCGGACCTGTTCCGGTCGGCGTGGTGCCACCCGCATAGCCGCCGACGTTCAGGTTCACACTGCCGTTCGCCGTGATGACGAACGTCACCACGTAGTCGGAGACCGCGGTCGCGCCGTAGTCGCCCGGCGTGAAGTGGACCGACACCCCCGGACCGCCCGACGGTGTCGGCCGGTTGGTGAACGAGGCGTAGGGCGTTCCCGTCGTGTCCGTCTGCATGATGTCGGACGCGATCAGGGTGAGGTTGGTCCGGCCCTTGCCCACCGTGTGGGTGGGGCTGATGGTGTCGATGGGCCGGAACCACGGGAAAGTGATGACATCGTTCACCGAGTAGCGGTGCGCGATGTCCGTGAGGGACAGGGTCTTCTCGAACGTTGCGGGGTCGATCAGCTCAGCGACTTCTGGGTCCTCCCCCGCTCGTTCCCCCATTTCGGGAGTCTCGCTGGACATGCGCGGACTCTACTCGGGGGTCAGCCGGCCGCGACAGACCGTTCTGCGACGGTGACCGGCGACCCGGTGAGCCCGATCGCGACGCGCTCTCCGGCCTCGGGCCGCTCCCGCGCTCCGTGCTGCAGTGCCAGCTCGGTGCCGTCCTCCAGGCGGACCCGCGTGCGGCGCAGCGCCCCGAGGAAGCTGGTCGTGAGCACGACCGCGGGGATGCCGCCCGGCGCGAGCAGCACATCCTCCGGCCGGAGGTACGCGGTGACCGGGCCATCGGCGACCGGGGACGCCAGGGGCACCTCCTGGCCGAGGACGTGCAGGCGGCCCGAGACGACCGTCCCGTCGACGCGATTCGTCAGACCGACGAACTCGGCGACGAATGCCGTCGCCGGGCGGTCGTAGAGCTCCTCCGGGCTGCCGATCTGCTCGATCCGGCCCGCCCGCATCACGGCGACCCGGTCGGCGACGGCGAGCGCCTCCTCCTGATCGTGGGTGACGAAGAACGTGGTGATGCCGAGCTCCGTCTGGATGCGGCGGATCTCGTCGCGCAGCTGCACGCGCACCTTGGCGTCGAGCGCGGAGAGCGGCTCGTCGAGCAGCAGGACGCGCGGTTCGGTGACGAGGGCGCGGGCGAGGGCGACACGCTGCTGCTGGCCGCCGGAGAGCTGGTGGGCGTAGCGGCCGGCGTGGTGGTCGAGCCCGACGAGTTCGAGGGCTTCGGCGGCGCGGCGGCGCCGGTCCGCGGGGGCGACCTTGCGCATCCGCAGCCCGAACTCCACGTTCTGTCCGACGGTCAGGTGCGGGAACAGCGAGTACGACTGGAACACCATCCCGAGGTCGCGGCGACTGGTCGGCTCGTCGGTCACGTCGCGACCGTCGATGAGGATGCTGCCGCTGTCGACCCGTTCGAGCCCGGCGAGCGAGCGCAGCGCGGTCGTCTTGCCGCAGCCGCTCGGGCCGAGCAGGGCGATGAGCTCGCCCGGCGCCGCCGCGAGGTCGAAGCCGGAGAGGCCGACGCCGCCTCCGAAGTCGCGAACGAGGTCGCGCAGCTCGACGGTCGAACCGGTGCGGGAGGAGAGCAGGGGCGTCTCGAGGGCGGTCATGTCAGCCTTTCGCGGCGCGTCGCCGAACGCTCACGAGGCGGTCGACGACGACGAGGAGGAGGAACGCGAACACCAGCGCCAGGAGCGCGAAGATGACCGCGACGAAGGGGTCGGACTGCGACACCAGCAGCAGCGAGGTCTGCAGGTTGACGCGGGAGAGCAGCGAGGCGATGGTGAACTCGCCGAGCACTACCGCGACCGAGAGCGCGGACGCGGCGAGGATGCCGCGGCGCAGGTTCGGGACGAGCACGCGCCCGAACACCGTCCCCCAGCCCGCGCCGAGGGAGCGGGCGGCCTCGCTGAGGGTGATCATGTCGACGGCCGCGACGTTGCTCTGGATGGCCCGGTAGGCGTACGGCAGCACAGTGATGCCGTACGCGAAGGCGAGCGTCCAGGCGCCGGAGCCGAAGACCTCGGTGACCACCGCGTACGTCGGCGCCAGTCCGACGACCATGACGATCGCGGGGATCATGATCGGCAGCAGGCAGATCGCCTCGAGCAGCCGCCGCAGTTTGGGGAACCGGAGCTCGACGAGGACGATCGTGGGGAGCAGCACCAGCAGCACGATGGCGACGGTCACCACCGCGAGCACCAGCGAGTTGCCGAGCCCCTGGTACACGCGGTCGTAGCGGGTCGTCTCGCCCGAGAACACCGCCGCCCAGCGGTCGAAGTTGTAGACGCCGGGCTTGGCGGTGCGGAGGGTGAACTCCACCATCGAGAACAGCGGGATGAGGAAGAAGAGCCCCAGCGCCGTCCAGATGATCGCGCGGACGGCGGGTCCGGGACCGAGGCGCAGCGGCTGCGCGGACCGGCTCATCGCTGCCACCGCGCCGTCCGTCGCACGAGCGCGGAGTAGCCGAGCATCACGACGACCATGACCAGCAGCATCCCGAGTGCCATCGCGCCGGCGAGGTTCGCCCGGCCGAGCACGGTCTCGCTGATGAGCGCCTGACGGATCTGCAGCGACACGATGTTGTTGGCCTGGCCGACCAGGGCCGCCGCGGTCGCGTAGGACGAGAACGCGTTGGCGAACAGGAGCAGCAGGCTGCCGAGGAACGACGGCAGCAGGATGGGGCCGCCCACACGCGTCCAGTAGGTCCAGCGACTGCCGCCGAGCGTCGCCGTCGCCTCCAGCCACTGCGGCCGCAGGCCCTCCAGCGCCGGCATGAACGTGATCACCATGAGCGGGATCTGGAAGTAGAGGTACGGCAGGATGAGTCCGGGCACGGTGTACAGCCACACGCCGTTCTCGTAGATGTTGATGTGGGCGACGTTCCGCAGCAGCACAGTGACGAGCCCCTGGGCGCCGATGGTCGCGATGAAGGCGAAGGCGAGCATGACCCCGCCGAACTGGGCGAGGACGCTGCTGGCCGAATCCACCAGGGAGCGTGTCACGCCGCCCGTGCGCGAGCGCAGCATGGCGAAGCAGAGCGCGGCGCCGGCGATCGCGCCGACGATCGCCGTGACCGCGGAGAGCCAGAAGGCGCCGAAGAAGGAGCCGGCGATCGCCGGCTCGGCGAGCCCGGACAGGTTCGACCAGGTGAAGCGCCCCGCCTCGTCCGCGAAGCCGCTTCCCACGGCGACCACGGTCGGGATGGCGAGGAACACCACCACGTAGAACGCGAACGGGGTGAGCCCGAGCACGGCCGCGACGCTCCTGCCGCGCCGCCGGCCGGCCCGCGCACCCGCGGGCCGGGCCGACGGCTGCCGCCGGGACTCCGAGTCGGAGGTCCCGGCGGAAGCGCGTCCGACCGCAGGCGCCGCAGCGCCCGTGACGGTGTCAGTCATCAGCCGACCGCGTTCGCCCACTTCGAGCTCAGCAGCGTGCCGGCGTCGGTCGCCTGCTTGTCGCTCATCACGGCCACCTTGTCCAGCGTGCCCGGGAACTCTGCCTTGTCGAGCGTGCCCGCCTTCTCCATCGCGTCGACGCGGGCCGGGTAGGCGCCGCCCTTCAGCCAGGCGTTCTGAGCGGCGTCGCTGTAGAGGTACTCCTCCCAGAGGCGTGCCGCCGCCGGGTGCGGGGCGTCCTTGTTGACGGCCTGGTTGTAGTAGCCGACGTACGCGGTGCCCGGGAGCACGACGTACTTCCAGTTCACGCCGCCGCCCTTGATGGTGTCGGAGGTGGCGTAGCCCTTCTGGTTGAACGACCAGTCGAGCAGCACCGGGGTCTCACCGGAGGCGATCGTGTTCGGCTTGCCGTCGGCGGCGTTCCAGTTGCCCGCCTTCTTCAGCTTCGAGAACCACTCGACGCCCGGGGTCAGGTCGTCGAGCGTCCCGCCGTTCTGCAGCGTCGCGTAGGCGACCGCACCGGCCGCGGCGGCCGCCTGGGTCGGGTTGCCGTTCAGCGCGACGGCGCCCTTGAACTCCGGCTTGAGCAGGTCGTCGAAGGACTTCGGAGCGGTCTTGATCTTGTTCGCGTCGTACCCGACGGCCATGACGCCGTAGTAGCCGACCTTCCAGAGGCCGTCCTTCTCCTTCTGGGTGTCCGGGATGTCGTCCCAGCCCGCCGGCTTGTACGCCGCGAAGTACTGCGTGTTGGCGAGCGCGACCGAGGAGCCGATGTCGAAGGTGTCCGGAGCGGTGTCCTGGCCCTTCAGCTTCTTGGCGGCGTCGATCTCCTCCTGGCTGGAGGCGCTGTCCTGGCTCGGGTTGATCGTGATGCCGTACTTCTTGGTGAAGCCATCGAAGATCTCCTGGTAGTTCGCCCAGTCGCCCGGCGTCGCGATGATGTTGAGGGTGCCCTCCTTCTTCGCGGCGGCGACCAGCGCATCCATCCCACCGGCCGACTTCGCGTCGGTGGCGGTGGCGATCGAGGCGTTGTCGGTGGAGCTGGCGCTCGCGCCGCCGGAGCAGGCGGAGAGCGAGAGTGCGACGACGGCGGCCGCGGCGGCGAAGCCGGCGACTCGTGCGCGCTTGTTGATCACGGGTTCCTCCAGTGCAAAGGTGTCGACCGGGCGAAGCACCCGGTCGTGGGTCACGGTAGAAAGGCCAGGCGTCCGGGCGGTCGCGTGCCGGTGACGGGACGGTGAACGTCGCGTGTCCGAGGTTGTCGGTATGGTCGGTCCGTGGTTGAACAGGTCTCCCCCGCGCTCGCTCGTCGCATCGCGCTGGCCGCCCAAGGGTTCGGCCGGCCGCGGCCGGCCGTGGTGGGCGCACGTCAGCTCAACGCGCTCGTCGACCGTCTCGGGGTGCTCCAGATCGACTCGGTGAACGTGTTCGAGCGCAGCCATTACCTGCCCGCCTTCGCCCGGCTCGGCGGCTACGACCGCACGCTGCTCGATCGGCTGACCTTCGACGCGCGCGGCCCGCACACCGAGTACTGGGCGCACGAGGCCGCGTTCATGCGCAAGGAGGACTGGCCGCTGTTCGCCTGGCGGATGCGCGACTACCGCGAGCGGTACGGCGGGCCCGGGAGCTGGTACGAGGTGAACGACGGGACCGTGGAGTGGCTGCGCGGCGAGCTCGCCGCGAGCGGCCCGCTGCTGGCGGGCGACATCGAGCACGACGCGAACCACCGCACCGGACCGTGGTGGGGATGGTCGGAGGTGAAGCGGGCGCTCGAGCGGATGTTCCTGTTCGGCGAGGTCGCGGTCGCGGGCCGCACGCGGTTCCAGCGGCGGTACGCCCTCACCGCCGACGTCCTGCCGGCCAGCATCCTCGACCGGACGGTGAGCGACGACGACGCGATCCGCGAGCTGCTGCGCCGTGCCGCCGTCGCGTACGGCATCGGCACGGCGCGCGACTTCGCCGACTACTACCGGATCAAGGGCCCGCGGGTCGCGGTCGCCCTGCAGGAGCTGGAGGACGCGGGCGAGCTCATCCCGGTGCAGGTTCCCGGCTGGGAGAGCGCGGGCCGACCGCTCCGGGCGTGGATGCACCGCGACGCCCGCAAGCCACGGCAGATCGAGGCCGCCGCCCTGCTGTCGCCGTTCGACCCCGTGGTCTGGTTCCGAGACCGGGCGCTGCGGATGTTCGGCTTCCACTACCGCATCGAGATCTACACGCCCGCCCCGAAGCGGGTCTACGGCTACTACTCGCTCCCGATCCTGCTCGACGACGCACTGGTCGGTCGCATCGACCTGAAGAGCGACCGGCAGGCCGGCGTGCTGCGCGTGCAGTCGGCGTGGACGGAGCCGGACGAGCCGCCGGTGACGCTCGACCGCCTGGTGCCGCTGCTGCACGAGACGGCGGCGTGGCAGGGGCTGGAACGGGTCGAGGTCGCGGACGGCGCCCGGGGAGACCTCGCTCCGCTGGTCGCGGCCGCGCTCTAGCGGGGAGTAGGGTGCGGGGCATGACGTCACCGCTGGACTACTTGGACGAGGACGGGGCCGACGAGGCCGACTACGAGTCGCCGATGCGCGAACTGTACGCGTACCGCGACGGCGATACCTGGCTGGACGGCATCGTCACCGGGGTGCGGCCGCACGGCGCCTCGGACGGCAAGACCCTCGTGCAGTTCGACGAGCGGCTGTGGGTTCCGGCCCGCGAGGTGAAGCGGTCGGATCACTACATCGCGGTGCTGCTGAACCCGGACTCCGAGGTCTACGCCGAGGTGCCACAGTCGTACGTCGACGGGCAGCCGAAGGAGATCATCCGCGACGTCTCGGCCCTCGGCGACGGCGACAACGTCGGCACCGAGTGGGGCCTGCTCGACGAGCCGCCGACAGGCACGCGCGTCCGCTACCGCTACACCGGCACCGCCGAGCTGCAGGTCCCGGACGACGTCGACGAGGCGACCGCGTAGCTGCGGCATCGTCGGATCGTCGGAGATACGGGGGGCAATCTCTGACGGTACAGAAGCGGCTACGCCGTGCGCCGCTGCAGGGTCAGGGCGCTCAGGACGATCGCGGCGAGCGCGAAGGCGCCCAGGATGAGGAGCTGGCCGCCCACGTAGGCGGCATCGTGCGTGTCGCCGGCGACCGCGTTGAGCGCATCCACCGCGTGCGACAGCGGAAGCCAGTCGCTGATTTCGCGGAGCCCGGCGGGGAGCTGGTCGCGCGGAAGGAAGATGCCGCCCAGCAGGATCTGCGGGAAGACGAGCAGCGGCATGAACTGCACCACCTGGAACTCGGTGCGGGCGAACGCGCTGGCGAACAGGCCGAGCGTGCTGCCGAGCACCGCATCCGTCACGGCGACCGCGACGAGCAGCCACGGGTCGCCCTTCACATCCAGCCCGCACACCCAGATCGCGTAGGCCGAGGCGAGCAGCGCCTGGACGATCGCGAGCAGCCCGAAGGCGATCGTGTAGCCGAGGATGAAGTCCCCTCGTCCGAGCGGCATGGACAGCAGCCGCTCGAGGGTCCCGGTCCGCCGCTCGCGCAGGGTGGTGATGGATGTGACCAGGAACATCACGATGAACGGGAACAGCGCCAGGATGGCCGGACCGATCGTCGCGAACACGGTCGTGTCGGTGAAGATCCACGCGACGAGGCCGATCAGCAGACTGGGCACGACCAGCAGCAGCACCACGGTGCGCGGGTCGTGGCGGATCTGGGTGAGCACCCGTCCGGTGGTCGCCAGCGTGCGCGTCGGGTTCATCGTGCCTCCTCCGGACGTGCGGCATCCGTGCCGGCGTTCCCATCTGTATCCGCATCCGCACCCGGCAGGGCGTGCCGGGCGTGGTGGCGGAGCAGCGCGAGGAACGCGCCCCCGGCGTCGTCCGCCCCCGTCTCCGCCAGCAGCTCGGCTGGGGTCGCGTCGGCGAGGACCGCCCCTTCGCGCATCAGGATGAGGCGGTCGCAGCGGCTCGCCTCATCCATCACGTGGCTGGAGACGAGGAGGCTGGTCCCCGCCTCCGCGAGCCGGTGGAACAGTCCCCACAGCTCGACCCGCAGCAGCGGATCCAGCCCGACCGTCGGCTCGTCGAGGACGAGCAGGTCGGGCGAGCCGAGGAGCGCGGCGGCGAGGGACACCCGGCTGCGCTGGCCGCCGGACAGTGTCGACACCAGGCGACGGGAGTGGTCGCCCAGGTCGGTCGCCTCGATGGCGCGCTCGACGTCGTCCTTCCCCGCTCCGAGCACCCGGCGGAAGTAGTCCAGGTTCTGCCGGATGGTCAGGTCGTCGTACACGCTCGCCGCCTGCGTGACGTAGCCGACCCGGTGACGCAGCGCCGCGGATCTCGCGGGCTGCCCGAGCACCGAGACGGTCCCGCCTTTGATCTTCTGCACACCGACGATGGCGCGCATGAGGGTCGTCTTCCCGCATCCACTCGGCCCCAGAAGCCCGACCACCTGGCCGCGCGGAATGTGCAGGTCGAGCGCCGGGATGACGTCCGTGCGCCCGCGACGCACGTGCAGCCCCTCGATCAGGACGGCAGGCTCGACCGCATCCGACGAATTCATCATGTGCTGAATTATTCGCCTCCCGCGGCCCCGTCGTCAAGAGAGCGTCGAGCCGGATCCTCCGAACAGGTGGTACTGCAGCACCGGACCGACACGGCGCACCAGCTCCTCGGCCGGAGTGCTCGCGATCGGCTCGACCTGGAGCCCGTAGCGCGTCATCATGACCCCGACCAGCTGGGATGCCGCGAGCTCGCCGCGCAGGGTCGCATCCGGCTCGTCGGAGAGGGCGGCCAGCTTCGACAGGACCTCGCGCGACAGGAACTCGCGCACCATCCGGGTGCCGGGTCCGCTGCCCAGGATGGTGCGCAGGATGACGATCATGCGACGCGCGGACTTGTCGTCGTCGAGCTGCTCCAGCAGATACCGCACCAGGGACTCGCCGACCGCCTCCCTCGGCCCGGCGAGCACGATCTCGAGCATCCGGTCAGGGCGCAGGGGCGCCTCCAGCGTGGCCGCGAACAGATCCGGCTTGCCGTCGAAGTAGTGGTGGACGAGGGCGGAGTCGACCCCTGCGCGGCGCGCGATGGCACGGAGCGACGCAGCCTCGTAGCCGCGCTCGGCGAACTCCTCCGCCGCGGCGCGGAGGATGCCGGCTCGTGCCGAAGCCGCGCCGCGCTCCTTGCGCGGCCGGCCGGGGCGCCGTCGTTCCGCCAGCTCACTCACGCCCCCATTCTGCACCGGCCGGGGCCGTGTGCGCCTGCCTGTCCGAGGGCGAGGCGGTTGCTTCGAGTGTGATGGGAACGGAGTGGGAGGCCGCTCCGCCAAAGCTAGGATGTGGTCTGCGCATCTGCGTAACCCGGCGCTAGGTACACAAGGAGTTCTTCGAACATGGAATGGCTCATTCCGGTCATCATCATCGTCGTCATCGTGGCGATCATCGGGATCTATCTGTGGGCCACCTACAACTCCCTGGTCACCCTGAAGGTGCGTGTCGACGAGGCGTGGAGCGACATCACCGTCCAGCTCAAGCGGCGCGCCGACCTCATCCCGAACCTCATCGAGACGGTCAAGGGATACGCCGCGCACGAGAAGGGCGTGTTCGAGTCGGTGACGCAGGCGCGCGCCGAGACGCTCTCCGCGCAGAGCCCGGGTGAGGCGTCCGTCGCCGAGAACCACATGCAGACGGCGCTGAAGAGCATCTTCGCGGTGGCCGAGGCCTACCCCCAGCTGCAGGCGAGCCAGAACTTCCTGCGACTGCAGGCCGACCTGGTCGACACCGAGGACAAGATCCAGGCTTCACGCCGGTTCTACAACGGTGGCGTCCGCGAGTTCAACACCAAGATCAGGGTCTTCCCGAACAACATGTTCGCCCGGCGCCTCGGCTTCACGGGCCGCGATTTCTTCGAGGTCGACAACCTCGCAGCCATCGCCGAGCCCCCGCGCGTCCAGTTCTAGGGCGTAGATGTACAGGGCGATCGCCAGGAACAAGCGCAACACCGTCTTCATCATCCTGCTCTTCCTGGTCCTCATCGGTGCGCTCGGATGGCTGGCGGCGTACATCTATCAGAGCTACACGATCCTCGTGGTCGTGGTCATCGGGGCCGTGCTCTACGCGCTCTTCCAGTACTACTTGGCGAGCAGCCAGGCGCTGAGCATGTCGGGCGCCATCCCCATCCAGAAGGCCGACAACCCGCGGCTCTGGAACGTGGTCGAGAACCTGTCGATCACGACGGGGACCCCGATGCCGGCGGTCTACATCGTGAACGACCCGGCGCCGAACGCCTTCGCGACCGGTCGTGACCCCGAGCACGCGTCGGTCGCCGCGACCACCGGACTGCTCGACATCATGACCGACGCCGAACTCGAGGGCGTCATGGCGCACGAGCTCGGGCACGTCCGCAACTACGACATCCGGCTCGGGATGATCGTGTTCGGCCTGACCGTCGCGATCGGGTTCATCGCCGACATCTTCCTGCGGATGGCCTTCTTCGGCGGCAACCGGAACAACAACAACGGCGGCGGCAACCCCGTCGTCCTGGTGTTCGGCCTGGTCGCCGCGATCGTCGCGCCGCTGGTGGCGACCCTCGTCCAGCTGGCCGTCTCGCGGCAGCGGGAGTACCTGGCGGATGCGACCGGCGCCATGACCACGCGTCACCCGGACGCCCTGGCGAGCGCGCTGCTCAAGCTGGAGGCCTACGGCCGCCCCATGCGGAAGCAGAACTCGTCCATGGCTCACCTGTGGATCAACGACCCGCTGAAGCCCGGCCTCATGGCGCGACTGTTCTCCACGCACCCGCCGATCCCCGAGCGCGTCGAGCGCCTCGAGGAGATGGGCGGCAGCTTCTGAGGGCCCAGGACTTCTAGGGGCCGAGGACGCGGCGCAGGTACGCGTTCTCGAAGCGGCGCTCGGGATCGAGCCGGTCGCGGACCGCGAGGAAGTCGTCGAAGTGCGGGTACAGCGTCCGCAGGGCGTCCGCATCCCGGGTGTGCAGCTTGCCCCAGTGCGGTCGGCCCTCGTGGGCGACCATGATCTCCTCCACGGCGCCGAAGTACTCGCGATGGTCCTCCCGGTAGTACCGGTGCACGGCGATGTAGCCGCTCGCGCGTCCGTGCGCGGTCGACAGCCAGTTGTCGTCGGCTGCCGCGCTGCGGACCTCGATCGGGAACGAGATGCGCCAGCCGCGGCGCTCGATCAGCGCCTTCACCTCGGCGAGCGCAGACGGGACCGCCTCCCGCGGCAACGCGTACTCCATCTCGCGGAAACGCACCGTGCGATTGGTGACGAAGACGCGCGGCGAGTGGTCGGTGAAGTCCCGGTTGCCGGTGAGCCGCTGCGCCAGGCGGCTGAACGGCGGGACCGCGGCCGGAGCGACCGTGCCGATGGCGCAGACCCCGCGGTAGAGGCCGTTCGCGAGCAGCTCGTCGTCGACCCAGCGCCCGACGGGATGCAGCGGCTTGCGTTCGGCGGTGAGCGGCAGGCGGGTGTTCGTCTTGGTGAGGGCCGTCTCGGTGTGCGGGAACCAGTAGAACTCGAAGTGGTCCTCCGCCGCCGATCGCTCCCCATAGCTCTCGAGGGCCGCCTGCAGCGGCTCCGGGCGCTCGACGGCCTGGAGCAGGTAGGCCGGAACGCACTGGATGGTGACGTCGACGATCACCCCGAGGGCGCCGAGCCCGAGTCGGGCCGCCGGGAGCAGCTCGGCGTTCTGCGTCTCGTCGATGCGCAGCAGCTCGCCGGTCCCGGTGACCAGCGTCAGGCCGACGATCTGGGTGGCGAGACCGCCGAACGATCCGCCGGTCCCGTGCGTGCCGGTGGAGGTGGCGCCGGCGATCGTCTGCCGGTCGATGTCGCCCATGTTCTCGAGCGCCAGGCCGTGGGGCCCGAGCAACTGCGGCAGCTGGTGCAGGCGCGTCCCGGCGGCGAGCGTCACGCGCCCGCGTTCGAGGTCCACATCCACGATGCCGCTGAGGTCGTCGAGGTCGAGCTGCACTCCGGGAGCCACCGCGATCCCGGTGAAGCTGTGCCCGGCTCCGACCGGCTTGATGCGCATCCCCTTGGTCGCGGCCGCCAGCACGGCCCGCTGCACCGCTTCCGGGGTCGCCGGGCGCTCCACCCGCTGCGGGCGCACGGCCTCGGTGCGGCCCCAGTTGCGCCACAGGCCGCCGGCCGCCGTCACAGGAACACCCTGCCGTCGCCCCGGTACGTGGGCGCGACGCCGACGACGCGGGCGCGGCCGTCGACCGTGTCGACCAGCTGGAACCCGTCGACGTGCTCGCTCAGCTCCCCCGACTTCGTGTGCCGCAGCCACACGCGGTCGCCGATGCGCATCACCCCGGCCGCCGCTCCCGTCAGCGGGGTCTGCACCTCGCCCGCCATCTCGCGCGCCACCATCGACAGGCCGGTCGGCCACTCGACCTTCGGGAGCCGGTCGGCTCCGGGAGGGCCGGACGCGATCCAGCCGCCGCCGAGCAGCACCGCGGTCTCCGCATTCGGCCGCCGGACGACGGAGAGGGCGAAGGACGCCGCGGGTGCCGGATGGAAGCCGCGGTAGGTGTCGAAGAGGTGCCCGCCGAACAGGCCGCTTCCGGCGGCGATCTCGGTGACCGACTCGTCGGAGGCGGTGAACTCGATCGAGCCCGTCCCGCCGCCGTTCACGAATTCGAGCTCGGCGAGACCGCGGACCGCCGAGACGGCCTCCCCTCGGCGGCCGAGCAGCTCCTCGCGCGAGTTCTTCTGCACCCAGCGCAGCGTCGCGCCCCAGGCGGGCTTGCCGGTCGGGTTGTCGCCCTGACCGGCGATCTGCGCTTCGTACCCCATCATCCCGACCAACGCGAACCCCGGGCGTCGGACGATCGCCTCGGCGACCGCGCGGACGGACTCCGCCGAGTACAGCGGGGAACGGAACACGCCGACGTGGCCGAGCACCGGGGCCTGCCACGACGAATCAAGCTCGAGGCACAGACGGATGGTCTCGCGCTGCGCCGGCGGGACGACCGCGTCGATGAAGTCCAGGTGGGCGACCGAGTCGACCATGAGGGTGACGCGCGACGCCAGCTCCGGCGAGGCCGCCAGCCGCGCGATGGCCGCGCGGTCGGCCGTCGGGTACCCGACCACCACATCCTCGATCGCGGGGTGCTCGGCGTCGCCCTCGGCGAGCCACAGCCCCTCGGGGAGCGTGTAGGCGAGCACGCCCGCGTACCCGGGGAGGGCGAGCACCGCATCCAGCACCGAGCGCACGCGCACCGACTTGGAGGCGACCCGGATCGCCTTCGCGGGCCGGCCGGCGCCGGAACCGCTCGCCGCGCGGCGCAGCAGGTCGTGCGCATTGTGCCGGAGCGCCGGCAGGTGCAGCACCGCGAGCGGAGGATCGAGCCGCACGGTCGCGGCCGAGAGCGACGGCCAGAACACGTCCGGCGTCGTCCAGGTACGCTCCGCTGCGACGGGCGGAGTCGAGAGGTCGAGGTCGGTCATCAGCGCACCGCTTTCACTCGGGCGACCGCGAGCGCGCCGGCGAAGGCGAACACGGCCGAGAGGACGAAGAGCCCCGCGAAGCCGCCCAGGGCGGCGACGATCATCGCGCCGAACAGCGGCGCGACCGCCTGCGGGACGGCGAGGGCGATGTTCATGATGCCGAGGTCCTTGCCGCGGCTCTCGGGATCGGGCAGCACCTGGGTGGCGAGCGCCTGATCGACCGACAGGAAGCAGCCGTAGCCGATCCCGAGCAGGCCCGCCGCGATGATGGCGACCGACAGCTCCGGCACGAAGGCGAGCAGCAGGGCGGCGATGCCCTGCACGGCCGACGAGGCGAAGACGAAGGCCTTGCGCCTCCCGAGCCGGTCGGAGAGCCGCCCGAGCACCAGCGAGGCGATGATGACGAACACCATGTAGACGAGGATCAGGATGAGGAGGTCGTCGTCGGCATTCGGGTCGCGGAGGCCGAACTCCAGGAAGTAGAGCAGCAGCGACGTGCCGAACGCATTGCCGAAATTGACGAGCACACGGCTGAGCAGCGTCCAGCCGAAGTCGGGATGCTCGCGCGGGCTGATCCACAGGCCCTCGATCACGCCGCGCAGCGACATCCGCTCCCGCAGCTCCTTCGGCAGCACCGCGTCCGGAAGGAACAGGAACGGCAGCACCAGCAGCAGGAGGAGGACCGCCATGGCGGTGTAGCCGACGAGTGCTCCGGTGAAGACGTAGGTGACGAGCGCGACGCCCAGGATGATGCCGATGGCCTGAGGTGCACTGATCCAGCCGCTCACGTAGCCGCGCTGGTCGACCGGGACCTGGTCGCTGATCGTCGCGGTGAGAGCGGCGGTGAGGATGCAGAAGCCGGTCAGCGCGAGCGACCAGAACACGCCCATCCCGACCATCGTGGTCTGCAGCCCGAGCAGCACGAGCGAGACGGCGAACACCACCGCGCCCGCCGCGATCCACGGCCGGCGGCGGCCGAACCGGCTCGTCGTGCGGTCCGAGAGGGCGCCGGTCAGCGGGTACGCGACGATCGCGCAGACACCCGAGATGCCCGAGATCACGCCGAATGCGATGACGTTCTGCACCCAGTCGTCGGTGTTCAGGCGGGCCTGCACCTGGTCGGGCAGGAGCTTCTGGATGGGCGCGAGCTGCGCCATCCACACCCCCAGCCAGCCGATGGCGAAGGCGGCGATCCACCGGCCCGGGACCTTGCGGACCGGTTCGGCGAAGACAGCGGGCGTCGTGGTGTCCGTCATCGTGCTCCTGCGTTCGTGGTGGGCTGCCGGACCGGCGTGGCGAGGGCTGCGAGCGCGTCGGCCGCGACGTCCATCACGGCTGCCGCCGCGGCGTCGTCGCGGGTGACCAGCCAGCCGACGGTGAGGCCGTCGGTGAAGGAGACGAGGATGCGCGCGATCTCGTCCACCGGCCGCGTCCACTCGTGCGCCGTGAGCCGCGCTGCGTCGGCGGCGGCCTGCGCGGCGACCTCGTGGTAGCGCGCGTACTGCCGGCGGGCGAGCGACTCGAAGCCGGGCTCGCGCAGCGCCCACTGTGTGAGCTCGAACATCGCCTTCTCGCGGTCGGGGTCGGCGCAGACGCCGTCGAAGTAGTGCTGGAGGCCCGCGCGGATCGCCTCGCGTATCCCGATCTCCCCGGCGTCGCCGGAGAGCGCGGGCGCCAGGTCGGTCTGCTCGCTCTCGACCGCCGCCTCGATCAGTTCGGCCATCAGCTCGTCGCGGGAGGAGAAGACGTAGTGGAAGCTCGCCAGCGGCATCCCGGCTTCTCCGACGATGCGGCGCGTCGTCGCGGCGGCCACGCCGTCCCGGGCGACCACGCGCAGCGCGGCCTGCACCAGTGCGGTACGACGGTCTGCGACCGGGATGCGCGTCATCCGGACTCCTGACGGATCTGCCGCGCACCATCGCGCGGGAGAAAGTGGGACACCTGACCCAGATCACAGTATGCCGTAAATGCTACGGATGCGTTTGACAGGGACGGCCGCTACCCCCTGGAATGGGGTGGAATGCGGGGATTTACGAGCGATGTGTCACCACCAGTCCGGCCACGGGGGTCGATCGGACTGGTGTCTGTGGCGAGCGTCGCCGCCCTCGCCGCGCTGCTGCTCAGCGCCGTCGGACTGATCGCCACCGCCCCTCCCGCGTCCGCCTCTCCCGGCCCCGCCGTCTCCGCACCGCAGCCCGCGATCACCGCCTCCACAGCCACAGCATCCTCCCCGCCCCGGGAACTCCAGCGCCCGACCGCGCAGTCCACGCCGTCCGCCGTCGCACCGACGAGCACGTCGACCCCGACATCGACGCCGTCCTCTCCGCCGCCCACACCCCGGCCGCCCGTCCTGAACGCTCTGCCGAGCGGTCTGGTCCGCGCCTTCCCGCTCGTCGTCTCCGGCTCGGGGACCAGCGGGGATGTCATCCGCGTCTCGGGCGGCTCGTCGCCCGGCGCCGCGGAGAGCTGCCAGGCGACGGTCGGCAGCGACGGACGATTCAGCTGCGGCCTGCAGTCGCTGCCCGACGGGCCCGGCGTCCCGGTGCGCGCCGAGTCGGCGACGACGGGCGCCTCCGACACCGACCGCGTGGATGTCCTCCGGCCGCCGGTGATCGCCGCCCAGGGGGTCGTGGCGACCGGCGGCGGGGTCCGCGGGACCGCCTACCCGAACGCCCGCGTCACGGTCACCGCCGACACCGGCGCCACCTGCACCTTCCCGGCCGACTCGAGCGGGGCGTGGGGATGCGTCCTCAGCGGTACCCTGCCGGACGGCCCGCACAGCGTGACGGCGACCCAGGTCGCCGGCTTCTCGACGCAGCGTTCCGCGAGCAGCCCCCGCGTCCGGATCGACATCGACCGCACGGCGCCCGCTGCTCCCGTGATCACGACGCCCGCGTCGGACGGCTCCGCGACCGCCGGCCAGCCGGTCGGCTTCGGCGGAACCGGCGAGAGCGGCGCCCACGTGACCCTGTACGCGACCACCCCGCAGGGGGCGACGGTCGTCTGCACCGCGACCGTCGCCGGCGGCGCTTGGTCGTGCCAGGGCACGCTGCCGGACGGTGCGTACACGCTGTCGGCCCTGCAACGGGACGCCGCCGGGAACGTCAGCCCCGGGAGCAACTCCATCGCGCTCGCCGTGACCGGTGCTGGCGCATCCACCGACCCGTCGCCGAGCCGCACGCCGAGCCCCACCGCGGCTCCCGTGGCCCCTGCTCCCGCGGCACCGGTGGTCCCGCCCGCGCGCCTCCCACCTCCGGACACCGATGACTGGATCGCCACCCCGTTCTCCACCACGTCGGCGCCCGTCGTATCGTCGGAGGCGCTGCCGGGGTGGATGCGCTCCGTCGGCCTCGCGGTGGCCGCCATCCTGCTCCTGGTCCTGCCCGCCCGGCTGCTGACGGTCTCGCTCGCGCGCGGCCGCTCGGAGCGCGGGCAGCGTCGCCCGGTGTCCGTCTTCGGCCGCAACCGGCCGCGGTCGGATGTGTCGGACGCGTCGGCGTTGTTCGGCGGGGGGTTGTTCGGCGGAGCGAAGGCGTCCGTGTCGGGTCCGTTGGCGGCCGCGGCCGGTTCGGGTGCGTCCGCGTCGGCTGCCTCACCGGGGTCGCCGGGGTCGCCGGGATCGCCTGCCGGTCGCCCGCAGCCGCTCTGGCTCGCGCCGGCGGTCACGGGTGCGGCCGCGCTGCTGGTCACGCTGTCCACGCCCCTTCCCGATCCTGCCGCGTATCTGCGCGTGCTGCTCGCGGTCGTCGTGGCGGTCGGCGCGGTCAACGCCATCTGGGTGCTCGCGGGTCGCGGCCTTGCTCCGCACCTGGGACTGCCCGTCCCGCGCCTGATCGTGCGGCCGGGCATGCTCGTCGTCGTGGCGGTCGCGGCGATCGGCTCCCGCTTGCTGGGTCTCTCCCCTGCGCTCCTCTTCGCCCTGGTGCTCGGGCTGTCGATGGGACCCCACGCCGGTCGCGTGCGACGGGGCCGGATCGCCGCCGTCCAGGTGTCGGCCGTCGCCGCCCTCGGCGTGCTCGCGTGGCTGGCGGTGGGTCTGGTCGGCACGCCGACGGGCGTGTTCAGCGCCTTCCTGCTCGAACTCGCCAACGCGCTGGCGCTCGTCGGGATCGGCTCGGCGGCCGTGATGCTGCTGCCGCTCGGCGGCCTGGCCGGGCGCGCCATCGCCCGGTGGTCCCGGTGGCTCTGGGCGGGCCTGAGCCTCGTGGTCTACACGGTGCTGTTCGCGCTCCTCCTGCCGGTCGCCTCCCTCATGCAGCGCGGGGTGGGAGCCGTGGTCATCATCGGCGCCGTGCTCTGCTTCGCCGCCGCGAGCGTGGCCGTGTGGCTGTGGGAGCGGTACGTCGCGCCCGCGCTCGACCGCACTGTGCCGTAGCTGCGTCCGCGCCAGCGTCAGCGCCAGCGTCAGCGCCAGCGTCAGCGCCTCAGGACGGGGTCAGCGCCTCCACGTAGAACCAGTCCCGCTCCTCGCGGACGAAGCGCGACACCTCGTGCAGCGCGCCCCGGTCGGAGCCCTTGTAGTACGCGACGAACTCGACCACGCCGTCCCGATCGAACGGGCCACCGCGCTCGGTGCGCTGGATGTCGAGCCGGTACCACCGTAGGTCCGGGTCGAGAGTCAGCTCGGTCGGCCGGGTGGACGGATGCCAGCTGCGCAGCAGGTAGTCGGCGTCCCCGAGCGCGAAGGCGCTGAAGCGCGACCGCATGAGCCGCTCGGCGGTGGGCGCCGGCTCGCCGCGGTGCAGCGGACCGCAGCAGGCGTCGTACGTCTCGCCGCTGAGGCAGGGGCACCGGGTGGTCACCGTCCGAGCCTATCGGCGGCGCCGCGGGGCTTCGGCCCGTGCGAACGAGTGGAGGTCCGGCCAACGCCCGCGTCGGGGGATCCCGGGCGCCGGCCGGACCGGGGACACCTCACCAGAAAGGGTGTCGTGACTAGTCTGCGACGTCAGGATGGAGAGTCCCTTCGGGCGGCCTGAAGGTCTTCGCAGACGCCTACGCAGACGACTCCGCGCCCGCCGCGACGACGCAGAACCGGTTGCCGTCAGGATCGGCGAGGACGACGTAGTCGGCGCCCTCCTCGTAGTCCCACTCGACATGGGCGGCACCCAACGCGACCAGCCGCTCGACCTCGGCCGCCTGGTCGTCCGCGTACAGGTCGAGGTGGTGGCGCGGGCTCGGGTTCGCCTCGCTGCCGACCAGCTTCAGGGCGAGCTGCACACCGTCCCCGTCGACCGGTTCGAGCAGCGCCCAGTCGACGTCGGGCTCGGAACGCGGCCGGTATCCCAGCGCAGCCGTCCAGAAGGTCACCGCACGCGGGAGGCTGCGCACACCCCAGACGATGGATCCGATGGAGATCATGCGACCACCATCCGCCCGGACGCGGGCCGAGGCAAGCACTCCGACGGTGTAGCGTTGGGCCCATGGAAGGTCTGCTCATCGGTTTCATCTGGCTCGTCATCATCGTCGGCGGCGGCATCGCCACCGCGGGCGTCATCCAGTTGATCAAGTCCCCGTACCGCGACCGCTAACCCGCCCGCACCCCCGACCGGCGCCGCCGGACCCGGCCCCCATAGCCCAATCGGTAGAGGCAGGCGACTTAAACTCGCCCGAGTGTGGGTTCGAGTCCCACTGGGGGTACTGCACTCTCGGCCGCGCACGATGCGTGCCACGACGACGAAGGCCCGGTCCCCTTTCGGGGCCGGGCCTTCGTGCGTGCGCTCGTGCGTTACTTCGCGGTGACTTCCGCCGGCTGCTTGGCCGGGTCGACCTTCTTGCGGGCCGGGGCCTTCTTCACCGGCTCGGCCGGAGCGGCCTCCACGGCCGGCTTCGGGCGGGCGGCGAACTCTTCGAAGTTGGCGCGCGGGTGCTGCACGGCCTCGAGCGAGACGATGTCGCGACCGAGCCAGACGTTGTTCCACCAGCCCCAGATGACGCGCCACTTGCGCTCCCACGACGGCATCGCCAGGCCGTGGTAGCCGCGGTGGGCGAGCCAGCCGATCGGGCCCTTGATGGCGATCTTGCCGGACTGCAGCACGCCGATGCCGACGCCCAGGCCGGCGACCGCGCCGAGGCTCTTGTGGTAGTACTGGCGCGGCAGTTCGCCGCGCAGCGACGCCACGATGTTCTTGGCGAGGAGCTTGCCCTGGCGCACCGCGTGCTGAGCGTTCGGCACGCAGTATCCGCCGACGCCCGCGCCGGTGAGGTCGGGAACGGCCGACACGTCGCCCGCGCCCCACGCGTCCTCGATGATCTCCTCATCGGTGCCGACGCGAAGGTCCGCACGGACGCGCAGACGACCGCGCTCCTCGATCGGGAGGTCGGTGTGACGGACGATCGTCGGGTTCGCCATCACGCCGGCGGTCCAGACGATGAGGTCGGTCTCGAAGGTCTCACCCGTCGACAGCTGGATGACGCCGTCCACCGCGCTGCTGAGCTGCGTGTCGAGGTGGATCTGCGCCCCGCGCTCGGCGAGGTTCTTGATCACCCAGTAGCTCGTCTTCAGCGACACCTCCGGCATGATCCGGCCCATAGCCTCGATCAGGTGGAAGTGCGTGTCCTCGAACGCGATCTCCGGGTAGTGCTTCAGGAGATTGCTGGCGAACGAGCGCAGCTCGGCGAAGATCTCGATGCCGGCGAAGCCGCCGCCGACGACCACGACGGTGAGCAGACGGTCGCGCTCCGGGCCGGCAGGAAGCCCGGCGGCCTTGTCGAAGTTGGTGAGGAGCTGGTCGCGGATGTACACGGCCTCCTCGATGTTCTTGAGGCCGACGGCCTGGTCGGCGACGCCCGGGATCGGGAACGTGCGCGACACGGCGCCCGCCGTCACCACGACGATGTCGTACGCGAACTCGTACGCCTCGCCGACGGGCGGCTGGATGGTCGCCACCTTGCGTGCGTGGTCGACGTACGTAACCTTCGCGGTGATGACGTTGGTGGTCTTCAGGTGGCGGCGGTGGGCGACGACCGCGTGGCGCGGCTCGATGGAACCCGCGGCGACCTCCGGGAGGAACGGCTGGTACGTCATATACGGCAGCGGGTCCACCATGGTGACCTCGGCCTCGCCCGGGCGGAGCTGTTTCTCGAGCTTCCACGCGGTGTAGAAGCCGGCGTATCCGCCGCCGACGATCAGGATTTTGGGCACAGTGATGCGTCTCCTCAACACGAAAGTTTGGGCCTACATTACTCCTTGCTGCGCATTCGCCTGAAATGGACCCACGCGCCGACGCCGCCGAGGGCGGCGAGAGCGAGGAAGCCGGCGATCAGACCGAATGGCAGCCAGAATGCTGTGAGGACGCTCCATTGCGGCCAGAAGAACTGCTTCCATGGTACCGCGCGTTCAGGGGTCAGCTTCGCCGGCGCGGGCGCAGCCTGGGGTTCGCCGGGCGAAATGGTCGACGGCGCTTCGGTCGACGGTGTCGCGGCGCGGCGGTGGATGCGGATCCACTCGCCCAGGTCACCCATCGGATTCGCCGTCACATGCGGGACGGGCGCGGTGACGGCCGCCGCCGCATCCAGCAGGCCGAAGCCGTAGATCGGGCTGGGCACGGCGCCGCCTGCGGGCTTCGCTGTGCGAATGATCCGCTCGATGACATCGGAAGCGCTGAGCTCGGGATGCGCGGCGCGAGCGAGCGCGACGGCCCCGGACACCAGCGGCGCGGCGCCGCTCGTGCCCGCCCACTGCACGTACCCGCCGCCCGGGTTCGCCCCGACCAACTGCTCGCTCGGCGCAGACACTCCGATGGTGATGCCCTGGGCGGACGCGTCGAAGCTCGCGGTTCCGCGGCGATCGACGCCCGCGACGGTCAGCACACCGGGGATCGTCGCCGGCGCACCGACCTCGCTCGTTCCGCTGCCGCGGTTGCCCGCGGCTGCAACGATGACGACGTCGTGCGCGAACGCGTACTGGAACGCCTCGTCCCAGCTCGCCGGCCAGTCCAGGGTGTTGCGGGTGAGCGACATGTTGATTACGGAGGCCCCGTTGTCGACGGCCCAGTGGATGCCCTCGGCGATCTGCTCGTCGCTGCCGACCGGTCCCATCGCCTTACCGAGGGCGACGGAGACGGCCAGTATCCCGGCCTCGGGGGCCGCACCGAGGACGCCGTTCGCTCCGCCCGTCCCCCGCCCTGCGAGCAGGGAGGCCACCCACGTCCCGTGGTTCGCGCTCTCGGCGTCGCCGAGCGGCTTCTCGCCGGAGGCCGCACCCACGCCCGACACGTCCGTCCCACCGGTGACCGCCCCCGCCAGGTCCGGAACGGACCCGTCGACGCCGGTGTCGATGATGGCGACCTTCACGCCCGCTCCGCGGGTCGTGTTCCAGGCCTGGGTGAACCCGTAGTCGTTCAGCCAGTACTCGAGGTCGCGCACCTGGTCGGCGTGCGCCGGAGCCGCCGGGAGGATCGTGGAGCCGAGAGTCGAGGCGAGTGCGACCGCCGCGGCGGCGGCGAGGGTGGCGAGACCGCGTCGCGGCGGGCGGGGATTCCGGCCACGTCGCGGACGGACCCGGTGGTTGCCGTCCGTGCGGTCCGGTGAGCGCTCGTGCGTGCGCCCGCGCATCCCCTCCCCCATTCGAGCGTTCCTACCCGGCGACGTCGATGCGGCACTCGCACACCGCGGGCGACCATCCGCCGCGGGCGAGGGCCAGGTCGCCGATCGGGTTGACGCCCGGGCCGGCCGCGAGGGCCTGCGCGGCGACCGCGTGCAGGCACTTCACCCGCGCGGGCATACCGCCGGCCGAGATCCCGGAGAGTTCGTCGACCACGGCGATGGACTCGCGGTCGGCCAGGTACTGCTCGTGCGCGGCGCGGTACTGCGCGGCGAGCTCGTCGTCGGACGTCAGCAGCTCGTTGTACTCGTTCATCACCTGCGTGGCCTCGAGCGCCGACATGGCGGCCGTGGCCGCGGGATGCGTGAGGTAGTAGAAGGTCGGGAACGGCGTCCCGTCGTCGAGGCGCGGCGCCGTGGAGACGACGGTCGGACGGCCGCACACGCAGCGCGCGGCGATGCCGACGACGTTGCGGGCCGGGCGGCCGAGCTGCTCGGAGACGACCGCGATGTCCTCGGCGGTGACGGGGTCGAACGGGGGTCTGGTCATGGAGGTCAGGGTTCTTACTTGTTCGGGGCGGGCGAGGCCGGCGCCGGGGTGGGCGCCGGCGTGCCGCTCAGCTGCTGGGGGGTCGCATCCGTCAGCCCGGCGCCCATGAGGGAGCCGAACAGCGAGCCCACCCAGTCGGTCTGCGTCTTCACCAGCTTGGAGCTGACGGGAGCGGACTCCTGCTTGGCCGCGGCCGGGCGGTCGTCGACGACGAGGTAGCTGACTTCGCCGGGGAGGACGTAGTAGAGCCGGTCGCGGGCCTGGGCGCGCAGGTAGCTCGGGTCGTTCCACCGGGCCCGCTGGTCCTTGAGCGTGTCCACCTGCGTGGCGAGCTGGTCGACCTGGTGCTGCTGGTCGGCGATCTGCTGGCGCTGCGAGAGGAACGCCTGGACGGTGGGAGCGAGGATGAGCACGGCCAGCACCAGCACGCCCATCATCACCAGCGAGAACGCCGAGAAGTGCAGCTGGCGCAGCCAACGGCCGGTCTCGGAGGGGCGGGACATGCGCACCGGGACGCGTCGCGCGCGCGGCTTCGGCATGGCCCCTCCGGGTGGTGCGGTGGCGGTGGAACGGGGCCGGGCGGCCCCCTCTCATCGTAAGCGATGAGGCTGTGCGTCCCGGAGCCGGGGCGGGGTGTCGGGATGCCGTCAGCCGCCGGTCAGGATGGCCGCGAGCCGGATGGACCCCAGCACGATGAACGCCCCCGCGCCGATGGTGAAGACCGCGCCGAGAGCCCGGGCGTCGCGCGCCCGGAACCGCCGCCGCGCATCCGCGTCGGCGAAGAAGGCGGCGGTGCGCCCGGGCCGCAGCAGCAGGAAGACGCCGAGCACGCCGAACAGCGCGGCCAGCGCGAGGAACAGCACGAGCGGGACGGCCTCCGACTCGGTGGTCATGGCAGCCTCCCTCCCCGCTCCCTGCACGATACCGGGGCATCGAGTGGTGAGTCGTTGCTCGAATCCGGGTCGAGTGGTGAGCACATGTCGCAACTCGGCGTGAGGTGCTGGTAGGTGCGGGCGACACGCGGCGCGGCGGCGCAACGTCGAGCACCTCAGCGCAGGCGGAGGGGGCGGCGACGGAGGCGCGGGCGCGGAGACGCGGACGGCCCCCGGGGGTTCCCCGGGGGCCGTCCGTGCGCGGTGCGTTACGCGATGAAGCGCGGGAAGGCGCTGCGGCCGGCGTAGACGGCGGCGTCGCCCAGCTCCTCCTCGATGCGGAGCAGCTGGTTGTACTTCGCGACGCGCTCGGAGCGGGCCGGGGCGCCGGTCTTGATCTGGCCGGCGTTCGTGGCGACGGCGAGGTCGGCGATCGTCGTGTCCTCGGTCTCGCCGGAGCGGTGCGAGAGCACGGCGGTCATGCCGCTGCGCTGCGCGAGCGACACCGCGTCGAGCGTCTCGGTGAGCGTGCCGATCTGGTTGACCTTGACGAGGATGCTGTTGGCGGCGTGCTTCGTGATGCCGTCGGCGAGGCGCTTCGGGTTGGTCACGAACAGGTCGTCCCCGACGAGCTGCAGCTTGCTGCCGAGCTCGGCGGTCAGGTGGGCCCAGCCCTCCCAGTCGTCCTCGGCCAGCGGGTCCTCGATCGAGACCAGCGGGTAGTTGGCCGCGAGCTCGGTGTAGTACGCGCTCATCTCGGCGGCCGTGCGGTCCTGGCCCTCGAAGCGGTACACGCCGTTCTCGAAGAACTCGGTGGAGGCGACGTCGAGCCCGAGCGCGATGTCGCGGCCGACGGTGAAGCCGGCCTTCTCGATCGCCTCGGAGATCAGGTCGAGCGCCGCGCGGTTGTTGTCGAGCTCGGGTGCGAAGCCGCCCTCGTCGCCGAGGCCGGTGTTGAGGCCCTTCGACTTCAGAAGCGCCTTCAGCGAGTGGTAGGTCTCGACGCCCCAGCGGAGGCCTTCGGAGTAGGTCTCGGCGCCGATCGGCAGGACCATGAACTCCTGGATGTCGACGCCGGTGTCGGCGTGCGCGCCACCGTTGATGATGTTCATCATGGGCACGGGCAGCACGTGCGCGTTCGGGCCGCCGACGTAGCGGAAGAGGGGCAGGTCGGCCGAGTCCGCCGCCGCCTTGGCGACGGCGAGGCTCACGCCGAGGATGGCGTTGGCGCCCAGGCGCTTCTTGTTGTCGGTGCCGTCGAGCGCGATCATCGCGTCGTCGACGAGGCGCTGGTCGGCGGCGTCGAAGCCCTCGATCTCGGGGCCGATCTCGTCGAGCACGGCGTCGACGGCCTTGAGCACGCCCTTGCCCTGGTACCGCTCCTTGTCGCCGTCGCGCAGCTCGTAGGCCTCGAAGGCGCCGGTGGAGGCGCCGGACGGGACGGCGGCACGGCTCACGGTGCCGTCTTCGAGGAGCACCTCGACCTCGACGGTCGGATTGCCGCGCGAGTCCAAGATCTCGCGAGCGCCTACAGCTTCGATTGCAGCCACAACTGTCTCCTTGCGTGGTTTTTGTGGGATTCCGCAGTCAGTCTAGTGACGACGGGTGCCGGGCTAACCCAGCGGCTTGAGCTCGAGTGCGGAGGCGTCTTGCGTGTCGGTGTTCACGAACGCGAAGGAGCGGAAGCCCGACGCGGCGGCGCGGTCGAGCACCGCCTTCATGTTCTTCGCCCGGCGGTCGAGCCGGACACGGCTGCCGCGGCCGATGAGCTCCGACTTGATGGCGAGCAGCCGGTCGAGCGGGACGAGGGGGTCGTAGACCAGCACGACGGACTCCTGCGCGGCGTCCTCCGGCAGCTCGATGAGGTCGACCACCCGCTCGAATCCGATGGAGAACCCGGCCGCCGGCACGTCGGATCCGAGGAAGCGCCCGATCATCCCGTCGTAGCGTCCGCCCCCGCCGACCGACGAGCCGGAGCCGGGGTGCGAGATCTCGAAGATCGTTCCGGTGTAGTAGCCCATCCCGCGCACCAGCGTCGGGTCGAAGCGCAGCTTCACTCCCGGCGGCAGCGTGTCGAGTGCGTGCGCGAGCGCCTCCAGATCGGCCACTGCATCGGTATCGATGCCCTCCGGGAGGATGCCGGTGATCGCCTCGACGGTGAGCTCGACTCCCCCCTCGGCGAGGTGGGGCTCGAGGTCGCCGAGGATGCCGCCGAGCACGGACGCGGAGTCGGCTCCGCCCTCGGCCAGTTCGGCCACGACGCCCGTCGCACCGATCTTGTCGAGCTTGTCGATGGAGATGAGCACCTGCGGCCAGCGCACCTCGTCGAAGCCGCAGTACTCCAGGATCCCGTTCAGGATGCGACGGTCGTTGATGCGGATCGTGCAGTCGTCGAGGCCGAGCGCCTCGAGAGCGGCCGCCGTGGCGGTGATCAACTCGACCTCGGCGAGCTGCGACGCCTCGCCGATGATGTCGATGTCGCACTGCACGAACTGCCGATACCGGCCCTTCTGCGGGCGCTCCGCCCGCCAGACGGGCGCGATCTGGATGCTGCGGAACACCGGAGGCAGCTCCGCGCGGTGCGACGCGTAGAAACGCGCGAGCGGAACCGTGAGGTCGAACCGCAGGCCGAGGTCGGCGAGGCCGAGCAGGTCGCCCGAGTCGATCGCCGCGGCGAGGTCGTCGCCGTCGAGTCCGCGCTTCAGGATGCTGAACGAGAGCTTCTCGTTGTCGCCCCCGAGGCCCGAGTGCAGCCGCTCGACGTCTTCGACGACGGGGGTCTCGATCTCATCGAACCCGTGGGCGGAGAAGCTGCGCCGGATCACCCCGAGGGCATGCTCGCGGCGGGCTTTCTCGCCAGGGAGGAAGTCGCGCATGCCGCGGGGCGGAGTGATCGGTGAGGCCATGCGTCGATTCTTCCACGAAGGTCCCCGGCACCTCCCCGGGCGATCGGCGACCTGGGGAAAGCGCACGGTCCCAGCAGCCTGTGGACACCTCCCCGGGGGATGGAGACCGCCACCCCGACGCGCGTACCATCGCACGCGTAGCCACCCTGATGCCGTGCCGACGCGTCCGGCTCGGTGGCGTCCTCCCCGGAGGACCTGGCATGAGTCGCATCCGCCCGACCGCGGCGCTTGCTCGCTGCCAGACACGATCGACAACGCGTCCGCCCAGAGTCCAGGAGCGCGCCGCCGCGAGGCGCCGCCTCACCCGAATGGCGAACGGAATCCAGGCGGACGCGCTGCCGGTCACCCGGCGGCTCCCCCGGGATGCTCGCGCGCGGCGACTGCCGTCGCCGTCGTCGACCGCACTGGCGCCACGGAGAGATTAGGTTAGGCTTGCCTAAGACGGCCACGATCGCCGTCGACGCCCATCGTCCCCCTCCCGAGGAGAACCATGCTGCCTGTCCCCCGCGCCGCCCGCCGGTCGCGTCTCGCCCTGATCGCCTCGACGGTCGCCGCCGCCGCCCTGGTCCTCACCGGCTGCAGCGCCGGCGGATCCGCCGGGCAGAGCACCGCCTCCGGGGAGTCCGGCGCCTTCCCGGTGACCGTGAAGAGCGCGCTCGGGCCGGCCGAGATCGAGCAGAAGCCGACCCGCGTCGCGACCTGGGGATGGGGTGCGCAGGACATCGTGCTGGCGCTCGGCATCGTCCCGGTCGCGATGCCGTCGTTCAGCTACGGCGGAAACGCCGACGGCGTGCTGCCGTGGGATGCGGACAAGATCAAGCAGCTGGGCGGGAAGACGCCGCAGCTGCTCAACGCCGACACGGGCGAGGTCCCGTTCGAGGAGTTCGTCACCGCGAAGCCGGATGTCATCCTCGCGCCATACTCCGGGATGACGCAGGCGGAGTTCGACACCCTCAGCAAGATCGCCCCGGTCGTCGCCTACCCGGAGAAGCCCTGGTCGACGAGCTGGCGCGACCAGACGGCGATCGTCGGCAAGGCGCTCGGCCTGACGAAGGAGGCCGACGCACTGGTGAAGAAGACCGAGGACGCGGTGACCACCCTCGCCGACAAATACCCGGTCATCAAGGACAAGACCTTCTTCTACGCCGCCGCGAACGAGCCCGGCAAGCTGAACGTCTACCGCGCGGACGACCCGCGGGTCCAGCTGCTCAACGATCTCGGGCTGAAGAACTCGCCCAGCATCGACGCGCTCGACCCCTCGAAGGGCGACGGCAGCTTCTACTACCAGCTCAGCAACGAGAACCTCTCCAAGATCGATACCGATCTGCTGGTCATGTACTTCGACAAGCAGTCCTCGGTGGATGCGTTCACCGCCGACCCGCTCGTCGCCGCCATGCCGACCATCAAAGACGGACGCTTCGCCCCGATCGTGGGCGAGTCGTTCGTCGCCGCGACCAGCGCGCCGAGCGTGCTCAGCATCCCGTGGATGCTCGACCGCTACGTGCCCGAGCTGGCCAAGGCCGCCGACAAGGTCGAGTAAGAGCCGATGCCCGCGAGCGTGACCGCCCCGGCGGCTCCGAAACCGGACGCCGGGCGTGTGGGGACCTCCCCCCGCGCGCGGCGCCGGCGCCTGCTCGCGGGCTTCGTCGTCGCCGGCGTGCTCCTGGTGCTCGTGACGGTCCTGAGCCTGCTGGTGGGAGCGCGCGGGATCCCTCCCGCCGATGTGCTGCACGCGCTCCTCCACTACGACCGGACGGATCCCGACGCGCTCGTCGTGGTCGACAGCCGTCTGCCGCGCACGCTTCTCGGCCTCGCCGCCGGGCTCGGGCTGGGACTCGCGGGAACCGTCATGCAGGGCCTGTCGCGCAACCCCCTGGCCGATCCGGGCATCCTCGGCGTCAACTTCGGCGCCTCCCTCGCGGTCGTCGTCGCGATCGCCCTGCTCGGGGTGACCGCCCCATCCGGCTACCTGTGGTTCGCCTTCGCGGGCGCGGCCCTCGCCTCGGCGCTGGTGTACGCCATCTCCTCGCTCGGCCGTGAGGGCGCGACGCCGGTGAAGCTGGCGATCACGGGCGCGGCCGTCTCGGCCGCCCTCGGGTCGCTCATCACCGCGGTGGAGCTGACGAGCCGCGTCTCCCTCGACGCCATGCGGTTCTGGCAGGTCGGCTCGCTCGCGGGACGCGGCTTCGGCATCCTCTGGCAGGTGCTGCCGACCCTGGCTCTCGGCGCTGTCCTGGCCCTCGGGCTCGGGCGACTGCTCAACGGCCTCGCGCTCGGCGACGATGTGGCTCGCGGCCTCGGCCAGCGCGTCGGCGTGACCCGTGCGCTGTGCGGGGTCGCCGTCGTGCTGCTGTGCGGGTCGGCCACCGCGGCGGTCGGTCCCATCGCCTTCGCCGGGCTCATCGTGCCTCACATCGCACGGCGGGTCGTGGGGGCCGACTACCGCTGGGTCCTCGCCTACTCGGCGGTCATCGCACCGACCCTGCTGCTGGGATGCGACATCCTCGGACGCGTCGTCGCGCCTCCCGGGGAGCTGCAGGTCGGGGTGGTGCTGGCGTTCGTCGGCGCGCCGCTGTTCATCGCGCTGGTGCGCCGCCGACGGCTGGCGAGCCTGTGAGCCGGGATGCGACGAGCGGCACGGCCATAGCAGCGCCGACGCCCTCCGCCGCCCTCGCCGCTGTCCGCCGCGACCGCCGGCAGGGACGCACGCGCACCATCCGCGTGTCCGTCCTGCTCGCGCTCGTCGTCCTCCTCGTCGCCGCCGTCTCGCTCACGCTCGGGGCGGCCGCCGTCGCTCCGGCCGACGTCCTCGCGGCGCTGATCGGCCGGGCCGACCGGCTGACGTCGTTCGTCATCCTGGACCTCCGTCTCCCGCGCCTCGTCGCCGGCGCCCTGGTCGGCGCCTGCCTGGGACTCTCGGGCGCGCTCATCCAGTCGGTCGCACGAAATCCGCTGGCCAGCCCCGACATCATCGGCATCACCGCCGCGGCGAGCGCCACCGGCTCGATCGCATTGATCTGGTTCGGGCTGACCGGCCTCGCGCTCTCCGGCATCGTGCTCGGCGGCACGCTCGCCGCCGCCGCGCTCATCTACCTGCTGGCCTGGCGGCGTGGGATCAGCGGGTACCGTTTCGTGCTGGTGGGGGTCGGCATCGCGGCGTTCTGCGGCGGCATCGTCTCGTACGTGCTCACCCGGGCGGACATCACGGATGTGCAGCAGGCGCTGGTCTGGATCACCGGCAGCCTCAACACGGTCGATCCGACAGCCCTCCTGGTCCTTGCGATCGGGACCGCCGTGCTCCTGCCCTGCGCGCTGGTGGTCGGCCGCCCGCTCGGCGCCCTCTCCCTCGGCGACGACCTGGCCTCCGGAATCGGCGTCCGGCCGGAGCGCACACGCCTGCTGGTCGTCGCGGTGGCGGTCGCTCTCGCGGCCATCGCGGTCGCGGTCGCCGGACCGGTGTCGTTCGTCGCGTTCCTCGCCGCGCCGATCGCGCGGGGGCTGATCGGGCGCGGGTCGCTGGCGTTGATCCCGTCCGCTCTGCTCGGGGCGCTCATCCTGATCGTCTCGGACATCGTGGCGCAGTTCGCGATCCCGGGTGTCGTCCTCCCCGTGGGAGTCGTCACCGGGATCGTGGGCGCGCCCTACCTGCTCTGGCTGCTGGCCAGGACCAACCGCGTGGGCCGTGGAGGCTGACATGACATACGAATCGCCGGCCGCCGTGCCGGAGCTCGCCGCCCGCGACCTGTCTCTCGCCTACGAGGGCCGCGTGGTGGTCGACGGGCTCGACCTCGACGTCCCCGCCGGGCGGGTGACCGCCATCGTCGGCCCGAACGCGTGCGGCAAGTCGACCCTGCTGCGCGGGCTGTCGCGGCTGCTCGCCCCCGCAGCGGGCACCGTGCTGCTCGACGGCGCGGACATCCACTCGTTGCCCACCAAGCGGGTGGCCCAGCGGCTCGGACTGCTGCCGCAGAGCCCGACCGCCCCGGACGGCATCACCGTCGCGGACCTGGTGTCGCGCGGCCGCTACCCGCACCAGGGCTGGTTCCGGCGCTGGACCGCGGACGACGACGCAGCGGTCGCGGAGGCGATGGTCGACACGGGGATCGCCGACCTCGCGGACCGCCCGGTCGACGAGCTCTCCGGCGGTCAGCGGCAGCGGGTGTGGATCGCGATGGCGCTCGCCCAGCGGACCGACATCCTGCTGCTGGACGAGCCGACCACCTTCCTCGACATCAGCCACCAGCTGGATGTGCTGGACCTGCTGCTCGACCTCAACGCCGCACGCGGCGCCACGGTCGTCATGGTCCTGCACGACCTGAACCTCGCGGCGCGGTACGCGGACCACCTGGTCGCGATGCGTGCCGGGTCGATCGTCGCGGCGGGCGAGCCGGCCTCGGTCGTCACCGCCGACCTGGTGCGCGAGGTCTTCGGCGTGGAATCGGTGATCGCCGACGACCCGGTGACCGGGACACCGCTCGTCGTGCCGCTCGGACGGCACCACCGCGCGTGATGCGGCGCGGCTAGCCCGCGGCGCCCGCCTCGCGGTCGGCCGCTTCCTGGTCGCGGATCTCGCCCTGCAGGTCGCGCAGCGTCGATCGCAGCGCGCGCTCCGCATCCAGCCCCTGCGCCTTCGCGGAGGCCACGATCGCGAGCAGCAGCGGGCCGAGCTCGTCCTCGCTGCCCACCTGCACGCCGCCCGATTCACGCAGGTCGAGCAGCCCGACCTTCTCGGCGCGACCGAGCAGCTTGTCCGCGAGGGCGAGCGACGGCATGCCTTGCGGGATGCCGTCGAGCACGCTGGTGCGACCCGGCTTCTCCTGCTTCTTGAGCTCGTCCCAGAAGCCGACGACATCGTCCGCCGTCTCGGCCGTGCGGGCATCGGCGGCGGCGCGGTCGCCGAACACGTGCGGGTGCCGGCCGACCATCTTGGCCGTCATGTGCGCGGCCACATCCTGGATGTCGAACTCCTCACCCGGGGTGTGCGCCGCGAGATCGGCGTGGAACAGCACCTGGTAGAGCACGTCGCCGAGCTCCTCCAGCAGCTCGTCCCTGTCGCCCGTCTCGATCGCCTCGATGAGCTCGTAGGTCTCCTCGATCAGGTACTGGACGAGCGACTCGTGCGTCTGGTCCGCATCCCACGGGCAGCCCCCGGGCGCGCGCAGCAGCGCCATCACGGCCACCAGCTGGTCCAGCTTCGTCGCCGCCTCGGGCACCACGGCCGTGCCGACTGTCTCGCCCATCCGGACCTCCTCGCTCTACGATGACCCCATCCTGCCACCGGCTAGACTCGTGGGCGGTGTGCCGGGAAGTCTGGTCGGCGTCGTTTCCGTGACCCCAGATTGGTGACCTGATGAGCCTCATCCGATCCGAGCGCACCGCCGCCGGCCTGCTGCTGGGTGCTGCCGCGCTCGGCCTGATCCTCGCCAACACGCCGGCCGGTCCGGCGCTGCTCGACCTGCAGCATTCCTACATCGGCGCGGGTCTGCTGAAGATCAGCGTCGGACACGTGATCAGCGACGGCCTGCTCGCCGTCTTCTTCTTCATCGTCGCGGTGGAGCTCAAGCACGAGCTCGTGGTCGGCGAGCTGAACAGCGTGCAGAAGGCGATCCATCCGGCCATCGCGGCGGTCGCCGGCGTGATCGTCCCCGCCGGCCTCTATCTCGTGCTGACCGCGGGCACCGGTGTCCAGAACGGCTGGCCGATCCCCACCGCCACCGACATCGCCTTCGCCCTCGGCGTTCTGGCGGTGTTCGGCCGCGGACTCCCCAACCGGCTGCGCGTCTTCCTCCTCGCCCTCGCGGTGCTCGACGACCTGATCGCGATCCTCATCATCGCGGTGTTCTTCACGGAAGACCCCAACCTCCTCGAGCTCCTCCTGGCGGCCGTGACCCTCACTCTCTTCGGACTGCTGAGCCGGATGCTGCGCGGGCGGATGCGCTGGCCGCTCGGTGTCCTCATGGTGCTGCTGGCGCTGCTGACCTGGTGGCTCGTCTACGACTCCGGGGTGCACGCCACGATCGCGGGTGTCGCACTCGGCCTGGTCATGGCGCGTCAGCCGGCAGGACGGGTCACGCACGTGCTGGAGCCCTGGTCGAACGGCCTGATCCTGCCGCTGTTCGCCTTCTCCGCGGCGCTGGTCCCCATCCCGAAGGTGTCGCCGTCGGAGCTCTCGCCGGCGTTCTGGGGCATCCTCATCGCCCTGCCCGTCGGCAAGCTGGTGGGGATCACTCTGGGCGGCTGGCTCGGCTCGTTCACGCGGCGCGGGCCGGATCGCAACCGCATCTCCCTCTTCGGGATCGTGACGGTCTCCGCGCTCGGCGGCATCGGCTTCACGGTGTCGCTGCTCATGAACGAGCTCGCGTTCGCCGGTTCGGAGACCGTGCGCGCGGAGGGCACGCTGGCGGTCCTGCTGGGGTCGGCTGTCGCGATCGTTGTCTCGGCCTTCCTGGTGGCGGCGCTGGCGCGGCGCAACCGACGGCTCCATCCGCACCCGGAACACGGCGGGGAGCCGGCCGCCGCGAAGCACGGCGGAGCACGCACGACCTAGCGTGCCCGCGCGACCCGGGCCGCGCCCCGCCGAGTTGCGACATCATGTCGCAACTCGGTGCGGATTGCCGCATCTACTCACCGCTCGATCGCGGTCGCGCCGGGGCGCGCACTCGCGACGGCCGCGCGCCCGGCTCAGCCGGCGCGCTCGGCGGCGGGCTCCTTCTCCGGGAACAGCGCCCCCAGCAGGTCCGCGACCCAGCCGATCAGCGCCGCATCGTCGACCGTCTCGCCGTTCACCCGCGGGAGCGGCACGGTCGCCACCTTCGGCGCGGCGTGGTACTTCGACCCGGGGTACATGCGCTGCAGGCGCACCTGCAGCGAGTCGGGCAGCAGGGCCGGCGCGAGGCGCAGGTTCGAACCCATGGCGACCACCTCGCCGAGTCCCGCCTTCTGCGCCGCCCGGCGGAGCCGCGACACGGCGATCAGGTTGGTGACCGGCTGCGGCGGCGCGCCGTAGCGGTCGGTCAGCTCCTCCAGCACAAGGTCGATCTGGCCGTCCTTCGCCGCGGGCGAGCTGGCCGTCGACAGCTTCTGGTACGCCTCCAGACGCAGCCGCTCGCTGTCCACGTAGTCCTCCGGGATGTGCGCATCGACGGGCAGTTCGAGTCGCAGCTCGGTCTGCCCCTCCGCCACCTCGCCGCGGAACGTCGAGACGGCCTCGCCGATCATCCGCAGGTAGAGGTCGAAGCCGACGCCCGCGATGTGGCCGGACTGCTCGCCGCCGAGCAGGTTTCCCGCTCCACGGATCTCGAGGTCTTTGAGCGCGACCTGCATGCCGCTTCCGAGGTCGTTGTTCGCCGCGATGGTCGACAGGCGGTCGTGCGCGGTCTCGCTGAGCGGCTTGTTCTCGTCCCAGAGGAAGTACGCGTACGCCCGCTCCCGGCCACGGCCGACGCGACCGCGCAGCTGGTGCAGCTGGCTCAGGCCGTATTTGTCGGCGCGGTCGATGATGATCGTGTTCGCGTTGGCGATGTCGAGGCCGGTCTCGATGATCGTGGTCGAGACGAGGACGTCGAAGCGACGCTCCCAGAAGTCGACGACCACCTGTTCGAGCGCGTGCTCGTTCATCTTGCCGTGGGCGACGCCGATGCGCGCCTCCGGCACCAGCTCGGCCAGCTTGGCGGCCATGCTGGTGATCGAGCCGACCCGGTTGTGCACGAAGAAGACCTGGCCCTCGCGCAGCAGTTCGCGGCGGATGGCGGCGGCGACCTGCTTGTCGGAGTACGGCCCGACGAAGGTGAGGATCGGGTGCCGGTCCTCCGGCGGGGTGGCGAGGGTCGACATCTCGCGGATGCCGGTCACCGCCATCTCCAGCGTGCGCGGGATGGGCGTCGCACTCATCGCGAGGATGTCGACGTTGGTCTTCAGCTTCTTGAGCGAATCCTTGTGCTCGACGCCGAAGCGCTGCTCCTCGTCGATGATGACGAGCCCGAGGTCTTTGAAGCTCACCCCGTCGGCGAGGATGCGGTGCGTGCCGATCACCACATCCACCGTGCCGTCGGCCATGCCGCGCAGCGTCTCGCGCGCCTCCTTGTCGGTCTGGAACCGGCTCAGCTGCCGCAGGTGGATGGGGAAGCCGGCGAAGCGCTCCTGGAACGTCTCCGCGTGCTGCTTCACAAGCAGCGTGGTGGGGACGAGCATCGCCACCTGCTTGCCGTCCTGCACCGCCTTGAACGCGGCGCGGACGGCGATCTCGGTCTTACCGAAGCCGACGTCGCCCGAGATGAGCCGGTCCATCGGGATGGGCCGCTCCATATCGGCCTTCACCTCGTCGATGGTCTGCAGCTGGTCGAGCGTCTCGGCGAACGGGAAGGCCTCTTCGAGCTCGCGCTGCCACGGGGTGTCCGGCGCGAAGGCGTGCCCCTTGCTCGCCATGCGCGCCGAGTACAGCTTCACGAGCTCGACCGCGATGTCGCGGACGGCCCGGCGTGCCCGGCCCTTGGCCGCCGACCAGTCGCTTCCGCCCATCTTGGACAGCTGCGGAGCCTCGCCGCCGACGTACCGCGTGAGCAGATCGAGCTGGTCCGTCGGCACGTAGAGCTTGTCGCCCGGGTACCCGCGCTTCGACGGCGCGTACTCGAGCACGAGGTACTCGCGCTTCGACTTGACCGCTTTGCGACCGCCGCTCGAAACCTCGCGCTGGGTCAGCTCGACGAACTTGCCGATGCCGTGCGTCTCGTGCACGACGTAGTCGCCGGGCTTGAGCGCCAGCGGGTCGACCACGTTCTTGCGGCGGGTCGCGAGCTTCTTGACCTGGCGCGAGTCGTAGCCGACCGAGCGCCCGTAGAACTCGGCCTCGCTGATCAGCGCCAGCTTCGTCTCGGGAACCTCGAACCCGTGCTCGGCGGTCGCCTTGATCAGGTAGGCGATGCCCGGCTCGGGATCGGTCGGGAACTCGTCCACCGGTCGTGCGGGCAGCTCGGACTCGGCGAGGACGTCGGCCGCGCGCTCGACGAGACCGTTGCCGGCGGCAACGATCGCCACGCGCCAGCCGTCGCGCAGGCGCGCGGCGACGTGCTCGACGGCGCCCGAGACGTTGCCCTGGAAGCTCGGCACGGCCTCCGCGTGGATGCGCACCTGCAGGTGCTCCTCGAGCTCGCGCTCCTCGGGCAGCACCTCGTCGGCCTGGAAACCGCTCATGGTCCACCAGGGGTGGTTCGGGGCCGTCGCGCCCGGCCGGCTGAACTTCACCGAGTCCTTGAGCTGCTGCAGGGTCAGGAAGTCGCCCGCGGCGAGGTCGATGGGGGCCGCCGCGCCGACGGTGGCGGCGCTCCAAGCGGCGGAGAGGAACTCGCGGTTGGTCTCGGCGAGGCTCACGGCGCGAGACGCCACGCGTTCCGGCGACAGCACCGCGACGGCTGCGCCGTCCGGCAGGTAATGGGTCAGCGGCACGAGACGGTCGACGAGCGCGGGAGCCAGCGACTCCATCCCCTCGACCGGGATGCCCTCGCCGATCTTCGCGAGCATGGCCGAGAGGCTCGGGAACTCGTGCTCCATCTCGCGTGCACGCTGGCGCACCGATTCGCTCAGCAGCAGCTCGCGGCTCGGCGGAAGGCTCACCTCGGCGATCGGCTCGGGGAGCGACCGCTGGTCGGCCACGGAGAACGCGCGGATCTGATCCACCTCGTCGCCGAAGAAGTCGATGCGGTACGGGTGGTCGGCCGTCGGAGGGAACACGTCGAGGATGCCGCCGCGCACGGCGAACTCGCCGCGCCGCGTCACCATGTCGACACGGCCATACGCCAGGTCGACCAGCTGGCTGGACAGACCGCCGAGGTCGAAGCCGCGCGCCGCGGCCCGCAGCTCGACCGTGGAGTAGTCGGTGAGATTGTCCGCGAGAGGCTGCAGCGCCGCACGCACGGAGGCGACGAGGACGAACGGCGTCGTCTGCTCCCCCGCGGCCCAGTCGGCGAGCCGGCGCAGCGCGAGCAGGCGCTTGCCGACGATCTCCGGGCTCGGGCTCAGCCGCTCGTGCGGCAGCGTCTCCCACGCGGGGAACTCGACGATCTCCGCTTCGGGCAGCAGGCACGGCAGCGCGCCGCGGATGGACTCCGACTCGCGCCCGGTCGCCGTGATCAGCAGGACCGCCCGCGACGCGCCCTGCTCGGCGCGACGGCGGAGGAGCCCAGCGAGGAGCGGGCCCCGCAGGCCGTCGGTCAGCGAGAAATCGGCGTCGCGCGCCGCGTGGGCGAGAGCGTCGCTGAAGGAGGACTCGCGCGCAAGCGCGTCGACAAGGCCCTGGAGTATCACTCGGACGATTCTACGTGGCACCACCGACAGATCGAGGGGTGCGGCGCATCCTGAACGGTCAGATCCAGCCCTCGAGCGCCCGCATGAATCCGTCGTGATCGTCGCGGTTGATGACGTGACCGGATCCGGGGACGATCCGGACCTCGTAGCCGTCCTCGCGCAGCCGCTCGGCCAGCTCCGGCTTCACCAGCTGCGAATTGTCGGCCAGCATCACCATCGACGGCACCGACATCACCTCCGGCGCGCGCATCGCGGACGGAGTGACCACCACCGGCAGCACCGCACGGTCGAACACCCGGAACGTCTCGACCTCGATCGCGACGTCGGCCGGATCCCAGCGCGGGTTGCGCTTGGCGATGGCCGCCGCCGACTGACGCGCGAGCGTCCGCAGGAAGGCCGGCGCCAGCATCCGCTGGAACCAGTTCGCCGCCGGGCACGAGAAGGCGGGGTCGACGTAGATGACGCGCTGCGGGTCGAGCCGCTCGATCGCCAGGCTCACCGTGAGGCCGCCCAGGGAGTGCCCGACCACCAGCTCGGGACGGACAGGCACGGTGTCGACGATGTCCTGCGCCATCAGATCGGCCGAGTACTCCTCGGTGCGCGGGCTGTGCCCGTGGCCCCGCAGGTCGACAGCGATGACGTGGTAGCCGCGCTCGGCGAGGACGGGTCCGACCCGTCGCCAGGTGCGCGAATCCGACATGACCCCGTGGACCAGGACTGCGTAGCGGTCGCCTTCGCCCCACTGACGCGTGTACAACTTCATGCCCGTGACGGTACGCGCGGCGGCTGGCCTGCGGCAGGGCGCGGGCCTGACTTCCGCTGAGCGTTCCCCGTGACTCCTCCGTGCTCGCGATCTGCGCCGACTCGCGGTGCCCATTCGTCACGAATGCTCGCCCTTCGTGACGAATGGCGCGCATTCGTGACGAATCGGCGGGGGAAATGGACGAATCGCGGGCCGGGTCAGCGGGCGTGGAAGCGGTTCTGCGCGGAGGTGAGGCCGCCCGCGGCGATCTCCTCGACCGCGTCCGCCGCATCCGAGACCAGGATGGGCAGGTTCTTGCGCTCGGCGGCGGAGAACGCCTTCAGCACGTGATCCGCCGCCCCGGAGGTGCCAGGCGGCCGGCCGACGCCGACCCGCACGCGGGTGAAGTCGCCGGTGCCGATCGCCGCGATCACGTCGCGGACGCCGTTGTGCCCGCCGTGGCCGCCACCGCTCTTGAGGCGGATGGTGTCGAACGGGATGTCGAGCTCGTCGTGCACCACGATCAAGTGCGACGGGTCGAGCGAGTAGAAGCGCATCAGCTGCGACACGGGCCCGCCGGACACGTTCATGAACGTGTTCGGCTTGGCGAGGACGAGACGCGGGCCGCCGGGGGCCAGCCGACCCTCGGCGACCGTCGCGTTCGTCTTGTGGCTCTTGAAGGTGAGACCCCCGCGCGAAGCGAGTTCGTCGAGCACCATCTGGCCCACGTTGTGGCGTGTGGAGGCGTAGCCGGGCCCGGGATTGCCGAGCCCGACCACGAGCCACGGCCCGTCGGACGGTCCCGTGGACGACGCCTGACGGGTGGGTTCCATCGGAAGGTGTTACTCGGCGCTGCTGTCGGACGCCTCGGCCTCGGCGCCGCCCTCGGCGGTCTCCTCGTCCTCGGCGCGCGCGGCGGCCGGGACGACGACGTTGAGGATGAGGAGGTCCTCGTCCTCGGCCAGCGTCGAGCCGGACGGCAGAGCGAAGTCCTTCGCGAGGTACTGCGTGCCCTCGGGGGCGTCGGTCACGTCGATGACGATGCGCTCCGGGATGTGCGTGGCCTCGGCCTCGAGACGGATCGTGTTGACCTCGAGCACGGCGATGGTACCCGAGTACGGCTCGCCCTCGACGTGCACCGGAACCTCGACGACGACCTTCTCACCGCGGCGGATGAGGATGAGGTCGAGGTGCTCGATGATCTGCGACACCGGGTCCTTCTGGACGTCCTTCACCAGGGCCAGCTCGCTCTTGCCGGCGATGTCGAGGTCGAGGACCGCGTTCGCCTTGCGCAGGAGGAGGGAGACCTGGTGGCCGGGGAGGGTGATGTGGACCGGGTCGCTGCCGTGACCGTAGATGACCGCGGGGATCTTGCCGACGGCGCGGATCTTGCGCGCCGCGCCCTTGCCGAAGCTTTCGCGCAGTTCGGCTGCGACCTTGTTGGACTCGTCTGCCATGGTGTCTCCTCGCCGACCAGAGGCCGGCTGTCGGGCGAGCCGCGAGGCCCGCAGTGTGGTGTTGTTCAACTCGAACGCATCGAAGTGCGCGAGGAAAGACTGCGTAGCCTGCTCCACCGCGTCGATCACGGATGCCGGACGCATCCCTCGCCGAAGTTCAGTTGCCCAGTGTAGCCGATCGATATATACTAAGCGCGCATACTACTTCGACGAGGAGACCATCATGTGGACGACCGAGCACACCGCGCGAACCGTGGCCCCCGCAGCCGCCGTCTGGGCGTCGCTGCGCGACCTGCACAGCGGCATCCCGCTGGGACCGGCGAGCGACCGGTTCGAGCTGCACGGCCCGTTCGCGGTCGGCACGGAGGTGACCGTCACACCCCAGGGCCAGGAACCGATGACGTCCACGATCGTCGAGCTCGAGCCCGAACGCGTCTACGCGGACCGCACGCTCTACGGCGAACTGGCGCTCACCTTCCGGCACACGCTCGCGCCCGACGCCGCCGGCGGAACCGTGGTGACGCACACGCTCGAGGTCGACGGCCCGGGCTCCGACCAGGTCGGCCCCGAGCTCGGACCGCAGATCGCCGCAGACTTCCCGGTGGCGATGAACGAACTGCTCCGGGCGGCCGAGGCCCGGGCCGCCGGCGATGCCTGAGTCCGGACTCGGGAGCCGCTTCCCGGCAGCGGCGCAGAGTCCCGGCCTGCTGCTCTGGCGTGTGACCAACCGGTGGCAGGCGGCGATGCGCGCCGCGCTGGCGCCGCACGACCTCACGCACGTGCAGTACGTCCTGCTCGCCTCCCTCACATGGCTCGGCGCCCGCGAACCCGACCGCCTGGTCACCCAGGCCGACCTCGCCGGCTTCGCCGCGACGGACCCGATGATGACGTCGCAGGTGCTGCGCGCCCTGGAGCGCGCCGGACTGGTGGAGCGGCTGCCGCATCCCACCGACCGGCGGGCCCGGGTCCTGCGGGTGACTCGCGAGGGCGCGGAAGCCGCCCGCCGGGCCACCGTGGACGTCGAGGCGGCGGACGCAGCGTTCTTCGCCGACGTGGATGCGGGCGGGTTCGTCGCCGCGCTCCAGGCGCTGTCCCCGGCGTCGGAGCCGCGATCGTCCTAGCGGGCGTCCTCGCGCAGGTGGGCTTCGATCAGGTCGACCAGCTGCGCGGGCGCGGGGCCGACATCCACCCGGACCCCCGGTTCGTCCTCCTGCAGCGGTTGCAGCGTCGCCAACTGGGAGTCGAGCAGCGTCACGGGCATGAAGTGCCCCGGCCGAGCGGTCATGCGCGCGGCGAGGACCTCGCGGGTGCCGTCCAGCTCCGCGAACACCGCGTCCGGAGCCTCCGACCGGATCAGGTCGCGGTACGCCCGCTTCAGCGCGGAGCAGGCGACGACCATCCCCTCCGCCGAGGCTCCCGCGAGTGTGCGACCGACGGCGTGCAGCCAGGGGATGCGGTCCTCGTCGGTGAGCGGGACGCCCGCGGCCATCTTGGCGACGTTGGCCGCGGGGTGCAGGGCGTCACCGTCCACGAACGGCACCCCGAGGTTCCGGGCGAGCAGCTCCCCCACGGTGCTCTTGCCCGAACCGGACACGCCCATCACCACCACCTGCGGTCGCCGCACGGCGCCTCCTCGTTCCTTCTCACCGGCGCTGATCACCAGTCGTGCATCGAGCCGTCGAGGAGCCGGTTCACCGGCAGGTACGCCGACTGGTACGGGAACGACTCCGCGAGTACCTCGTCGTACGATACGCCGAGCCCCGGCTCCTCGCCGGGCGCGAGCAGGCCGTCCGCGAATGTGTACGTCGGGCGGAACACCTCGTCGGTGGCCGAGCTGTGCCGCATGTACTCCTGGATGCCGAAGTTGGGGATCGCGACCCCCAGGTGCAGGGCCGCGGGCACGGCACGACATGTCGCGGCGCGTGGATGCGTCGTTCCTGGCCGAGCTGGTCGCCGGCCACCGGCTGATGGAGGAGGACGCGGTCGCCGTTGCCCGGCGGCTCGTGGACGACATCCCGCGTCACACCTTCCGGCTCGGCCGATGAGCACCGGCGGACGTCGCGCTACGCTGGGTGGACTGCTCGATTCTTGCCACCAGCGGGAGAGCTGACCCCGGACCACACCCGTCGCGGCGGACGGCCCCGTCCTGCCGCGGCACCACGAAGGAGCATGACGTGTCACAGGAAGCAACGGCCAACATCGGAGTCGTCGGGCTGGCGGTGATGGGATCGAACCTGGCCCGCAACCTCGCCTCGCGTGAGGGCAACACGGTCGCCGTGTTCAACCGCACCTACGCCCGGACCGAGGAGCTGGTGAAGGCGCACCCGGAGGCCGGGTTCGTCGACTCCGAGCAGATCGACGAGTTCGTCGCGTCGCTGTCGAAGCCGCGCACCGCGATCATCATGGTGCAGGCCGGCAAGGGCACCGATGCGGTCATCGACCAGCTCGTGGAGCGGTTCGAGCCGGGCGACATCATCGTCGACGGCGGCAACGCGAACTTCCACGACACGATCGAGCGCGAGAAGCGGATCGCGCCCACGGGCATCCACTTCGTCGGCGCCGGCATCTCCGGCGGCGAGGAGGGCGCGCTGAACGGCCCGTCGATCATGCCCGGAGGTTCCGCCGAATCGTACGAGACGCTGGGCCCGATCCTCGAGTCGATCGCCGCGGTCGCCGAGGGCGAGCCGTGCGTCACCCACATCGGCACCGACGGCGCCGGCCACTTCGTCAAGATGATCCACAACGGCATCGAGTACGCCGACATGCAGCTCATCGCCGAGGCGTACGACCTGCTGCGCACCATCGGCGGCCTCGAGCCCGCCGCGATCGCCGACGTGTTCGCCGAGTGGAACAAGGGCTACCTCGAGTCGTACCTGATCGAGATCACGGCCGAGGTGCTGCGCCAGGTGGATGCGGAGACCGGAAAGCCTTTCATCGACATCGTGCTCGACCAGGCCGGCTCCAAGGGCACCGGCGTCTGGACCGTGCAGAACGCGCTCGACCTGGGCGTTCCGGTCGGCGGCATCGCCGAGGCCGTGTTCGCCCGCGCCGTGTCGTCGAAGCCGAACCAGCGCGCCGCCGTGCAGGCGACCATCCAGTCGCGTCCCGACGTGCAGAAGGCCGACGACGTCGAATCGTTCGCCGATGACGTGTCCAAGGCGCTGTACGCCTCGAAGGTCGTCGCGTACGCGCAGGGCTTCGACGCGATCATCGCCGGCGCCGAGAAGTACGGCTGGGACATCCACAAGGACCGCATCGCGAAGATCTGGCGCGGCGGCTGCATCATCCGCGCGCAGTTCCTGAACCGCATCGCCGACGCCTACGACGAGAACCCGAACATCGCGACGCTGCTCGAGGCGCCGTACTTCGCGGACGCGGTCCGCGAGGGCGAGGCCGCGTGGCGACGGATCGTCGCGACGGCGGCGCTCTCGGGCGTGCCGGTCCCCGGCTTCGGGTCGGCACTGTCGTACTACGACTCGCTCGCGTCCAAGCGCCTCCCGGCCGCGCTCGTGCAGGGCCAGCGCGACTTCTTCGGCGCGCACACCTACAAGCGCGTCGACAAGGAGGGCGTCTTCCACACCCTCTGGTCCGGCGACCGCACCGAGATCCGCACCGAGGGCTCCTCGCACTAGGTCCCTCCCGCCGCCGAGCACAGGGAAAGTGCCGCGAATCCGAGCGATTCGCGGCACTTTTCCTGTACTCGCGGGCCGCGGCGGGGCAGACTCGGAAAGGTGACGTACGAGGACCATCCGGAGCTCGCCGAGTACGAGCCCCTCGGCGACCGCCCCCTGCGCGGCCGCACGATGACCGTCGCCAGCCGGGTCTTCGTCGTCGTCGCGCTCGGGGCGCTACTGTTGCCCGGCATCCTGCTGACGATCAGCATCCAGACGCAGACCGCCGACTACACGTGCTCGGTGTACGCGCAGCAGTACCAGCCAGAGGCTCTCGGGTCGTCCGCCCGCTTCGAGCTGTTCGGCCCGTTGGGGCCCGGCTGGCAGTGCTACGCGCTCAACACCGAGGGCGACGGCACCTGGGTGGCGCCGCTGGGCCTCATCCCGTCGGCGCCGCACCAGCTTCCGTGATGAGCGTGCGCACGGTCGCGTGCAGCCACTCCGCATAGCGCTCGAAACTCCACCCGCTCTCGCCGATGAGCTGCTGGTGACCTTCGGGCGACATGACGAAGGAGAGCGCGTCGGCGAGCTCACGGCGCCCGGCCGGCGACAGGGGCGCGATGGAGGCGATCCCGCGTTCGCCCAGGAGGCTCACCATGCTCAGGTAGTCAGCGTGGCGGCGCCCGAGCAGCTCCGTGTAGGCGATGCGCACCGCGTCGTCGTCCCGGGACGCGGCGGTGAACGTCGACCACAGGCCGCCCGTTCGCGCGTTGGCGGCGGCGATGAAGGCCACCAGCCGGGCGAGCAGCTCGTACGGATCGTCGAGGGCGGCGATCGCCGCGATCTCAGGACGTTCGGTGAGCGACGACTCCCCCGCCTCCCCGCCGAAGCTCAGCTCGAAGGCGGCGAGCAGCAGCGCCCGCTTCGGCCCGTGCACTTTGACGCTCTCCACCGACACCCCGGCCGCCGCCGCGATATCCGCCAGAGAGGCGCTCGCGTAGCCGCGAGCGGAGAACACGCCCGCGGCAGCCTCCAGAATGCGGCGCGTCGTCTGCTGCGCGTGCTCCTGACGGAGGGTCGAACGGTAGGGACGTGTGCCGGCCACTATTGACTACCTTTCACGTGTAGTGAATACTGTTGACGTTTATTCGACTCTACCCGAAACGAGGACCCGGACCATGAACGCCCGCCCGCTCGACATCCTGCTCTGCAGCACCCCCGTGCACGGACACGTCTCACCCCTTCTGGCCGTCAGCCGCGCCCTGGTCGACCGCGGCCACCGCGTCCACTTCCTCACCGGCGAGCGCTACCTCGAGCGCGCCGCCGCGACCGGCGCAGCGGCGCTCCGGCTGCCGGCCGCGGCCGACTACGACGACACCGACATCGACGCCGCCTTCCCCGGCCGTGTCGGGCTCACCGGTCCCGCCGGGATCCGGTGGGACATGACCGAGATCTTCCTCCGGCCCGCGCCCAGTCAACTCGCGGCGATGGATGCGGTGATCCGCGACCTGGGCATCGACGTCGTGCTGGCCGAGAGCCTGTTCCTCGGGGCGGCACTGTTGGCGTCGCGCCCGCGCACATCCCGCCCGCCGCTCCTGAACCTGGGGATCGTGCCGCTCGGCCTGAAGAGCCGGGACACAGCGCCGTTCGGACTCGGCATCCCGCCGCGCCCGGGCGCCCTGGGGCGCGCACGCAACGCCGCTCTGACGGTCGCTGCCGAGAAGGGCGTCTTCGCGCCGGTCCAGCGCGCTGCGCTCCGCACCGCCGCCGCGGCAGGTGTGAGCCTCCGCGGCTTCGTGCTCGACTGGCCCTCGCAGGGCGACGGGGTCGTGCAGTTCACGGTGCCGGAGTTCGAGTACCCGCGCAGCGATCTCCGGGTGCCCGTGCACTTCTTCGGCCCCGTCTCGCGCACGCAGCCCTCCGACAGCGCGCTGCCCGCGTGGTGGAGCGACCTGGACGACGGACGCCCGGTCCTCCACGTCACCCAGGGCACCGTCGCGAACCGCGACCTCGGCGACCTCGTGCTGCCGACCATCCGCGCCCTCGCCCAGGACGACGTGTGGGTGGTGGCCAGCACGGGAGGTCGACCCGTCGCCGATCTCGGGACCGGTCTCCCCGCCAATGCCCGCGTCGCCTCCTACCTGCCGTACGACCGGCTGCTGCCGCGCACGGCGGCCTACGTCACGAACGGCGGCTACGGCGGCATCCACTACGCCATGGAGCACGGGGTGCCGATCGTCGTGGCCGGCACCACCGAGGACAAGGCGGAGGTCTCGGCGCGGGTCGCCTGGTCGGGCGTCGGCATCCGGCTGGGGACCAACCGGCCCGAGCCGGGGGCCGTCGCGCAGGCGGTCCGGACGGTGCTGCGGGACCGGACCTACGCCGAGCGGAGCGCACGCATCGGCGCGGCGATCCGGGCCGCGTCCGGGCTCGACGGCCTCGAGCGGGCGGTCGTCGCCGCCGCCGAGGCGACGGCGGATGCGTCCGCGGGGCGGACGGCGGCCTGAGGCGACTGATCCCTCCGTCACTCCGGGTTCGAAAGGGAGGAGTTCGTGGGCGCCACGCCGCCGAAATGCGGAAAAGGGAGGACATCGGGCCGGGATGCGGCCGGGATGTCCTCCCTTTTCGACGACGGAAGGCGAGGGAGCGGAGCGGGACGGAGGCGGGTGCTACGCGGCCCCGTCGAACATCGACGTCACCGAACCGTCGGTGAAGACCTCGCGGATCGCGTTGGCGAGCAGCGGCGCGATCGGCAGGACCGTGAGGCCCTCCCAGCGCTTGTGCTCCGGCAGCGGCAGGGTGTCGGTCACCACGACCGAGTCGATCGCGTCGCTCTGCAGCAGCTCGACGGCCGGGTCGCTGAACACGGCGTGGGTCGCGGCGACGACGACGCCGGTGGCGCCGGCGGCCTTGAGCGCTTCCGCCGCCTTGACGATGGTGCGGCCGGTATCGATCAGGTCGTCGACGAGCAGGCAGACGCGCCCGCTGACATCGCCGACGATCTCGTGCACCGAGACCTGGTTCGGGACGAGCGGATCGCGGCGCTTGTGGATGATCGCCAGGGGCGCGCCGAGCTTGTCGCTCCAGATGTCGGCGACGCGGACGCGGCCCATGTCCGGCGAGACGACGGTCAGCGTCGCCGGGTCGAGCTCGCGACGCATGTGCTCGAGCAGCACCGGCATGGCGAACAGGTGGTCGACCGGTCCGTCGAAGAAGCCCTGGATCTGCGCGGCGTGCAGGTCGACCGACATGATGCGGTCGGCGCCGGCGGCCTTGAACAGGTCGGCGACGAGGCGGGCCGAGATCGGCTCGCGCCCGCGGCCCTTCTTGTCCTGCCGGGCGTACGGGTAGAACGGGGCGACGACGGTGATGCGCTTCGCCGACGCGCGCTTCAGCGCATCCACCATGATGAGCTGCTCCATGAGCCACTCGTTGATGGGCGACGTGTGCGACTGGATGACGAACGCATCCGACCCGCGGACGCTCTCGTCGAAGCGCGCATAGATCTCGCCGTTGGCGAAGGTGCGTGCATCGGTCGGGACGAGCTCGCTACCGAGGCACTCCGCGATCTCCCGGGCGAGCTGGGGATGCGCGCGACCGGAGATCAAGACGAGACGTTTCTGGCCGGTCGCGGTGATCCCTGACACTTACTCTCCGCTCTCTTCCGCAGCGTTGCTCTCTTGGGCAGCTCTGTCGGCGTCCGTGCCCGGCCGCTTCTGCGCGACCCAGCCTTCGATATTGCGTTGCGGGGCGACCGTGATGGCGAGGGCTCCGGCGGGGACATCCTTGCGGACGACCGTGCCCGCCCCCGTGTACGCTCCGTCACCTATCCTAACGGGCGCGACGAGCACGCTGTTCGTGCTGATGCGCACGTTCGACCCGATGACCGTGCGGTGCTTGTTCACGCCGTCGTAGTTGGCGGTGATGACGCCCGCACCCAGGTTGCCCTTCTCGCCCACCTCCGCGTCGCCGACGTAGTTGAAGTGCGCCAGCTTGGTGCCCTCGCCGATGACCGCGTTCTTCGTCTCGGTGAAGGTGCCGATCTTGCCCTTCGCGCCGAGGACCGTTCCCGGGCGCAGGTAGGCGAACGGCCCGACCGTGGCTCCGGCGCCGATGACGGCGAGGGTCGCGTCGGTGCGGGTGACGGTCGCGCCCTCCCCCACCTCGGTGTCCGTGAGGGTGGTGTCCGGGCCGACGGTCGCGCCGGTCTCGACGACCGTGGCTCCGCGCAGCTGCGTGCCCGGGAGGATGGTGACGTCCGGTGCGAGCTTCGCCTTGACGTCGATCCACGTCGTCGCCGGGTCCTGCACGGTCACGCCCGCGAGCTGCCAGGTGCGCACGAGCAGTGCGTTGAGCTTCGCCGCGGCGTCGCTCAGCTGGGCGCGGTCGTTGATGCCGTCGACCAGCCACGACTCGGCGACCGGGAGCGCATCCACGTCGAAGCCGGCCTCGCGCAGCAGGCCGATCACATCCGTCAGGTACTTCTCGCCCTGGGCGTTGTCGGTCGAGACGAGGGCGAGCCTGTCCCGCAGCGCCGCCAGGCCGAAGAGGTAGATGCCGGCGTTGATCTCGCCGATCTCGCGCTCGGCCGCGGTCGCATCCTTGTGCTCGACGATGCGGTCGAGGTGACCGGCCGGGGTGCGGACGATGCGGCCGTAGCCGGTGGGGTCGGCCGGGAAGGACGACAGGATGGTTGCCGCGGCCTCGCCCGCGCGGTGCGACGCGATCAGTTCGCGCAGCGTCCCGGCGTCGAGCAGGGGGACGTCGCCGTTGACGACGAGCACGTCTCCCGAGAAGTCGGCGGGGAGCGCCTCGATCGCCAGCTCGACGGCGCGGCCGGTGCCGGGCACCTCGTCCTGGTCGACGATGATCGCCTCGGGCATGTCCGCTGCGATCACCTCGGCGAGGCGGTCGCGCTCGTGACGCACCACGGCGATCACGTGCGCGGCATCCAGCTCGTGCGCGGTCGCGAGGACGTGCGAGACGATCGGGATGCCGCCGAGCGGATGCAGCAGCTTCGGGGTGGCGGATTTCATCCGCGTGCCCTGCCCCGCCGCGAGAACGACGATGGCGAGATTCTGGTCGGTCATGGTCCTCCAGGGGTCGGGCTGTCGGTCGCTCCGCCTCCAGGACTCGAACCTGGACCTAACAGCTCCAAAGGCTGTCGTGCTGCCATTACACCAAGGCGGAACGCGCGTTTCGCGCAGGTGACAGTCTGCCAGACCCCGGGAGGCCGGACCCCAATAGCATGGGGTCATGGCCGACGCACGCGATGAGGTGGACCGCATTGTGGACGCCTGGCTGCGCGAGCGTCCGGACCTCGACTTCTCCCCGCTCCAGGTGCTGTCGCGCGTCGACCGGCTGTCCCGTCACCTCGACCGCGCCCGCCGCGGCGCCTTCGAACGCTCCGACCTCGACTCGTGGGAGTTCGACGTGCTGGCGGCGCTCCGCCGCGCGGGTTCGCCGTACCAGTTGAGCCCCAAGTCGCTGCTGCAGCAGACGCTCGTCTCCTCCGGCACCATGACGAACCGCATCGACCGGCTCGTCGCCCGCGGCCTGGTCGAGCGGCGCACCGACCCGAACGACGGCCGGGGCATCCTGGTCCAGATGACCGCGCAGGGCCTGACCCGGGTGGATGCGGCCATCACCCGGCTCGTGGACGCGGAGGCCGACCTCCTCGACGGCCTCTCCACCGCGGACGCGGAGCGGCTCGCGGGCCTGCTGCGGAAGCTGAGCCTGGGGTTCGACGCGGAGGGATGACCCATACCGCGCTCCCAGGAGACCGTTATGCCACTCTCATAAACTCGGGCGCGATGAGACTCTCCCGACTGAAGCGCCTCCCCTCCCGGGTGAAGCGTGCCGCGCGCTACGAGATCCACGCGCACTGGCGCGCCCGACCGATCGTGCAGGGCTCGGTGCTCTACGAGTCCTTCTCGGGAAACGGGATGCTGGACAACCCGGAGGCGGTCTTCCGTGAGCTGCTGGCGAGCCCCGATCTCGGCCACCTCACCCACATCTGGGCGCTGTCCGATCTCACCCAGTACCGGGCCGCCGTGGAGGAGTTCGCCGACGACCCCCGCGTGAGCTTCGTCCGTTACGGCTCATCCGCGTACTACCGTGCCCTCGCCACGAGCCAGTACCTGGTCAACAACGCGACCTTCCCGCCCGACTTCTCGAAGCGCCCCGGACAGGTCTATCTCAACACGTGGCACGGCACGCCGTTGAAGCGGATGGGCTACGACATCGAGGACGGCGCGCTCGGCACCGCGAACATCATCCGCAACTTCGTCCAGGCGGACTACCTGCTCTCGGCGAACCCGTTCATGTCCGAGCAGATGTACGAGACCGGCTACAAGCTGACCGGCATCTACAGCGGCACGCTCGTCGAGGAGGGCTACCCGCGCATCGACCGGCAGTTCCTCGACGAGGCCGCCCGCGAGACCGTCCGCCGGCGCCTCGTCGATGCGGGCATCCCCGTCGGCGACCGGAAGATCATCCTGTACGCGCCGACCTGGAAGGGCCAGACGTTCGGGCGCCCCGAGGACGACCTGGATGCGCTGCTCGCGCACATCGGCCAGATCGAGGAGCGCATCGACACCAGCCGCTACCTCGTGCTGCTCAAGACGCACCAGAGCGTCCACGCGCTGGCGGCCCACCGCCCCGAGCTCAAGCGGATGCTCGTGCCCAACGAGATCCCCACCAACCTCGTGCTGGGCGCGACGGATCTGCTCATCTCCGACTACTCGAGCATCTTCTTCGACTTCCTGCAGACCGGCCGGCCGATCGTGTTCTTCACGCCCGACCTCGCCGACTACGCGGGAACGCGCGGACTCTACTTCGAGCCGGAGGAGTGGCCCGGCCCGGTGCTCATGTCCGCCCGCGAGGTGGGCGACACCCTGCACGCGATCGCCGAGGACGGCGAGGCGGTCCCCGCCGAATGGCAGGAGCGCTATCGCGACATGCAGCAGCGGTTCACTCCGTACGAGGACGGCTCGGCCGCGCGCCGCGTCGTCGACATCGTCTTCCGCGGCGTGCGCGACGGCTACCGCCTGCGCACCGACCTCGCCGACGACGGCCGGCAGAAGATCCTGCTCTACCTCGGCGGGATGCGCCCCAACGGCATCACGACCTCGGCACTCAACCTGCTCAACAACATCGACCACGAGCGTTTCGACGTCTCGGCGTTCTTCGCCCAGAGCCGGTCGCAGGTGATCATCGGGAAGCAGCGGCAGATCCATCCGGCTGTTCGCCAGTTCCCCCGCGTCGGCGGCATGAACGGCGCGAAGCTGCTGCACCTCGCCCGGCACCTCGACTTCCGCCGCGGGCGCATCGCGCAGCACGCCGACATCCCGGCGCAGAACCGGCTGTGGGACGACGAGTGGTACCGCTGCTTCGGGGCCAGCACCTTCGACTACGTGGTGGACTTCTCTGGCTACGGTCCGTTCTGGGCGGCCCTCCTGCTCCACTCGCCGAAGGCGCAGCGGGCGATCTGGCTGCACAACGACCTCGCCTCCGACGCGCACCGCGAGGTCAACGGCGAGAAGCGGATGCTGCACAGCCTCACGCAGATCTTCACGCTCTACGGGCAGTACGACCACCTGGTGTCCGTCTCGCCCACGCTGGCAGAGATCAACCGGGCGTCGCTCGCCGAGTACGCGGCTCCCGAGAAGTTCGTGTCGGCCCTCAATACGGTCGATGCCGAGCACATCCTGGAGAACGCGGCAGGCGACCTGCACGAGCTGACCTTCGACGAGGAGACCGGCAGCATCCCCGACTGGGCCGAGCTGCTGCTCGCCGACGACGACGTCACCACCTTCGTCAACGTCGGGCGACTGTCGCCGGAGAAGAACCAGGGCCGCCTCATCCGGGCGTTCGCGGCGGTGCACGCCGAGAACCCACGGACGAGGCTCGTGATCGTGGGGTCCGGGCCGCTGGCAGGCGAGTTGGAGGCGCTGGTCGCCGAACTCGGACTCCAGGGCTCGGTGTTCCTCACCGGGATGCAGCGCAACCCGCACGCGATCATGGCGAAGGCCGACTGCTTCGTGCTCTCCAGCGACTACGAGGGCCAGCCGATGGTGCTGCTGGAGGCGCTCGTGCTGCAGCTGCCGATCGTCACGGTCGAGTTCGCGTCGGCGAAGAACGCGCTGCCCGCGGGCAGCGGAATGGTCGTGCCGCAGACGGTCGACGGTGTCGCGGACGGGATGCGCGCGTTCCTCCGCGGAGACGTGCCCGACAGCCACTTCGACTACGTCGGCTACAACCGCAAGGCGGTCGCCGAGTTCTACCGCGCGATCGGGGCCTGACCCGTCCCTGCGGCCGCGGAGTCCTGACGTCGCGCGGTCCTCGCCCGCGAGATTTGGCGCAAATCGCGGGTATGGACGGGCGATTCCCGCGAATTGGCGCAAATTGTACGGGGGCGAGGGGGGAGCGCGGTCAGGCCCGGGCGACGAGGGCGGACAGGTCGAGGCCGGAGGGCAGCTCGCCGTAGAGGGAGCCGCGCTCGGGCCCGAGGCGCGCCGCGACGAACGCGTCGGCAACGGCCGCGGGGGCGTCCCGGACGAGCAGTGACGCCTGCAGGGCGATGGCGAGGGAGGCGACCAGCGGCCGGGCGGCCGCCTCCGCATCCCGTGCGTCGTCGGTAGCGCACACGGCAGCCACCCGGGCGCGCAGCCGGTCGTGGTGCGCGTCGAAGGTGCGGTAGACGCCCCGAGCGGCGGCCAGCTCGGCGTCGAACGCCTCCCACGCCGCCGGCTCCCGGCGCAGTGCGCGGAGGACGTCGAGAGCGATCACGTTGCCGGAGCCCTCCCAGATCGCCATCACCGGCTGCTCCCGATACCGCCGGGCCAGCGGGAACGCCTCCGTGTAGCCGTTGCCTCCGAGGCATTCCAGCGCCTCGTAGGCGTGCCCCGGTCCGCGCTTGCACACCCAGTACTTCGCGACGGCCGTGGCCAGGCGGCGGAAGGCGACGTCCGAGTCGGGTGCATCGACGTCGTGCGCCCGCGCCAGCCGCAGAGCGACCGTGGTCGCCGCCTCCGACTCCAGCGCCAGGTCGGCGAGCACGGCGGCCATCGCCGGCTGGTCGATGAGCCGCGCGCCGAACGCGGAGCGGTGGCGGACGTGCCAGGCCGCCTCGGCGACAGCCTGCCGCATCCCCGCCGCGCTCCCGTACACGCAGTCGAGGCGCGTGCGATTGACCATCTCGAGGATCGTGCGGACGCCGCGTCCCTCCTCCCCCAGCAGGTAGCCGACGGTGCCGTCGAATTCGACCTCGCTGGAGGCGTTGCTGCGGTTGCCGAGCTTGTCCTTCAGTCTTTGGATGAGGAACACGTTGCGGTCGCCGTCGTCCAGGACGCGCGGGACGAGGAAGCACGAGAGCCCGGCCGCGGTCTGCGCGAGCACGAGGAACGCGTCCGACATCGGCGCCGAGCAGAACCACTTGTGCCCGGTGATCAGCCAGCGGCCGTCCCCGTCGGCGAGCGCGCGCGTCGTGTTGGCCCGCAGATCCGAGCCGCCCTGCTTCTCGGTCATCGCCATCCCGAACAGCGCCGACGTCTTTCCCGCGGCGAGGCGTCCGTCGTAGTCGCGGCTGAGCAGGCGCGGCATCCACTCGTCGGCGAGCGCCTCGGAGGCGGCGAGCGCGGGAACCGCCGAATGGGTCATGGACACCGGGCAGGCGTGACCGGGCTCCACCTGCGCGAACAGCATGAAGGTCGCGGCCCGCGCGACGTTCGCTCCCGGCCCGGGTTCCGCCCACGCGGACGTGTGCGCACCGGCCGCCACCGCCGCCGCGATGATGCGGTGGTAGCCGTCGTCGTACTCGACCTCGTCGATGCGGTCGCCCCAGCGGTCGAAGGCCCGGAGCACGGGCTCGTGCAGATTGGCCAGCTCCGCATCCCGCTGGAATGCCGCCGACCCGACGAGCCGGCCGATGTCGCCGAGGGATGCGGTCGCCCAGTCGGCGTCGTACCGCTCCACCCCTTCGCGGAGCGGGAGGTTCGCCGCGAACTCGTCGAGGTCGACGCGCGGCGGGGCCTGGTTCACGACGGTGTGGGTGACCATGGCGGGAGTCTAGTGCTGGCCGCCCGGTAGGCTGGAGACCCTCATGGCTCACCTTCTCGGCGCGGAATCGCTTCACCTGGAGTACCCGACGCGTGTCGTCTTCGACTCCGTCACCCTGGGACTCGCCGAGGGCGACCGGATCGGCGTGGTCGGCCGCAACGGCGACGGCAAGTCGACGCTGCTGCAGCTGCTCGACGGCCGCCTGGAGCCGGACTCCGGACGCGTGACGCGCCGCCGCGGCGTGACGGTCGGGATGCTCGACCAGCGCGACGAGCTCCCCGACCAGCTGACCGTCGGGCACGCCATCGTCGGCGATCGCGAGGAGCATCTCTGGGCGGGCGATCCGCGGGTGCGCGACGTCCTCGCCGGACTCGTGTCGGACATCCGCTGGGATGCGACCATCGGCGAGCTCTCGGGCGGCCAGCGCCGCCGCGTCGCCCTGGCCGCCCTCCTCGTGCACGACCACGACATCCTCTTCCTCGACGAGCCCACGAACCACCTCGACCTGGAGGGCGTCTCCTGGCTCGCCCAGCACCTCAAGGGCCGCTGGGCCAGCGGGTCCGGTGCGCTCGTGGTCGTCACCCACGACCGCTGGTTCCTCGACGAGGTCTCCACCGCGACGTGGGAGGTGCACGACGGGATCGTGGAGCCGTTCGAGGGCGGATACGCCGCGTACGTGCTGCAGCGCGTCGAGCGCGACCGCATGTCGTCGGTCGCCGAGACGAAGCGTCAGAACCTCATGCGCAAAGAGCTGGCGTGGCTGCGCCGCGGCGCTCCGGCCCGCACCTCCAAGCCCAAGTTCCGGATGGATGCGGCCGCGGTCCTCATCGCCGACGAGCCGCCGCCGCGCGACACGGTCGAGCTGACGACGCTCGCGACCGCCCGGCTCGGGAAGGACGTCGTCGACCTCATCGACGTGTCCGTGTCCTATCCGCCGAAGACCGTGCTCCGGGACGTGGAGTGGCGCATCGCCCCGGGTGAGCGCACGGGCATCCTCGGCGTCAACGGAGCGGGCAAGTCCACCCTGCTGGGACTGGTCGCAGGCACGGTGAAAGCCGACTCGGGAACGGTCAAGCGCGGCAAGACCGTCCGGATCGCGACGCTCACCCAGCAGCTCTCCGAGCTCGACGACGTGCAGGAGCAGCGCGTGAGCGCCGTCGTCGCCGGCAAGAAGACGACCTACCTCGCGGGCGGCAAGGAGGTCACGCCGGGCCAGCTGCTGGAACGGCTCGGCTTCTCCAACGCGCAGCTCTCCACTCCGGTGAAAGACCTGTCGGGCGGCCAGAAGCGCCGCCTCCAGCTGCTGCTCATCCTCCTCGACGAGCCGAACGTGCTCATCCTCGACGAGCCCACCAACGACCTCGACACGGACATGCTGGCCGCGATGGAGGACCTGCTCGACTCCTGGCCCGGCACGCTGCTGGTCGTCTCGCACGACCGGTACCTGCTGGAGCGCGTCACCGACCAGCAGTACGCGGTGTTGGACGGGCGGCTGCGGCACCTGCCCGGCGGCGTCGAGGAGTACCTCCGGTTGCGCCAGGCCGAGAGCGCGGCGGGGTCGGGGACTGCTGCTGCCTCCGCGGTCGTCGGCGCGAGCGCATCCACTCCCTCTCTCTCCGGCGCCGCACTGCGCTCGGCCGAGAAGGAGCTGACGGCCCTCGACCGGCGACTCGCGAAAGTGAGCGACCAGGTCGCCGCCAAGCACGAGGAGCTGGCCCGGTTCGACCAGAGCGACTACGTCGGCCTCGGGCGGCTGACCGAGGAGTTGCGCACGCTCGAAGGGGAGGTCGCCGACCTGGAGACCCGCTGGCTGGAGCTGTCGGAGCAGCTGGAGGGCTGATCCCGCACCCCCGGACTGGGGAACGAAGCGGGGGCCGCGCTATGCGATGATCCGAAGATCGGTCGCGCAACCCGACCCGATGCGACCGATGGGGACGGAGCGCAGGTGACTGACCAGCCGCCGGCCGGCGAGGCCCGGCCGCTCTTCGGACGCGACCGCGCCCGCGAGACGATGCTGCTGGTGGCCCATCGGGCCCGGGACAACGGCGGAGCCGTGCTGGTCACGGGCGAGGCCGGGCTGGGCAAGACCGCGCTGCTCGCCGACGTCGCGGCCCGGCTCGAGGGATGGACCGTGCTGCGGGTCCACGCCGACTCGTTCGAGTCCGATCTGGCGTACGCGACGGTCGAGACGCTCGTGCGCCGACTGAACAGCACTTCGCGCCGTGGGGCCGACGGCATCCGGCCGCCCTCGCCGGGCGACGATCCGCTCACGGTGGGCCGTTCGCTCCTCGACGCCATCGACGCGGTCGGCGGACCGGTGTGCCTCCTCCTCGACGACGCGCAGTGGGTCGACGAGCCCTCCGCGCGGGCGCTGCGCTTCGTGGTCCGGCGCCTGGCCGAGCAGAGCTTCCTGTTCGCGGCCGCGACCCGTCCGCAGCAGAGCAGCGTCGCCGGACTCTTCGACGACCTTGCCGCGACCACGGTCAACCATGCCCGGATCGAGCTGGCGCCTCTGACCGTCGGCGACACCCAGGAACTCGCGCAGCACCTCCTGGGCCACCCGGTCTCCCGGCGGACCGCGACGCGGCTCACCGAGGCCACGCAGGGGTCGCCGCTGCTCCTCAGCGTGCTTCTGAGTCAGTTGCGCGACACGTTCGCGCAGGCGATCCATCCGGCCGGGTGGGATCTCCCGGCCACCGCGATCACCCCGCTCGCCACCGCGATCTCCGCTGCCCTCGACGGGGCCGACCCGTCGGTGCGCGCCGCGGCCGAGTTGGTCGCGGTGCTGCGCGATCCCCTCCCGCTTCCCGTCGTCGGCACGATCGCCGGGCGGCTGGGCATGGACGTGGATGTGCTGGGCGCGGCCGCGCGCGGGCTGGTGCTCGCCGAGACGCGCGACGGTGTCCTCCGCGTGGAGCCGGCGCACGCCATCCTCGCCGACTCCCTCGCCTCCGAGCTGGACCTCGAGCAGCGGGTCGCGATCCACCGCGTCGCCGCCGACGTGCTCTCCGGCCACCGCGCCCTGCGGCACCGGGTGGAGGCCGCGGACCGCACCGACCCCACGCTGGTCGCCGAACTCCTCGCGGCAGCCCTCGCGGTGTCCGACCTCGGCCAGGCCGAGCAGGCGCTCAGCTACGCCCGCTCGGCGTACGACCTCGCCGCCGGCGCGGATGCCCAGCGCGCGCTCCTCGAGCTCGGGCTGATCGCGATGCGCTTCCGGATGCACGAGCGCATCCTCGAGCTGCGTCCTGCGTTCGAGGCGCTGCCGGCGTCGCCCACCCGCGACGCGGTGCTCGTGGAGGTTCGGACACTCTCCGGGGACCTCCCGGGAGCGCTCGCGCTGGGCCTGTGGTTCGAGCGCCGCCGGGCGACCACGCCGGACGAGCGGGCGCTCCGGGCGCACGTGGCCGAGGCGCTGCCGAAGGTGCTCATGGCGACCGGGGACTTCGCGGGCGTCCTGGAGCACCTGGATCGGGCCCGTCGGCATATCGCCGAGAGCCCGGCTCCCGAGGAGGTCGTCGACCCTGCGCTCCGCTGGATGGCGGCGCCGCAGAACGACCTCACGCGGCTGCTCGGCTGGGCCATCAACTCGGCCGCACACGCGCGGCGTCCCGAACTGTTCGCGCCTCTCACCGGCGAACTGGACCGACTGCTCGACGGGCACGAGTCGCCCGCGGCGGTCGACGCATTGGTCAGTCGTTCCCGGGTGTTCATCCTGAAGGGCGACATCGCTCGGGCGCACGCCGACCTGTCCCGCGCCAGCGAGCTCGCGCGGCGCTTCCCGACGAGCTGGACCGCGGGCTTCGCGCGCACGATGTACGCGCACATGCTGTTCCTGACCGGCGAATGGGAGGAGTCCGTCACGCTGGCGGACACCGCCGTCGCCCTCGCGCTCGACGAGACGGACCTGTCGTGCTGGCCGATCGCGCTGTGGGTGTCTGCGCTCGTCCGGGCCGGCCGCGGCGAAGCGGAGGCGGTCGAGGAGCGACTGCAGGCGGCCGCGCAGGCGGATCCCCGGATCACCGGCTCGTACGACGGCGATCTTCCGCATCTCGCCCGTGCCGAACTCGGCCGCGCCCTGGGCCATCCCGAGGACCAGCTGCTGGCCACTGAACAGGCCGAGGCTGCAGGCGCGCGCGGATCGACCCTCGGCTGGCTGACCTACCGGGTCGATGCACTGGCGGCGCTCGGGCGACCCGACGAGGCGCGGGCGGCCTACGAGCGCTGCGCGCAGGCCGCCCTGTGGCGGCCGTACTACGGTTCCCTGCGCTGGCTGGAGGGACGGGTGCTGGAGGCGGAAGGTCGCCTCCCTGAAGCCCTCGCGGCATACGTCGCCGCGGCGGAGGAGCCGGGTGCGGAGCTGTTCGCCTTCGCGCAGGCCGTCGCGGCGCTCGACGCCGGGCGGGTGGCCGTGGCCCAGGGCGGGATCGAACAGGCCCGCGAACTCCTGGAGTCGGCGGCCTCCACCTTCCGCCGGCTCGGAGCCGCCGGATATCTCGCCCGCTGCGTCCGGCTCGTCGAGGAAACCGCGGTGGCGACATCGGCCGTGGACCCGCTTGCCGCGCTCACCACCCGGGAGCGGCAGGTGGCGCACGCCCTCGCTGCCGGCATGACCAACAAGGAGATCGCCGAGCGTCTCTACGTCTCGGTCACGACCGTGAACTTCCACGTCCGCAACATCCTCTCGAAGCTCGGGCTCCGGTCGCGCCGCGACCTCCGATCGCTCTCCCGGAGGCGACCCGTCAAATCTTGACGGTTTCACCCCCCGAACGGGGAGCCGACGCACGCGCCCGGCTAGTGTGAAGGGACCTGGGATGCCCGGCCCGGTCTGCGGATACGACTCACCATCCCGACGAATCGTCTCAACCCGACGTATGCCGTCGGCCGGGCATCCTCGGGCAGGCGTTTCCTCCGGAACAAGCCCGGAATGCAAACGTTTTTCTCGCGGCTTGCGCATGATATTTCTTATTCATGCACCTGCTCCATCTCGCTCCCGACGCCGTTCAGACCGCCTCCCGCGCCTTCGGCCGGCTGGCCCTCGATGCCCCGGCACAGGCACCGGCACCGGATCGACCGGTTCACCTCGCGGAGGCGATCCACCGGTTCCATCAACGGGCCCGACGGGTCGAGGCCTCCGTGGTCGAGGACGATCGACGGTTCGCCATCGGATTGGCGCGGGCAGTCGAGCGGTTCGAGGGGGTGGACCGGAACCTGGCGGCGGCCGGCAGCGGGGCGGCGGAAGCCGCGGTCGCGATCGCGGTCGGCGCCGAGGTCGGCTTCGGGGCCGGGCGATGAGCCGGGGTGCCGCCCTGTGCGGAGCGGGCTTGAGCGAAACGGACGATCCCCGCCGGCTCGTGCCCGGCGATCTGGAGGACATCGATGACTTGGCGAAGCGCTGGCGGCATCGCTCCACCGAGCTGCGCGACCACGCCTCCGGCTCCCGGAGCCTAGGGCTGGATGACGCGTGGCGCGGACGCACGGCAGACGCCTATCGCGCAGCGCTTGCGGGCCACACGCGGCAGTCCGAGCATCTCGGCGACGCCTATGCGGGCGCCGCCGACGCACTCATCGATGTCGCCGACGCCCTCCGGACGGCTCGGGGCCTCGCCGCGCACGCTGCCGGGCGCTGGCACGACGCCGAGGCGGCAGCTCGCGCCGCACGAGCGCTGGACGCGCGGCTGGACGTCCCCTTCGGCTCGCTCGTGGACGAACCGGGCGGAGAGGACCGGCTGGCTGCTGTGCGAGAACTCGATCGCGCGCGTGAGCACCTGCGGGAGACCGAACAGGCCGCTATTCGCGCTCTCGGCTCGGCTGGCCTGCCCCCTTCGTCCTCGGTGTATGCGAACGATCTTCCGGCGACCGCGGCCTTCGCAGCCCTGCTGCCGAATCCGCCGTTTCCCACAGCATTGCGGCAGCTAGCGGCAGCGGGCCCGGACGAGCTGCGCGGGCGCGCGGATGGCTCCGAGCGCCTGCTCGCGGAGCTCCTCGCCCTCGGACCCGAGACCATCGCAGCATGGTGGGCGACGCTGACGCCCCACCAGCGGGACGCCCTGGCCGCGGCGCTCCCCCGTGTCGTCGGGAACCTCGACGGGTTGCCCGCGGCCGACCGCTCGGCGGCGAACCATCGCGTTCTGCGGGACGACCTCGCGCGACGGGACGGTGACGTGGCGGCTGCGAAGGCCGCGCTGGCGGGGCTGGGCGACGACCGGTCCGCCGCGTTCCTGGCCGCGACGGAGCAGGTCCGACGCTGCGAGCGCGATCGGCGGGAACTGCGGGCCATCATCAGCGCGTACGGCGAGGGGCCGGCCGGAGACCCTCCGCACGAGTTGTACGCCTACCATTCCGGACCGCCCGCGCGGGCCGCCGTCGTGACGGGTCTCCTCGAGCGGGCCGCGAACGTGAGCGTCATCGTCCCGGGCATGGGGACGACGGCCGCGGACATCGTGGCCTACTCGGGTGCGGCCCAGCGCCTGCGTGAAGCGCAGCACCGGGTCGCGGGCGTGTCGCCGGGAGAGGTCGCCGTCATCGCATGGCTGGACTACGACGCGCCCGGACCGTCGGATGTTCAGGGCGTCCTGCAGGACACGCGCGCTGCAGCGGGTGGAGCGCGGCTGGGCGACTGCCTACGCGGGCTCCGCGCCTCGCTGCCCGAGGGCAGCGCCCTCTCGGTGGTCGCCCATTCCTACGGTACCGACGTAGCCGCTCACGCGGTATCGCTGCCACGCGTCGAGGCCGACCACCTCGTGATGCTCGGGTCGGCGGGCATCCCGCGCTCGCTCGGTCGCGCGTCCGACCTCCACGTCGCGCCGGGCGAGGTCTTCGCGTCGCAAGGCGAGCGGGACGGCTGGGCGCCGGTCGGACAGTCCCTGTCCGGGCGGACCGACCCGACCGGCCCCGCGTTCGGTGCCCACGTCTTCACCTCGGAGGACTCCGTACTGAATGGCGAGTCGCTGAAGGGTGTCGACCGCCACGGACCGTTCGGCGACCCCGGAGGCGGCATCACGTCCTACTTCGACGCCGGGAGCTCCGCACTTCACGGCGCCGCTCTGGCGACGATGGGCCTGGGCGAGGAGCTCGCCGTCGGAGGGACGCCCAGCGAACGCGCCGGGGCCGGCCGGTGATGCGCGGCGGAAGGCGAGCGGGGACGGCCGGAATCGTCCTCGTGCCGCTTCTGCTGCTCGGATGCGTCGAGAACCTCGACCGGGCGCCCGTCCCGGGCGCCGCGAACGTGAGACTCCATGAGCAGGTGCGGGCGGAGGTCGACCGGCTGTCCGACGCGGCGCGTCAGGCGATGGGCAGCACCTGGACGGTGGAAGAACGCGAATGGACGCTCTGCCGCGGTCGATTCGGCACGGTCGAGCGGGAGTCGCTCTCGGTCAGCACGCAATCCCGGGGCGTCACCGATCCACCCGCCACCGTCGCCGATCGGGTGGCCGCAGCATGGCTGGCGCTCGGCTACGCGACGAAGGTCGTCGACGAGCTGGGATATTCGCGACCGACCAAGGTCGTCTCGTTCCCCGCGTACCTCACGGGGACGGACCCCGACGGTTTCCTCGTGAGCTTCACGGTGAACGACGCCGTGGCGACGTTCAGCGGTGCCAGCCGCTGCGTGCAGACCGCTGCGGAGCGCCGCATCGGGGACGGGCTCGTCCCGTGAGCCGGTCAGTCGCCCAGGATGCGGGCGCCGTGCACGGGCCCGGTCGCCCGGACAGCGGTGACGCGCGCTGCGCTCAACGCGATCTGGAGGTCGATCGCCGAGTCGAGGTCGGCGGCGAGGAACGCCACGGTCGGGCCGGAGCCGGAGACGATGCCCGCGAGCGCACCGTTCGTCTCGCCCAGCTCGATCACGTCGGCGATCTCGGGGACGAGGTGGATGGCCGGTGCCTGCAGGTCGTTGGTCAGCGCCTCCGCGAGCATCGCGGGATCGCCCGCCCGCAGCGCCTGCAGCACCGCGGAATCGACGGTCGGGGTCAACTGGGCCGGCGCGATGTCGGCCGCGTGACGCTCCCGGTGCCGGTCGAGCTCGCTGTAGACGCGCGGGGTGTTCAGCTCCCCCTCGGGGAGGGCCAGAATCCAATGGAACTGGCCGGTCGCCAGAGCCGGGCTCAGGCGGTCGCCCCTGCCCGTCCCGATGGCGGTGCCGCCGACCAGTGCGAACGGGACGTCCGCGCCCAAACGGGCGGCGAGCGCGAGCAGCTCCTCCCGGCCGATGTCGGTCCCCCAGAGGGCGTCGCACGCCACGAGGGTCGCCGCAGCATCCGCGGATCCCCCGCCCATGCCGCCGGCGACCGGGACATGCTTGTCGATCTCGAGCCGGACGCCACCGGCGAAACCGGTGCGCTTGGCAAGAAGGCGCGCGGCCTTGATGGCGAGGTTGGACTCGTCGAGCGGGAGGCCGCTCGTGTCGATGCTGCCGCCGAAGCTCACCGAGAAGTCGTCGGCACGGTACGCGCGGACATCCTCGTACAGGGAGACCGCTTGATACGCGGTCGCGACATCGTGGTAACCGTCCTCCATGACGGCGCCCACGCGCATGAAGACGTTGATCTTGCCCGGCGCCCGCACATGCACGCCATCGACGTCCCACCCGTCCACCATGAGTCCAACCTACACACCCCGGATGCTCGCTGCTGGGCGACACCTGGGCGTACGCTCCCTGCGCGAACCGCGCCGGGCCGCCGGGCGTGCGTGAAGCCCGGAGTCGTCACACAAACGACGGGCGAGAGCGGCCGACGGCCGGCCACCCCGGGCTCAGGCGGCCGGGACCTCCGCCAGGCGCGCGAAGTCGGCGAGGGACAGCTGCTCGCCGCGGAGCGACGGATCCAGACCCGCAGCGCGCAGCGCGGCCTCGGCGGACGCCGGGTCGCCGAAGACCGGCGCGAGGGCCTGACGCAGGGTCTTCCGGCGCTGCTGGAACGCCGCATCCACCAGGGCGAACGTGCGCAGCCGCAGCTCCTCGCTACCGGTCGGCTCGTCGTGGCGTTCGAACCCGACGAGCACCGAGTCGACGTTCGGGACCGGCCAGAAGACCTGCCGGCTCACCGCGCCCGCCGTGCGCCACGCACCGTACCAGGCCGCCTTGACGCTCGGAGAGCCGTACACCTTCGACCCGGGCCGCGCGGCGATACGGTGGCCGACCTCGGCCTGCACCATGACGACCCCCGAGCGCAGGCTCGGGAAGCGCTCCAGGAAATGCAGCAGCACGGGGACGGAGATGTTGTACGGGAGGTTCGCGACCAGGCGCACCGGGTCCGCGGGCAGCTCGGTGACCGCGAGCGCGTCACGATGAACCACGGTGAGGTGCGCGGCCGCGTCCGGCGCCAGCTGCTCCACGGTCGTCGGCAGCTGCGCGGCGAGCCGCCCGTCGATCTCGACGGCGATGACGTCGGCTCCGGCCTCCAGGAGACCCAGGGTCAGCGATCCGAGGCCCGGGCCGATCTCCACCACCGTGTCGCCCGCCTGAACCTCGGCGACCCGGACGATCCGTCGCACCGTGTTGGCGTCGATCACGAAGTTCTGGCCGAGCTTCTTCGTCGGGGTGACGTCGAGCAGCTCCGCCAGGTCGCGGATCTCGGCAGGCCCGAGCAGGCGGACCTCGCTCACGCGATGATCCCGATGGGTCGGGTGGGCGGCGGCCCGACGGGCTCGCTGTCCCAGCGGCCGTACACGAGCTCGGTGTTGGAGTTGATCTGGGCGGCGAGCGTCGAGGCGTCGGTTCCCATCACCTCGGCCATCGCGCGAAGCGTGTGCGGGATCAGGTACGGCGCATTCGGCCGGCCGCGGAACGGCATCGGCGTGAGGAACGGCGCGTCCGTCTCCACCATGACCAGATGGCGAGGAGCCGCGGCGAGTGCTTCGCGCAGCTTCGGCGCGTTCTTGAACGTCACGTTGCCCGCGAACGACATGTACCAGCCGTTGTCGGCGCAGATCCGTGCGAGCTCGACGTCGCCGGAGAAGCAGTGGAAGACGGTCCGCTCGGGAGCGCCGACCCGCTTCAGCGTCGCCACGACGGCCGCGTGGGCATCCCGGTCGTGGATCTGCAGCGCGATGCCGTTCTGCTTGGCGATCTCGATGTGCGCCTCGAACGAGCGGAACTGCGCATCCCGGCGCGGCCCCTCCTCGGTGCGGAAGAAGTCGAGCCCGGTCTCGCCCACCGCGCGGACGCGCGGGCGCCCGGCCAGTTCGGCGATCACAGCGAGTGCGTCATCCAGCTCGCCGCGCTCGTCGTAGTCGGGAGCGTCGTTCGGGTGGAGCGCGACCGCCGCGAGCATCCGCGGCTCGATCGCCGCCATCTCCGCCGACCAGCGTGACGTCTCGACGTCGTTGCCCACCTGCACGACCCCGCGCACCCCCACGCTGGAGGCGCGGTCGAGCTGCTCGCGGTAGTCGAGCGGTTCCGCACCGTCGGCGATCTCGAGGTGCGTGTGGTTGTCGTACACCGGCACGACGAGCGGTTCGGGCAGCGGAGGGTATGCCAGGTCGCGACCGTCGGTGACGTGCCGCTGCCGGACGAACGACGGGTCCGTCATACCGCGGCGACCGCCTCCGCATCGATTCGCGGGAACAGCGCCTGCAGTCCGTTGACCTCGGTACCGGCGGGGAGCTGGCCCCACTCGCCCGCGGCCCGCAGCGGCTGAGCGGTGAGCGCACCGAGCTCGGCCTCGACGCCCAGGGCCTCCCAGAGCTTGGCCGTCGCCTCCGGGATGACCGGCGACAGCAGCACGGCCAGCGACCGCAGGCCCTCGGCCGCTGTGTACAGCACCGTGCCCAGGCGCTCGCGCTGAGCGTCGTCCTTCGCCAGCGTCCACGGCTCCTGCTCGGTGATGTACCCGTTCAGCTCGTCCACGATCCGCCAGACAGCGCCGATCGCATCGTGGATGGCGAGCCGGGAGATCGCCGCGTCGGCGTCGGCCGCCGCGGTGCACACGACCTCCTGCACGCGGAGGTCGACCTCCTCGTACGGACCGGCCGGCGGGACCACACCGGAGAAGTAGCGCGTGAGCATGGCGATGACCCGAGACGCGAGGTTGCCGAAGCCGTTGGCGAGTTCGGCCTGGTAGCGCGCCGCCAGGTCCTCCCAGCTGAACGAGCCGTCCTGCCCGAAGTTGATGGCGCGCATGAAGTAGTACCGGAACGCGTCCGAGCCGAAGGTGTCGGTGATCTGCGTCGGGGCGATGCCCGTCAGCTTCGACTTGGACATCTTCTCGCCGCCGACGAGCAGCCAGCCGTGGCCGAACACGCGGTGCGGCACCTCGAGGCCCGCGGCCATGAGCATGGCCGGCCAGATGACCGCGTGGAAGCGCAGGATGTCTTTGCCGACGAGATGGTTGGCGGGCCAGCGGCGTGCGAACTCCTCCTCGTCCTGCCCGTAGCCGACCGCGGTGATGTAGTTGAGCAGCGCGTCGAACCACACGTAGACGACGTGGGACTCGTCCCACGGCACCTTGATGCCCCAGTCGAAGCTCGATCGCGAGATGGAGAGGTCGCTCAGGCCCTGGCGGACGAAGCTGACGACCTCGTTGCGCGCCGACTCGGGCTGCACGAAGTCGGGCCGCTCCTCGTAGAGGGCGAGCAGCCGGTCGGCGAACTGGCTCATGCGGAAGAAGTAGTTCTTCTCCTGGAGCAGTTCGAGCGGCTTCGAGTGGATGGCGCAGACCTTCTGGCCCTCGTACTCGCCCGTGCCGTCGACGATCTCGCTCTGCGGCTTGAACTCCTCGCAGCCGACGCAGTAGAGCGCCTCGTACTCGCCGGCGTAGATGTAGCCGTCGTCGTACAGCTTCTGCAGGAACTTCTGGACGTTGCGCTCGTGGCGCTCGTCGGTGGTGCGGATGAAGTCGTCGTTCGAGATGTCGATCGTCTTCAGCAGCGGCAGCCACTCCTCGGTGACGAGCTTGTCGGCCCACGCCTTGGGCGTCGTGCCGTTCGCGGTCGCCGTACGCAGGATCTTCTGACCGTGCTCGTCGGTGCCGGTCAGCAGCCAGGTGTCGTCGCCGGACTGGCGGTGCCAGCGGGCGAGGACGTCGGCCGCGACCTCCGTGTAGGCATGCCCGATGTGCGGGACATCATTCACGTAGAAGATCGGCGTGGTGATGTAGAAGGAAGAGCCATCGGACATGCTGACCATCCTACGGGCGAGCGGCCGCGGGAATCGGTGTGTTACTCCGCCTGTGGAGAACGCTGCCGGAGCGCCGCCCGGGGTCAGCCGCGGCGGCCCAGCGCCGCCTGGTAGAGGTCGCGCTTGCCCAGGCCCGTTGCCTCGGCGACCTCCGCCGCCGCATCCTTGAGCCGCGTGCCTGCGGCGACGAGCGCGAGCACCTGCTCGAGCGCGGTCTCGGGGTCGGCGGCCCGCGCAGGCGCCCCCGCGACGACGATGACGATCTCGCCGCGCACGCCGTCGGCCGCCCAGGCCGCGAGCTCCGCTGCGGTGCCGCGGCGCACCTCCTCGAACAGCTTCGTCAGCTCGCGTGCGACGACCGCACGCCGGTCCTCCCCCAGCACCGTCGCGATGTCGGCGAGGGAGGCGGCGAGCCGGTTCGGCGACTCGAAGAACACCATGGTGCGCGGCTCGGCGGCGAGCGCGCGCAGCGCCGACTGGCGCTCCCCCTGCTTGCGCGGGAGGAAGCCCTCGAATGTGAAGCGGTCGGTCGGGAGCCCGGACACGGCGAGCGCCGTGAGCACCGCCGACGGTCCGGGCAGTGCGGTCACCCCGACACCCGCGGCGGCCGCGGCCTCGACGAGGTGGAAACCGGGGTCGGACACCGTCGGCATCCCGGCGTCGGACAGCACCACCACATCCTGATCGCGTGCCAGCTCCACCAGCTCGCCCGCGCGGTCGCGCTCGTTGTGATCGTGCAGCGCGATCAGCCGCGGCCGGTTCTCCACCCCCAGGCCCGCCAGGAGCCGCTGTGCGACGCGGGTGTCCTCCGCGGCGACCACCGTCGCCGAGCCGAGCACCTCCACCAGCCGCCTGGATGCGTCGCCGAGGTTGCCGATCGGGGTCGCGGCCAGGATGATCATGGTCTCTAGTCTGTCAGCCGGAAGGCGACGCCAAGCCTGCGCCTCTAGCATGGCTGGGTGACTTCCGCTCCCGCGACCGATGCTCCGGCCGCGCACCTCGCCGCAGTACGCACGGGCACCCGCCTGGACGACTGGTGGGCGCGCGTCCTGGGGACGCCCACGCGGATGCGGGTCTGGTTCTGGGGCGCGCCGATCGCGGTGACGCTGATCGCAGCGGTGCTGCGGCTCTGGAACCTCGGCGCTCCGCACTCGCTCGTCTTCGACGAGACCTTCTACGTGAAGGACTCCTGGAGCCTGTGGAACCTCGGTTACGAGGGCAGCTGGCCCGACAAGGCCGACCCGCGCTTCGCCGCCGGCCAGACCGGGATCTTCGAGTCGGATCCGTCGTTCGTCGCGCATCCGCCGCTCGGCAAGTGGCTGATCGGACTCGGGATGGCCGCCACCGGGCCCGGCAACTCGTTCGGGTGGCGCGTGTCCACCGCGATCGCCGGCACGATCGCGGTCCTGCTGGTGTTCCTGATCGCGCGCACCCTGTTCCGCTCCACGATGCTCGCCACGATCGCCGGCTTCCTGTTCGCCATCGACGGTCACGCCATCGTGATGAGCCGAGTCGCGCTGCTGGACAACTTCGTGATGTTCTTCGCGCTGCTGGCGTTCGGCTGCATCCTGCTCGACCGCCGCTGGGCCGCGGACCGGCTTGCGGCGAAGGTGGCCGCCGCGCGGTCCTCCGGCCAGGATCCGGCCTGGGGACCGGCCCTCTGGTGGCGCCCGTGGCTCGTCGCCGCCGGGCTGCTGTGCGGGCTCTGCGCGGGCGTGAAGTGGACGGGCTTCTACTTCCTCGCCTTCTTCGCCGTCTACACGGTGATCGTGGATGCGGTGGCCCGCCGCCGCGAGAAGCTGCCGTTCTATGTCAGCGGCGCCCTGCTTAAGCAGGCGCCGGCGACCTTCGTGCTGATGGTGCCGATCGCCTTCGTCGCGTACGTCGCGACCTGGGCCGGATGGATCTTCAGCAGCAACGGCTACTACCGGCACTGGGCCGAATCCGTGCACACGCAGTGGTCGGGTGCGCTCGGCTGGGTTCCCCTGTGGGTGCAGAACCTCTGGCACTACCAGACGGAGATGTACAACTACAGCATCAACCTGCACACGCCGCATCCCTACCAGTCGAACCCGCTGACATGGACGCTGATGCTGCGTCCGACCAGCATGTACTACGTCGGCACGACGCAGGGGCAGCACGGCTGCACGGCGAACGCGTGCTCCGCGGCGATCACGTCGCTGGGCAACCCGCTGATCTGGTGGGCCGGGACGGCGGCGCTGCTGTTCGTCGTGTACCTGCTGGTCCGCTACCGCGACTGGCGGCTCGGGCTCATCCTCACCGGCCTCGCCGCCGGGTACCTGCCGTGGTGGCTGTACATGGGCCGGACGATCTTCACCTTCTACGCGATCGCGTTCGAGCCGTACCTGATCCTGGCGCTCGTGGCGGTCATCGGGATGGTGCTCGGCCGGCGCACCGACCCAGAACCGCGCCGCCGCAGAGGGATCGTCTGGACGGGCGCGTTCCTGGTCGCCTGCACCCTGGTCAGCATCTTCTTCTGGCCGATCTGGACCGGGCAGCAGGTGCCGTTCTGGTTCTGGCAGATCCACATGTGGCTGCCCAGCTGGGTGTGAGCTCCCTCATGGCGTTCCCGCTGTTCGGTGTCGGAGGGCGGTGGTAGACCGAGGGGTATGACCGATCCGGAACAGCCCCTCGACCTCGTCCCCCTGCCCGGCAGCGAACGCCCCGACCGGCCCGGCTTCCAGTCGCACGGCGGCCTCGCGCGCGACTCTCGGGTGGAGGCCACGCTCGTGCTGCGTCGCCGGGCCGAGCTGCCCGAGAGCGCGTTCACGCAGCCCCTCACCCGCGACGAGCTGGCCGAGCGCTACGGAGCGTCGCCGGACGACCTCGAACTCGTCCGCACCACCCTCGAAAATGCAGGCCTGACCATCGACGAAGTGGATGCGGGCGCCCGCCGGGTGCGCGTCTCCGGCCCGGTCCAGACCGTGGCCCGGGTGTTCGGCACCGACCTGGCGACGTCCACCCCGGAGGACGCGGGCGACGACGCGCCGACCTACCGGCAGCGCACCGGCGGCCTGAGCATCCCGGCCGCATTGTCCGGCGTCGTCACCGCAGTGCTCGGGCTCGACGACCGGCCGCAGGCGCGAGCGCAGTTCCGTTACGTCCCGGCCGCAGCCGTCAACACGAGCTACACGCCTCCGCAGCTCGGGACGGTGTACTCCTTCCCGGAGGGGACGGACGGCGGCGGGCAGACGATCGCGATCATCGAACTCGGCGGCGGCTACGTTCAGTCCGACCTCGACACCTACTTCGCCGGCCTCGGCATCCCGACCCCCAGCGTGCGGGCGGTCGGCGTCGACGGCGGATCCAACGCTCCGGAAGGCAACCCGAACGGCGCCGACGGCGAGGTGATGCTCGACATCGAGGTGGCAGGCGCGCTGGCCCCGAAGGCGGAGATCGTCGTGTACTTCGCACCCAACACCGACGCCGGGTTCCTGGATGCGGTGAGCACGGCCGCGCACGCCGACCCGACGCCAGCCGCGATCAGCATCAGCTGGGGCCAGTCGGAGGACCAGTGGACCGCCCAGGCGCGCACCGCGTTCGACCAGGCCCTGCAGGATGCTGCAGCTCTCGGCGTCACCACGACCGCGGCGGCCGGTGACGACGGGAGCAGTGACCGGGTCGGCGACGGACGTCCGCACGTCGACTTCCCCGCATCCTCCCCGCACGCACTCGCGTGCGGCGGCACGCGGCTCGAAGCGGACACCTCGACCGGCGCCGTGCAGTCGGAGACGGTCTGGAACAACGGGACGGGTGGCGGAGCGACCGGCGGCGGAGTCAGCGCCGTGTTCCCCCTCCCGTCGTGGCAGGCCGGGGTCGGCGTCCCGTCGGGCGCAGGCGGAACGGACGCGGGCGGCGCGAGCAATGGTCCGGGCGGACGCGGGGTGCCGGACGTGTCGGCGGTCGCCGACCCACAGACCGGCTACCGCATCCGCGTGGACGGGCAGGACACCGTCATCGGCGGCACCAGCGCGGTCGCACCGCTCTGGGCGGCGCTGGTGGCGCGGCTCGTCCAGTCGACGGGTCGCCCGTTGGGGCTCGCGCAGCCGAAGCTCTACGACTCCGTTCCGGCCGGCACGGTCGCTGACGGGTTCCGCGACATCACCACCGGGGACAACGGGGCGTACCGCGCCACCGCCGGGTGGGATGCGTGCACCGGTCTCGGAGTGCCCGACGGATCCCGGCTGCTCTCGTCGCTCTAACGGCTACGGCGCGCCGGCGACGGCGGGCCGCGGGGGAAGGACCGCCCCTGTTGGGGGCCGTGCGTCAAGAACGTGCCGCCCGGTACGCTCACGCCGTGAATGACTTCAGACGGCGCCGCGTGCGCACAGTCCTCCTCGGCGCCGTCACGGCGGTCGCGGCCATCCTCGGGCTCGCTGTAGCCCCGCTCAGCGCCTCAGCGGCGACCACCTACTCGCTCAGCGGCACGATCACGTACGCCGGCGCCGCCACGACGACCTCGAACACGGAGACGGGCGTCCGGCTGTACCCGGTATCCGGCGACGGCAACATCGGTGGCCGCTATGTGACCGTCGCGAACGCGGCCGGCGGGACCACCTCGTGGAGCATCAGCGGCGTCGCGCCGGGCCGCTACCGCATCTTCGCCCAGCAGTTCCTCCAGGGCGACAACGTCGGCCCCGGCACGGCGGGCACCTGGTACGGCGGCTCGGCCACGGAAGACGGCGGGACGATCGTCACGGTCGACCACAACCTCACCGGACTCACGATCGACCGTCCCGCGGCGGGATCCATCAGCGGGACGATCACGGGGCCGGCCGGGAAGACGTCCCCGGACGTCGTCGAGGCGTGGCCCTACGACAAGACCACCGGCCTCTTCGAGCGCGCCGTCGGTTTCGGCGACGTGAACACCAGCGGTTCGGGCAACTACACGATCCGCAATCTCAACCCCGGGACGTACGTCGTCCGCTTCGGCGGCCCGTTCACGACCATGGATCCGCCGGCGTCGACGCAGTACTACCCGAGCGCCGACAACCTGTGGGACTCGCACCTCGTCACCGTCACCGCCGGGCAGAACGTGACCGGCATCGACGGCACGGTCGGGAACTGGAGCTGGTACAGCGGCCGCATCTCGGGCGGTGACCGCTTCGAGACCAGCTCGGCCATCTCGTCCAGCTTCTACAACGACGGTGCGTCGTTCGGTGCAGGTCCCGTCGTCTACGTCGCCAACGGAATGGTGTTCCCGGATGCGCTCGGCGCCAGCGCTGCCGCCGCCTGGTGGGGCGGCCCGCTGCTGCTCACCCGGCAGGACTTCGTCCCGGCCGCGATCGTGACCGAGCTCAAGCGGCTGAAGCCGTCGAAGATCGTCGTGGCCGGCGGCCTGAACGCCGTCGGCGCTTCCGCGTTCAGCCAGCTGAAGCCTCTCGCTCCCACGGTCACCCGTATCGCGGGCGACGACCGGTTCGCGACCTCCCGGGCTGTGGTCCAGGATGCCTTCGCGGGCGAGACCTCGGTGAACGCCCTGTTCATCGCCACCGGAACCAACTTCCCGGATGCCCTCGTCGCCGGGTCCGCGGCCGGGCACGACCACGGTCCGCTCGTGCTCGTCAACGGCTCCGCCGGCGCGCTCGACAGCGCCACCAAGTCGCTCATCACCTCGCTGTCGCCGAAGCGGATCTACCTCGTCGGAGGCGTGAACAGCGTCTCGGCGGGCATTCAGGCCGACCTCGGAAAGCTCGGCGCCCCCTCGGTGCTGCGCCTGTCCGGCGCCGACCGCTTCGCGACCGCGCAGGCCGTCAACCAGGAGGTCTTCCGGTTCGCCGACGAGGCGTACGTCGCCAGCGGGCTCGGCTTCCCGGACGCGCTCTCGATCTCGGCGATCGCCGGTGCGATCGGTTCGCCGCTGCTGCTGGCTCCGCCGCAGTGCATCCCGTACGGCGAGGTGGTCGATTCGACCACGCTCGGCGTCTCGACGTACTGGGCGGTCGGAGGCACGAACGCGCTGAGCTCGAACATCACCAGCCTCGCGGTCTGCCCGCAGGGCCTGTACGGCTCGTCCGCCCCGGTCACGGGCAAGTCCGCCGACACGACGGTCCTCCAGCCTGCCTCCCCGCAGCCGGCCGATCCGTCCACGCTGCGCGGCACGCTCTCGGGCGCGAAGGAGCTGCTGACGCGTCACTGATCGACGAAGCCGGGGGCCGCGCATGCGGCACCCCGGCTCCGACGGACGGAAACGGACGGGGTGCTCGCCAGAATGGGTTGGTGAGCACCCCGTCCTCGTCCGTCCGCGTCCCGGTCCCCTGGCTTCCCGGGCTCGCCATATGCGCGCTGGCCGCCGCGGTGGCCTGGGGAGTGCATTGGCTGATCCCCGCGGTCCCCCTGCTGACCGCTGCGGTGGTGCTCGGGATCGTGGTCGGCCAGCTCCCGGTCGCGCGACCCGCGGTCACCGGGCGGCTGGCGCCCGGACTCTCCCTCAGCGCGAAGCGGCTGATGCGGATCGGCGTGGTGCTGCTGGGGCTGAAGCTGAGCCTGGGCGACATCGCCGGGCTCGGCTGGGTCGCCATCGCCACGACCGTGGCCGTCGTCCTGATCAGCTTCGCGGGGACCTTCTGGATCGGACGGCTGCTGGGACTGCCCGGCCACCAGCCGCTCCTCATCGCGACCGGCTTCTCGATCTGCGGCGCCTCGGCGATCGGCGCGATGAGCGGCGTGGTGAAGCCGAAGGACGAGGAGGCCGCGACACCGGTCGCGCTCGTCACCCTGTGCGGGACGCTGGCCATCTTCGTCCTGCCGCTCCTGTGGCATCCGCTGGGTCTGGATGCGCAGCAGTTCGGTCACTGGGTGGGGGCCGGGGTGCACGATGTGGGACAGGTGGTGGCGACGGCGCAGATCGCCGGGGCGGGCGCTCTCGCGGTGGCGGTGGTCGTGAAGCTGACGCGCGTCCTGATGCTCGCCCCGATGGTCGCCGTCGCAGCCGTCGTCGAGCGACGACGGCAGGTGGAGGGCGACCCGGCGGCGAAGCGCCCGCCGATCGTCCCGCTGTTCGTCGCCGGCTTCATCCTGGCCGCGCTCGTCCGCACCTTCGTCCCGCTGCCGCCCGCTGTCACCGACGGCGCCGACGCGCTTCAGACGCTCCTGCTCGCGATGGCCCTGTTCGGCCTCGGCACGGCGGTCCGGTTGCGGACCCTCCTGGGCACCGGATGGCGCGCGCTCGTGACCGGACTCGTCTCGTGGGTGCTCATCGCGGGTCTGGCGCTGGCGGCCGTCTGGATCTCGACGCGCTGAACACCAGATGACCCCGTCGGTTGCGGCGTGTTACACCGCCGACGGCGAGGTCGGTGCCCTCCGGTAGCGTGGCGGCATGGCAGATCGTGAATATGGCTTCCGCACGCGCGCGATCCACGCGGGCAATATCCCCGATCCGGTGACCGGGGCGCGTGCCCTGCCGATCTACCAGACCAGCGCCTTCGTGTTCGACGACACGGCGGACGCGGCCGCCCGCTTCGCTCTGCAGAAGTACGGCAACATCTATTCGCGCCTCGCCAACCCGACGGTGGCCTCGTTCGAGGAGCGCGTCGCCAGCCTCGAAGGCGGCCTGGGCGCTGTCGCGACGGCCTCCGGACTGAGCGCGCAGTACATCACCTTCGCCTCCCTGGCCGGCGCGGGCGACCACATCGTCGCGTCCGCCAACCTGTACGGCGGATCGATCACCCAGCTCGATGTGACCCTCCGGCGCTTCGGGGTCGACACGACCTTCGTGCAGAGCTCCGACCCGGCCGACTACGCCGCGGCCATCACCGACCGCACCAAGCTCGTGTTCGCCGAGACGGTCGCCAACCCGTCCGGCGAGATCGCCGACATCGAAGGGCTCGCGGAGGTCGCGCACGCGGCCGGGCTCCCGCTCATCATCGACTCCACGATCGCGACCCCCTACCTCAACCGGCCGTTCGAGTGGGGAGCCGACATCGTCATCCACTCGGCCACCAAGTTCCTCGGCGGCCACGGCACCACCCTCGGCGGCGTGGTGGTCGAGAGCGGACGCTTCGACTGGCACACCTCGAAGTTCCCGCTCTTCGGCGAGCCGGTCCCCTCGTACGGCGGCCTGCAGTGGTCGGGCAACTTTGGCGAGTACGCCTTCCTCACCCGGCTGCGCGCCGAGCAGCTGCGCGACATCGGCCCGTCGCTCGCCCCGCACTCCGCCTTCCTGCTCGCGCAGGGCGTCGAGACCCTGCCGTACCGCATCCAGGCGCACGTCGACAATGCGCGCGCGGTGGCGGAGTGGCTCGACGCGGACCCCCGCATCGAGAAGGTGTTCTGGGCCGGGCTTCCCGAGCATCCGCACCACGACCGGGCGCTGAAGTACCTGCCGAAGGGCCCGGGCAGCGTCTTCAGCTTCGTGGTGAAGGGCGGCCGCGCGGTCGGCCAGACGTTCATCGAGTCGGTGAACCTCGCCAGCCATCTCGCCAACATCGGCGATGCGAAGACGCTGGTGATCCATCCCGCCTCCACCACCCATGCCCAGCTGAGCGAGCAGCAGCTCCTCGACGCGGGCGTGCTTCCCGGCGTCGTGCGCATCAGCGTCGGCATCGAGGACGTCGACGACATCATCTACGATCTGGATCAGGCACTCACGATCGCCGTCGAGGAGGCGAACGCAGCATGACCACCGCGACCACCGACGACACCACGCAGGTCCAGCTCGCGAACGGGCTGAGCTGCGCCCTGCCGTCGGACTCCCCGCTCGCGAAGCTGCTGAAGACGCAGCGCACGTGGGTGGGGCCGGATGCGAAGGAGCGCCTGAAGATCCTGCGCGGGGCGAAGTCGATCGCGATCGTGGGCGCGTCGGCGAACCCGGCACGATCGTCGTACTTCGTGGGCACCTACCTGCAGCAGTCCAGCGACTACCGCGTGTACTTCGTGAACCCGAACGCCGACACGATCCTGGGCGAGAAGGCCTACCCCGACCTGGCTTCGCTGCCGGAGGTCCCGGACATCGTCGACGTGTTCCGCAAGCCGAGCGACATCCCCGCCGTCATCGACGAGGCGCTGGCGGTCGGCGCGCCCACCGTGTGGGTGCAGCTGGGCATCTGGAACCAGGAGGCCGCCGAGTACGGCGAGTCGAAGGGTCTCACCGTCGTCATGGATCGCTGCGTCAAGATCGAGCACGCGCGGTTCCACGGCGGCCTGCACCTCCTCGGCTTCGACACCGGGCAGATCACGGCGCGCAAGACCCTCCGCTGACGCGGAGCCCGGCGGCCCCGGCCCGGCGCACCGCACCGCTACGCGCGGGCGACGATGTGGAACACGTGCCAGTGCTTCGGTCCCTCGAAAGACATCCCGCGCCGGTCGTCCTCGACCAGCTGGACGACCTCCATGCCGGTGAGCATCCCCTCCACCTGGGCGCGGCTGTGGAAGCTCATCCCCGGACGGCCGGCCCACTGGTCGTGCGGCCCGAACAGCTCCCCGGCGAAGAGGCCGCCCGGCGGAAGGGCTTCGCGGATGTCCGCCCACAGGTACGGGAAGTGCGACTCGTCGCAGAACGGCAGCGCGAATCCGGCATAGACGAGATCGGCCGCGGGCAGCTCCCCCAGCTTCTCGAACGACGAGCGCCGCACGGTGACGCGCTGCGAGGCGTCGGGCGACAGGCCGGCGCGCACCCGCTCCTCCACGCCGGCGTCGGAATCCACCGCCAGCACCCGCCAGCCGTTCTCGGCGAGGTTCCGCGTCTCCACCCCGTCGCCGCAGCCGAGGTCGATCGCCGCCCCGGGCGGCCCGTCCCACGCCTCCAGGGCGCTCTGGAAGGTCGGCCGCACGCCGCGTCCGCCTTGCTCCTCGTAGAACTGCGACCAGTCGAACGCCATGGGCTGAGCCTACGCGGCACGGAGTCGGCACGGGATGGGATACGGTCGCCCTCGTTCGCGCCGGTTCGCGCCGGTTCGCTGCTGTGAGCATCCTCCCGGCGTCAGCGGCACTGGCTAAGATCGGCCCGTGCAGTCCGCCCCTCCGCCACCCCGCGTCGCCGTGCTCGGCCCCGTGCTGGTGGAGGACCGCGCCGGCGCGCTGACCGAGCCGGCCGGTGCCCTGGGGAAGAGCCTGATCGTGGCGCTGGTGCTGGCCCGCGGGGTCGCGACGGTCCCCTCCCTCGTGGAGGACCTGTGGGACGACGCACCGCCCCGCCAGGAACGCGCGGCCCTGCAGACGCTCGTGTCGCGCGTGCGGACCACCAGCGCCGACGGGCTGCTGGAGTCGACGCCGAGCGGGTACACGCTGGCCGTCCCTCCCGAGCAGACCGACCTCGGTCTCGCCCGTCGGGCGCTCGAACGGGCCGCTGCCGCGCTCCGCTCGGGCGACGCCGTTGCCGCAGAAACCGAGGCGTCCGCCGGTCTTGCGCTGTGGCGCGGCGAACCGGGCGCCGAGCTGGGCGGCACGCCGCTCGCCGATGCGCTCAATCGCACCGCGGCCGCGCTCTACGACGATCTGCTCCTCGCGCGAGCCCGGGCCCGGCGGGCGGGCGGCCACCCCGCCGACGCGCTGAGCGACCTGCAGCCGCTGCTCGAGCGCCGCCCGCTCGACGAGACCGTCCGGCGGGAGCAGCTGCGCAGCCTCGCGGACGCCGGTCGCCGCAGCGATGCGCTGCTCGCCTTCGCCGAGTTCAAGGAAGCGCTGCTGGACCGGCTGGGCACGCGCCCGGGGCCGGAGCTGGTGGCGCTGAACGCCGAGCTGCTGGCCTCCGACGAGCAGGAGCGGCCCAGCGCGCCGCGGCGTGTCCGCGTCGGCCTGCGCTCGGCGCCCAACGCGCTGGTGGGCCGCGAGTACGACCTGCAGGCCGTGGAGGACCTCGTGGCCACCTCGCGGCTGACGACCATCCTCGGCGCAGGCGGCCTGGGCAAGACTCGGCTCGCCCAGGAGGTCGGCAACCGCGCGTTGCACACGCCCGCCGTCATCGTGGTCGAGCTGGCGAGCGTCCGCAGCGGCGAGGATGTGGAGCTCGCCTTCGCCTCCACGCTCGGCATCCGCGAGGCGCGGGCCGCGCGCCCGACCGATCCGGGTGCGCAGCTCGACCTGCGCTCGCGCATCCTGGGCCTGCTGTCCGAGCGGGAGACCCTGCTGATCGTCGACAACTGCGAGCACATCGTGGATGCTGCGGCCGCCTTCGTGCAGGACATCCTCGACTCCACCACGAACGTCCGCGTGCTGGCGACGAGCCGCGCGCCCCTGGCGATCGGCGCCGAGCGCGTCTACCCGCTCGACTCGCTGAAGAGCACCGACGGGGAGGCGGGGCGTCTGAGCGATGCGCAGTACGGGCCGGCGGTGGCACTGTTCGTCGAACGCGCCCGTGCCGCGCGTCCCGGCGCCGTGCTGCCCCTCGAGGTCGTCGCCCGCCTGTGCGACCGGCTGGACGGCGTCCCCCTCGCGATCGAGCTCGCCGCGGCGCGCACCCGCTCCCTCTCGGTGGACGAGATCGAGCGCCGGCTCGGCAACCGCTTCGTCCTGCTCACCGGCGGCGAGCGGACCGCACCCGAGCGCCACCGCACCCTGCTCGCGGTGATCGAGTGGAGCTGGAACCTCCTCGGCACCTCCGAGCAGGCGCTGCTGCGAAGGCTGTCGCACTTCCCGGACGGCTTCAGCGCAGACGCGGCCGAGGCGGTCGCCGGCAGCGGCGCACCCTCCGTGCTGGACGATCTGGATGCGCTGGTCGCGCAGTCGCTGGTGGCCGTGACAGAGGACCGCACCACCGGGCTGCTGCGCTACCGGATGCTGGAGACCGTTCGCGAGTTCGGCGACCGCGAGCTCGTGGCCGCCGGCGAGCAGGACGATGTCGTGGCCGGGATGGACGCCTGGGCGGTCTCGTTCAGCCGCGACGCCTTGACGACCATGCACGGGCGCGAGCAGGTGCCGACCTTCCAGCGGGTGACCGCCGAGCAGGACAACCTCGTGGCGGTGCTGCGCTCGGCCCTCGACGACGGGCGGACCGACACCGCGGCCGTCGTGTTCGCCGCCCTCTCCTACTACTGGTCGCTGCGCAGTGCCCACTCCGAGGTGCTCGGCTTCGGCGCTCCGATGATGGAGGCGCTGAAGGGCTGGGAGCCCACGGGCGAGCTGCGCGAGGCCGTCGCCGCCTGCTACACCGTCATCGGCGGCACCTTCCTCTTCGTCGACCTGCGCACCTCCGCCCGGGCGATCTCCCGCCTGCGCCGAATGCGCCGCACCGAGCCGTTCGCGGACCCGCGACTGGACGCGCTCGCCGCCCTCGTGCTGCACGCGGGACGCGCGGAGGAGGGCTTCGCACTGCTGGGCGAGTACGCGGCGTCGAGCGACCCGGAGCGTGCCGCGATGGGCAACCTGCTGACCGCGCAGATGCGCGAGAACGCGGGCGACCTGGACGCTGCGCTCGCGGCGGGCACGAAGGCATGGACCAACGCGCAGGCCGCAGGCGACGCATGGTCGCTGGCGTCGTCGGCGCAGTCGCTGGCCCAGTCGCACAGCCAGCTCGCGCATCCCGACGAGGCCCTGGAGTGGGCGCAGCGGGCCTACGACCAGATGGCCCTGCTGCAGGCGGACGGCGACCTCCGGCAGCTCGACTGGCTCATCGCCATCAATGCGATCTCGAGCGGCGACACCGCCCGCGGCCGACGGCTGCGGGAGCGGTACCTGTCGGTGGAGGTCGACCGGACCGGCTTCGACTACGCCGACTACTACGCGATCGGGTACGCCGGGATGGCGGAGATCGCCCTGGCCGAGGGCGACCACGCCGAGGCCGTCCGGCTCTACGGCCAGGCGCTCGCCGCTTTCCAGGACGCACCGATCTCTCGGGGCGCCGCGCTCAATCCGTGGCTGACGATGCTCGGTGCCGCGGCACTGGTCGCGCGGCTGCGGGTGCATGCCGAGAGTCCCGAGATCGTCGACTGGGCCGAGACGGATGCGGCAGCCGCTGCGCTGCGCATGCGCACGCTCGTGAACGCACGGATCAACCCGCCCTACGTCGACCGGCCCGTGATCGGTTCCGGCCTGGTGGGCTATGCGGCGTGGATGCTCGACCCGCGCACGGCCGCGGAGCGCCACCGCGACGGCTGGGTCGCATCCGGCTTGTCGCTGTTCGCTCTCGCCGGGCGCGCGAACGCCCGCCAGGACGTCGCGAGCCTGCACCGCGACGCGCTCGCGGCACGCATCGCCGAAGCCTGGGGCCGGGACCGGCTGGATGCCGCCCTCGCGGAGGTCGCGACGCTCGCCCCGGAGGACGCGGTGACCCGCGGGCTCGCGCTGCTCTCCGATGTGCGCGGTAGGGTGCCGACCACTTAGCAACTTCGGTTGACAAGTCTAATTAAGCAACTATAGTTGCTTGCATGAACCCCACACCGTTCCCGGACCCGGTCGGAGGCGTCGCCGACGGTCTCGCTGCCGTCGTCGCGCTCCGCGAACTCGCCGACCGGCTCGAAGACGCCGAGGTCGAGCGCGCGCTCCGCGAGGGGTGGACCTGGACGCAGATCGCCGACGCGCTCGGAATCACCCGGCAGGCGGTCCACAAGAAGCACCTGCGCCGCGTGGCCGCCGCCGGGATCGAACTGAGGAGACGCAATGTCTGACATCCACCACAACGGCACGGCGAACGTGCCCGGCCAGCCGCTGTCGCGCGCGCTGCGCGCACTCGTCGTCCGGTCCATCACCGAGGCCCAGCTCCGCAACTCGACTCTGGTCGAGGCCGAGCATGTGCTGCTCGCGCTGTCCCGGGAAGGCAGCGCACCCATCCGCTCGGCGCTCGCGGGCGCCGGACTCGACCCGGACGGACTCGGGGCCGCCCTCGACGGCGAACGCGCGGCCAGCCTGCGCGTCGCCGGCGTCACTCCCGCTCCCGCCGAGCGACTGACGGCCGCGACCCGCGTGGCGCGGCCGCGCTGGGGGGCGTCCTTCAAGGAGGCGCTCACGCGGGCGCACCGCGTCGGCACAGCCAACCACCGCCAGCGCACGACCGAGCTCGACCTGCTGACCGCGCTGATGGGACTCGAGCTCGGAACGCTCCCCCGCGCACTCACCATCGCCGGTGTCGACCGGCCGGCCGTGCTGGCGTCCGCCCGGCACGCGGCCTGACCGTACGGCCTGAGCGACCGCCGGGCCGCACCGCCGCATCCACCCGCTTACGCCCGCTCACATGCGCTTACACCGGCTCCCGGCCGCTGTAAGCGCGACGTAAGTGCGATGTAAGCGCGCCCCGGCACGCTCGGAACATCACCGTTTCCACCAGGAAAGGACCATCATGACTCGCAGCTCCGAATGGGCGGTCGAAGCCCACGGGCTCGTCAAGACCTTCGGCGACAACCGTGCGGTCGACGGCGTCGACCTCACCGTCCGCGCCGGCGCCGTCTACGGCGTCCTCGGCCCCAACGGGGCCGGCAAGACCACCACCATCTCCATGCTCGCCACCCTGCTCAAGCCGGACGCCGGCGAGGCCCTCATCTTCGGCCACGACGTGCGCAAGGAGCAGCAGGTCGTCCGCCAGCTGATCGGCGTCACAGCCCAATTCGCCTCCGTCGACGAGACGCTGTCCGCCAACGAGAACCTCATGATCTTCTCGCGCCTGCTCGGCCTCGGCGGCCGCGAGGCGAAGCGGAAGACCGCGGAGCTGCTCGAGGAGTTCGGGCTCACGGATGCGGCCAGGCGCCCGCTTAAAAAGTTCTCCGGCGGCATGCGCCGCCGCCTCGACCTGGCCGCCAGCCTCATCGCGCAGCCGCCGCTGATCTTCCTCGACGAGCCCACCACCGGCCTCGACCCGCGGACGCGTTCCCAGATGTGGGACACCATCCGCCGCCTGGTCGCCACCGGCTCCACGGTGCTGCTGACGACGCAATACCTCGACGAGGCCGACCAGCTCGCCGACCGCATCGCGGTCATCGACCGCGGTCGCGTCGTCGCCGAGGGCACCGCCGACGAGCTCAAGGCTTCGGTCGGCGAATCGTCGCTGCAGCTGCGACTGGCCGACCCGGCCGACATCGAGGACGCGCGCCGCGCCATCCAGACGGTGCTCGGCGTGGATGCGGTGGTCTCGCCGGAAGGCTCGCGCCTCACGGCCCCGATGCGCGACCCGGATGTCGTGACCGACCTGTTCATCACGTTCCGCGAAGCCGGCATCCACCTGCAGGAGATGTCCGTGCAGAAACCCACGCTCGACGAGGTGTTCCTCACCCTCACCGGCCACGGCGTCGAAGAGGAAACGGCGGACGAGAAGTCCACAGAAGAAGAGAAGGCCGAGACTGTGGAAGGAGTCCGGGCATGAGCGCCATCGCCACCATCACCCCGCCGTCCGAGCGACGGCTCAAGAACCACGTCAGCATCAGCCAGACGCTCGCGAACACGCTCACCATGGCGCGGCGCGGTCTGCTGAAGATCAAGCGGACGCCCGAGCAGCTGTTCGACGTGACGCTGCAGCCGATCATCTTCACCGTCATGTTCGCCTACCTGTTCGGCGGGGCTCTAGCAGGAAGCGTCGAGGCGTACCTTCCCCAACTCATTCCCGGAATCCTCGTACAGACGGTGATCACCACCTCGGTCGTCACAGGCGTCCAGCTGCGTGAGGACATGGACAAGGGCGTGTTCGACCGCTTCAAGTCCCTCCCGATCGCCCGAATCGCCCCGCTGTCCGGCGCTTTGCTCGCAGACACGCTGCGGTACACGATCGCCACGACGATCACCTTCGTCGTCGGCTTCTTCATGGGCTATCGGCCCGCGGCGGGACTGGGCTACGTGGTCTTGGCGGCCCTTCTCGTCATCGCGTGCGCCTGGGCTATCAGCTGGATCTTCGCCTTCTTCGGCGTGATCGCCCGCACCGCGGGCTCCGTGCAGGGCATCTCGTTCCTGGTGCTGTTCCCGTTGACGTTCTTCTCGAACGCGTTCGTCTCGCCCACCACCCTGCCGAGCTGGCTCGAATGGTTCGTCAATATCAACCCCGTATCGCACCTCGTCACCGCGGTCCGCGATCTCGCCAATAACGGCACCTTCGGCGTAGACGGATGGATCGCCCTGGCCGGCGCCGCCGTGATCGTCGCGGTGTTCGCCCCGCTCACCGTGCGGGCGTACATGCGGAAGGCCTGACCCGGTCCCGGGTCACGTGAGCGGCGGCCGCCGCATCCTGCGGAGGGATGCGGCGGCCGCTCTGTGCGCGCCGCCCGTCTTCCCCGCCCGCCTCCCGATCGAGTGGTGAGTGGATGCGCGAAAACGTGGCGAATTGCGACATGATGTCGCAACTCGGCGCGCGAGCGGGGGCATCCGAGCGCGATCCGTGCGCGGATGCGCGGACCGACGCCGAAATGCGGCGCCACCGGCGACATACACTGGAAGGGTGACAGCGTACGTCTCGGCCTTCGACCTGTTCTCGATCGGCATCGGTCCTTCGAGTTCGCACACTGTCGGACCCCTGCGGGCCGCCGCCGTGTTCGCCGCCCGCCTCGACGACCAGGGGATGCTCGACCGGGTCGACCAGGTCACCTGCACGCTCTACGGATCGCTCGGCTCCACGGGGATCGGGCACGGGACGCCGGATGCGGTCATCGCGGGCCTCCGCGGACTGCAGCCGGAGACCTGCCGCCCCGAGGACGTGCGCGGCGCCTGGTCGGAGCTCTTACCCGGGGCGACGCTGCTGCTCGCCGGCCGGCGCAGCATCCCGCTGTCGAAGGACGACATCGCCTTCGAGCCGCGGACGCGCCTTCCCGGCCACCCCAACGCGCTGACGCTGCGCGCGTGGGGACGGGATGCAGCAGGCGAGCGGTCGCCGCTGCCCCTCCTCGAGGAGACGTACTACTCGATCGGCGGCGGGTTCATCCGGCGCGACGGCGAGGAGGCCGACCTCGCGGCGCGGCACGCCCATCCGCTCCCCTACGACAGCGCGGCCGAACTCATCGCCCTCTGCGACCGCGACGGCATCCCGATCTGCGAGGTCGCGCGCCGCAACGAGGTCGCGCTGCACGGCGAGGACGCCACCCGGGAGCGCCTGGACCTGATCTGGGAGGCGATGGCCGAGTGCGTCGCGCGCGGCCTCTCCGGCGAGGGGACGCTGCCGGGCGGGCTGGGCGTGTGGCGCCGTGCCGCCCGCATGCGCGAACACCTCGAGTCCGTGCAGGACGACCCCGGACGCGCCACCGCGCTCGAGTGGCTGCACGCTTTCGCCCTCGCGGTGAACGAGGAGAACGCGTCCGGCGGCCGCGTGGTGACGGCCCCGACCAACGGCGCCGCGGGCATCGTCCCCGCGGTCGCGCACTACTACCTCCGCTTCGTCCCGGGAGCGTCGGCCGAGGGCATCCGCCAGTACCTGCTGACCGCGACCGCGATCGGCTCCCTGTTCAAGGCGAACGCCTCGATCTCCGGCGCCGAGGGCGGTTGCCAGGCGGAGGTCGGTTCGGCGTGCGCCATGGCGGCCGGCGCGCTGTGCGCGGTTCTCGGCGGCACGCCGCGACAGGTGGAGAACGCGGCCGAGATCGCGATGGAGCACCACCTCGGCCTCACCTGCGACCCCGTCGGCGGCCTGGTGCAGATCCCGTGCATCGAGCGCAACGCGATCGCCTCGTCCACCGCCGTCTCCGCCGCGCGCCTGGCACTGCACGGCGACGGATCGCACCTGGTGTCGCTCGACACCGTGATCGAGACGATGCGGCAGACCGGGATGGACATGTCCACCAAGTACAAGGAGACCAGCGAAGGCGGTCTGGCCGTCAACGTCATCGAGTGCTGACAGCGCGGATTCCGAGGCGCTTCGGAGAGAAGCGCAATACGCTGCGATCATGACCGTGATGGACATCCCCTTCCACACCATCGACGGCGAGCAGACCACCCTCTCCGCTTACGCGGACCAGGTCATCCTCGTCGTCAACGTCGCCTCTCGCTGCGGACTCGCTCCGCAGTACGAGAAGCTCGAGGAACTGCAGACGACGTACGGAGACCGTGGCTTCACCGTCGTCGGCTTCCCGAGCAACCAGTTCCTGCAGGAGCTGAGCTCGACCGACGCCATCAAGGAGTACTGCTCCACCACCTGGGGCGTGACGTTCCCGATGATGGAGAAGGTCAAGCTGAATGGCCGCAACGCGCATCCGCTCTACCAGGAGCTGACGAAGTCGCCGGATGCCGAAGGCAAGGCCGGGCGCGTGAAGTGGAACTTCGAGAAGTTCGTCATCACGCCCGACGGAGTGGTGCACCGCTTCCGCCCGCAGACCGAGCCGGACGACCCGGCGATCGTCGGCCTCATCGAGGAGTCGCTGCCCGCGGTGGCGTGACACGGCGCTCCGCGTTCCGCCGGCTCGTCAGGCCCGGCGGAACCAGCGCCCGCCGACGCGCTCGGTGAGCCGCCACGCGCCGGTCTCCGCGAGCGTGCGGATTCGGGCGACGGTGTGCTCGGCGACGCGCAGCGCGGTGCGGGGCGAGTCCGCTGTGAAGCGGACGGTGATGCGCGCCTCGCCGGAGACCACGTCGATGGTCGACGCTTCCACGACGGTGAGTTCGCGGGCCGCCGCGGCGGCTGCCGGCTCGACGGTCTGCGGGTCCACTCCGGGCTTCAGACGGCCGACGGCGACGATCACGCGGAAGGAGGGCACCCGCTGAGCCTACGCGAGTCGTTCGCCCGGATCGGGGCGGGGAGGCGTACCCTGACCGGGATCAGGCGCGGTCGGGGGATCGGAGAGGATGCACTGATGCACGAAGCACGGATGGACGAACGGATGCGGTCGTACGAGCCGGCGACGGAAGAGCTGACAGTGGTGAGAGACGTGGATGTCCTCACCGCCGACGAGCTCGACGAGCTGGAGGCGATGCTGCACGAACGGCGCCGCGGCGACGTGGCCGAGGCGCAACGGATGGCGGAGTCGCTGGGCGTGCTGCTCGCGTCGCGGTCGGAGTCGACCGCTGACGACGAGCACGACCCGGAGGGTCCGACGCTGTCGTCGGAGTGGAGCAGGCTGCAGGCGCTGCGGTCGGACTCGGCGCACGACATCGTGGCGGTGGATGCGGCACTCGGCCGGATCGCCGCGGGGACCTACGGCGTGTGCCTGCGCTGCGGCGAGGCGATCGGCGTCGACCGGCTCCGGGCGCGGCCGACCGCCGAGTTGTGCATCCGCTGCGCGGTCGCCGTCGAGAGCTGAACCGGGTCAGGGCACGGGACGCGACGCGCGGTAGACCGCTTCCGTGCGACTCGAGGCGCCCACTTTGCGCAGGATGCTAGACACGTGCACGCTGGCGGTCTTGGCGCTGATGTAGAGCCGTTCGCCGATCTGCTTGTTGCTCAGGCCCTGCTCGATGAGGGCGAGCACCTGCTCCTCGCGCTCGGTCAGCGGCTGTCCCTGCGCGGTCGCGGCCGACGCCGAGCGTCCCACGGGCTGGGCGGAGAGGGCATCCGCCGCCTCCACCAGCAGCAGGATGCCGCCCTCCTCCGCCAGCGTGCGCGCTTGTGCGGTCAGCACCTCGGCCCGGGTCCGGTCGCCGGCGGCGAGAGCGACCCGCGCGGCCCGCAGGAGGGCGTACGGCCGGACGTGGACCGGCGCGACCGCATCCACGGCGGCGACCGTGGCGCGCTCCCACGCGGCCACGGACTCGGCGTACCGTTCGGCTCGGTCGGCGGACGGCGAGGCGGCCGCCCGCGCGGTGGTCAGCTCCGCGTCGATGAGCGGCGCCCATACGGTCGCGGTCGGCCACGTGCGCAGCGGTTCGAGCACGTCCGCGAGCCGTCGGGCCTCCGCCTCCACGTCCAGAATGTCGGTCTCGGGGTCCACGCCGCGCATGGCCAGCTCGGCGAGAGCGCGGGATGCGGCCGCGAGAACCGGGAGGTCGTAGCCGGGCATCGACCGGAAGGGCGGGGCGCCGAGGCCCCGGGTCTCGGCCCAGGCGCGGTCGTAGTCGCCCAGCGCGATCGCCACCTCGGCGGCGACCCGGGCGAGCGTCAGCCGGGTCTGCTGTTCGAGTTCCGCCAGGGCCCGCAGCGGGGTGCGCAGGCGTCGCAGCAGAGCATCCGCCCGCTGCGGCTGGCCGTGCCAGACCCACAGGCGGGCGCGCTGCAACTGGGCGGTGACCCCGGTCCGGTCGTCGGAGCCCAGTGCGATGCGCAGCATCTCCTCCGCGCGCTCGAACCGGCCGAGGGCGATCAGGGGCTCCGCGGTGTTGGCGGCGAGCCAGACACCCGAGGTGCGCTCCACGCCGCGCTCCCGGGCGCGGTCCAGGCCGAACTCAGCGAGTCGGACCGCGGCCGCGTACTGCCCGACCGAGTTGAGCGCGTCGGAGGCGTTGACCGCGTAGCGCAGGGTCGCTCCCGCGTCGCCCGCCGCGAGGTCGCCCGCGATCTCGAACTCGGCGAACCCCTCGTCGATGTCGCCGTACTCGATGAGCGAGGCGGCCAGGATGTTGTGCGCGATCGAACGCATCGGCGGAGCCGCCTGCTCGGCCTCGGCGATCGCCGCACGTGCCGTCTCGATCGCCGCGCCGAAGGAGCCCGCGAGCATCCGCTGCGCAGCGAGTTCGGTCAGCAACTGCGGGCGCAACGGATCACCCGGACGCGCCGACTCCGGCGGAACCACCTCGAGCGCCTCCTCCAGCAGAGCCGCGCTCCCGGGGCGGTTCACGTTGGCGAGGTACTGCGCCTTGTCGCGGAGCAGCCGGGCACGGCGGGCCGGCGTGAGGTCGTCCGTCTCGGCCAGCGCCACCTCCACGAGGGCGAGGGCACGCTCGTTGTTGCCGGCATTGCGCAGGGCGGATGCCGTCCGCGCGATGACCGCGACGCGGTCGCGGCCGCTGAGCGTCTCGGCGTCGGGGACGCTGTCCCAGAGTTCGAGCACCCGGTCGCCCATCGCGGCGACGGTGGCGTAGGCGTAGGAGCGCTTGGCCTCCTCCATCGCCTCCAGCGAGGCGAGGAAGGCGCGGCGCACGTCGTGCGCGGCCAGCCAGTGCGCGGACAGCTGCACGGCGGAGCGCTGCGGACTCCCCTCGAGCGCCTCGGCGTACCGCGTGTGGAACCGCGTGCGCTCACCCGGCAGCAGGTCGGCGTGGACGGCTTCGCGCACGAGCGCGTGCCGGAACGAGTACTCGGTCGAGTCGGCTGCGAGCAGACTGGAGGTGATGGCCTCGCGCGCCGCCGCATCCAACTCGTCCGGTGAGCCTTCGAACACGGCCGCCAGCAGGTCGTGCGTCACGCAGACGCCACCGGCGGCGAGGACGCGCAGCAGGCGCTGCGCCGGGTCGCTCAGTCGTTCGTACCGGGTGAGCACCAGCTCCCGGAGCGTCTCGGGCAGGTCGTCGCCGGAACGCAGGCCGTCGATGCCCACCAGCTCCTCGACGAAGAACGGAACGCCCTCGCTGAGCGACGTCACCCGCTGCAAGGACTCCTCGTCAGGCGACCGGCCGAGCAGCTGCTCCACCAGCTCGGCGACCTGCGCCTGATCGAGCCGCGCCAGTTCCCAGCGGGTCACCCGCCGGGTGCGGTCGAGTTCGGGCAGCCACGAGCGGAGGACATGCCCGCGGGGCACCTCGTCGCTCCGGTAGGTCAGCACGACGAGCAACCGGCCGCCCTCGGCCATCCGCACGATGAAGCGCAGCAGCTCGAGCGTCGACCGGTCGGCCCACTGGAGGTCTTCGATCGCCAGGATCACCGGGCGATCGGACGACACCTTCTCGAGCAGCACCGTGACCAGCTCGTAGAGCCGCTCGGCGCCCGTGCGAGGCGGCACGGCGGACTCGTCCGCCAGCTCGGGCAGCAACGCCGACAGCACGCCGGCCCCCGACCCGGCCGCCTCCAGCACCCGGTCGAGTCCGACCGTCTGGATCAGACGGCGGAGCACCGCGGCGAACGGCGCGTAGGGCGCGCCGTCGTCTCCCAGGTCGACGCAGCGGCCGAGAAGCACCGTGGCGGACGATCCGTTCGCGGCGAGGAACTCCTCCAGCAGCCGGGACTTGCCGATTCCCGCTTCGCCGCCGATCACCACGGCCTGCGGATCGCCCGCAACGGCCGCGCGGAGCGCGTCGTTCAGCGCCTCCAGATCGGACGCCCGCCCGACCAGAGTGGTGCTCGCCCCCGCTGTTCGCATGACCTCATCGTGCCACCCGCCACCGACATCCGAACGCATCGTTTCCGCCGCTTCGCCGTCGACAGACGACGAAGCGGCGGAGAGGTCACCGCGCGGCGTGAGCGAGCTCCCGCTCCGGCGCCGGCGCGTCCGACGGTGTCCCGGCGGGACGGGCGCCGACCGGCTCCGGAACGGCGGCGGAGACCGCCTCCTGCCCATGCGATGCCGCCCCGCGGAACCAGTGGTGCCGCGACCCCGCTCGCTGCGTGCCCGCCCGCTCCGACTCCACCCGACGTGCCTGCTCGCGCTCGCGCTGCTCGCGCACCGCGTCACCGGCCCGTACCCGGAAGTCCACGAATTCCTCGATCATCATGATCTCGTTCCCCTTCTCCTGCGATGACTTCAGCCTTCTCGCTAAGGCACCCGCCAGGCATCGGGAAGATGCCCTATTCCGATCGGACGACGACGGATAAGGGGCTTCACTCCGCCGAGGGCTGGGGGCAGCATTGCAACCATGGCGACGATCAACGAACTCCAGCCCCCGTACACGGTCGGCTACTTCGTGGGCAGCCTCTCCACGCAGTCGGTCAACCGCACGCTCTCGAAGGCCCTGCTCCGGCTCGCGCCGTCGGACCTGCATTTCACCGAGATCCCGATCGGCGGCCTGCCGCTCTACAACCGGGACCTCGACGGCGCCTTCCCGCCGGAGGCACGCGACTTCAAGGCGATGGTCGCCGAGCAGGATGCGCTGCTCTTCATCACGCCGGAGTACAACCGCTCCATCCCGGGTGCGCTGAAGAACGCGATCGACTGGGCGAGCCGGCCCTACGGCGAGAACGTGATCGCGCGCAAGGCGACGGCGGTGATCGGCGCGTCGCCCGGCCAGATCGGGACGGCGGTCGGCCAGCAGCACCTGCGCAGCATCCTCAGCTTCCTGCAGGCCCCACAGATGAACGCACCCGAGGCGTACATCTGGATGCGGCCCGGACTCATCGAGCCGGACGGCACGGTGACCGACCCCGGCACGGAGGAGTTCCTCCGCGGCTTCATGAACTCCTTCTTCGAGTACATCGAGCGCGTGCTGACGGTGGTCCCGAGCCCATCGTGAGACTGCAGGACGAGCAAGGCGGCCGCAGCGTCGAGCTGCGGCCGTCCGGAAAGCTGGCGGACGGCGACCGGGTGGTCGTGGATGCCGTGGTCGACGACGGCGAGCGGCACTGGACCCTCACGGAGGCCTGCCTCACCGGAGCCGAGGCGCGTGATCTTGCCGCGTGGCTGGCCGGGATCGCCCAGGATGCGACGGCCGCCGCCGACGAGTGGACGTCGCTGACCTTCGCCTCCAACGTCGTGTCGATGAGCGGCCACCGCATCCCGGGCGGCACTGTGGAACTCCGCATAGCGCTGCTGCGGATGCTCGCCGCCGACGACCGCACGGCCGACGTCGTGGTCGGCCTCCGCACCACGCAGGAGGCCGTCACGTCCGCCGCCCGCACCTTCATCCGCGAACTCGACGCCCTCCCCTAGTCGCGCCGTACGCCTGGCCGCCGAGCACAGGGTTTCGGTCGCGTATTCGGGCCAGAGGGCGACGGTTTCCCTGTGCTCGGCGGCCAGGCGGCCACTGCGGGAACGGTCAGCGGCCGCCCTCGGGCTTGCGGTGGCGCTGCTGCACGGCCTGCTCGCCGTAGGGGTAGATGTCCGTGCGAGGCGCGCTCGCCTCCTCCAGCCGCTTCCGCTGATCGTCCGTGAGGTCGAGGTCGGCGGCGCCCAGGTTGTCCTCCAGCTGCTCGACCGTGCGGGCACCGAGGATGACGGACGTCACCGCCGGCTGGTCGCTCAGCCACGCCAGCGACACCTGCGATGGGGAGGCGCCGGTCTCCTTCGCCACCGCATCCACCGCGTCGATGATCTCCCACGTGCGCGGGTCGGCGTTGCGTGCCTCCCACGCCTCCATGCCGCGGGTGGGGTTCTCGCCGAGGCGCGTCGCACCGGTCGGCGCCTCGTCGCGCCGGTACTTGCCGCTCAGCCAGCCGCCCGCGAGCGGCGACCAGGGCAGCAGCCCGACGCCCGCATCCAGCGCCGCCGGCACCACTTCGTGCTCGATCCCGCGCACGATCAGGCTGTACTGCGGCTGCAGGGTGACGGGAGGCGCCCAGCCGTTCGCGCGCGCGACCTGCGCCGCCTTGGTCAGCTGCCAGCCGAGGTAGTTCGAGAAGCCGTAGTACGAGATCTTGCCCGCCCGCACGGCGTCGTCGAGGAACCGCAGGGTCTCCTCGATCGGTGTCAGCGCATCCCACGCGTGCATCTGGTAGAGGTCGATGTGGTCGACGCCGAGCCGGCGGAGGGACGCATCGAGCGCGGTGCGCAGGTGCGTCCGCGACAGGCCGAGGTCGTTCGGTCCGCCCCCCATCGGGAACCGTCCCTTCGTGGCGATGACGATCCCGTCGCGGCGTCCGGGGTTGCGGGCGAGCCAGCGGCCGATGATCGATTCCGAGGTGCCGGCCGAGTACACGTCGGCCGTGTCGACGAGGTTGCCGCCGCGCTCCAGGTAGCGCTCGAGGATGGCGTGGGAGGTCTGCTCGTCGGCCTCCGCACCGAAGGTCATGGTGCCGAGGGCGAACTCCGACACGATCGTTCCACTGTTTCCGAGGTTGCGTAGGTCCATAGCGCGAAAGTAGCCCCGTCCCGCGGGTTTGCGTACTGTGTGGCTTCGTGAAGCTGCTTCTGATCTCCGACACGCACGTCCCGAAGCGCGCCCGGTCGCTGCCGGCCCAGGTGCTGACGGCGATGGATGCGGCCGACGTCGTCATCCACGCCGGTGACTGGGTGGATGCGGCCACTCTCGACCTCCTGGAGGAGCGCTCGCGACGCCTGGTCGGCGTCTACGGGAACAACGACGGCCCCGAGCTGCGCCGGCGGCTGCCGGAGGTGGCGCGGGTCGAGCTCGACGGCGTCCGCTTCGCGGTGGTCCACGAGACGGGACCGGCGACCGGGCGCGAGCTGCGCTGCGATCGGGACTTCCCCGACACGGATGTGCTCGTGTTCGGGCACTCGCACATCCCGTGGGACACCGCCTCGCCGCACGGCCTCCGCTTGCTCAACCCCGGTTCGCCGACGGACAGACGGCGTCAGCCCGTGTGCACGTACCTGACGGCGGAGGTCGCGGAGGGCCGGCTGACGGACGTCGCGCTCGTCCCCGTCCCCCGCCCGTGACTCCGTGACTTTGTGACCCGGTGACCCGTCGGCGGTGGACGGTGACGATTGGCGCCAGATCGCGGTTCTCGCGGGCGCAGAGCCACGATTTGCGCCAAATCGCTGCCCCGCGGAGCGGCGGGCGGCCTCAGGCGCGGAGAAAGCCGTCCACCAGCAGCGCACGCACGGCGGGCAGGAGTTCGCGGGCGAGCGCCGCCTCGTCGACCTCCAGCAGCTGCGCCAGGGCGCCCACGATTGCGGCGACCGAGAGCTCGCCGTCGCACGCGCCGACGAGGGCCGCGAGGCCGGTGTCCGCCGAGATCACCCGTCCGAAGCCGCCGCCCTGCCGGAGAAGGATCGCCGTCGGGGCGTCCGCGCCGGGCCACAGGTGCCGTTCCTCGGTGACATCGCCGGAAACGACGGGCCGCAGGCGGCCGACTTCGCCGTCGGTGAGCGCCGCCTGCAGGTCGTGGGCGGCGAGCGCCTCCCCCAGGTGCACCCCGAGCCCCGCCTCGTTCGCCCCGAGCGAGCCGTGCAGCCGCTCGAACCGGCGCAGCGTCGGCACGTCGGCCGTCCGCCGGAGCAGCAGGTACCCGAAGCCGACGGAGCGGACGTCCCGCGTCTCGAAATCGGTGAGCCAGGCGTCGAGGAGCCGCTCGAACTGCGGCGAGCCGGGGCGCGTCCCGCCGTCGCGGATCCACGTCTCGGCGTAGCGCACGGCGTCCTCGGCGTCTCGCTCGATCACCCACGCGTCCAGCGGCGCGACGGAGGCGTCCGCCCAGTCGTGCACCCGGTCGAGTCCGTCGCCGGTGCCGCGGTACTCCCAGTTGCCGAGCAGCTGCGCGACGCCGCCGTCGGTGAGGTGCTCGCCGCATCCACTCACGAAGGAGGCGACGAGGCCGTCGCCGACCATCCCGCCGTCCCGGTACTCGTAGGAGGGGACGCCCTCCGCGCGCGGCGTGATCACGAACGGCGGGTTGGAGACGATGTGGTCGAACCGCTCCCCTGCGACGGGCTCGAACATGCTGCCGAGCCGCAGCTCCACGCCGTCGATCTCGTTGAGGGCGGAGTTGAGCGCCGCGAGCCGGAGAGCGCGCACCGAGATGTCGGTCGCGACGACGCGTCGCGCGTGCCGGGCGGCGTGCATCGCCTGGATGCCGCATCCGGTGCCGAGGTCGAGGGCGCTGTCGACGGGCGTCTGCAGCATGAGGCCGCTGAGGGTGAGGGAGGCGCCTCCGACGCCGAGCACGTGATCCTCCGGGAGAGCGTGGCCGAGCGCGACCTCGCCGAGGTCGGAGACGATCCACCACTCGGCCGGACCGGCCGCATCCACGAAGGCGTAGGGCCGGAGGTCGACGGCGGCGGTCACGGAGCCCGCGTCGTCGACGGTGAGCAGGCCGAGGGCCTGCGCGCCGTCCACCCCGAGGGACGGGAGCGCTGCGGCGGCCTCGGACGCGGGAACGGGCCGCGCCAGCACGAACAGCCGGGTCAGCGTCGCGAGGGGCGACGGCGCCCGCCGGGCCAGCGCCCGCTCGGCCGGGACACGCTGCCCGCGATGCAGCGCCTCCGCGGCGTCGGCACCCCACAGCGCCGTCAGCGCGTCGACCGTGAACCCGGCCGAGACCAGGTCCGACCGGAGGTCGGGGATGCGTTCGGCTGCGGGCACGGCGGGTTCGCTCATCCCTCCATTGAAGCAGGGGCAGAATGGGGCTGTGATCCGCAAGAGAGCGATCGTGACCGGTGACGTCCAGGGCGTCGGCTTCCGCTGGAGCGCGCGCGAGGCCGCGCACCGGCTCGGCGTGACCGGCTGGGCGCGCAACCGGGCCGACGGGAGTGTCGAGGCCGAGGTCGAAGGCGAGCCGGAGCAGGTGGACCGGATGCTGGACTGGCTGCGCACAGGGCCTCCCGGCGCGACTGTCGCGGGCATCCACGTGTCCGACACCCAGCCGCAGGGCGACGACGCGTTCCGGATCCGCGAGACCGCCTGACCGCTCGACGGCCGTTTCTGCCGACGGACCCCCGCGCTCGCACCCACGCGTGCAGAATGGTCGCATGACGCGCGCGACCCTCCTCACCCTGACCACGCCGACCGGCACCCCCGAGTCCGGCGACCCCGGCTTCACGGTCTCCGACTTCGACGCGCCCCAGGTGCGCGTCACCGACCTGTCGGTCACCCGAGGCGACGGCGTCTTCGAGACGATCGCCGTCATCCACGGGCATCCGCAGGCGCTCGAACCGCACCTCGCCCGGCTGGCCCACTCGGCCGAGCTGCTCGACCTCCCTGCGCCCGCGCTCGATGTCTGGCGCGAGGCCGTGCGCGCCGGGGTCGCCGACTACCTGAACCGCAACGGCGACGGGGATGCGGAGCTCTACGCGAAGCTCGTCTACAGCCGCGGCGTGGAGGGCTCCGGCCGCCCCAGCGGCTGGCTGTTCGTCGACCAGGGCGAGGACTTCTCGCAGGCGCGGCTCGGCATCCGCGTGGTCACGCTCGACCGCGGCCTGCGGCACGACGTCGCCGAGACCTCGCCGTGGCTGCTCGCCGGCGCCAAGACGCTGTCCTATGCGATCAACCGGGCGGCGCAGCGGGAGGCGGTCCGCCGCGGCGCCGACGACGTCCTCTTCGTGAGCACCGACGGGTACGCGCTGGAGGGCCCCACCTCGAACGTGGTGACGCTGAGCGACAGCGTGGTGCGCACGCCGAACACCGACCAGGGCATCCTCGCCGGGACCACCCAGGCGGCGGTCTTCGACTTCTTCCGGCAGCGCGGGCTGCAGACGGAGTTCGCGCCGCTCACCCTCGACGACGTCGTCGCCGCGGACGCACTCTGGCTGGTCTCCAGCGTCCGCCAGGCCGCGCCGATCACGCACCTCGACGGACGTGAATACCCGGTGGATGCTGCCCTCACCGCCGACCTCAACGCGTACCTGCTGGCCCGCACGGAGTGACCCGCGGGCGACGGGCGGGCGACGCGGGATCGGCGCGCGATCGACACCTAGACGAATCGTTGCACCCCGATTGGCGTGCTGTCGGCGGCACCGCCTAGGCTGAACGCACCGCGCGGGCGAGGGAGGCCGCGCGAACGGCACAGAGCCCGTCCACGACCCGGGGAAGGAGGGCGCGAGATGACCCATCAGGTGCCCCGCAGCATCGAGCTGCTGCGTCAGCAGGCGCGCGACGAGCTCTCCGCGATCATCGAGCACCGCTGCCGTGCGGGAGAAGACCCGTGGCAGTTCATCCCCGACCTCCCCAGCGTCGACGAGCAGGTGGTCATCGCCCTCCGCGCCGGAGCGATCGAGGCGTTCGACCTCGCCGAGGAACAGTCGCGAGCACACCATCCCTCCGCGGGCCGCGAGGTGTTCACGCGCTTCGAGTACGGCGTCCTGCGCCGCATCGCGCTCGAACATCCCGAACTCAGCGAAGCGGTCTGGGGGATGCTCGACAAGGTCGAGCGCGCCTGACTACCCTTCGGGCATGGGTATCGTCACTGCAGACATCGGCATCTCGCTCGACGGCTTCGCCGCCGGTCCCAACCAGTCGCTGGAGCAGCCGATGGGCGAGGGCGTCGACGGGCGCCTGCACACGTGGATGTTCGAGTACGCCGACGCGCACGCGGAGGAGATCGACGCCATCACGGCCGCTGGCGCTTATGTCATGGGCCGCAACATGTTCGGCCCGGTACGGCACGAGTGGCCGGCCCCCGGGGAGCCGCTCGGCGACTGGAGCGGCTGGTGGGGCGACGAGCCGCCGTACCACGCGCCCGTGTTCGTGCTCACCCACTACGAGCGGGAGCCGCTGGCGCTGACCGGCACCACCTTCACGTTCGTGACCGACGGCATCCATTCGGCGGTGGAGCAGGCACGCGCGATCGCGGGCGACGCCGACGTGTCGATCGCCGGCGGAGCGGAGACCCTCAACCAGGCGCTGTGGGCGGGAGTCGTCGACGAACTGAGGCTCCACATCGTCCCGATCACCCTGGGTGCGGGCGAGCGGGTCTTCGACCGCGTCCCGTCACTGGAACTGGAGCTGGTGCGCGAGCGGGTCACGCCGGAGGTCGCCCACCTCACGTACCGCGTGCTGCGCTGAGCTCCTGCGGGGTGGTCGCCGGGAGGCGGCAGACGAACTCGCGGCAGAGGTAGGCGGTGGGGAGGCCGTCCCGGGTCGTGCGGCCGTCGAACAGCTCGAAGCCGTCGGCGGCGAACGCGGCGGCCTCCGACTCGGTCGCCAGCGCGACCAGTGCGGCGCTGTGCCGGCGGGCAGCGGCCAGGAGAGCGGATGCGGTGGCGGGCTCGTCGTCGGGCGCGGCGTCCGGCAGCACCACGACCAGCTGCTCGGCCTCGCCTGCGAGCCCTGACATGAGCGCGAGCGACGTGCCGAACGCACTCGGCACCTGCAGCGCCTGGGCCGCGACCAGTCGCATCCCCTCGCGGGCCGCCCGCTCGTACCGGCGCTCGCCGGTCAGCAGGTAGAGCGTGTGCGCCGCCTGGGCCATCGAGCTGAGGCCCGACGGATACGCGCCCTCCGACGGGTCCACCCGGACGGCCAAGCCGGTCGCCTCCAGCACCGGGTCGCCGCCGCCGGGCGTCTCGAACGGGCAGGTTCCCTCCCCCGCCGCGTCCAGGCACAGGTCGACGAGGTCGCGGGCCGACGCCGCAGCGGAAGGATCGCCGGCGGCGAGCGCCAACTCCAGCAGGCCGGCCGCCAGTCCGCCGTAGTCTTCGAGCGTCGCACCGGCCTCGGAGCTCCGGTCGCCGAGGGAGGCGCGCAGCAGCGTCCCGTCGTCGCGGCGATGCCGGCTCAGGACCGCATCCGCCGCCTGCCGCGACGCGGTGATCCACGCCGGGCGGTTCAGGATGCGTCCCGCCTGCGCCAGCGCGCCGATGGCGAAGCCGTTCCAGCCGGTCAGCACCTTGGCGTCGATCGGTGGCGGGTCGAGCTGCGCGCGCTCGGCCGCCGTCACCGTGTAGTACGTGCCTTCGACCCGGGCGCCGTCGATCGTGCTCTCCGAGTCCTGCGCCGAGGCGAACCCGCCGGACGGCTGACGCAGCACGCCGAGCAGGAACGACGCGATCCCGTCCGCGGTCCGCTCCGCCCATTCCTCGCCGGTCTGCTGCCAGGCTCGCGCGTAGGCGTCGAGCAGCTGCGCGTTGTCGTACAGCATCCGCTCGTAGTGCGGCTCGCTCCAGTCGCGCCGGGTGGCGTAACGGAAGAAGCCGCCATCGACCGCATCCCGCAGCGGCGACTCGGCCATCCGCCGAAGGGTGCGGGCCGCGAGCTCGTGCCCGGCCGGGCGCGAGAGCAGGAAGTCGAGGATCGGCGCGACCGGGAACTTCGGGGCGCTCCCGAACCCGCCGAACTCCGGGTCCTCCGCCTCGGACAACTGTGCGACTGCGGCGTCCAATTGAGCATCGCCGGGCAGGTCGGAGACCGCCGTCGCGGCCTGCGCGGCGGCGGCGAGCGCTTGCTGCACCTTCCCCGCGTCCGACTCCACCTCGGTGCGCCGGACGCTCCACGCATCCCACACCGCATCGAGCACCTGGCGGAACGACGCGCGCCCGGCGACCGGCTGCGGCGGGAAGTAAGTGCCGGCGAAGAACGCCTTGCCGTCGGGAGTCGCGAACACCGTGAGCGGCCAGCCGAGGTTGCCGGTGAAGGCGCTCGCGGCGGAGAGGTAGGCGGCATCGACGTCGGGATGCTCCTCCCGGTCGACCTTGATCGCCACGAACCGATCGTTGAGCTCCTGAGCCGTGACCGGGTCGTCGAAGCTCTCGCGCGCCATGACGTGGCACCAGTGGCAGGTCGCGTAGCCGATCGACACCATCACGGGCGCATCGCGCCGCCGGGCCTCCGCGAACGCCTCGGCACCCCACGGGAACCAGTCGACCGGGTTGTCCGCGTGGGCGCGGAGGTAGGGACTGATCGCGTCCGCGAGCCGATTCGCCATGGGCTCACCCTACGACTGGGCCGGGGGAACGGAAGCCCCGAGGGACGCGGGCCGGGTCCGCGAGCCCGTGGTCGGGGTCCGGCACGGCGTCGTCAGCCGGCCCTGTCCATCCCGTGCAGCCGGATGGAGGAGTTCAGGTAGAAGGCCGCCAGCACGGCGTAGCTGATGCACGCGACCGCGGGGATGACGGCGTTCTCCGGATCGCTGGCCAGCGCTCCGACGCACGAGATGAACGCGGCGACCGCGAGGCCGGCGCCGATCCAGTAGCCCGCCGCCGGACGCGCCGTGGCGCGCCACCAGGGGCGGGGATCGGTGCGGTTCTCGTCGGCGCCGCGGAACGTCCGGACCCCGATGATCACGTACGCGATGTTCAGCAGCGCGACGATCATCACATCGAAGGTTGGGTTCACCAGCCGCGCGAACACGAAGACGTTGAGGATGAGGATGAGCGCGAACGCGCCGACGATATAGCTGATCTTGCCTGTGACCGTCGTGATCCTCACCCCACGAGCCTAGCCCGGGGGTGCGACACCGGCCGACTCCCGCGCATCCGACTCACCTGGTGGGCGCGCAGAGCGCGCAGGCGTCAGTTGACCTCGTCGGGGTGGGCGCTGACGCGGCCCTCGCGCTCGAGGGACGTGATCGCGGCGACCTCGTCGGCGGTGAGCTCGAAGTCGAAGACGGCGAAGTTCTCGGCCATCCGCTCCCGGCGGTTCGACTTGGGGAAGACGATGTTGCCGGTCTGCAGGTGCCAGCGGATGACGACCTGGGCCGGGGTCTTGCCGTGCGCCTCCGCCGCGCCCGACACCTCGGGCGTCTCGAACAGCGGGTACTTGCCCTGGCCGAGCGGTCCCCACGCCTCGATCTCGATGCCGTGCTCGCGCGCGAACGCGGTCACCTCGGGCTGCTGGTGCGCCGGGTGCAGCTCGATCTGGTTGACAGCGGGAACGATGTCCGTCTCCGCGAGCAGCTTCTGCAGGTGCGGCACCAGGAAGTTGGAGACGCCGATGGCCTTGGCGCGACCGGTCGCGTAGATCTTCTCCAGCGACTTCCAGGCCTGCACGAAGGTGTCCTTCTGCGGAGTCGGCCAGTGGATGAGGTACAGGTCGACGTAGTCGAGGCCCAGCTTGCCGAGCGACTCGTCGAACGCGGCCTCGGCGTCCGTCTGGCGGTCGTTCCACAGCTTGGTGGTGACGAACAGCTCCTCGCGCGGGAGGCCGGCCGAGGCGATCGCCTGGCCGACGCCTTCCTCGTTGCCGTAGATGGCGGCGGTGTCGATGTGGCGGTAGCCGACCTCGAGCGCGTCGGTGACGATGCGGGTCGTCTCGGCCGGGTCGACCTTGAAGACGCCGAAGCCGAGCTGCGGAATGGTGGTCCCGTTGTTCAGGGTCAGAAGAGGAGTATTTGCGTTTGCAACCATATTCCTCACGGTACCAGGATGCTCGCGATCAGCCGACCGCCTGCGCGTCCTCGCTCTCGAACCGCGCCACGAGCTCCCGCTTGAGCACCTTGCCGCTGGGTCCGAGCGGCAGCGCCTCCAGGATCTCCACGCGGCGCGGGTACTTGTACGCGGCCACCTTCTCCTGCGCGAACGTCACCAGCTCCTCGGGGTCGGCCTCGCCGCCCGGCATGAGGGTGACGGCGGCCATGATCTCCTGGCCGTGGGTCTCATGCGCCACGCCGAATACGGCCACCATGGCGACAGCCGGATGCGTCGACAGCACCTCCTCCACCTCGCGCGGGTAGACGTTGTAGCCGTTGCGCACGATCATGTCCTTCTTGCGGTCGACGATGGTGATGTAGTCGTCGTCGCTCTTCGTCCCCAGGTCGCCGGTGCGGAACCAGCCGTCGACGACCGCCTCCGCATTCGCCTCCGGCAGATTCAGGTACCCCTTCATCAGGTTGTGCCCGCGCACGACGATCTCGCCGAGCTCGCCACGCGGCAGGAGCTCGATACGGTCGTCCACCTCGGGGTCTGCGATCTCCACATCCACTCCCCAGATCGGCGTGCCGACCGTGCCGACCCGGGTGGGCCGGCCGCGGTGGTTGAACGACGCGACGGGCGAGGTCTCGGTCAAGCCGTACCCCTCGTGCACGTCGATGCCGTAGACCTCTTTCATCCGCTCGATGACGGCGACCGGGATGGCCGCGCCGCCGCTCATGCCGTAGCGCAGCGGCGGCCGCTCCGGGTTGGTCTTCGCGGCCTCCAGCAGCGCGATGTACATGGTCGGGACGCCGGTCATGATCGTGCAGTCGTGCGCGTTCAGCAGCTGCAGCGCGGTCGCGGGGTCGAACTTCGGCACCAGCACGATGGCGGCGCCCGCCCGGAAGCCCATGTTCATGACGCAGGTCTGGCCGAAGGTGTGGAAGAGCGGCAGGCAGCCCAGGATGCGGTCCTCGGGCGTCACGTCGAGTGTCCCGACGAGGAGGACGTTCACCTGCTCGACCAGAGAGAAGTGACAGCCCTCTGCACCCTTCGGCTTGCCGGTGGTGCCGCTGGTGTAGAGGATGGTCGCCGTGTCGAGCGGGTCGCGCGGCACGTAGGTGTCGATCGGCTCGGCGGCCGCCGCCAGCTCCTCGAGCCGCGGGAACGGCGCCTGCTCCCACAGCTCGTCGGGCACCATCACGGACAGCGTCGGGATGCCGGCGAGCCCCGCCCCGCGCGCGCCCTCGCCGAGGAGCGGCGCGGCGCAGATCAGCACGGAGGCGCCGGAGTCGCGGAGCACGTAGGCGATCTCCTCCGCCTTCAGCAGCGCGTGCACGGGGACGACCACCGCTCCGAGGGCGAGCGCTGCGTAGTAGGCGCGAGGGAAGTCGGGGACGTTCGGCAGCATGAGCGCCACCTTGTCGCCGGGCTCGACGCCCAGGTCGCGCAGGGCGCCGGCGTAGGCCCTGGTCTGATCCCACAGCTCGCCGTAGCGGATCTCCTGCCCGTTGAAGATCAGAGCGACGTTGTCGGGCATCCGATGCGCCGTCTCCGCCAGGATGCTCGCGACCGACATGGTGGCATAGCCGTGACTCATGGGTTCTCCTCGTCTTCGTCGACGCCGGAACCGATCCGGGTTGATGCGAACCTACGTCACGCGCGGGCGCAGGGCAACGGCGGGAGCGGCCGACCGGTCAGGGCGCGTCGGCGGGCGCGTTCCACAACGTCAGCTTGTCGGGGTTGCGGGCCATCCGGATGCGGCTGACGCGGCCGTCGTCGACCACGAACGTCATGACCCCGGTGACCCGGCCGGCCTGGCGTTCCACGAACGCCAGGCCGTCGGCGAGCGGGGTCGGCGTCAGCTCGACCTGCGGGAACTTCGCCGCCAGTCCCAGGAGGAAACGCGCCACGTTGTCCGCCCCGACGACCGGGCGCCGGGCGGCGCTCACGACACCGCCGCCATCGGCGGTGAGGACGACCCTCGGGTCGAGCACGCGGACCAGCGCCGCGAGGTCGCCGCCCGCGGCGGCCGCCGCGAACGCCTGCACCACGCGGTCGTGCTCGGCGCGCGGCACCTCCCGCTCGCGGTGCTCCCGCACCCGCCGACGGGCGGAGGCGGCGAGCTGGCGGCACGCGGCCGGGGAGCGGCCGACCGTCTCGGCGATCTCGTCGAACGGCATCCCGAACACGTCGTGCAGCACGAAGGCGACGCGCTCGGCCGGCGTCATCGCCTCCAGCACGAGCATCAGCGCCATGCTCACCGAGTCGTCGAGCGTCACCCGGTCGAGCGGGTCCTCCGGGGCCGAAGCCCCCGCGAACGCGTCCGACGGAACGGGCTCGGGCAACCACGGCCCCACGTAGCGCTCGCGGCGGGCCCGCGCCGAACCGAGGACATCCAGGCATACCCGGCTCGCCACACGGGTGAGCCAGGCGGCGGGAGAGAGGATCGCTTCGCGCTCGTCGGCCGGGAGGCGGTACCACCGTGCGTACGTCTCCTGAACGGCGTCCTCCGCCTCGGCCACCGTGCCCAGCATCCGGTAGGCGAGGGCGAGCAAGTGGCGGCGCTCGGCGACCACGGCGTCGTCGACGGGCCCGGGGGGACTGCTGGCGTTCTCATCCATCACACCCATTAAGACGGATCAGCGGGCGGGAGTGTGAGCATCCTCCTCACATCCGCCCCGGCTGCGTCGTCGGAGAGGTATGGACAACACACCGCTGCGCCGCGCGCTGCTCGGCCTCGGCGTCGCCCTCGGGGCGTACGTCGGAGGCTGGGCCTATTTCGCGCCGGACTCCTTCTACTCCGCGTTCCCCGGATTCGGCCTCCACTGGATCGACATCGATGGCGCGTTCGACGAGCACCTGATCCGGGATGTCGGCGCGCTCTACCTCGCACTCGGCGCAGCCAGCCTGGGTGCCGCGTTCGCCCGGGCGGCGCAACCGGGGCGGGTCGTCGGGCTCGCCTGGGCCGTGTTCGGCGTACTCCACTTCGGCTACCATGTGCTGCACCCGGAGGGCTCGGCCGGCGACGTCGTCAGCTCCCTGGTCTCGCTCGGACTGAGCGCGCTCCTCGGGGTCGCGCTGCTGCTCCCGTCACGGCGGCCGGCCCGGCCGTCCGTGGCCGGCACCGTCCCGACCCGGACGGAGGCGACCCGATGAGGATCGCAGTCGCCGGGGGGACGGGCGTCGTCGGCGGACACACCGTCGCAGCACTGCGCGCCGCGGGCCACGAACCGGTCGTCCTCAGCCGCGCGCGCGGCGTCGACCTGACGCAGGCCGGAAAGGGTCTCGCCGATGCGCTTACCGGGTGCGCAGCGGTCGTCGACGTGACGTCCGTGCAGACGACGCGGGCGTCCGTGTCCGAGCAGTTCTTCGGAACCGTCACCCGCTCGCTCCTCGATGCCGAGCGGGCCGCCGGAGTGCCGCACCACGTCGTCCTGTCGATCGTCGGCGCCGCGGAGGTGCCGGCGGCCTACTACGCGGGCAAGGCGCTGCAGGAGCGGATGGTGCAGGAGGCGCAGACCGGCTGGAGCATCCTCCGCGCCGCCCAGTTCCACGAGTTCGCCGCGCAGCTCGCCGCCCGGTCGAAGCCCGGACGGCTGCGGCTCGTTCCCGCGATGAAGTCCCAGCCGGTCGCCGCCGCCGAGGTCGGCGAAGCGCTCGCCGCGATCGCCGCGGGCGAGCCGCGCGGCCTCGATCGCGACCTCGCCGGACCGCGGGTCGAGGACATGCCGACGCTCGTCCGGCGCTACCTCGCCGCGACCGGCGACCGGGGCCGGGTCCTCACCGTCCCCCTCCCCGGACGCTGGGGCCGGTCGTTGCGCGACGGCACCCTCCTCGCCGGCCCGGGGGCGCGGCTCGGCGCTGCGACCTTCGACGACTTCCTGGCGGGGCTGCCCCGGCCCTGAAGCGCGGCGGCCGTGAAGCACGTGGGCCGCCGACCGCCGGTAGACTGGAGGGCTCATGTCTTCCACCGAGGCCCTCCCCCGCATCGTCTTCCCGCCCGAGCTGCCGGTCAGCCGTAAGCGGGACGACATCGCGCGCGCCATCCGCGACAACCAGGTCGTGATCGTGGCCGGCGCGACCGGGTCCGGCAAGACGACGCAGCTGCCGAAGATCGCGCTCGAGCTCGGCCGCACGAGCATCGGGCACACCCAGCCACGCCGTCTCGCCGCGCGGACGATCGCCGAGCGCATCGCCGAGGAGCTCGGGCAGTCCGTCGGCGAACTCGTCGGCTACCAGGTCCGGTTCACCGACAAGGTGTCGAAGGCGACGCGCATCAAGCTGATGACCGACGGCATCCTGCTCAACGAGCTGCGCCGCGACCGGATGCTGCGGGCGTACGACACGATCATCATCGACGAGGCGCACGAGCGCAGCCTCAACATCGACTTCCTGCTCGGCTACCTCAAGCAGCTGCTGCCGAAGCGTCCCGACCTCAAGCTCATCATCACCTCGGCGACCATCGACCCGCAGAGCTTCGCCGAGCACTTCGCCTCCGCCGACGGCACGCCGGCACCGATCGTGGAGGTGTCGGGCCGCACCTATCCCGTCGAGATCCGCTACCGGCCGCTGGTCGCCGAAGCGCTGGAGGACGACGAGGACGACCCGGATCCCATCCCGGCCGCCGACCGCGACTACCTGCAGGGCATCAACGACGCCCTCGACGAACTCGCGCGGGAGCCTGCGGGCGACGTGCTCGTCTTCCTCTCTGGCGAGAACGAGATCCGGGATGCCGCGGACGCCGTCCGTGGCCGCAATCTGCCCGGAACCGAGGTGCTCCCGCTGTACGGCCGGCTCTCCTCCGCCGAGCAGCATCGCGTCTTCCAGCCGTCCACCGTTCCCGGCATCCGCCGTCGCGTGGTGCTCGCGACCAACGTGGCGGAGACGAGCCTGACCGTGCCCGGCATCAAGTACGTGGTGGATGCCGGGACCGCCCGCATCAGCCGCTACAGCACGCGCGCCAAGGTGCAGCGCCTCCCGATCGAGGCGATCTCGCAGGCCAGCGCGAACCAGCGCTCGGGCCGCTCCGGCCGCACGAGCGACGGCATCGCCATCCGGCTCTACTCGGAGGAGGACTTCAGCAAGCGCCCGGAGTTCACCGAGCCCGAGATCCTGCGCACCAACCTCGCGGCGGTCATCCTGCAGATGATCTCGCTGGGGCTCGGCGACATCGCCGCGTTCCCGTTCCTCACCCCGCCGGACTCGCGCGGCATCAAGGACGGGCTCGATCTGCTCACTGAGCTCGGCGCGATCGCCGCCGCCAAGAACGGCACCGAGCTCACGAAGGTCGGCCGCCAGCTCGCCCAGCTGCCCATCGATCCCCGGTTCGCGCGCATGGTGGTCGAGTCCAAGCGCCACAACACCTCGCGCGAGGTGATGGCGATCGTCGCCGGCCTCACCATTCAGGATCCGCGCGAACGGCCCGTGGAGCGTCGCGGCAGCGCAGACGAGAAGCACGCGCGTTTCGCCGACCCGACCAGCGACTTCCTCACCCTGCTCAACCTCTGGAACTACCTCGAGGAGCAGCAGAAGGAGCTGTCCTCCAGCGCGTTCCGCCGCCTGTGCAAGGCCGAGTTCCTCAACTTCCTGCGCGTGCGCGAGTGGCAGGACGTCTACCGGCAACTGCGCCAGCTCGCCAAGCCGCTCGGGCTGACGATCGGCGAACCGTCGGTGAACCCGGACGGCATCCACCGCTCGCTGCTCGCCGGCCTGCTGTCGCACATCGGGCTGAAGGATGTGCGCGAGTCCGGCAACAAGGGCGGCGCCCGGGGCGCGCGCTCGTCCGAGTACCTCGGAGCGCGGCAGACCCGGTTCGTGATCTTCCCCGGCTCGACGCTCGCCAAGAAGCAGCCCAACGCGGTGATGAGCGCGGAGCTGGTGGAGACCTCCCGGCTGTTCGCGCGGATGAACGCCGCGATCGACCCGGCCTGGGCGGAGCCGATCGCCGGCGACCTCTGCAAGCGGCAGTACAGCGAGCCGCACTGGGAGAAGAGCCAGGGCGCCGTCGTCGCCTACGAGCGGGTCACCCTGTTCGGCGTGCCGATCATCCCGCGGCGGCGCGTGCAGTTCTCGCGGATCGACGCTGCGCTCGCGCGCGAGCTGTTCATCCGGCACGCACTCGTCGACGGCGAGTGGGACTCGCACCAGGCGTTCGATCGAGCGAACCGGGCGTTGCGGGCCGAGTTGCGCGAACTGGAGGAGCGGACCCGCCGCCGCGACATCCTCAACGACGACGAGGCCGTCTTCGAGTTCTACGACAAGCGCATCCCGGCCGATGTCGTGTCGACGCGCTCATTCGAGGGCTGGTGGAAGAAGGCCCGGCAGGAGACCCCCGACCTGCTGACGATGACGCAGGATGCGCTGCTCGACGAGGACGCGGCGGAGATCGACGAGGAGGCCTTCCCGCCCGTGTGGCGTCAGGGCGACCAGCGCCTCACGCTCCGGTACCGGTTCGAGCCGGGCGCGGACGACGACGGCGTGACGGTGCAGGTGCCGCTGCCGCTCCTGGCCGGTCTGCTGCCCGACGGCTTCGATTGGCAGGTGCCCGGACTCCGGCACGAACTGGTGACCGCTCTGATCAAGTCGCTGCCGAAGGCGATCCGCCGGCAGGTCGTGCCCGCCGCCGACTGGGCTCAGCGGCTGCTCGGCGAGCTGTCGAGCACAGCCGGGATGCGCGCGCACGAGGGCGAGCGTCCGGCGGCCTCCCTCGTGGACACCCTGGCGGCGACGATCTCGCGGCTGACCGGCTCACGGGTGAGCGGCACCGACTTCGACCTGGAGCGGCTGCCCGCGCACCTCCGTCCGACGTTCCAGGTGATCGGCGAACGGGGCCGTCCGATGGCGAGCGGAAAGGACCTGGGCGTGCTGCAGGACCGGCTGCGGTCCCGCGCGCGCGACTCCGTCGCCGCGGTCGCCGAGGCGCGCACGCCGAACGCCCTCGAACGCTCGGGGATCACGACGTGGGATCTGGACGAGCTCCCCCGGTTCCTCGACTCGACGCACACCGGCCCGGGTGGCACCACGAACGTGATCCGCGCCTACCCGGCGCTGGTGGACGATGGCGATTCGGTGAGCATCCGCCTCATGGGCACTCCCGCCGAGCAGGCGAGCGCGATACCCGGCGGCGTGCGCCGGCTGCTGCTGCTCAGCATCCCGTCGCCGGTCGCCTACGTGCAGCAGCACCTGACCTCGAACGAGAAGCTCACCCTCGCCGCGAGCCCGTACCCGAACACGAAGGCGCTGTTCGACGACAGCCTGCTCGCGGTGGTCGACTCGGTGCTCTACCGGATGAAGCCCGACGGCCAGGTGTTCATGCGCGCCGAGTTCGAGGCGGTCCGCGACCGGGTCTCCGGGATCGTGATGGATGCGATGTTCGAGACGGTGTCGCTGGTCACGCGCATCCTCGCCGCGGCCCGCGCTGCCGAGAAGGCGATCTCCGGGGTCACAGCGCTCACCTACCTCCCCGCGCTGAACGACGCGAAGGGACAGCTCGGCGGGCTCGTGTACAACGGGTTCGTGTCCGCGACCGGACTGGAGCAGCTGCGGCAGCTGCCGCGCTACCTCGCGGGGATCCCGCAGCGGATGCAGGCGCTGCCCACCAACCCGGGCCGCGACCGGGCCTGGCAGACGCAGGTCGAGACCGCCGTCGCGCTGTACCGGGATGCCGGCGGCCGCATCCCGCTCGCCCCGGGCTCGCCGCCGCCGATCGTGCACGCGCGCTGGATGCTCGAGGAGTTCCGGGTCTCCCTCTTCGCCCAGTCCCTCGGCACCGCCGAAACCGTCTCGCTGCAGCGGATCCGCAAAGTCCTGGGCGGCTGACCAGCCGCGGCGGCAGCCCGTCAGACGGGGAGGTGGAAGCCTCCGTTGGAGTGGAGGAGCTGGCCGTTGATCCAGCCGCCGGATGGGGAGAGCAGGAACGCGACCAGATCCGCCGTGTCCTGCGGGGTGCCGAGACGCCCCAGCGCCGTCTCGGCGGCCAGCGCCCCGGCGAGGTCGGGCGTCATCCAGCCGGTGTCGATCGGGCCCGGGTTGATCAGGTTCGCCGTGACGCCCAGGTGCGCCAGCTCGACGGCGGCGGCCATCACGATGCGGTCCAGCGCGCCTTTGCTCGCGCCGTACGGGAGGTTGTGCGCCGTGTGATCGCTCGTCAGCGCGACGATCCGCCCGGAGCCCGACAGGTCGGCGGGGAACTGCTCGGCGAACGCCTTGATGAGCAGCCAGGTCCCGCGCGTGTTGACGGCGAAGTGAGCATCGAACGCTTCGACGCTCGTGTCGAGCAGCCCGCTGTCGACCGAGTGCGCATGGCTGGCGACCAGGGCCTGGACAGGCCCGAGGGCGGCCCGGACGCGCTCCACGGCGAACCCGGGCGATTCCGGATGCGAGAGGTCGACCGCGACGGGAAGCGCGCGGGCGCCGAGCTCCCGAAGCTCGTCGGCGAACGCGTCGTGCGCGCGTTCGTGCGCACCCCACGGCATGGAGGCGTCGTAGTCGTCCCAGAACGCGAACGCGACATCCCAGCCGAGTGCGGCCTGGCGGCGCGCGATGGCGGCGCCGATCGACTCCGGCCGGCTGGCGCCGGTCACGAAGACGACGGGACGGGAGGAGTGGGCGTCGTTGTCCATCCGACGATTCTGTCAGACGGGCGACGCCCGCTCCCGTAGTCCTGTCGGCTACAGCACCTTCGAGAGGAAGGCCTGCGTCCGCTGGTGCTGCGGGTTGCCGAGCACCTCGCGCGGGTCGCCCGACTCGACGACGACGCCGCCGTCCATGAAGACCAGCTCGTCGGCGACCTCGCGGGCGAAGCCCATCTCGTGCGTCACCACGATCATGGTCATGCCGCTCGCGGCCAGCCCCTTCATGACGTCGAGCACCTCGCCGACGAGCTCGGGGTCGAGCGCCGAGGTGGGCTCGTCGAATAGCATCAGCTTCGGGTCCATCGCTAGCGCACGCGCGATCGCGACGCGCTGCTGCTGGCCGCCGGACAGTTGCGACGGGTAGTGGTCGCCCTTGTCGCTGAGTCCGACGCGGATGAGCAGCTCGTTGGCGCGCTCCACCGCCTTGGCCTTCGAGAGACCCTTCACACGGATGGGCGCCTCGATGATGTTCTCCAGCGCCGTCATGTGCGGGAACAGGTTGAACCGCTGGAAGACCATGCCGATCTCACGGCGCTGGCGGGCGGCCTCCTTGGGCTTCAGTTCGTACAGCTTGTCGCCGTGCTGGCGGTAGCCCACGACCTCGCCGTCGACCGAGAGCCGGCCGGCGTCGACCCGCTCCAGGTGGTTGATGCAGCGAAGGAAGGTGGACTTGCCGGAACCGCTCGGGCCGATGATGCACAGCACCTCGCCCTGGTTCACTTTGAGGTCGATGCTGCGGAGCACCTCGTTGGAGCCGAAGCTCTTCGAGACGCCCTCGGCCAGCACCATCGGTGTCGCCTTGATGTCGGTCATCCCTTGCCTCCGAGGTCGTTGCCGTCGGGCGCACCGGCGGCGGGAAGAGCGCCGGTCGCGAGCGCCGGCTCATTGCGGTCGGGGCGGCGTGCGTTGACGCCGCGCGAGAACCGCTTCTCCAGGAAGTACTGACCCACCATCAGCAGCGACGTGAACAGCAGGTACCAGAGCGACGCGACGATCAGCAGCGGGATGGGCGTGTACGTGACCGCGGAGATGTCGCGGGCGACACCGTACAGGTCGGTCGTCAGCGGGATCGCCGCCACCAGCGAGGTGGTCTTCAGCATCGAGATGACCTCGTTGCCGGTCGGCGGGATGATGACCCGCATCGCCTGCGGAATGACGATCCGCGTCATAGTCTGCCACCAGGACATGCCGAGCGCGGTCGCCGCCTCCTCCTGGCCCTCGTCCACCGAGAGCAGGCCGGCGCGCACGATCTCCGCCATGTAGGCCGCCTCGTTGAGGGCCAGACCGATGATCGCGATGATGAACGCGTTCTGCATGAAGCCGAGGTTCAGGTCGAACCCGATCTGCGTCCACGGCACGCCGAGGAAGATCTGCGGGTAGATCAGCGAGAACAGGCCCCAGAACACCAGCTGCACGTAGACCGGGGTGCCGCGGAAGATCCAGAGGTACAGCCAGGCGACTGACTTGACCACGGGGTTCGGCGAGAGCCGCATGACCGCGAGGACCAGGCCGAGCACGACGCCGATGATCATCGAGTAGATCGTCAGCTGGAGGGTGACGAGCGCAGCAGCGCTGATGCGCTTGTCGAAGACGTACTTGCCCACGTACTGCCAGCCGTAGGCCTCCCGCTGGGAGGCATCCACGATGAACCAGACGAGGAGCAGGATGAGGACCGCGGCGAAGACGATCCGCCACGGGTGCCGGAGCTTGATCGCTTTGATCGGCTCGGACCGGCTCCCGGCCGGCGACGGGACGGATCCCGTCGCCGGCCGGGCGGTGTTGCTTTGGGACATGGAGGTCAGCCCTTCGCGGCCGCGTTGACCTCGGCGGACTGGACGGCGCCGTCGGCGACGCCCCACTTGTCGAGGATCTTCTTGTAGGTGCCGTCGTCGATCAGGGCCTGGACGGCCTTCTGCAGCACGGGCGTGAGCTTCGAGTCCTTCTGGACGGGCAGGCCGTACGGAGCCTCGTCGAAGGTCTTGCCTGCGGCCTCGAGCTTGTCCTTCGACTTCGAGATGGCGTACAGGGTGACGGGCGAGTCGGCGCTGAGGGCGTCGGCCTTGCCCAGGATGACCGCGTTGGTCGCGTCGTCCTGGGTGTCGTAGCGGAGCGCCTGGATGGCGGGCTTGCCCGCATCCGTGCACTTCTTCGACTTGGCGGGGACCTCGTCGGTGTCCTCGTACGTGGTCGACTGGACGGCGACCTTCATACCGCAGGCGTTGTCCGGGTCGATGTTCTTCCCCTTCTGGGAAGCCCAGAGGATACCGGCCGAGTAGTAGTTGACGAAGTCGACCTGCTGCTCGCGCTCGGTCGTGTCGGTGAAGGACGACATTCCGAAGTCGTCCTTGCCGCCGGTGATGCTCGGGATGATGTTGTCGAACTTCGCGATGGCGAAGCTCGCCTTCACGCCGAGCTTGGCGGCGATGGCGTTGGTCAGGTCGACCTCCCAGCCGACGGGCTGGCCGTTGTCGTCCTTGAACTCGTTCGGCGGGTACGTGTTGTCCATGCCGACGACGAGCTTGCCGGCGTCCTTGATCTTCTGGGGCAGCTGGCCCGCGAGGGTGTCGTCCTTCTTCACGTCCGACCCGGCGCTCGACGATGAGCCCGAGGAGGGGGTGGAGTTGTCGACGCAACCGGTGAGCGCGAGCGCTGCAACGGCGGCGACGGCAAGGATGGGTGCCGCGGTACGAATGCGCATGATGGTGGTTGTCCTTCTTCCTGGTGCAGGAATGTCTCTTGTGTAATGCAAGGGTAAGGGGAGGATACCCCAGCGGCGTTGCCGTGCTTCAACACTAATTCGCGCGGGGAACAGCGTTTTTCACGGAGGTTTCCGGAAGGTTTCGGCGTGGACGGTGTCGGAATCCGCCGAATCCTGCGTTCGCCGGCCTCGAAACGGGCGTCGTGGCGCCCGGCGACGTCACTCCCCCGTGGCGACGGGACGCGTGGGGTCGTTGGACCACGCCGAATACGAACCCGCGTAGAGAGCGGGGATGGGGAGTCCGGCCACGACGAGCGCAAGCGCTTCGTGCGCGGCGGTGACGCCCGACCCGCAGGACACGCCGACCGGAGTGGTCGCGTCGATCCCGAGGGCGGCGAACCGCTGGGCGAGGACGTCCGGCGGCAGCATCCGCCCGTCGGCGTCGAGATTGTCCGTCGTCGGAGCGCTGACCGATCCGGGGATGTGACCGGGGCGCGGGTCGACCGGCTCCACCTCGCCACGGAAGCGTTCGGCGGCGCGGGCGTCGAGCAGGACGCCGTCGCGGGCCAGCGCCGCGGCGCCGTCCGTGTCGAGGGTCGGCAGGCTGCCGAAGCGCAGCCGGATGTTGCCGGGCTTCGGCGTCACCGTCTCGGTCTCGAGGGGGTGGCCCGCGGCGCGCCACGCGGCGAGGCCGCCGTCGAGCACACGGACCTCCCGCACCCCGGCGTGACTGAGCAGCCACCACGCGCGGGCGGCGGAGGTGCCGGAGTTGTCGTCGTAGACGACGACTGCGTCGTCGTCGTCGAGGCCCCAGCGCCGTGCGGCCTCCTGGAAGTCCTCCTCGCGGGGCAGCGGGTGGCGGCCGTCCGTCGGGGCGCCGTGGCCGGCGAGCTCGGTGTCGAGATCGACGTAGACCGCTCCGGGGATGTGGCCGCGGTCGAACTCTTCGCGACCGGACGGACCGCCCAGCTTCCAGCGGACGTCGAGGACGCGCCAGGACGAACGCCGCCGTCCGGCGCCGCTCCAGAGGGATTCAGCGCCGAGAGCGGCGTCCAGTGCGGAGGCGGTGATCAGCGGTGGGAGCATCCCGCTATTCTCGCATCGACGTCGGACGCCGAGACGCCGACGGCGCCAACGCCGACGGCCCCGGTCGCTTCGGGAAGCGTCCGGGGCCGTCGGGTCGTCGAGCGTCGGCTCTCAGCGTCCGGTCGAGGCCTTGGCGTTCGACTCGTACGAGGTGTTGGTGGCCTCGAAGAAGTTCACCAGCTCCAGCGTGTCGTTCGCGGTGGCCATCCACTTGGCGGGGTTCGAGACCTTGTACTCGGCCTCGAAGCCCAGCTCCTCCAGGCGGCGGTCGGCCAGGTACTTCACGTACTGGTTGATGTAGTTCGCGTTCAGGCCCAGGATGCCGCCGGGCAGGAGGTCGCGGTTGTACTGCTCCTCCATCTCGACGGCGTCGAGGATCATCTGGCGGATCTCGTTGGCGAACTCCGGCGTCTGCAGGTCGGGGTTCTCCTCGAGCACCGTGAGGATGAGGTTGATGCCGAACTTGAGGTGCAGCGACTCGTCGCGCACCACCCAGTCGATCAGCGAACCGAAGTTACGCAGCAGGTTCCGCTGACGGAACGAGAGCGCCACCATGAAGCCGGAGTAGAACCAGATCCCCTCGAGGATGACGTTGTACGCCACCAGGTTGCGGATGAAGTCCTGCTTGCCCTCGGTCGTGGTGATGTCGAGCGTCTGCTCGGTCATCCGCTTGATGAACGCGACCTCGAACTCCTCCTTCTTCGCCATCGACGGCACGTCGACGTGGGAGTTGTAGGCCTGCTCGCGGTCGATCGGGAACGTCTCGAGGACGTACTCGAACGACATGCAGTGGTTGGCCTCCTCCCACATCTGCTTGGCGAGGTAGAGGTGCGCCTCGGCCGCGTTGATGTACGGGTAGACGCCGAACGCGAGGGCCTTGTTGACCAGCAGCTCGTTCGGGTTGAAGTAGCTCATCAGGAAGGTGACCGCGTGACGCTCCTCGTCGGTCATCCGCTTGAAGTCGGCGATGTCCTCGCCGAGCTGGATCTCGTTCGGGAACCAGGTGTTCGCGACGGCCTGGTCGTAGAGGTCCATCGCCCACTGGTACTTCACGGGCTTGAGCAGCAGGCCCTCTTCGATTCCTGTTCCCAGAATCCCCATCGTCGTTCTCTCTCCTCGTTACTTACGGCCGGATGCCGTGCTGGCCGAAACTACTGGCAGGACTCGCACTGCAGGTCGTCCATCGGGTCGACCGGCACGTAGTATTCCTCGATCTTGGTGCTGTTCACTTGTTCTCACCACCCGACGTGAGTCCGCCGAAGCCGAAGCCGCGACGAGCGGGTGCCGGAGCCGGGGCGGTCTCCGTGATGGCCGGGGCCGCGGAGGGAGCGCCGGCGCCGACCGACGCGAAGCCCTTGCGGCCGCCCGAGATCTCCTCCGCCTTGTTCACCTTGACGGTGGACTGCTCGGCCTGGTGACGCGGCTTCATGTGGAGGTAGTAGGTCGTCTTGACGCCCTTCTCCCATGCGGCGTAGTAGATGTCCATCATGTCGCCGAGGTCGCGCGTCTCGAGGTACATGTTGCGGCTGATCGCCTGGTCGATCCACTTCTGGGCGCGGGCCGCGACCTCGATGAAGGAGTACGGCGAGAGCTGGAAGCTCGTCTTGAACGTGGCCTTCACCTCGTCCGGGATCTCCGCGATGTTCTGGATGTCGCCCTGCGACCGCAGGATGGCCTCGCGGACGTCCTGCCAGATGCCGCGCTCCTGCAGGGTCTCGACCAGGTTGCGGTTGACCTCGAGGAACTTGCCCGACGAGGTCGCCCGGCTGAAGATCTGCGAGAACTGCGGGTCGAAGCCCGGGGTGGTGCCGGCGACGAGGCCGATGGACGCGGTAGGCGCGATGGCCATGAGCGTCGCGTTGCGCATCCCGCCCTTGACCTTCTCGCGGAGGCGGTCCCAGTCGAGGCGGATGGTGCGGTCCACGTTGATCGGGACGCCGCGGTCGGCCTCGGTGAGGGCGATCGAGTCGTAGGGCACGAGACCCTTCGACCAGCGCGACCCCTCGAAGTTCGGGTATGCGCCGCGCTCCTGCGCCAGGTCGGCGCTCTCGTCGATCGCCGCGTACGAGACGTGCTCCATGATCTCGTCGATCAGGGCGTACGCCTCCTCGCTCTCGTAGCTGATGCCGAGGCGCTCGACGATATCGGTGAAGCCCATCACACCGAGGCCGATCGCGCGGTTCTGCTGGTTCGAGAAGTCGGCCTCGTCGACGCTCGACACCGTGATGTCGATCAGGTTGTCGAGCTGGCGGACCGCCTGACGGGCGCTCGCCTCGATGCGCTCCCAGTCCATCTTCCCGTCGATCAGGTGACGCGACAGGTTGATCGACGCCAGGTTGCAGACCGAGACGTTGTCGCGGTCCTGCGGCAGCGTGATCTCGGTGCACAGGTTCGAGAGGTGGATGGTGCCCGTGTTGTTGTTGAGGGCACGGTTGTTGATGGTGTCCTTCCAGGTCAGCCACGGGTGGCTGGTGGTCTGGAGGCTCATCAGGATGTCCTTGAACTGCGCGCGGGCGCTGATCTTCTTGAACATCCGCAGGTTGCCGGCCTCGGCCTCGGCGACGTAGTGCGCGTAGCGCTCGGAGAACGCCTTGCCGTACAGCTCGTTGAGGTCGCCGACCTCCAGCGGGTCGAAGAGGTACCAGTCCTCGTCGTTCTGGACGCGCTTCATGAACTCGTCGCTGATCCAGACGGCGGTGTTCGCCGTGCGGGTGCGGCGGTACGGGTCACCCGAGTTCTGGCGCAGGTCCAGGAACTCCGGGAAGTCCATGTGCCAGTTCTCCATGTAGAAGCAGAGGGCGCCGAACTTCTTGCCGCCGCGGCTGACCGCGCGCAGCACCGAGTCGATCGTGTGCATGAACGGGATCGGACCGGTCGAGGTGGTGTTGTTCGAGCGGATGGGCGAGCCCTGGGCGCGCAGCTTGGTGACGGCGAGGCCGATGCCGCCGGTGCCCTTGGTCAGCCACATGACGTCGCGCACGCTCTTCGCGATGTGCTCGATGTCGTCCTGCATCTCCATGACGAAGCAGTTGGACAGCTGCGGGTATGCGGTGCCGGCGTTGACCAGCGTGGAGCCGGCCGCCAGGTACTCGAGCTTCGACATCTTGTCGTAGAAGGCGATCGCGTGGCTGGTGGGGTCGGCCTCGTTGAGGGAGAGGCCCATCGCGATGCGCATCCAGAAGTACTGCGGCACCTCGAGCGAGTCGCCGTTGCGGGCCTTGATGCCGTAGCGGTTGTTGAGGGTGACGACGCCGATGTACTTGAGCAGCTCGTCGCGCGACGGGTCGAGGTAGCCGGCGAGGCGGTCGAGGTCGAAGGCGGTGGTGAAGCGGCCGTCGAGGAGCGTCTCGGCGACGCCGCGCTCGATGTAGCCGCGGAAGTGGGAGGTGTGCAGCTCGACCAGCTCGTCGTGGCTGGAGTAGTCGCCGAGCACGCGCTTGTAGATCGTCTTGAGGAGGAGGCGCGCGGCGACGGTGTCGAACGCCGGGTCGTCCTTGACGTTCTGGAGGGCGACCTGGATGACCGCCTCGTCGAGCTGCTGCGTCGTGATGCCGTCGAACAGCGTGAGCTCGAGCTCGCTCGCGATCTGCGTCACCCACGTGATGTTCTCGTCCAGACCCTGGGCCGCATTCTCGATGGCCAGGTTGATCTTGTTGGCGTCGTACGGCTCCCGCTCGCCGTTGCGCTTCACGACTGTGATACCCACTGTCTCTCCCTCTTCGATGTGCCGCTTGAGCGGCGGAAATCCCCGCGGAACCGGGCCTTCGGAATCCCCGAACGGCCAACCGGCTCTCTGTGCTCGACCACTATATAGCGGGGGTCCGACATTTCCACTCCCCCACATCTAGTGGGCGTGTCATCCACAGATGGGGAGAACTTATGCACAGTTTCCACACCCCGCGAAGTGGGGATGGCGTGGCGTGGAGACTCCCCCGGCGGCCCTCTCCGGACCGATAGTGTGGATGGCTGTGAGCAGCTATTCGAGCCTTCTGAAGACGCCGGGCGTCGCCCGCATCATCGCGGCTCAGCTCACGGCGCGCTTCCCGTTCGGGATGCTGTCGCTCGCGTTCCTGCTCCACATCGAGCGCGTCCACGACTCCTACGGAGCCGCCGGACTCGTGCTCGGGGCGATGAGCATCGGCCAGGCGATCGCCGGCCCCATGACGAGCCGACTCATGGGCGTGCTCGGGATGCGCGCGGTGCTGTGGACGACGCTCATCCTGTGCTCGGCGGCGGTCGCGGCGATCGGACTGTTCGTCATGCCCATCCCGCTCACCATGGGCGTCGCGTTCTTCGCCGGACTCTGCATGCCGCCCATCCAGCCCGCTGTGCGAACGATCTACCCGAAGATGGTGAACTCGCGGCAGCTGACCCCGCTGTTCTCGCTCGACGCTTCGGCGCAGGAGATCATCTGGATCGCCGGTCCGGTCGCGATCACCTTCGTCTCGACGCAGATCGGCACGGTCGAGGGCATCCTCATGTCGGTCGCGATCATGCTCGCGGGCGGCTGCTGGTTCATCCTGTCGCCCGAGGTCGGGCGGGTGCGCATCCCGCGCAGCAAGCGGCGGTTCGGGACCGTGCTGACGCGTCCCCCCGTGCTGCTCGCGACAGTCGTCGGCTTCCTGCTCATCGGCTCGTGCTCGGCAGTCGAGGCGGGCGTGGTCGCGACCTTCGGGGAAGGATCGCCGCTCGCGGGGATCGTGCTCGCCATCTGGTCGCTCGGTTCGCTGGTCGGCGGCCTCGCATTCGGCCACATCCCGATCGGGCCGTGGGCGACCGCGCGCCGAATGTTCATCGTGTTCGTAGGCGTCGCCATCTCGACCTTCATGCTGTGGTCGTGGTGGGGCCTCTCGCTCACCCTCCTGATCTCGGGAGTCGGCATCGCCCCGGCGCTCGCGGTGCTGTTCGCGATCGTCTCGGCGAGCGTGAAGTTCTCGGACACCGCCGAGGCCTACGGCTGGGTCGGCACCGGGCAGCTGATCGGAGCCGCCCTCGGCTCCGCCCTCGCGGGGTTCCTGATCGACGGCGTCGGCGCCGTCGGCGCCTTCTGGGTCGCCGGGGCCTTCGCCCTCGTCGGCTTCGTCGTGCCCGCCCTCGCGCACCGCATCCACCCCGACCTCCGCGGTCGCGACGCCTCCCCCATCCCGGACACCGAGCCCGTCCCCGTCCAGCCCTCCTGACGCGCCCCCTCCCTTCCGCCCTCCCGCCGAGTTGCGACATCATGTCGCGACTCGACGCCAATTCGAGCATCTACTCACCACTCGATGCCGGGCTGTGGAGAGATTTCGGCAGGGTGACGCGGCGGGCGGCAGGGTGGAGGAATGGGTCGTTATTCCGTTCCGCTCCCGGGTGGGTTGTCGTGGCGTCCGTTCCGCGTGAACGACGCCGTAGAACAAGGGGTCGGCCCGGGTCGACTGCGCGGCGCAGATCTGGCGCGGCCCGTCCGTGGTGTCCGGGTAGCGGTGGACTCGGGGCTGGTCGTACGCTGCCGAGCTTTACTCCTCCACCGTCCGACCGGGATGGCGTTCAGCCACACCACCGCGGCTCAGCTGTACGGCGCGCCACTGCCGGCGCACCTGCAGCGCGACGAGCGCATCCACCTGACCGTGCAGACCCCCGCTCGCGCACCTCAGATCGGGAGCGCAGTCGGTCATGTGACGCGGGAGCTGGTGGTGGCCGACTGCCGCGGATTGCCCGTCACGCGCCCGGAGAAGATCTGGGTCGATCTGGCCGAATCGCTGACCAGAGAAGAACTGATCGCCCTGGGGGACTACTTCCTGGCGCACGACCTCGCCTCGCCGGAATCACTCGCCGAGGCGCTCGGTTCTTCCCGCGGACGACGCGGGATCGCGACCGCTCGACTCGCGCTCCCGTTGGTGCGCGCCGGCTCCGAGTCGCCGATGGAGAGCGCTCTGCGCGTCCTGCTCCACGACCAAGGACTTGCACCGCCCGATCCGAACTACAGCATCCACGGCCCAGACGGGCGATTCCTGGCGCGGGTCGACTTGGCCTACGCCGACCATCGTGTCGCCGTCGAGTACGAGGGCGACCACCACCGGGTGGAGCGCACGCAATGGCATAAGGACATCCATCGCCAGGGTCGCCTGGAAGACCTGGGCTGGCGTGTCATCCGCGTCACGGCGGGGGATCTCGCCGACCCGTACGAGCTTCTCGCGCGCATTCGGCACGCCCTGGCGATCGAATGGTGACTCGTTGCTCCAATTCGCGTCGAGTTGCGACATCATGTCGCAACTCGACGGGGCGGCGCGGCTACCAGCGGGGGTGGACGGAGGCGCGGAAGTGGTCGTCGTAGATGCGGTGCACGGCGGCGTCGAAGCCGTCGGGCAGGCGGACGGACGCGGCCGCCGCGTTCGCGCGCGCCTGCTCGGGCGAGCGCGCGCCGGGAATGACGGTGGTCACTCCGTCCTGCGCGACGATCCAGGCGATCGCGGCCTGCGCAGGTGTCGCGCGCTCCGGCACGAGTGCCGCGAACTCGCGCGCCGCCTGCACGCCCTCGTCGTAGTCGACTCCCGAGAACGTCTCCCCGACGTCGAACGCCTCGCCGTGGCGGTTGTAGTTCCGGTGGTCGTCCGCGGCGAAGGTGGTCTGCTCGGTGTACCGACCGCTCAGGAGTCCCGAGGCGAGCGGCACGCGGGCAATGATCCCGACCCCGGCCTCGCGCGCCGCGGGAAGGACGCGATCCAGCGGCTTGAGACGGAACGCGTTGACGATGATCTGCACCGTCGCCGTACCGGGCCGTGCGATCGCGGCCAGGGCCTCGTCGGCGGTCTCGACGCTGACCCCGTAGTTCTCGACCACGCCCTCGTCCACGAGGGTGTCCAGCGCGTCGTACACCGCGTCGGTGGAGAAGACGGGCGTCGGCGGGCAGTGCAACTGCACCAGGTCGAGGCGGTCGACTCCGAGGTTGCGGCGCGAGCGGTCGGTCCACTCGCGGAACCGGGGCAACGTGAAGTTGGCCGGATCCTGCGCCTCCCGACGCCCCATCTTGGTGGCGACGGTCAGCGGCAGCTCGGGATGCTCGGTCACGAACCGTCCGATGATCTGCTCGCTCCGGCCGTCGCCGTAGACATCCGCCGTGTCGAAGAAGGTGACTCCGGACTCCGCCGCCGCTTCCAGGACGGCCAGCGCGTCCGCTTCGGAGACATCACCCCAGTCCGCTCCGAGCTGCCAGGTGCCGAGTCCGACGACCGACACCTCCCGACCGGTTCCACCGAGGATGCGTTGTTCCATGCGATCCACCCTATTCCGCCCGGGATGCGCCTCCCGGGCGCGCCGGCGCGTGGTGCGGCCGGCGCGTTCCCTCCGCGCGCACCCCCGCGTCGCCGCCGGGCCACCAGGCCGGAGTCAGCCGTCCGACCAGGGCGAGGAAGGCATCCACGTCGCGCGGACGCGGACTGGTGAGCCACACGTCGATCGCGCCGATCGTGCCGTCGGCGAGGTAGCGGGAGACGGCGCGCCGCTCGAGGTCGTCGGCGGCCGGCACGACGAGGCTGTGCTGCTCCAGCAGGAGGTCGATGGACCCTTGAAAGTGCTCGCTGAGCATGGCGTGGAGGCTGGCCGCGCCGCTCTCCGCGCCCAGGCCGCGCCGGTACACGGCGTCGTGCTCGTCGACGTGCCGGAGCACCGCACGCGTCACGCCGAGGACGGCTGCCCCGGCATCGGACGGCGTCACGTCGACGAGGTATTCGGCGCGCAGCGCGTCCAGCTCCGACCGCAGCACGCGCTCGAGCAGCTCCGGCGGCGAGGCGGCGTACTCGTACACGGTGGAGCGGTGCACCCCGGCCGCTTCGGCCAGCGCCGACACCGACACGTCGCTGACCGGCCCGCGCTCGGCGAGGGTCAGGATCGCGTCACTCAGCCGGGTGAGCGTCTTCTGCTGGCGTGCATCCACCGGACGATCGTACAATGGAGTTATCCGACACGTGTCGGATAACTGAAAGGAGATTTCCCATGGCTCAGTACGACGTCGCCGACCGGTCTGCGATCGTGACCGGAGGCGGCTCGGGTATCGGCCGCGCCATCGCCCTGACGCTCGCCGCGAGCGGTGCGTCCGTCCTGGTGACGGACCTGAACGAGGAAAACGCGAACGCCGTGGTCGGCGAGATCCAGGCCGCCGGTGGAACCGCCGCCGCCCTCGCCGGCGACGTCACCGACCCCGAATTCGCGCGGGCCAGCGTGGCCGCGGCGAATGACCTGGCACCGCTCCGCATCGCCGTGAACAACGCCGGAATCGGCGGCGCCTCTGCACCGGTCGGCGACTATCCGCTGGACTCCTGGCGCAAGGTCATCGAGGTGAACCTGAACGCCGTCTTCTACGGGATGCAGCCCCAGCTCGACGCGATCGCGGCCAACGGGGGCGGCGCGATCGTCAACATGGCGTCCATCCTGGGCAGTGTCGGTTTCGCCAATTCGTCGGCGTACGTGACGGCGAAGCACGCCCTGCTCGGCCTCACCCAGAACGCGGCTCTCGAGTACGCGGGCTCCGGCGTCCGCGTCGTCGCCGTGGGCCCGGGATTCATCCGCACTCCGCTCGTCGCCGCCAACCTCGACGCCGACGCCCTGAGCTTCCTGGAGGGCAAGCATGCGCTCGGCCGCCTCGGCGAGCCGGAGGAAGTGGCTTCTCTCGTCGCGTTCCTCGCCTCCGATGCAGCCAGCTTCATCACCGGCAGCTACCACCTGGTCGACGGCGGTTACACCGCCCAGTAATCCGTCCACAGACCGCGCTTGTCCACAGGTTCGGGCGCGGTCTGCCGCGCTCGGTCACGCTCGCCTAATCTGAGGAACGTGACCGAGCACAGCACCTCCCCCGCACCTCCCGACACCTCCGGCGACGACCTCCTAGGCGACGAACTCCTGGCCCGCATCCGCGATCGCGCAGCCGGGTACGACCGCGATAACCGGTTCTTCACCGAAGACTTCGCCGAGCTCGCGGACGGCGGCTATCTCAAGGCGCTGGTCCCGGTCGAGTTCGGCGGTCGCGGCCTCAGCTTGCAGCAGACCGCGCAGCTGCAGGCCCGGCTCGCGGGCGCCGCCCCGGCGACCGCCCTCGCCGTCAACATGCACCTGGTCTGGACAGGGATCGCAAAGACGCTTCGCGACCGCGGTGACGATTCGCTCGAGTTCGTGCTCCGAGAGGCCGGGGAGGGCGAAGTGTTCGCCTTCGGGCTGAGCGAGGCCGGCAATGACCTCGTCCTCTTCGGCTCCACGACAGAGGCACGCCCCGAGCCCGACGGCTCCTACCGTTTCCACGGGCGCAAGATCTTCACCTCGCTCTCTCCGGCCTGGACGCGGCTGGGCACCATGGGGCTCGACAGCACGAGTCCGGACGCGCCCAAGATCGTCTACGGCTTCATCGAGCGCACCGGCGGCGGCTTCGAGATCCGCGAGGACTGGGACACCCTCGGGATGCGCGCGACGCAGAGCAACACCACGGTGCTCGACGGCGCCCGATCGCCCGCCGACCGGATCGTCCGGCGGCTGGACCCGGGGCCGAACCCCGATCCGCTCGTGTTCGCGATCTTCGCCAACTTCGAGATCCTGCTAGCGGCCGTCTACACCGGCATCGGGGCGCGCGCCCTCGAACTGGCCGTCGAGTCCGCGCACCGCCGGACGAGCCTGAAGAACGAGGGGCGCAGCTACGCGAACGATCCGGACATCCGCTGGCGGGTGGCGGACGCGGCCATCGATCAGGATGCGCTGCTCCCGCAATTGGATGCGCTCGCCGGGGATGTGGATGCGCTCGCCGACCACGGTCGGCTGTGGTTCCCGAAGCTCGTCGGGCTGAAGGTCCGGGCGACCGAGACCGCACGCCGCGTAGTGGATCAGGCCATCCGGGTCTCGGGCGGTTCGACCTTCTTCGCGGGGAGTGAGCTCGGCCGGCTCTATCGCGACGTGCTCGCGGGGATGTTTCACCCGTCCGACGCCGAGTCGGCCCACAACACGGTCGCGAACGCCTGGCTCGGGCCGGTCGACGACTAGCCGCGGACGACCCACCGCGACCGCGAGCTCACCGCCTACAGACCACCGCACCGAGACAGACCGAGGAGAGGCCATGCAGGAGATCACCGCGCGCCATTTCGCCGAGCGCCTGGAGCGCGGCGCGCGCCAGGCGCAGGCCGCCGGTTTTGACGGCCTGGTCGTCGCGCCCGGCCCGGACCTGGCGTACTTCGCGGACTACCTCCCTGTCGCGACGACCGAGCGGATCACGCTGCTCGTCATCCCGGCCGACGGTGAACCGACGATGCTGGTGCCCGCGCTCGAACGCGGCGGTGCCGCCGAGACCCGCGCCGCGGGCGCCATCCGGCTGGCCGACTGGGCCGACGGCGACGACGAGTACGTGCCGGCCGCTGGGTTGCTCCGACCGGACGGACGCTACGCGATCTCCGACGCGACGTGGGCCATGCACCTGCTGGGCCTGCAGGAGAAACTGCCGTCCGCCCGCTTCGCCGCGATCTCGAACGCGCTCCCGCTGCTGCGCGCCGTCAAGACGGAGGACGAGGTCGACCGGCTGGCCGCGGCGGGCGCCGCCGCCGACGCGACGTTCGAGGACGTCCTTCGACTTCCGTTCGCCGGCCGCACGGAACTGCAGCTGGCGGCCGAACTCGACCGGCTGCTTCGCGAACACGGACACAGCCAGGTCGACTTCACGATCGTGGCCGCCGGGCCGAACGGGGCCGATCCGCACCACGAACCCGGCGACCGGATCATCGCGGAGGGCGACACCGTCGTGCTCGACTTCGGGGGCCTGCTCGACGGGTACGGCTCGGACACGACCCGCACGGTCCATGTCGGCGAGCCGACGGACGAGGAGCACGAGGTGTTCGAGGTGGTCAAGGCCGCACAGCAGACCGCCTTCGAGGCCGTCGCGGTCGGGGTGCCCTGCCAGGAGATCGACCGCGTGGCGCGCCGGGTTATCCGGGAGGCGGGCTATGGCGAGTTCTTCATCCACCGTGTCGGACACGGAATCGGCGTGACGACGCACGAGCCGCCGTACCTGGTGGAAGGAGAGGAGCGTCCGATCGAAGCCGGGATGTGCTTCTCGATCGAGCCGGGCATCTATCTTCCGGGCCGGTTCGGGGTGCGCATCGAGGACATCGTGGTCGCAGCGGAAGACGGCGGGCACCGGCTCAACAACTCAAGCCGCGAGCTTCACCTGGTGGGCTGACCGCACGAGGGAAGGCGGAGGGGCGTTACCTAGCGCCCGACGCGCTCGACCGCGACGCGAGCGGCGGCGACACTCCGCCGGCGACGTGCGAACGGCAGCGCGATCAGGCGCCACCCGACGAGGAACACCCCGAGGACGACGGCCGCGACGGCGATGAAGGACGGCTCGACGCCCTGCCCCGCCGAAGTGCGGATGAGCATCCCGAGCGCCACGGTCATCAGCCACACCGGGATGCCCGGCCAGACGATGGCGAGCGGACGGCGCCACGCCCAGGTGACGAGCCATCCGACGACGAGGCCGACGAGGAACGGCCACAGCGTCTCGACGATGCCGCCGGCGCTGTTCGCCTCGCCGTGACTGCGACGCCCGACCAGCACGAAAAGAGTAACGAGGGCCACGTCGATGACGAATGCGGCGAGCGCGGTCCTCCAGGGCTTCACGGGCTCCAGGCTACGCGGAGACCCCCGAAGGTTCGCTGGACGCTACCCGTGTTGATACCGAGGGTTATCCACAATCGGCGCCGTGTCCACAGCTTCGCAGCGCCATGGACACCGCGTCGGTAGTCCCTCATTAGACTGACCGCAGTCAGCCGCCGAGTCCTGGAGCCCCGTTGCCGAACTTCGACTTCCTCACCCAGCCCGGGCTCCCCCGCCCCGAGGTCACGCCCGACGACGCCGCGACCATCGCGGCCGCACGGTTCGGCCTCGAAGGCACCATCACCGAGCTGGCGAGCAACCAGGATCGCAACTTCCGCATCGACACCGGCGCCGACCGCTACGTCTTGAAGCTCGCGAACCCGGTCTTCTCGGCGGATGAGCTCCGGGCGCAGAACGCGGCCCTCTCCGTGCTCGCCGGCTCGGGCATCCGCATCCCCGAAGTGATCTTTGCGAGCGACGGCGCCGACCTCGTCCCGGTCGACGTGCGCGGTACCACCCTCCTCGCCCGGGTTCTCCGCTACCTCGACGGCGAGCCGCTGACCGACGTCGGCCGTCCCTCTCGCGAGCAGCTGCGCACCCTCGGGACCCTCGCCGGACGTGTCGCCAGCGGGCTCTCCGGCCTGCAGCACCCGGGACTCGACCGCACCACCCAATGGGATGCGCGGGTCAGCGGCGAGGTCGTCGAGTTGCTGCTCGACCATGTGGAGCAGCCCGCGAAACGCGCCGTGGTCCGGGAGGCGGCCGACGCGGCGCTCGCGCGTCTGGCGCCGCTTCGTGGCCGCCTGCGCGTGCAGGCGGTCCACGGCGACGTCACCGACGACAACATCGTCCTCGGCGAAGGCGGTCCGGGCGTCATCGACTTCGGAGACGTCTCCGACGGATGGCTGGTCGCCGAGCTCGCCGCCACCGTCGCCAGCGCGCTGCACCACGTCTCCGACGACCCGCTCTCCGTGCTGGAGGTCATCGACGCCTTCCACGCCGAGTCCCCGCTCGAGGACGCCGACCTGGCGGCGCTGTGGCCCCTCGTCGTGCTGCGCGGAGCAGTACTCGTCGTCAGCGGCGAGCAGCAGGTCACTCTGGATGCGGACAACACCTACGCCGACGAGAACCGCGCGCACGAGTGGGTCGCCTTCGACGTCGCGCGACGGCTGGACGCCGACGAGCTCGAGACCCTTATCCGAGCGCGACTGGCACGAGCGACCACGGAAACGCACGCACCCGCGCAGGCGCCCGCACCCACGCCCATCCCCCCGCTCGCTCGCCTGGTCCCCCTGGCAAGCGCTCCGCAGAACCTCGCCGACCTGTCCGTCGAGTCCCGCGACCTGGACGCCGGCGGCTGGCTGCGGCCGGGCGCCGAGGACGCCGTCCTCGCGCGGGTCTGCCGCGACCACGGCCACGCCCTCACCCGCTACGCCGAGGCGCGGCTGACGCGCGCGCGCACCGACCGCTCCCTGCCGTCGCCCACCGTTGCCCTGGCCGTCACCCTGGAGGCGCCCACCGGCGTCGAGGTGACCGCGCCGTTCGCGGGCGAGCTGGCGCTCGTCGGCGGATCCTGGCTGCTCCGCGGCGACGGCGTCGACCTCTGGCTGGACGGGCTCACACGCCCGCTGACCACGGCGACGGTCGAGCGCGGCGAGGCGATCGGCACCGCGATCCACCTCACGGTCCAACTGAGCACCCTGTCCGGGCACCGGCCGCCCGCGTTCGTCACGCCCACACTTCCCTTGGACGGCTGGACGGCCGTCTCGCCCGACCCCTCCACCCTGTTCGGTGTCGACCTCACCGTCCCCGTCCCCGACCCGGCCGAGTCGCTCGCGCGACGGGATGCGACGTTCGCCGAGGTGCAGGAGCACTACTTCGCGCATCCAACGCTCATCGAGCGCGGTTGGCGCCACCACCTCGTCGACACGGGCGCGCAGAGCTACATCGACATGGTCAACAACGTCACGCAGATCGGCCACGGGCACCCTCGTCTCGTCGACGCGGTGCGCGACCAGTGGGCGCGCCTCAACACCAACTCGCGCTTCCACTACGACGAGCTCTCGCGGTTCACGGAACGACTGGCGGAGATCGCGCCGGACGGCCTCGACACCGTCTTCCTCGTCAACAGCGGCAGCGAGGCGGTGGACCTCGCCCTCCGGCTCGCGCAGATCCACACCGGCCGGCGCACCATCCTGGCGGTCACCGAGGCCTACCACGGCTGGACCATGGCCTCGGATGCGGTCTCGTCGTCGCTCGGCGACAACCCGCGGGCGCTGGAGACCCGGCCCGACTGGGTGAAGCTCGTCGCGGCACCGAACTCCCTGCGCGGCATCCACCGCGGCCCGGATTCGGCCGCCGCCTACCTCCGGGACCTGGATGCGGATCTCGCCGAACTCGACGCGGCCGGAACCGAGGTCGCCGGGTACATCGCCGAGCCGGTGTTCGGCAACGCCGGCGGGTTGATGCTGCCCGAGGGCTACCTCGCCGGCGTCTACGAGCGGATCCGCGCCCGCGGCGGCGTGTGCATCGCCGACGAGGTGCAGGTCGGCTACGGCCGGCTCGGCCACTACTTCTGGGGGTCGGAGCAGCAGGGCGTCGTCCCGGACGTCATCACGGTCGCTAAGGCGATGGGCAACGGCCAGCCGCTCGGCGCCGTCATCACGCGCCGCGAGATCGCCGAGTCGTTCGCCGCGGAGGGCAGCTTCTTCTCCTCGGCCGGCGGCAGCCCGGTGTCCTCGGTCGTCGGGCTGACGGTGCTCGACGTGATGCGGGACGAGGGGCTGCAGCAGAACGCGGCGGTCGTCGGCGACCACCTCGCCGAGCGCCTGCGGCAGCTGGGCGACCGGCATCCGCTCGTCGGCGCGGTCCACGGCATGGGTCTGTACCTCGGGATGGAACTGGTGCTCGACCGCGAGACGCTGAAGCCGGCGACCGCGGAGGCCGCACTCGTGTGCGAGCGGATGCTCGCCGAGGGCTGCATCGTCCAGCCCACCGGTGACTACAAGAACGTGCTGAAGATCAAGCCGCCGCTCTGCATCACGCGCGAGAGCGCCGATCGCTTCGTGGACGCGCTGGACCTGGTGCTCGCGACCCTGTAGTCCGCAGCACTCGGCCCGCTTCGTCCGCGATCGCACCGGCAACGGCATCCAAGACTGTGGAGCGAAGTGACCACTGATGCCAGTAGAGCGGTACCTCCGCCACCGTCTGGTCATCGAGCACGACGAGCGCACCGGAATCGACAAGCGCATCGGCCTGCAGGTCGGGCAGCATCCCCCAGCCGAGTCCGAGCACCGCGGCATCCACGAACTGGGTGGATGCCGGGATGAAGTGGCGGGGCGGTCGCGCGCCGGGAGCGAACGCGTCGAGATAGCGGTCCTGCAGCGCGTCCTTGCGGTCGAACACCAGCATCGGCGCCGCGCCCGCGGTCTCGGTCGTCCAGCCGTCCGGGCACCAGCGCTCCACGAACGACGGGCTCGCGACCGCGCGGTAAATCATCGCTCCCAGCGGCGTGGACGTGCAGCCCTGCACGGGTTCCGGGTCCGATCCGACCGCGGCCATCGCGGTCCCGTCCCGCAGTCGATCGAGGGTGTGCTCCTGGTCGTCCAGCACGATCTCGAAGACGATGCCCTCGAGCCCGGCGAGAGCCGGCAGCACCCACGTCGCTAGGGAGTCGGCGTTGACTACGAGCGGCAGGGGCGTGCTCGCGGCTGCCTCGTCCCCCGCGAGCGCTGCGGCCGCCTCCGCTTCGAGCAAGGTCAGCTGCCGGGCCAGTCGCAGCAGCACGCTTCCGGCTTCGGTCGGCGCCACCGGCTTGCTCCGCCGCACAAGCACGCGCCCGCTCTGCTCCTCCAGGGCCTTGATCCGCTGACTGACGGCGGACGGCGTGACGTGGAGCGACGCGGCCGCTCCCTCGAACGTCCCACTGTCGACGACCGCGGCAAGCGTGCGCAATTGATCGGAATTTGCCGTCACCTTAGCCATGCTAATCCACGGTGAGAAACATGAACTGTACTTATCCTCGGGCGCATCGTAGCGTCGAAGCGTGCTCGCAACGTTCTTCACCGGCCTCGGCTCGGCGGCCTCCCTCATCATCGCCATCGGAGCGCAGAACGCCTTCGTCCTGCGCCAGGGCCTGCGCCGCCAGCACGTCCTCCCGATCGTGGTCATCTGCGTGCTGAGCGACGCCGTCCTCATTGCGGCCGGGGTCGCGGGTATCGGAGTCCTGGTCACGAAGGCGCCGCTGGCGCTGGAGATCGTCCGCTGGGCCGGCTTCGCGTTCCTCCTGGGGTACGCGGTCTTCGCCGCCCGCCGGGCATTGAAGCCCGAGTCGCTGAGCGCCTCCGGAGCCGTCGCCGGCTCCCTGGCCGCCGCGGTCGGCACCTGCCTCGCGATCACCTGGCTGAACCCGCACGTCTACCTGGACACGGTGCTGCTGCTCGGCTCGCTCTCCGCCTCCCACGGCGACCCCGGGCGCTGGGTCTTCGGCGCGGGAGCCGCGACCGCGAGCCTGATCTGGTTCGGGCTGCTCGGGTTCGGTGCCCGCTTCGCCGCCCCGGTGTTCGCCAAGCCGGTCGCGTGGCGCATCCTCGACGGCGGAATCGCCGTGCTCATGCTCGTCCTGGCGGTGCTGCTGATCGCCTGACCGGACACGCGCCGGGCAAACGAAAAGGCCGCCCGATTCGGGCGGCCTTTCCGGTGGTGGTGGAGCTAAGGAGATTCGAACTCCTGACCTCTTCGATGCGAACGAAGCGCGCTACCAACTGCGCCATAGCCCCGGGGAACTGCTTAGAAACAATAGCACCCTACGTGGTTCGAGTCGAAATCGGCGGGGCTCAGCTGGCGGCCCGGCGGCGGCGCAGCACGGCATCCAGATCGAGGCTCCCGGTCGCGGTTTCGTCCAGGATCCCCATGTTCGCGTACTGGCTCGGGACCGCTGGACCGGCGGCCTCGTGGGAGGCCTCAGCAGCCGCGCCGACCGGAACGACAGCGGGGGCCGGAACGACCGCGACCGGACGCAGCGGTACCGGCGCCGGCACCGCCTCTGCCGCGGCGGCGACCTCTGCGGCCTCCGCAGCCTTCCGCTCGAACTCCGCCCGGGCGGCGGCCCGGCGCAGCTCTGCGGCCGCGTCCACCGACGCCATCGCGGCGGCGGCGACCGTTCCGGGAGACAGGTGCAGCGGCTTCGGCAGCGGACGCGGCGTCCAGCTCTGGCGGAGACGCTCCTGAACCGGCAGATCGTGCTGGGCGTCGTCGTAGAGTTCCGGCGCGACGACCGAGGTGCGCACCATCGGCGCACCGGTCGAAAGGGCGCGCTGCGGGCGCGCGAGGCGGCCGAGCATCCACCCGGAGACGACGACGGCGCCCGCCGAGGCGAACGCGAGCATCCACGCGCCGGTCTGGAACAGCATCGCGGTCCCGGCGACGAGGCCGATCAGACCCGCGACGAGGAGGAACGTCGAGAGGGCGCGCGCACGGCGGAGCCGGCGGCGACGCTGGGGAGAGAGCACGGGCCGAGCGGATGCGGTGGCGAGCACGCGCGCACGCTGAGCGGCAGCGGCCCGTGCAGCCCGCTCCTGAGCGATCGCGGCGGCGGCCGCCTGTTCCGCCTCTTCGGCGGCGCGTCGGCGCTCCTCCGCGATGGCCTGCTCCCGGCGGGCGTGCGCGGCCGCCTCCGCGCGTGCCGCGGCGAGCGTCTTCTGCTCGGACCGGCGCAGGATGCGCTGCTGCTCCGCGACCGTGCGGGCCGTCGCCTCCATGCGTACTTCGTCGGGCAGCTCGCTGGTCTCGGCGAGGATGCGCAGCGTCTGCTGCAGGCGCACGGCGTTCCGCTCCGTCGCGAGGTATTCGCGGCGGCGCAGCCACACCGGGACAAGATAGGCCAGCCAGAGGGCGGCCGCTATGGCGACGACGACCCCACCGCCCATCACATCCCCGTTCATGACCTCTACGGTAGGGGCGGCGGGCGCTCGGCCTCGTGACGCCGGAGGGTGTGTCACGCGATCCAGCGCGCTCCCAGCGGATGTCCGGGGAGGTTTCTCAGCGGTGCCGGGCCACCGGGAGCGGCACGGCGGCGGCCGCGCGGTCCTCCGCGGGGATCGTCGCGGCGTCCGCCGGGACGTTCCCGTCGAGCCAGCGGCGCAGCACGCCCTGGGTCAGTTCCTCGGTCACCAGGCCGAAGCAGAAGTGGTCCCGCCAGTCGCCGTTGATGTGGATGTAGCGGCGCCGCAGACCCTCGTAGCGGAAGCCGAGCTTCTCGACCACGCGCAGGCTCGGACCGTTCTCCGGCCGGATGCAGATCTCCATCCGGTGCAAACCCAGCTGGTAGAAGCAGTAGTCGGTCGCGAGCGCGACAGCGGTCGGCGTGATGTTGTGGCCGGCGAACTCCTCGGCGATCCAATAACCGATGGTCGCGCTCGACAGCGAGCCGTACGCGATCGACGAGACGTTCAGCTGACCGGCGAGCCGGCCGTCCCACTCCACGATGAAGGGCAGCCCGTGACCGCCACGCGCGTTCGCGAGCAGCGACCGGATGCTCGCCCGGGTGTCGAACGAGCCGGGCGCGTAGGGGCTGGTCGCCTCCCACTGGCGCAGCCAGTTGCGGTTGTCGAGCAGCGAGCGCTCCAGCGGCCGCGCATCGCGCAGGCGGATGGGACGCAACCCCACACGACCCTCGGAGAGGGTGGGGACCACGAGCGCCACAGACTCCTCCTTCAGCCGGCCGTCAGCGGGACCGCTGGGAGAGCGTCTGGATGGGCCCGGTCGGGTCGGCGGGCATCTCCGACACGAACTCCACCGGCTCGTCGCCCAGGTCGGACGCGAACTCGCGCAGCCACGGGCGGAGCTCGGGCCCGAGGTCCTCGCGATCGACCGCGAGCCGGACGATCGCCTTGATGTAGTCGAGACGGTCGCCGGTGTCGTAGCGGCGGCCGCGGAACACGACGCCGTAGACCCCGCCAGTCCAGTCGGGAGCCTCCGCCATCGACTGGAGGGCGTCGGTCAGCTGGATCTCGCCGCCGCGCCCCGGCTCGGTGCGCTCGAGCACGTCGAACACCTCCGGCCGCAGGACGTACCGGCCGATCACGGCATAGTTCGACGGCGCGTGCTCCTTGTCCGGCTTCTCCACCAGTCCCGTGATGCGGACGACGTCGTCCTCGTCGGTGGCCTCCACGGCGGCGGCGCCGTAGAGGTGGATGGAGTCGGGGTCGACCTCGAGGAGGGCGACGACGCTCGTGTGGCGCTGCGCCTGCACGGTCAGCATCCGGCGGAGCAGGTCGTCGCGCGCGTCGATGATGTCGTCGCCGAGGAGCACCGCGAACGGCTCGCGGCCCACGTGCATCTTCGCGCGCAGCACGGCGTGGCCGAGGCCCTTCGGGTCGCCCTGGCGCACGTAGTGCATGTCGGCCAGCGCGGTCGAGTAGTTGACCTTCTCGAGACGGTCGGTGTCGCCCTTCTTGGTGAGGGTCTCCTCCAGCTCGGCGTTGCGGTCGAAGTGGTTCTCGAGGGCGTTCTTGTTGCGGCCGGTGATCATGAGCACGTCGTGCAGGCCCGCATCCACGGCCTCCTCGACGACGTACTGGATGGCGGGCTTGTCCACGACCGGAAGCATCTCTTTCGGCATCGCCTTGGTCGCCGGCAGGAACCGGGTTCCGAGGCCGGCTGCGGGGATCACTGCTTTCGTAACGCGGTCGTGATTTGCCATGCCGCCTACAGTATCCGCATTTCGGCGGAGCACAGGATGGCATCTCTTAGGATTGCCGTATGGACCCGGACACCGCCGCACATCGCAAGCGCGCCCTGCGCGCCGAGCTCCGGGAGCGGCGCCAGAACCTCACGACGACGGAGCGCCAGTCGGCCACCGCCGGTCTCACCCGCCACCTCGTCGACCTCGCGACGGACCTGTCGGCCCGCTCCGTCGCCGCGTACCTCTCCACTCCCATCGAGCCGGACACCCGACCATTCGTCAACTGGGCCCGCGCCCAGGGGATGCGCGTGCTCCTCCCCATCTCCCGCGAAGACGGCCTGCTCGACTGGACCACCGGCGACGGCGAGAGCGAGACCGAGGGGCTGTTCGGCCTGCCGGAAGCCATCGGCGAACTCCTCGGTCCGATCGCGATCAACGACGTCGACCTCATCCTGGTCCCGGCCGCGGCGGTGGACGCCAGCGGCATGCGGATGGGCTGGGGACGCGGCTACTTCGACAAGACGCTCGGGAGCATGGAAAAATGTCCCCCGGTGTACGCCGTGCTGTTCGACGGCGAACTCGTGGACGAGGTGCCGCGCGAGCGGCACGACCAGCCGGTGGATGGGGCGGTCACCCCCACCCGGATCGTCCAGTTCACCTGACCTCACCCCACCGGACCTCGCCCCACCTCTCACCGAAGCGCAGCGGAAGAAGAATGCCCACATACTCCTACTCGTGCCGCGACTGCGGCCACGCCTTCGACATCCAGCAGGCCTTCACCGACGACGCCCTCACGGTGTGCCCGAACTGCGGCGGCTCGCTGCGCAAGGTGTTCGGCACGGTCGGGGTGACGTTCAACGGCTCCGGGTTCTACCGGACGGACTCGCGCGGCGGAGCGAAGAGCGGCTCCTCGTCGGATTCCGGCACGTCGTCATCGGATTCGTCGAAGTCGAGCTCGAGCTCGTCATCCGGCTCCTCCTCGTCCGGCTCCTCGTCCTCCACCACGTCCTCGACCCCGTCGACTCCGTCGTCCGGGTCCGCTGCGTAGAAGGGCGTCTGAAGATCATGCTCAAGGGCTTCCGGGAGTTCATCCTCCGCGGCAATGTCATCGACCTCGCGGTCGCGGTCGTCATCGGCGCCGCGTTCACCGCGGTGGTCACGTCCATCGTCACGAACCTGTTCAACCCGCTCATCGGCGCGATCGCCATGAACGACAGCCTGAACAACGCACTGACGCTGACGATCGGCAAGGCGCAGCTGAAGTTCGGCGCCGTCCTGGTGTCGCTGATCAACTTCCTGATCATCGCCGTCGTGGTCTACTTCGTGTTCGTCTTCCCGATGAACCTCGCGAAGCAGCGCGCCGAGCGCCTCCGCAAGAAGGGCGTGGTGGAGCCCGACAAGCCCGTCACCGATCTCGACCTCCTCACCGAGATCCGCGACCTGCTGCGCGCCCAGCAGGCGCCGCCGCAGGCCTCCGGCAAGCACGCCGACCCGCTCCCCTAGGGGCGGTCACCAGTGCGGCGGGACGTCCCGTCGCAGCTGCTCGTCGTTCGACGACCACGAGGGCGTGCTGTCCGTGTCGGCGCCTTCGGGCTTGTCGCGCGGGTCGACGCGCGGCTCCGGGTCGGTTCCGGGCGCGCCGGGACGCTGCACGCGCCGATGGCGTCGCCTCCCCGGTGTCTCGCTCACCCCTCCAGCCTAGAGCGACGAGGAACGGGATGCGTCAGTCGAGCGACGGCAGGGTGATCGGCGCCGTCTCGGCGTCGGGCTCGCCCTTGCCGATGAGCTTGGCGATGCGACCCGCGACCGCGTCCGGGTCGGCGAAGAGCTCGAAGTTGTGCACCCGGAGGTAGTGCCAGCCGAGGCGGCGGAGCACGTCCGGCCGCAGGCGGAGCGTCTCGCGGAGGCTGCCCTTCGACACGTCCTGGTCGGTCTCGACCACGACCGCCCGGCCGCCGTGCGAGGCGACCAGCGTGAGCTTCCCGCGATAGCCGAGGTGGACATCCAGCCCCCGCCGCGCCAGACGCTTCGCGAGGTCCAGGACCATCGGGTCCGCATCCTGGCTGAGGTACTCCGGGGCCGCCGCCTGCAGCTGGTCGGCCTCGCCGAGAACCTGGGCCAGCGCGGCGATGCCGTGGCGCATCCGCGTCTCGTCGATGTCTTCCGGGCGGAAGCAGGAGACGATGTCCATGCCTCGACGACCGCGCGTCATCCCGACCGCGAGCAGGCGGTCGCCGCCCGGCTCGGCGAGGGCGCCGAAGTTCGAGAGCAGCCGGCCGTGCGGGGTGCGGCCGTAGCCGATCGAGAAGATGACGCGGTCGCGGCTCTGGCCGACGGACTGCTCCAGCGTCACCACGGTGAACGGCTCTGCGCGCTCTCCCAGGATGAAGTCGGCCAGCTCCGAGCGCTTCGAGAACGCGGCGAGGACGGCCTGGTTGACGCGGACGGCGTGACGCTCGCTCGCGGTGATGACCATGAGGGATTCGCGCGGACGCTCGGTGGCGTGCGCGAGCACCAGCTCGACCACCTTCGCGACCTCGGCGTCCGTCGACTCGACGGCTCCGGTGTCGGTGTCGGGCATGCCCTGACCGCCGGTCACGTAGTGGAGCGCGAGGCTGCCGTGGCCGAGGTACGTCCCGGCCCACGGGAGGGAGTCGATCGTCCCGCCGTAGAAGCGGCGGTTGACCAGCTCGGCCAGGTCTTCTCCCCCGGCGCGGTACGAGCGGCTGAGCGTGTAGACCGGCAGGAGATCGGAGAGGCGGGCGAGGGCCGAGTCGGCGTGGAGCGCATCCACGTCGATGTCCTCGACCGTCGTGCCGTACTCGTGCACGCCGATGTCGAAGCGCGACGGCGTCTGCGTCACCGGATCGCCGAACGCGACGATCTGGCGGGCGCGCTTGATGACCGGAACGTTCTCGGCCAGGCTCGAGGCTCCCGCATCCACCAGCAGCACCGCGTCGAAGCCGACCTCACGGCCGATCGACGGGATCTCGTACGGCGAGATCAGCCACACCGGAGCGAGCGGCCGTGCCAGGTGAGGGGCGGCCTCGGTGACCGAGCTCGCCGTGGGCACGCCGCCCTTCAGCAGCCGCTTGAGCGCGGCGGCCTCGTCCGGCCAGTCGACGATGCCGATCTTCCAGGTCTCGGCGAGCATCCACGCCAGCTGCTTGCCGGTGGCGGAGGCGTGCGCCTCGTCCACGAGCCGGAAGTCGGCCTCGAGCCGGTCGAGCACGCCGGTGTTGGCGTTGAGCAGGGCGCGGTCGGAGGCGAGGAGCGACTCGAGCACGGACTGCCACCAGGCGAGTTCGAGCTCTGCACTGACCTGCGTCTCGGGCACGTGGCGCACCGACAGGTCGGAGATCAGCGGGTCGAGCTCCAGGTCGCGCAGCTGGGTCAGCAGGGCGGTGCGCTCCTGCAGGTTGGCGAGCACCTCCGACTCGGCGGCGAGTCCGGCGAGCTGACGGGTCAGCTCCTCGACCGGAAGCACGGCGAGCGACTGCGGTGTACCGGTGCGGCTGAGCGGGATGTCGAGCCGGGCCAGGTCCTCCGCCACACGCTGGTAGGCGACCTGCACGTCGGCGATGCCGACCGGCACCTCGGGAACGACGCCGGCGACGGCGAAGCGGTTCCACAGGATGCGCTGCTGCTGGATGCGGCGCAGGCTCTCGTTGAGGTCGGTGACGTGCACGCCCGGGCGCACGTACTCGAGCGCGTGCTTGCGCAGGCGGCGGCGGTTCGCGCTCGACATCGACGGCGACTCGCGACGGGATGCGGTGGCCGCGATGAGCTCGGTGAGCGAGCGGTCGAAGACCGACGGCGTGAACTTGTCGAGGGTCTCGCGGATGTCGAGGAGCAGCCGCAGGTAGACGCCGAGCTCGGCGATGGATGCGAACGGCCGCATCCGGGTCTGCCCGATCAGCGCCTGCGCCCGGTCGAGGAGGCGCGGCAGCTCGGCGCGGTTCAGCTTCTTCGCGAGCTCGTGCGCGGCCTTCCCCTCCTCCGTCGTGGTGAAGGAGGCGCCGTACCAGGGCGAGTCGTTGGGGCCGTAGCGGAATTCGCCGAGCCGGGCCGCGCGGATCAGCGCGTCCGCAGAAGACGCCCGCTCGCCGGCGAGCAGCTCGATCGCGCGGCGGCCGAGCCGGGCGGTGGTCGACGGCGGGGACGGCAGCAGGGAGAGCCGGGAGAGCTCGCGCAGCGCATCCAGCACGGACACGCGGAGGACGGGGTCGCGCCGGGTGAGCGCGGCGCGGTAGTCGACGAGCACCTTGCGCAGGCGCACCAGCGCCTCGTCGACGTCGGTCACCCGCGGCTGGGTCGCCTTCTCGTTGCGTCCGATGGACTGTACGAGGTCGCGGCGGAGCGTGCGCGGGGTGACGGCGAGGCCCGGGAGGCCGGCCTGGGTGAGGCGCTGGGCGATGTCGTCCAGGCTGGAGCGGCGCGGGCTCACCACGAGCACGCGCTTGTGCTGGGCGACGAGCGCGCCGATCGCGTTCACGATCGTCTGCGTTCCGCCGGTGCCGGGGAGCGTCTTGACGACCAGGGAGTTGCCCGCGGCGATCTGCGCGACGACGTTCTCCTGCGCCTCGTCGGCGTCGAGCAGGAGGGTGTCGGTCGCGGGCGGACGCTCGTCCTGGCGGATCGGCTCCACCGGGTTGAACGCGCTCTCGACGGTGGTGCGCGCGGTCGGGTTGCCGGCCAACGCATCCAGCAGCACCGAGTCGAGGTCGCGGGCCTCCGCCGTCAGCGCGGGCGCGACGTCGGCGAACGACGACGCGACCAGCCGCGGCTGCACGTTGAACCACGGGAGGTGCGACGTGAGGCCGCGCAGACGGTCGATCACCGGCTGCGGCTTGAACACCCCGTTGCTGACGGCGAGCGCGACGAAGGCGTCCGCATCCAGGGTGATCTGGAACTGCTCGTTGAGGGCCCGCGCGAGCTCCGGGTTGAGGAACGTCTGCCCCTTCAGCTTCAGCTCGAAGTCGCGGCCGTACCGGCGGATGGCGAGCGGACGCAGCAGGATGGGCGCGAAGAACTCGTCGGTGCCGTGCCGCCACTGCGCCAGGCCGATAGCCAGGTGGATGGACTCGATGCCCCGCACGGAGCGCAGCTCGATGCCCTTGGTGGTGATCGCGTTCGCGGCCGCGCGCGCCGTGCGCAGCGCCAACTCGTCGCGGATGAGGCTGGAGAGGAGCGTGCTCTGCCCGGTGATGAACTGCGGCAGGCCGCCGGGATGCGTCGTGCTCAGCTCGATGCGCGTCCGCGGGCTGTCCTCGAAGTGCAGGAGCGGCGAATCGCCGCCGACGGCCGCGATCTCGTCCCGCCAGCGCTTCCAGACCGGCTCGGCGATGTTGCCCGCGACCAGTCCGGGATCGCCCAGGCTGAGCGCGTGCGGAGCCGTCGTCGTGCGCGGGTTCAGGGCGTCGTCGTCCCCGATGTCCGACGTCGCGTCGTCATCATCGGTCTTCCTGTCCAGTCGCCACACACGGACACCCTACGTTCACATCCGCGGAAACAACGGGAACCCGGGCGGGTTTCGCGCCAATATCACGCGTGGGATGTCGGTGCGCGAACGCGGAGCGCCGGATCGGGCGCGTCAGCCCCCGCTGGGCGAGGGCGTGAGCGTCCCGTACGGCGGGAGGGCGCCGGTGATCACCGGCACCTGCAGCCCGACCGAGGAGTCGCCGCTGGTCACGGTCACCGTGGTGAGCGAGCCGGGCTGGGCATCCAGGCTCGAGATGAACGTCTTCTCGCTCGGCGGGTTGCCGAGCCGTTCGGTGGCCCGCGGATCGAGGGACACGTGGATGGTCTGGCCGTTGCTGGTGGCCAGCTCGACCTGCTGCGCCTCGGACGACTGGTTCACCAGCGTGACGACGAGGTTCGCCGAGCCGCCGGCGCCGCTGACCAGGACGGCGTTGCCCACGAAGACCTGGCCGACCGTGGCGCTCACCCCGACACTCGCCTCTTCGATGTAGAGGGTGTCCTGCGGAGCGAACAGGTCGCAGGCGGTGAGGCCCGTGAGCGCCCCGACGGCGATGGCCGCAGCGCCGACGGTGCGACGGAACTGCGGGATGCGGAGCAGCGGCGTTCGACGCGTCATCATCCACCTCCGGGGGACCACGGTGGCAGCACCATAGCGCCCGCGGGTGTCTCTACGGAAGACGGCTCCTGTCCCGCAGGGCGATGATCCCGATCACGCCGCAGAGCAGGTACAACGAGGCCTGGACGTCGAGGATCGGCACGATGTCCCCGGAGTCGGCCAGCAGGCCGCCCACCAGCAGCCCGACCGCCTGCGCCGCACCGTCCACCGTCGTGATCGCGGCGATCACCCGGCCGAGCGCCTTCGGCGGCACGGCGGTCTGCACGAGCGTGATCTCCCCCGTCGCCGTCGTCACTCCGGGGATGCCCATCGCGATGAACAGTCCGGCGTAGACCCAGAGCGCCGTGGTGAAGGGCGCCAGGTTCCAGGTGAGCAGGGACAGCAGCCCGAACAACAGGTAGCCGCCGCCGATCATCGAGCGCGGACCGAACCGCCGCGCCAGGAGCCCGGCCACCAGTCCGCCGAGCACCCCGCCGATCGCCTGTACGCCGCGGATGATGCCCGCGCCGGTGTCGCCGGCGCCGAGGTTCTGCGTCACGTAGACGAGGAACAGCACGAGGAAGAGGCCCTGGGCGACCCCGCCGAGGGCGGAGAGGAGGGCGATGGTGCGAAGCGTCGCCGAGCGGGCGATCAGGGCGAGCCCGTCCATCCACTCGCGCAGGATGCGCCGCTCGGCGGCGGCGGCGGGCTCCCCGTCGTGGGCCGCTGGGTCGTCCGTGCCTGCTGCGGCGTCTGCCGGCCGATTCGGCCGGACGAACGACACCAGCAGCGCCGTCACCAGATAGGACACGGCGTCGGCGATCACCACGCCCGGCAGCCCCCAGAGCGCGAACGAGAGACCGCCGAGCGGCGAACCGACGAGGCGCGCCAGGTTGTCGCTGACAGCGACGAGAGCGTTGCCGCGTGCGAGCTGGTCGCGGCCGACGAGCCGCGGGATCATCGCCTGCCGCGCGGGGTTGATGATCGCGCCGAGCACCGCCTCCACCGCCGCGACCGCGTAGACGATGCCCATGCGGTCGGCGCTCGCGGCGAGGAGCGGGAGAAGCAGTACGCCCTGCAGCAGCGCCACCACGACGATCGTGCGGCGGTGGTCCCAGCGGTCGACCAGCACCCCGAGGAAGCTGCCGACCAGGAGCATCGGCACCAGCTCGACGAGGAACACCGTCGACGCCCCGAGCGCCGAGCCGGTCACCGACAGGGCGAACAGCGGCAGGGCGATCATGAGCAGCCAGTCGCCGGTGTCCGAAACGAGGCCGGCGGTCCAGATCAGCGCGAAGTCGCGGCGGAACAGCGGCGATCGCGAGCGCTGGGCCGACGCGGTGGCGGTCATGACTCGACCTCCCCGTCGGGACGAGCGACGGCCTGCGCTGCCGCGATCGCGTCGGGGTGCCGGAACGCGTTCAGGTGCAGGGCGACGACGTCGCTGCCGTCGGGGGCGTCTCCGCGCGTGAGGCCGATGTACGGGCGGATCAGGGCATCCAACCGCTCCCCCAGCTCGCGGAGCTCGGCGGGCGTGATCCTGAGGGCGTACCCGCTCAGGATGCTGGCCTCGCGCCACTCGACCGGCTGCTCGTCCCGCTGTGCGATGGCGCGGTGCACCAGGGCGGCCTCGTCGTCGACCTGCCGGTCGGCGAGCGCGCGCTCGACCGTGTCGTGGCCGATCGGGTACTCCGGGTCCTCGGTGCGGCCGAAGGCGAGCCCGGTGGAGGCGGACCGCCAGGGTCGCTCGCGGCCGTCCTCCGCATCCACCGCCTCGACCAGCCCGACGCGGGCGAGGGCGCGCAGATGGTAGCTGCAGTTCGAAGCAGTGGAGCCGACGACCGCGGCGCACTCGCTGGCCGTGCGCGGCCCGAACGACATCAGGTGGTCGAGCAGCGCGAGGCGGAGGGGATGCGCGAGCGCGCGGAGGGCGCGAGGGTCCGTGACGGTCGTCCGGCGCTCCGGCCGAGCGGCGTCGGCCGCCGTCTGCGGCTCCTCCGCATCCGATGTGAAAGACATGCTTCAGATTGTCGCCCGCGGGCTCTTTCACGTCAAGCGGGAATGCAGCCGCCCTCCCCACGTTGTTGATCTCTATGAACGAACCCACCCGAGCGAGCATCGGCTTCCGCTCCGAGCGCGGCCCCATCCTGATCGCCCTGATGCTGACGACGGGGCTCGTGGCCATCGACTCGACGATCCTGGCGACGGCCGTCCCCTCGATCGTGCAGGACCTCGGCGGGTTCGCGCAGTTCCCGTGGCTGTTCTCGGTCTACCTGCTCGCGCAGGCGGTGTCCGTCCCGGTCTACGCCAAGCTGTCCGACACCGTCGGCCGCAAGCCGATCGTCCTCATCGGGATCGCGCTGTTCCTCGTCGGGTCGGTGCTGTGCGGGTTCGCCTGGAGCATGCCCGCGCTCATCGCGTTCCGCGCCGTGCAGGGTCTCGGCGCCGGCGCCATCCAGCCGATGTCGATGACGATCGCCGGCGACATCTACACCGTGGCCGAGCGCGCCAAGACGCAGGGCTACCTGGCGAGCGTCTGGGCCATCTCGTCCGTCGTCGGGCCGACGCTGGGCGGCGTGTTCTCGCAGTTCCTGTCGTGGCGGTGGATCTTCTTCGTCAACGTGCCGCTCTGCATCCTGGCCGGGTGGATGCTCATCCGCGCGTTCCACGAGAGCATCGAGCGCCGCAAGCACCGCATCGACTACGCCGGCGCCGCGCTCCTCACCGGCGGGATGACGCTGCTGATCCTCGCCGTGCTCGAGGGCGGCCAGGCGTGGGCGTGGGACTCCGTGTGGAGCATCGGCTCGTTCGCCCTCGGCGCGGCCCTGCTCGTCGCGTTCGTGCTGGTGGAGCGCCGCGCCGCCGAGCCCGTGCTGCCGCTGTGGGTGTTCTCCCGGCGACTGCTGGTCACGACGACGCTGATCTCGCTCGGCGTCGGCGCGATCCTCATCGGCCTGACCTCGTACGTCCCGACCTACCTCGAGGGGACGATCGGCGTCGCGCCCATCGTGTCCGGCCTCGCGGTGGCCGCGCTCACGCTGGGATGGCCGATCGCCGCCAGCCTCTCCGGACGCTTCTACCTGCGCATCGGCTTCCGCAACACCGCCATCCTCGGGATGGGCATCGCGATCGTCGGTGCGGCGTCGCTCGCCGCGACCTCCGTCGCGCCGTCGGTGCTGTTCGTCGCGGTCAGCTGCTTCGTCGTCGGGCTCGGGATGGGCCTGATCGCCACGCCGACCCTCATCGCCGCGCAGTCCAGCGTGCCGTGGAACGAGCGCGGCGTCGTGACCGGCAGCAACATGTTCGCCCGCTCGATCGGCAGCGCGGTCGGTGTCGCCGTCTTCGGCGCGATCGCCAACGCGATCATCGGGGCGTCGGCGGGCGGCACCCACGCACCGGAGACCATCCAGCAGGCATCGACGGCCGTGTTCATCGCCGTCGCGATCGCCGCGGTGCTGACGATCGGCGCCGGCCTGGCGATGCCGCGCTCGCGTGTGGAGGACGTCGAGTTCCACCGCGCTCCCGCCACGGCGGAGTAGCGCGGAACGGGCGAGGTCAGCCCGGGATGCGCGCGAGCAGCACGAACTCGTTGTACGTGAACGCCTTCCCGGCGAACCGCGGCAGCGGGAACGAGTACTCGCGCTCCACGGTCAGCCCGAGGCGGTCGGCCAGCCGGTGCAGCCCGTCGAAGTCGGTGAACGTCACGTGCGTCGAGTCGCTGCCGTAGCCGCGCTCTTGCGGGGTAATGAAGAGGACATGGCCGCCCGGCTTCACGTACGGGAGGTACATCTTCACCAGCTCCACGGCGAAGTCCGGGTCGACGTGCTCGACCACGTGCGCGAGCAGCAGCGAGTCGAACGTTCCGGGCACCGCGTACTCGGTAGACGGGAACTCGTCGCTGGTGAACGCCGTCAGCCCGCGGGCCCGCGAGATCGCGACCGACTCCGGGTTGTGGTCCACCCCGACGCCGTTGTTGCCCAGGTGCGCGAGGTTGCGGCCGAGGCCGCTGCCCACATCCAGCACCCGCCCGAGATGGAGGCGGCGGATGTTCCACCGGTACGGCGCCTGCACGTTCAGGGTGCGCCGCCACCAGGAGCTGTCGAGACGGCGGAGGCGCTCCGCGTAGGCGGACCCGGCGGTGTCCCGGCCCTCGTTCTGCTCCGGAGAGTCCGGCGACATCAACTGGCTCGGTCCATTGAGTGCATGGGTCCACGGTAGGGCACTCGGTACAGCGGCTTCAAAGCAATCTCCCCCTACGATCATCTGAGAACTGTCCACTGTTCGATGGGATGAGCTGAATGTCAACTGGCCGGGGACCCGGGGGTCCGACCAAACGCGACCGACGCGAAGAGGCGCGGGAGACCGCCCGCAAGATGCGCGAGGAAGCCGCGAAGAAGGCCAAGCGACGCAAGGTCGTGGTGCAGAGCTCGGTCATCGTCGGGATCATCGCGGTGCTCGCGATCATCGGTGTCGTGGTGTTCACCAGCGTGGGTGCCGGCGGCAGCGCGGCCAACCCGAAGAACATGGCGAGCGGCGGCATCCTGCTCGAATCGCCGACCAAGGCGGTCACCACTCCGGCCATCGCCAGCGGGGCGAAGCCCACGCCGACCAAGATGGAGCTCGACGGCAAGACCGCGCACATCCAGATCTGGCTCGACTACCAGTGCCCCTACTGCGACCAGTTCGAGACCACTAACGACCCGCAGATCAAGCAGTGGCTCGAGGAAGGCTCCGCCACGATCGAGATCCACCCGGTCGCGATCCTCGACAGCAGCCAGAACAAGCAGTACTCGACCCGCGCAGGCGCTGCGGCCGCGTGCGTCGCGAACTCGCAGCCGAGCAAGTTCTGGGACGTGAACTCGGCGCTGTTCGCCAACCAGCCGGATGAGCAGACCGGCGGCGGGCTCAGCAACTCCGAGATCCTCAAGGTGTTCAAGGATGCGGGCGTCGAGTCCCAGGCGATCACCGACTGCGTGAACAAGCAGACCTTCGGCTCGTTCATCACCCAGATGACCCAGGATGCGACCACCAACTCGCAGCTGAAGAACCCGACCAGCGGCGGCTTCGGCACCCCGACGGTGTTCGTCAACGGCGAGCGCTACCAGGGCGGGTTCACCGACGCGGCCCAGTTCGCGGCGTTCAAGGACGCAGCGGTCAAGGACGCGGGCAGCGGCAAGACGATCACCTTCCCGACCGCCGGCTGACGCATCCACCGGTTCCGGAGTTCCTCGGCCGAATCCCCGTGATCGGCTCGAGGAACTCCGGAACTGTCTGCGTTAACGGCCGAGGTGTAGGTTGCGACGCATGGAACGCATTCCGGAGGACGGCGTCGACGACGTCGAGATCGGCGAGACGGATGCCGGCGAGACGCCCGGCTGGGCGGACCCGGCGGACGGCGACGTGGATTACGCGCTGAACGACCCCGAGGCCGAGGCCGACTTCGCCGACGAGCTCGTCACCAACGACGCGGTCGCGGGCGAGACGATCTGGCCGGGACCGGGCGACGGCAACGACGGACCGACGGGCGGCCAGTCGCGCGAGGCCGAGCCGGTGTACGACGAGCACAGCGGCGAAGACGTCGACGACGGCGTGCTCACCGAGGACGACGTCGAGGAGGAGGGCATCTAGCCCTCGTCGGCTGGAGGATGCGCGACCAGCGCATCCACCACCCCGTGCGCGCTCCGCTCGAGGAAGCCCGCGATCTCCTCCGACGGGAGCTCGGTGCCGATCGCGCTCTCGACGAGCGCCTCCTCGGCGAACGCGATCCACGAGCGCAGGGCGATCCGCAGCATCGGTGTGTCCGGGACGCCGAGTTCGAGGAACACCGCGATGACCCGGTCGGCCTGCTCTCCGCGCGCCTCCTCGACCACCTGGCGCACCTCCGTGTCACCGGAGGCGACGCCGCGCACCAGCGAGTAGAACGTGCCGCTGTGCTCGCGGACGAAGGCGACGATCCGGGTCAGGGTGTCGTGCAGGCGGTCGAGGGGTGCGAGTCCCGCGATCGGCTCCGTGGCGTGCAGCATGCTGTCGCGGGCGGTGCGGACGACGTCGCGGTGGAGCCCCTGCTTCGACCCGAAGTAGTGGAACAGGAGACCACGGGAGACCCCCGCGCGGGCCGACAGTTCTTCGATGGTCAGCTGGTCCAGCGGGTTGTCGGCGAGGAACGCGACCCCGAGCGCGACGAGCTGCGCCCGCCGCTCGTCCGGCGTGAGCCGGGTGCGCCGGTCCGTCTCCATCTGCCGAGCCTACCGGCCGGGCCGCCGGGCCGGAGGGGCGACCTCGACTATTGACAGGCGGTCAATAACGTCTAAGCTCGCTCCTGGACCTGGCCGCGCCGACGCTGTCAAGTCCCCCGAACAGGAGGATCGATGAAGTTCCGAAAGCTCGCCGGGTCGCACGCCGGACGGATCGTGCTCGCCGCCGTCCCCGTCGCGGTCGTCTCCACCGTGCTGATGACCGGAGTCGCGCAGGGCGCCGTCCCCGTGTCGTTCTCGGTGTCGGGCAGCCAGTTCCAGATCAGCGCGACGAAGCTCGACGGCACCGGATTCTCGCAGTACGCGGGCGTCGCACCGGACACCGCCGGCAAGGAGCACCAGGTCGCCATCGCGAACATCAAGTCGGCTACGCTCGCTGACCTCTGCCAGGCCGTGGTGGCCGACACCCCGCTGGGCAAGGTCGGAATGCTGATCACCGCGGGCGGCGGCGGCACGCCCGCGTCCGCCTCCGACCTGCAGATCGGGATGACGGACCTCAAGGGCGACTCCGAGTTCCACAACATCCGCATCGGCGTCGACGCCTCCACGGTGAACACCACCGCCAAGGGCGCGGCGGGCGACTTCGCGCAGGATGCGGACGCGGTGACCATCACGAACCTGCAGCAGACCGCGTGGAGCACGCAGGCCTCGGTCTTCACCCTCACCGGCATGCACGTGCAGCTCACCGACGGCTCGAAGGGATGCTTCTGATCGTGGCGGCCCACGCGACGAGCGCTCGGGCGCGCTTTCGGGCCTGGCGCCGCCGCCGCCCCTTCGTCGGAGGGCTGCTGACGGCGCTCGGCGGAGTGGAGCTGTTCTTCTCGGGCCAGCTCGACATCGGCAAGATCCACGTGCAGCTGGGGATCGAGGGACTGCAGGCGACGATCATCCCCATCCTGCTGGTGCTGCTCGGCACCCTGATCATCGCGATGCCCGCACACCGCATCTTCTACGGCGTGATCGCGCTCGCGGTCGCGGTCTACTCGCTCATCGGCGTCAACCTCGGCGGCTTCTTCATCGGGATGCTGCTGAGCACCGTCGGCGGAATCCTGACCGTGGCGTGGATGCCGAAGCAGGCGGGCGCGGACGGTGGCGCGGTGAGTGATGCGGACTCCGCCGCCACCGCCTCCGCCGAGGGCCGGACCGCATGAGGCGGCGCGGATCGGGCGTCGTCGCGGGCGCGTTGATCGCGTGCGTCGCGGCCGCACTGGCCGGGCTCGGTGCGGCCCGCGTGCCCACCGCGGCTCCCGCCGGCCTGTGCATCCCGCTCATCATGCCGTGCAGTTCGCCGACGCCCACGCCCACGCCGACCTCGGGCGCGGACCACCCCGGGCTGCCCGGGCTGCCGCCGCTCCCCGGCTCCTCCTCGACGCCCGGCGTCCCGGCGACACCGGGCGTGCCGACGCCCACGCCCACCCCTAGCGCCCCGGCTGCGCCCGCGAGCCCGGACACCGGCGCTCCCGTCTTCACCCAGCCGCCCGCCCAGCTCGGCAGCACATCCCTCTCGTTCTCCGGACTGAAGGGGATCACCGTGGTGACCGTGCCGCTCGCGGACGGCCGGCGCGTCCCCGTGCTCAAGCTCTCCGCCGAAAGCATCACCATCGACGGCTTCTCCCTGACCGTCCGCAAGGAGACCGGGCCGAAGCTCGTCACCACGGCCGACCAGATGGCGCTCCGCGGCAACGTGCAGGTCTACCTGGACTCGGTGACCGCGACGGGTCGGGACGGCACGCCCTACACGCTCGGCGCCGCGACCCCTCCCCCGGCGGACGGGCTCCCGCCACAGCTGCTGCGCGTGACGCTGGGACTCGTCGGGGTGACCGCGGACAGCATCCACTTCACCGCTCCGCACCAGCATCTTTCGGAGTAGCGCCGACGCGCGGCGGACGCCGCACCGCCACGGGGCTCAGCGGCCGGACTCGCGCCGCAGCCGCCGCCGCTCGCGCCGCGACAGCGCCGCGTACGCCTCCTGCTCGGCGCGCCGGTTCGCCTCCGCCTGGCGGAGCCGCTCCTCGCGCCGGGTGCGCCAGCGTTCGACTTCCGCATCCACGTCGCGGGTCGGCGTGATCACGGGCGGGCCACCCTGCAGCTGCCGCCGCGCCTCGATGATGCGCCGGTTGAAGGTGTCGAGGTGCTCGCGGACCGCCGTCTCCGACGCCAGACGGTCGAGCCGGTCGTCGAGTTCCTTGTCCTCCGTTCGTAGGAGGAGGGCGGGCGGCCCGAGCCCGGTCAGCTTCTCGCGCTCGATCTTGCGCCGGATCCACCAGTCGGGGTCGTGCGTCCCGGTCAGCCCGGGGAGCGGCTTTCCCGAACCAGGCAGGTTGTCGAAGTCGCCGCGCCGCATGGCCTGCTGGATGGTCATCTCGACGATGTGCGCCCGCTGCTCCATGCTGGGCTGGCCGGCGTTCGGCTCCTCGACCGGTTCGCCGCGCTCCTCCGCGTCTCGGCGCAGGCGGTACCGCGCGGCCTCCACGAGCGGGTCGGACTCGGGAGCCGCGCGACGGGATTCGTCACGGTTCCGGGCCATGTTTTCAGCCTACGCCCGCCCTCCGACATCCTGCTCGGCCGCCTTCTGCGATGTCGGCGGCGCCCGCTAACGTCGCTGCATGGAGTTCCGAATCGACGTCCCCCCAGCCGTGCTCGACGACCTGCAGCACCGCCTGGAGGGCGCCATCCTGCCCGAGCCGACGCCCGGCCCGGACTGGTCGAACGGCATCCCGCCCCGGGTGCTGGCCGACCTGGTCGAGCGATGGCGCACCGGGTACGACTGGCGCGGGTTCGAGCGACGGGTGAACGGCTACGAGCAGCGCATGGTCGACCTCGACGGGTGCGCCGTGCACGTCGTCCGCGTCGCGGCTCGCGAACCGCGAGGGCTCCCGATCGTGCTCACCCACGGCTGGCCGTACTCGTTCGCGTCGATGCTAGACCTCGCCGACCTTCTCAGCGCCGACCGCGACGTCGTCATCCCGTCGCTTCCCGGCTACGGGTATTCCGCCGTACTGCCCGAGCCGTTCTCCTCTCCGGGCGTCGCCCGCCGCTGGAACGCGCTGATGACCGGCGAATTCGGCTACGACCGCTACCTGACCTACGGCGAGGATGTGGGCGCCGGGGTCAGCGACTGGCTCGCGGGCGAGCATCCCGAGTCCGTCGCCGGCATCATCGCGACGCACGCGTCCTTCTCCGCGCGGTCGCGCCCCGGAGTCGAGCTGACCGACGAGGAGCAGGCCTTCCTCCGCTCGGTCGCGAACCCGGAGGAGTCCGGCTACGCGCACGAGCAGGGCACCCGCCCCGATACCCTGGCCGCCGCGCTCATCGACTCCCCGAGCGGTCTGCTCGCCTGGATCGCCGAGAAGGTGGCCGCCTGGAGCGACGGCGACGGCCTGGAGCGGTTCGACGTGGATGACGTGCTCACCAACGTCGCGCTGTACTGGGTGACCCGCTCGATCGGGACCAGCTTCCGGCCCTACCGGGAAGAGACGAGCGACGACGACCTGCACCCGATCGTCGCGGTGCCGGCGTCCATCCTGGTCCAGCGCCACGAAGCCGCGTACCCGCGGTCGCTCGCCGAGAAGAGCTACAGCGACATCCGCTCGTTCGGTCGACTGGAGAGGGGTGGCCACTACACCGCGTGGGAGGCACCCGCCGCTGTTGCGCAGGCCGTTCGTGAACTGGAGATGAACATCCGGGGCTGATCCGCTCCGACCGGGTTGACTTTCCTCCGGGGCGTTTTACTGTGTGCACTAAGCAACGGATGGCAGGCTGAACCGCAGGGGGCGGGCAGCTGTACTGCATTCCCGGTGCGCGGCGGTCGGCTTTTTCGGGTGAGCCGGCCGCCGCTACATTTTTCGGCCGACGCGGAGCGACACTCCGGGCACCGCAGGCGGGCGGCCGCCGCCCGCTACGCTGACCTCCGTGACCGATGACGAGCACCTGAGAGCGGTCCGCGAACGCTTCGACGAGCGCGCTGCGACCTACGACGAGAGTTCCATGCACCGCAGCCTGGCCGCCGCGGTCGCCGCCTTCGCCGATCTGCCCGGGGTGCGGTCGGTGCTCGACGTCGCCACCGGCACCGGCCTCGCCCTGCGGGCGCTGCGCGACCGCGGCTACGACGGGACGCTGGCCGGCATCGACCTGGCTTCACGCATGATCGACGAGTCCCGCCGTCACCTCCCGGACGCCGACCTGCGGGTCGGGGATGCGACCAGCCTCCCGTTCCCGGACGACGCGTTCGACCTGGTGACGTGCGTCACCGGGCTGCAGCTCTTCCCGCACCCGGATGCCGCCATCCTGGAGTGGGCCCGCGTGCTCCGCCCCGGCGGTCGCGCGATCACCGCGACGTTCCTGTCATTCGACCCGAGCCGCCACCGCGCGGCACCATCGTCGGCGTACCTCGACCACAGTCCGTTCGACTCAGCGGAGCACCTCGGTCAGACGGTCTCGCCCGCCGGATTCACCGTAGGTCGCACGGAGACCTGGACGGACGGCGCCGATGAACTGCTGATCGCCGAGTTGCCGCTGTCCCGGTGACGCGCGGCGTGGTTCACGCCTCGCCGAACCACCGCCTCAGGTGCCGGGTCAGCTCCTCCTGCTCGTCCCCGATCCACGCGACATGCCCGTCCGGTCGCAGCAGCACCGCGGGTGCGTCCAGCTCGGCGGCCGCGTCGGCGACCACGTCGACACGATCCGCCCAGGCGCCGACCGACAGGCTCCCGGTGCGGTCGAGCAGCATCCCGCGCCCGTCGCGCATCCGCTCGTAGAGACGCCCGCGGCCCAGCGGGATGTCGCGCATCCGGCGCCCGAGCAGCGCCGGCCCGTCGCCGAAGTCGTAGCGGATGCCGATGCCCGCGACCTTCTCCGCCAGGAAACGGCCCACGTCCTCGAAGCCCATCAGCTCGGTGAGCAGCCGTCGCACCGCTTGCGGACCCGGTTCCGGGGAGATCAGCTCGCTCTGCGCCCGCGTGATGGTGAGCACGTCCTCCGCGGCGGGGTGGCGCTCATCGAAGTACGTGTCGAGCAGCCCGGCCGGCGCCCAGCCCTCGACCGCCGCCGCCAGCTTCCAACCGAGGTTGAACGCATCCTGGATGCCGAGGTTCAGTCCCTGCCCGCCGAGCGGCGGATGGACGTGCGCGGCGTCGCCCGCGAGCAGCACCCGCCCCACCCGGTATTGGTCGGCGAGCCGCGTGGCGTCGGTGAAGCGCGTCAGCGAGCGCGGCGAGTGCACCCCGAAATCGGTGCCCGCGAACGCCCGCAGTTGGGAGCGGAAGTCATCCAGCGTCGGAGGCACCGTCCGGTCCTCCGCGACGGATGCCGCGGGCACCACGGCGCGGAACAGCCCGTCACCGGCGGGCCCGATGCCGAAGCCGCGGTGCGTCGTGCGCACCTTCTCCGAGATGGCCGCGATCTCGTCGGCGGCGGCCGTCACCTCCACCTCGCCGAGCAGCCACTCGGTGGTCGCGGCGTCCCCCGGGAACCCGACGCCGAGCATCCGCCGCACCAGGCTGCGGCCGCCGTCGCAGCCGACCAGCCACCGGGACCGCAGACGCGACCCGTCGGCGAGCGCGATCGTCACGCCGTCCTCATCCTGCTCGAACCCGGTCAGTTCGCTCCCCCGCCGGATCTCCGTCCCCAGCTCGGCCGCATGCTCGGCCAGGATGCGGTCGGTGACCGGCTGCGGGATGCCGAGGATGTAGTCGTGCGCCGTGTCGAGCGTCACCGGATGCGGGCTGACGATCCCGGCGAAGCGGCCGCCCATCCCCGGATACGGGGTGCCCTCAGCGAGGAACCGCTCCAGCAGCCCGCGCTGGTCCATGATCTCGAGGCTGCGCGGGTGCAGCCCGAGCGAGCGGACCAGCCGCGTCGGCTCCGCATCCCGGTCCAGCACGAGCACCTGCACCTCGTGCAGCCGCAGCTCGGCGGCCAGCATCATCCCCGTCGGGCCGCCGCCGCTGATCGCCACGTCGACGTCGAACTCACTCATCGATCCCCCATCTCCGACCGGATCGATTCCGGCCGCGACCAGCAATTCTGGTGCATCACCGGGGTCTTGCGGCAAGCCCCCGCCCCTCCAGTATCCTGGAAATGCGGGAGGGACAGGTCACGCCTGAGCGCGCCGGCGGTACTCGTCGGCGAGCAGGCCGAGGACCACCTCGTCGAGGAACTCCCCCATCACCCAGGCAGACGAACGCAGTGTCCCTTCACGCACGAAGCCGTTCCGCTCGGCGGCACCCAGCATCGCGTGGTTGTCTGCGAGCGTCTCGATCTGCAGACGCTGCAGCCCGCGCACCGTGAACCCGTACTCGCAGAGCACCGCGACGATGTCGGTCCCGTAGCCCTTCCCGCGGGCCGCCGGCAGCAATCCCAGTCCGAGGTGCGCGAAGCGGTTGTGCGTATCGATCCCCCACACGGTGGCGGCGCCTACGAGCGTCCCGCCCTCCAGCTCGATCACCGAAAAGGCCACGACATCCTCCTTGGAGGCGTCGGGCTTGAGCCGGGCGTCGTCCGTCCCCGGCATGACCGGGCGCCACGGTCCGCCCTCTGCGCGGGACGACCCTTCCACGTCGTCGTACAACTCGGTGCGGAGGATCGGGATGTCGTCCTCGTGCCGGGCGCGCAGCCCGACCACGGTTCCAGTCAGCATGGATCCTGTCTAGCGGACGCGCATCCCTGCGGTCTACGGCGCCCGCATCCCTGGCGCGTTCGTCTCCCGTTCACCATCCCGTCGCCCCCTGTATGGGCGACATCGCTAGCTTCCGGTTCATGAGAATTCACACATCCGGAGCCGTCGCTGTGCTCGCTGCGACCGCCGTCGCCGGCGCTCTCGCGGTCGCTATCCCCGCCGCAGCCAGCGCCGCGAGCGCGCCCTCGGTCGCGATCACCGAGTGGATGTACGGCCCGGTCGCCTCGTCGGGCGAATTCTTCGAGCTCACGAACGTCAGCGCTGCGCCGGTCAGCCTCGCCGGCTGGTCGTTCGACGACGACAGCCGCACGCCCGGCACCGTGCCGCTGGACACCCTCGGGACCTTGGCGGTCGGCCAGTCGGCCATCGTCACCGAGTCGGCCGATGCCACCTTCCGCAGCGAGTGGGGCCTCGGCGCCGACGCCAAGATCCTCGCCGGGAACACCACGAACCTCGGCCGCGCGGACGAGATCAACATCTTCAACGGTCCGGATGCGGTGACGAACCTCGTCGACCGGCTCACTTACAACGACCAGGGCACCGGGACGGCGAAGGGACCGCGCACGCAGGGCGTCTCGGGCGTCCCGGCGACGCAGGCGGCGCTCGGTGCGAACGACGCCTCGCAGTGGCAGCTCTCCGCCGTCGGCGACGCCGAAGGGTCGCGGGCGTCCAGTGCTGGCGACATCGGTTCGCCCGGCACGAGCCGCTTCGCGCCCGCCGACGGCGGCACGGGCGGCGACACCGGCTGGAAGAACGTCCGTATCAACGAGGTGTCCTCCGACAACGGCAGCACGCCGGTCGGCGACGCGATCGAGCTGTACAACAGCGGAGCGAGCGACGTCAGCATCGCGGGCTGGCTGCAGATCGACAGCGGTACGGCCGCCTCGGCGACGGCGTTCGCTGCGAAGCTCGCCGACGGCATGGCGACCACGGTCATCCCGGCCCACGGCTACGTCTACTTCTCGTCGACCAAGGGTCTCGGCAGCGGCGGCGACGGCGTGAAAGTGTACCTCCCCGACGGCGCCAACGGCACCGCCGGAACCCTGGTGGACTCGACCGAGTACACCGCGGGCGAGGCCGGGACGGACGAGACCAACGACTTCGGCGCGGGCGCCTTCGCCCGGTGCCCCGATGGCAGCGGCGCCTTCGCCTCCGTCAAGGACAAGAGCTTCGGCGCATCCAACGCCGGCGCCTGCGCGACCATCCTCACCAACCCGGCCGACGGAAACGGCGGCGGCCCGGCACTGAACTGCCAGCCCGAGGCTCCCTCCGGCACCGGCACCCTCCCGGCCACCGCGCTCACCCCGACCGCCTGGCCCGGCAGCTCCACCGTGACGGTCTCTGACACGCAGTGCGCGTGGAAGACCACGACCGGACCCGAGGGACGCGACGTCAGCGGCCTGGTCTTCGACCCGGCGAACGCGAACGTCCTGTACAGCGTCAAGAACAAGAGCTGGGTCTTCCGCATGGTCAAGCAGGGCGACACCTGGGTGCCCGACACCACCAACGGCTGGGGCGCCGGCAAGGAGATCTTCTTCCCCGGCGGCACGGACCCCGCGACCAACCAGCCCGACAGCGAGGGCCTGACCATCGGCCCGGACGGCGCGCTCTACGTCACCACCGAGCGCAACAACGCGGCGAACACCACCCCGCTCAACTCCATCCTTCGCTTCGACCCGACGCAGTCCGGCACGCAGCTCGTCGCGACCGACCAGTGGGACCTGACCGCCGAGTTCCCCGAGCTCCACGCCGGAAACAAGACGGAGGCGAACCTCGGCTTCGAGGGCGTCACCTTCGTGCCCGACAGCTACCTGACCGGCAACGGGTTCGTCGACCAGTCCACCGGAAAGACCTACAAGCCGGGCGACTATCCGCAGCACGGCACCGGGCTCTACTTCGCCGCCCTGGAGAACGACGGCAAGCTCTACGCGTACGCGCTGAACTCCGACCACAGCTTCCACCGCGTTGCCGTGGTCGACACCGGCATGGGGCACGTCATGGATGTGCAGTTCAACGCCGACACGCAGCGCATCTGGGCGCTGTGCGACAACACCTGCGGGGTGACGTCGACCGTGCTGAAGGTCAGCACGACGGGAGCGATCGTGCCCCAGGTCGTCTACGGCAAGCCGTCCGGCCTGCCCGTGAACAACCTGGAGGGCTTCGCCCTGGCCCCGAACTCGACCTGCGTCGACGGAACCAAGGAGGTGCTCTGGTCGGATGACGGCATCTACGGCGCCGGCCCGGGCAGCACGACCGAAGGCCACGCGCTCTACAGCGGACGCATCCCGTGCGACCTGAACCTCGGCGAGCAGGGTGTGCCGAAGGGACCGGACGCCTGGGACAAGAAGAAGGTCTACCTCGCCGGCGACCAGGTCAGCTACAACGGCTCGGTCTTCCAAGCCCTCTGGTACACCTCGGGTGAGGCGCCCGGAAGCAACAAGAACGGCGCCTGGTCGGAGATCGCGAAGACCGCCGACGGCACCGCACTCTGGACGGTGACGCGCCCCTTCACCGCGGGCGATGTGGTCAGCTACCAGGGCCGCACCTTCAAAGCCCTCTGGTACACGCGCGGCCAGGCTCCCGGCGGAGTGGGCGGCCCGTGGAGTGAGATCGTCGCTCCCGCGGTGCCCGGCGGCATCCCCGCGTGGAGCGCAGCCACGGTCTACTACGGCGGCGAGAAGGTGACCTACCAGGGCCACACGTATCAGGCCCAGTGGTACACCGCCGGGAGTGCGCCGGTCGCCACGGCGAAGAATGGGGCGTGGAAGCTCATCGGGTGATCCGGTGGGTGGCGCGTGCCGCCGGCCGTTCGCCACAATGACGGCATGACAAACGCGGGGCCGTCACGGGAGACGCGTCGCCAGCAGCGCACGTGGCGCCGGCACGCCGAGACCTACGACGCGAAGGTCGCGAAGGCGGAACGCTCGATGCTGGCGGGGAGCCGCGAGTGGATCGGCGCGCGCGCATCCGGCCGGGTGCTGGAGGTCGCGGTCGGCACCGGCAGGAGCCTCCCCCACTACCGGGATGACGTGACGCTGACCGGCGTCGACCTCAGCCCCGAGATGCTCGCCATCGCGCGACGGCGCGCCACCTCGCTCGGGATGGCGGCTGATTTCCAGCAAGGGGATGCGGAGGCCCTGCCGTTCGCCGACGGGTCGTTCGACACGGTGGTGTGCGCGCTCGCGCTGTGTTCGATCCCCCGGCCGGATGCGGCCCTGGCGGAGATGGCGCGGGTCGTCGTCCCCGGCGGCTCCGTGGTCCTCGTCGACCACATCCGCAGCGACGTCGCCGTGATCTACGCGGGCCAGTGGCTGCTCGAGCGGTTCACCATCCCGCTGCAGGGTGAGCACCTGACGCGGCGGCACCTGGGCGAGGTGCAGGCGGCAGGGCTGGTCGTCGTGGAGGACGAGCGGCTGCGGTCGGGGGCGGTGGAGCGGATTCGGGCGGAGCGGCCCGGCGCCACCCGCTTCGAGGCGACCTAGCCCGGTCCGATGTCCCCGGTCCCTGGGACCATTCCTCTGAGCGGACAATCGATCGGAGGACGGCATGCGGGACGAGGCGACCGTGCTGCACGCCGACCTCGACGCGTTCTACGCCTCCGTCGAACAGCGGGACGCGCCCGCGCTGCGCGGCCGGCCGGTCATCGTCGGCGGCGGTGTCGTGCTGGCTGCGAGCTACGAGGCGAAGGCGCGCGGGGTGCGCACTGCGATGGGCGGGCGGCAGGCGCGCGACCTGTGCCCGGAGGCCGTTGTCGTCCCGCCGCGGATGGATGCGTACTCTGCGGCCAGCAAGGACGTGTTCGCGATCTTCCGCGACACGACCCCGCTCGTGGAGGGGCTGTCGATCGACGAGGCCTTCCTCGAGGTCGGCGGACTCCGGCGCATCGCGGGCACGCCCGAGCAGATCGCGACGCGATTGCGGGAACGGGTCCGCGCCGAGGTCGGGCTCGCCATCTCGGTCGGGATCGCGCGCACCAAGTTCCTCGCCAAGGTCGCCAGCGCGGTCAGCAAGCCCGACGGGCTGCTCCTGGTCGAGCCCGAGCGCGAGCAGGAGTTCCTCCTCCCGCTCCCGGTGGAACGGCTGTGGGGGGTCGGCGCCGTCACCGCGGAGAAGCTCCACCGTCTCGGCATCCGCACCGTCGGTCAGCTCGCCGAGCTCGAAGCCGCCACGGCCGAGAGGCTGCTCGGTAGGGCCACCGGCGCGCACCTCCACGCGCTGGCCCGGCTGCGCGACCCGCGCCCGGTCAACTCCACAAAGCGCCGCGGCTCCATCGGCTCGCAACGAGCGCTCGGCAGCCGCCCACGCACGCCCGAAGAGCTCGACGTCATCCTCACTCAGATCGTCGACCGCCTCGCCCGACGGCTTCGGGACGGGGATCGCACCTGCCGCACGGTCGTGCTGCGCCTGCGCTTCGGCGACTTCGCCAAGGCCACGCGCTCCCGCACGCTCGGCTTCCCATCAGACCGCACCTCAGTGCTGCTGGGTGTGGCCCGAGGTCTGTTGGCTGCCGTTCAGCCGGAGCTCACGGAGCGCGGCATCACCCTCATCGGCATCTCGCTGTCGCAGCTGGGACGGTCGGACAGCTACCAACCCGAGCTGCCGATCGACTGGGACGACGGAGCGCGGCTCGACACAGTGCTCGACGCCGTCCGCGACCGTTTCGGCGCGACCTCGGTCGCCCGTGCGGCGCAGCTCGGCCGCGATCCCGGCTGGTCCACACCGCTCCTGCCCGAACACGAGTGACGGGATGCGCGGGCCGCGCCGATCGTGACGCTAGCGCCCCTGACGCTTTTTGAACGGTTTCGGCTGCCCCTTCACGGCCGGGGCGCGGCCCTTGCCCTTCGACGCTTTGGCCTTGCCGCCGGCCGGAACCACGGGCTTCTCCGCCGGCGCAGGCGCGGCAGCGATCTCATCCTTCGCGGTCTCCAGGAAGGCGGCCCCCGCAGGGGTCAGCCGGGTCGGAGTGGAGTCGCGGACGAAGAGCGGAGACCCGAGCTCGTCTTCGAGTTTCGAGATCGACGAGTAGAGGGAAGCGAGCGGAATGCCCAGCTTGCTCGCCGCGCGCGGGAAGTGCTGCTCTTCAGCCACGGCGACGAAGCGGACGAGCTGGGTGAGGTTCACTTCAGGCCTTTCGTGGACGGGGATGAGCGGATCGCGGCCCGCACGCGCCTCACGGCCGGCGGGCATCCCTCACGGGGAGACGCGAACCCTGCGTCCTTCGAACTCGACGATATCGCCGAGCTGCAGCTGCCGTCCGCGGCGGCGATCGACCTCGCCGTTGACCGTGACGTAGCCGTCGATGATGGCCTCTTTCACGTTTCCGCCGGAGTCGAGGAGACCGGCGAACTTCAGGAACTGCCCGAGCCGGATCATGTCACCGCCGATCGGGATGTCGTCGATCGGACCCGAGTTCGTCATCCCCGAATGCTAACCCACCGCGGACGGACGTCCGGCCGGCCGGGCGTCGCTCGCCCCCAAGCATGCCCAGCCGGCCGGTCCGCCTTTTCAGCACCCCGGAAAGGGGTGGTTCAGACGCGTCGGCTCCCTGTCAGCATCCGGACCAGGAACACGATCACGGCGAGGACGAGAAGCACGATCCCGACCCACAACAGGAAGTTCAGCGAGGAGACGAAGCCTCCCGTGAGCAGGAGGATGATGGCGATCACAGCGATGACGATCAGGAGAATGTTCATGAGCTGACCCTTTCTGGTAGATGAGGTGTTGGCTCTACGCAACCACCAGCGCGGGCAGGTCGCCTCACCCCTAGGGGTGTAATCTGGCGCGCATGCCGACGGGCCTCGCAGCACCGACCAAGCCGTTCACGATCGCACTCGTGGACGACTACGACGTCGTGCTCCTCGGTCTGTCACGCATGTTCGACGACTACAGCGACACCCTCGTCGTCGCGGAGATCGACGCGAACGCACCGCTGTCCGAGTCCATCGACGTCGTCCTGTACGACGCCTTCGCGCAGCCCGAGTCCAGCCACGCGCAGATCGGCGAACTCGTCAGGAACCCGCGCGCGCGTCACGTCGTCGTCTACACCTGGAACTTCCATCCCGAGCTCATCGACAGCGCCCGGGAGCAGGGTGTCCACGGCTACCTCTCGAAGACCCTCCAGGCCCCGGAGCTGGTGGCGGCGCTCCAGGCCGTTCACTCCGGTGAGATCGTGGTGAGCGACTCCCCCGCCCGCGCGCACAGCGCGGAGGGACTCGACTGGCCCGGTAAGAAGGAGGGGATCACCGACCGCGAGTCCGAGATCCTGGCGCTGATCACGCAGGGCAAGAGCAACGCGGAGGTCGCGGAGCTCACCTACCTCAGCCCCAACACGGTCAAGTCGCACATCCGGAGCATCTACCGGAAGATCGGGACCGACAGCCGCACCCAAGCGGTGCTGTGGGGAGTGGAGCACGGCTTCACCCCGGATCACCGGCGGATCGAGCGCTGGCTCGACACCCCCTGACGACGCCCCGGCGCCTCCTGGGCGGCTCAGAACGTCGAGGTCCCGCGGAGGCGGCGCGGGCGCGAATCCGGGTCCAGGATGAAACGGTTGAGCGGATCCGCCCAGAGCCGCTGGAAGCGCGACACCGGTTCGACGCGGTGGCGGCGCACCTGCCCCTGAGGTCGCGGCGAACGACGTCCGTTCGCATGCCAGTCGTCGAGCGCGCCGGCGGACGCTTTCCACAGCGCGAGCCCGCCATCGGTATCGAGCAGCCGACGGTCGTCCGGGTCGAGGCCGAGGTGCTCCGCCCAGAGTTGCATGCGCAGGTCGCGGGCGAATCCGCCCTGTGCATCCGGCTGGTCCGGCGTTGTGTCGAACACCGCGCAGGTGAGTTCGCTGTCCGTGGTCCAGGAGCGGCGGTTGAAGTTGTCCGACCCGCACGTGGCCCACGTGTCGTCGACGATGCAGACCTTCGCGTGGACGTAGATGGGAGTCCCGGCGCCGTTCTCCAGGTCGAACACGCCGAAGCGATCCGGAGCCGTCCGCCGCAGCAGCGCGATCGCGCGCTGCTGGCCGAGACGGCTGGGCGGCCCGGTGACCGGGCCGTCCGAATCCGGATACCGCGGGACGACCGCGATCACCCGAAGCCGGGGGTTGTCGACCAGCGCCTGGGCGATGCTCCCGGCGACCTCGGTCGACCACAGGTACTGGTCCTCGATGTAGATGAACGAGCGGGCGCGGGCGAACGCCTTCGCGTACGCGCGAGCGATGCTCCGCTCCCCCGCCGGCGCGAAGGGGAAGGGAGGCCGCTTCGGGCCGTACGTCCGCAAGAGCTGCACGGCGTGCGAGCCTGCGCGCGGGGGCGGCGGTGCGGTCTCCGGCAACGGTTTCGGATGCTGCGGCATATCGGCGAACCGCTGCAGCATCATCCGGTACGGGTTGCGGTGGTCCAGTGGATGCGGATCGTTCCAGCGCTCGGCGAACACCTCGAGCACATCCGCGACCACCGGGCCGCGCAGCTCGAGCGCGGCGTCGTGCCACGGCGGCCGTTCGCCGTACCGCGGATCCATGTCCACCGCTTGCGGATCCCCCGCGTGTTCGGCGTCGTCGCGGCGGCTGTGTGAGAGGTCGATCCCGCCGACGAAGGCGACGTCGCGCGACGGGTCGTCGCGGTGGCGGATCACGAAGAACTTCTGATGGTGCGACCCGAACGGCCGCACCCGCTGATCCAGCAGGACCTCCCCGCCCGCCTCGTTCACCTGACGCCCAAGCAGCTCGTTGGACATCCCGCTGATCGGCGCCTTCACGCGCTCCCCGTGCGACCGCCAGACCAGCCCGCGCACCTCGACCCCGGACCGGGCGAGCTCCGACAGCACCTCGCCGATGGAGGGACCGTCCGGCAGCAGCCGCTCGTCGGCATCCCCGCGCCAGTCGGTGAAGAACACCCGGTCCCCCGGCCGGAGTGCCGTCAGCTCCTCGTGCAACCGGGCGAAGTACGTCGCCCCGTGCACCAGCGGACGAACGTGGTTTCCCTCCGACCAGGACGACGACCCGTCGTCGCCCGCTTGAAGATCGCTCGCTGGGTTTCCCCGCTCCGATCGGCTGAGGAACCATTTACCGGCGTCATCGTCCACGCGTCGCACTCTACTCATCCACGTGGATGGACGGAGACGGGAGGGCGCGCCACCGTCCGAAGGGACGACGGCGTGCCCTCGCCGCTCACTCCCCCACGTTGATGCGGACCACCTGCCCGCTGGGCCCGTTGCTCCCGCTGGCCGGCATGATCGACCAGTTGGACACGTACGCGCTGCCGCCCCGGAAGGCGAAGCCCGACGGGAAGAACAGGTGCCCCGTCCCGTAGGTGGTGCGCTGCCCGCTCGGGCTGATCTTCACCAGCGCCCCGGCCGGATCGCCGCCCGGGCCCGGGTTGAGCCCGTTGACCTGGAACTCGGTCACATAGAAGTTGCCGCGTCCGTCGAAGCCGCATCCCTGGATCGTGCTGAAGCCCGTCCACTTGACCCGCGCGATCCCGTTCGGCCACACCTGCCAGACGCGCGCGCCGCCCGGCGCGTACGTCCCGCCCAGCAGCTCCGTCACGTAGAGCGAGCCATCGCGCGCCTGTGCGACGCACGTGCTCACGCTGTCCGTGACCGACCC